>NZ_BDFE01000015.1 GCF_001748225.1 Desulfoplanes formicivorans
CCTACCGCGTCAAAGAACTGTTACGCTGGATTCGTCGGGCCGAATCAAGGCAGGCTGCCAAGTGGCGCATTACCCATTTTCTCAAGCATGCAACCGAGTATACCGCTGATTGTCCACTTCTGGAGCCAGTAAGAAGTGCGTTGGCCTGTTTTGAGAGGCACATGCCACGCATCCTTCATCGTGGCATTCCTTGCACACCAATGCAAGGCTCGAAGGTTGCAACGGCCTGTTCCAAGCGGCAAGGGCCTGGGCCTGTGGCTACCGAAACGTGGAAAATTTTATCACCATGGTCTACCTGATTGCGGCTCCGATTCAGATCCTGGTTGCCACATGAATTCCACACAAAACGTCGAAGAACCAATTCTTTTAACCTGATTATAGATCATGAAAATTTTTTTTGCCACTCCTCGCTTTTATGCTCTTGCCATTATAACCTCGTTTATTTCTCCTCTGGCCGTATCACAGGTCATGTGGGCCCTTTCAAAAGGGCGTATCCATGAAATCCTGCCCCGCGTAGCCGGTGCCGCAGCTGTGGGCCTGCTCATAGGTTGGGCCTACTATGCCCTCTGTTCTTTTTTCATTCGCAAAAACCAAGCCATCAACCAGAAGGAAACATGGAAAGGGTTGGCCCTTTTTCACCTCTCGTTTTTAGCCTCATGGCTCTATGTACTCCCGTTTATCCCGGCCCGGTTCGGCGATTTTTTTGCAGCCCTCATCTTTACGGCCGGAACCTCCAAACTCTTGGCCATGGTCTACCAGGAATTCGGGACGTCCCTTTCCAACCGGGTCAGGTTTGCTGGCAACTTTGTTGTTCTCGCCTGCACCACCATGCTGGTCATTTCCGTGGTCAAAACCTCCCTGGCCCTTTCCCTGGGTCTTGTGGGCGCCCTGTCCATTGTGCGTTTCAGGACAGCCATCAAAGACCCTGAAGAACTTGCTTTCCTGTTTTTGAACATAGCACTGGGCCTCGGGTTCGGCTCAGGTCAGGTTGCCTACACCATGATCGGGTTCATTGGCATCATTTTGGCGTTTGTCTGGTCCCGGGCCAAAAAAAATGTCATGCTCTTTCAGCAGAGCTACCTGGCCCAGATTTCTTTACCCGAAGCTCCTTTGGACTTTGACGCCCTTCTTGAAAAAGCCGTATTGTCGGTCAGCCCCCGATTTGAGATCAAACGCATTGACGAATCAGGTTCCACTGTAGACGCCACCTTGCTTGTGGAACTCAATGGACCGCCTACCAAGCTCATACGAGCCATAAAGGATCTTTTGCCAGGATCTCGGGTTTCCATCACCCATGCCCAGGGGCTTGTTTGAAAGGGATTATAACGGACTGACATGCAACTTCGATACGAGCGCAAATATCTGGTTCCCGAGGATCAAACAAGCCAGCTTGCCGGTCTTTTGAACCTCCATCCTGCTTGTTTTCGAGAGGTTTATCCTCCTCGGTTTGTCAACAGCATTTATTTTGACGACCCCCAATGCACCAACTGGCAGCAAAGCGAAGAAGGATTTTGCCACCGCCGAAAAATCCGCATTCGCTGGTATGGTGCTCTTCAGGGAACCATCCGGGAACCACGGTTGGAAATCAAATCCAAGCAGGGTCATTTGGGCCGGAAAACATTGTTCCCCATGTCCCAATTCACCATGGGTTCAACAATGGACATGCTGCACATAAAGGAAATCATCAATGGTTCGGATATCCCCAAGGGAATCAGACATCTCATGCAGCTGTACACACCTTCACTCATGAACCGTTATCACAGGACCTATCTCCTTTCTGCCGACGGCCATTACAGACTGACCATTGACAGAAACATTACCTATTTTCCTTTGACATCCCATTTCGCCCATATTGGGACAGGTATGACGGATCCCATAACCACAGTTCTGGAACTCAAGTACGACCGGAGCATGGACTCAAAAGCCCCATCCATTGCCAGATACTGGCCCTTCAGATTGTCCAGAAAATCCAAGTACGCCACTGGCATGAACCTGACCCGTTTTGCTCTTTCCAGGTAGCCTCAAGCTGCATACTCATACCTGATTCAGGGACGGATTGACTCACCATGTCGTTTTCCATCATACCGCAAAAAGAAAAGGTAACCATCTCTTTATTACATCCTTGCAGGATCAAACCTTGATGATTGAACTTGGTACCAAAATCAGCTCCAAAGGGGGCTGGTGCAATATATATGAAATTGCCGGTCAGCCCCATTTGTGCGCCAAGGTATTGGCCAGGCATCGGCGGTACAAGGGTGAATTTCCCGATCCGGAAATGATTGCCAGAAAAAAATATGGCATCAACGATATGCTGCAGTATGAACTGGACAATCATCACGCCATTGTCTCCCGCATCCCCCAAAAATATCAGATGTTCTTTGTGCACATGCACGGAATCCAACGCACATCAGACGGCCACCGAGCACTGGTCATGGAATGCGTGCGCAATACCCGGGGGGAAGTGGCCAAAAATCTGGATCAAAATACCGACAGACTGAGTCCGGATTTTTTCCACAACCTGGAACTCTTGCGCAAAAAAGTCTTTTTGCAATACAGTATTGACCATTTCGGTCTTGCTTGCAGAAATATTCTTGTTAAAAACGCATCAACCCCGGTGCTCATTGATTTTCAAAATACCATCAAGCGGTATCCCTACCAGTTCTGGCTGCGCATCCCCTTTTTCATCCGTAAGAAAATGAACCGCAGATTTCAACAGGTTTACAAAAACATGCATGTCCCTGACTTGACTCGGGGCAAATCTTTTCCAACCTCCGCAAACCTTGGTGACCCGTCATGAACATGACAAACATGTTGCGATCTTGTGGCAAAACCATTTGGGCCCAACCCATGAAAAAGGCGGGTAATCAGAACCGAAAAATTCTGGGGTTTTCTCTGCACAACGAAGAAACAATCATGGAGGTGATCGCTTCCTGGAACCGCTTGTGCCAGGTTCCAGGATTTTCTGCCCGTATTCAAAACATAGCCAAACGGGAATTGCTCAGGGATCTCATCATTCCCGCACAAGGCAAAACATTTATGGCCAAAGTGTATATGAACAAAGACCTAGGTCGCTCTTTGTTGAGCATGTGCCATTTTGGTGAGGCAGAGCGTAACGGATCAACCCTGGCCTACCTGGCCAACCAGTCCATTCATGTAACTCGTCCCCTTTGTCTGCTTCGTGAATATCACAACGGGTTGGTTACCAAATCCGTACTTTTTCTAGAAAAACTTCCTGAAACAGCCATTGATTACAAAGTGTATCTTCCGGGAACACTCCCCAACAAACCTGAACGGTTCAGAACCACTTTTTTTGCCCAAGCCGGACAAGCCATCGGCCAGGTGCACAAGGCCGGAGTCTATACCGAAGATACGGATCAAAATCTCATGGTGGAGGAAAAAGAACAAAAATGTATTTTCCACCTCCTTGATTTTGACAATTTCTACCCTTGGCGGATCCCCACGCTCAATCGAACCATCCATGCCATTGCACACGCAGTTGATACCGGGAAACAGGCCCAGTACACCTGCAACGCCCGCGAAACCGAGGCCTTTGTCAAGGCCTATCTGACTGTCCGCGACAAACCAGAGTGGCATAGCCCCATCATGGCCGCCCTCAAGAATGACCGACAGCATATTTTTACCAACCCCACCTGCCCGCTTGAGGGCCAATAACCCGTCATCTGCCATGTTCCCCTTTCTCACCAACATCCCTGTCCTCTGCTTCCACGATATAGCCACCCCAGGTGGTATGTCCTTGGAACGCTTTCGCGCCCATCTGGACACCATCTGCCGCATGGGCTTTCGCACCATTTCGGCTCAGGAACTGCTGCAAATCTGTCTTGGAAAGGGAGAAATCCAGGGCAAACCCATTGTCATTACCTTCGACGACTGCCATGTGAGCAACTGGATCCATGCGATTCCGGAACTCAAAAAGCGGGGCATGGGCGGGATTTTTTTTGCGATAACCGATTTTATTATTCCCGGGCCCTTGCGCACACGGGAAACAGCCCCCTCCTTCAAGCCGGCCAGCGAATCCTTTGTCCAAGCCCTTAGATATCAAGACTATTCCCAGTTCATGACCAGAAACGAACTGATTGCCGTTCTTGCAGACCACAACATGGAAGTGTATTCCCACACCTCCAGGCACCAAGGATGTTTTCGCAATCTCACTCGGGTGGCAACCGTAGGCACTGGCCACTGGTCGGCCCATGGGATCTACGACCAACCGTCAGACAACCTGCCTACCTACCAGTTGGGCAGCGCCTACGCCTACAACGGGTACTGGCCGGGATCATCTGACAATGATCCCAACTCCTTACACAAACGCTCGGATGAAGAACGAATGGCCTTTTGTGTTCGGGATTTTCAAAAAAGCTTTGCGACCATGAAAGAGCTCAACCAAGCCGACAAACAATTCATTTGCTGGCCATGGGGAGAATTTGACGAAATGACCATCAAGGCGGCTAAGCAGGCAGGTTTTTCCGGCGCCTTCAACCTTGACCGGTTTGTCAATGGTCCGGGAACCGATCCCTTTCAACTGCACCGCATTCCCGTATCCCACCGCAAATCTGTCAAATGGCTGAGATCCCGCCTTCTCATGCACGCATCCCGGCCGGGAGCCATGGTATTCAGAAAATTTTTCAGGAAAAAATCATAATCTTGTTGATGTACAATCAAATGGCAAACGCTCTCTCAAGACCTCTTTATCGACTAAGCAGACCATCATGATCTTTGCCTCATACAGAAAAAACAAACAAAGTCTCAGACGCTTCAAATATTTCCATCCGTCTGCGGTTACCAGCTGGGCAAAGGCATCAATGTTGGCGGAGATATACTGCCAGCATATCAGTGAATGCTAAACGAGACAATGTTCAGGATGCAGCTGTTAACACAAATTGCTGCCACTCAGTACAGCACAAAGGACGAAACTATTCCATCAAGTCTGTAGCAGGATCACATTCTAATATTTAAAAGTTAGCTATGTTTTCAATCACAAAAAAAATATCCTCACTATTCGAATTACTTAAGGGAAAAACCTGGGCACAGCGTGCGTACCTGCTCATGTATATGGGGTTTTGTTTCTATATTCTGTTTTTTCCCATCGGAAGAGCATTCAGGGAAATCGGCGAGATCGTTTCTGTTCTTGGGCTGATTACCTACTACCTACTTGATTATAAAAATTCTCAATTAAAAAAATTCCCGCTTAAATGGATCTATTTCCTATTCTGGGGATACATGTTGTTCAAGGTATTCCATTCTGTTGACATGGCCCGCAGTTGGGACGGATTCGAAACGAGCATCAGAAAAGGAGGGCTCCTCTTTTTCGTGGGCATCGAGTGCGTCCGGGGCATGAAGGATATCAAACGTTTCGTCATTCTTTTCTGCATTATGGGATTTTACGAGGGGCTGGATGGTATTTATCAGTATATCACAGGACATGACCTCTTCCGGGGAACTGCCGCTTGGGGTAGCAGACTTACTGGGTCATTTTCAACGCCCAGAGTAGGCAACCTCATGGCCTTGGTCCTGCCTCCGTCTATGGCTGTATTTTTTTTATGGAAGGACTCATGGTCAATTTCAAAAAAGATATTGCTCACTGGAATTATTCTGATCCCGGCAATGTTTATTTTTGTTGGGGCACAAGCTCGAAGTGGCTATTTGGGCTATATCTTAGCATGCACTGTGCTGATTCTTTTTTTCCGCAAATTTTCACTGACTAAAGCAACAATCGTCATAGCACTAATAGTTGGCGCATTATTTTTTAGCTCGACGAGGACATCATATAACAAAGTAATCAATGATCCTCGCATCCAAGAGATATGGCCTACAGCTATTCATGTATTTGAAAAAAACCCCATTCTGGGGGTAGGTATCAAAGGATTCAATAAGGGTTTTAAGAACATTGGATTACATATGCCAGGAAGACTTAATAGGATGCCTCACCCTCACAATATTTACCTTCAATTCGCCTGTGAAACCGGCATCATCGGATTAGGTATTTTTCTCGGGTGGATTGGCAGCTACCTTTGGTGGACCTGGAGAAAAATCCGAACGGGCTGGCTCACGTCTTCAGATACCACGTATTGGAGCCTAACTTTTTGTTTGTGGAGTGCCTATTTCGGGTACACAGGCACGGCCATTTCCGGCCATGATTTTTTCAGGGACTGGTGGCTTGCCCTTTCTTTATCACTACTCGGCATGACAGTCGGAGCCTGCATAGCAAAATCGCCGGAATATGGAACCAATACCCAGGCCACACAACAAGTGGTTTAACTGGATCTCCACTAAATTGTTGCAGGATCATTTATGGAAGACGCATGAACATAGCCTTTGTCAACAGCACACGAAAATGGGGCGGGGTCAAGACATGGACTCTAGAAGTGGCTCATGGCCTGACCGAACGAGGACATAACACCCTGATCATTGCCCGGCACGGCCCTTTTACGGACAAGGCGCTGGCAATGGGCCTTCAAACCTTGCCCATCACATTTGGCCCCGACTTCAATCCCATCCTCATCTATAGATTGCTCCGTCTTTTCAAAACCTGGAAATGTGACCGGGTCGTGGTCAACGTGGGCAAAGACATGTGCTCTGCTGGCGTAGCTGGACGTATCTTGGGCATTCCAGTGATCCACCGGGTGGGCCTGGCCGGAGACATGGAAAACAGGCTCAAGGTTCGGTCCGTACATAAATGGATCAAGCCCCGTTTGTTAGCACCTTGTGAACACGTCAAGCAGGGTATGCTCAAGGAGTTGCCGTATCTACGTCCGGAAGAAATCAAGGTCATCTTGACTGGAAAACCCGTAGCTGCACACCCGCCCTCGGATGTGCACCACCCACTCCGATTCATATCCACCAGCCAGCTCAATGCCGACAAAGGGCACAGCGACGTGCTCACCGCCTTGGCAGCACTCAAGAAACAGGGGTATACGTTCCAGTACCACGTAGTTGGTACCGGTCGTGTAGAACAGCGTCTCAAGAAGATGGCCTCTTCCCTTGATCTAGAAAAAGAGGTCGTGTGGCACGGCTTTCAAAAAGACGTTCGAGCCCTTCTTGCCACATGTGATGTTTTCATTCTTGCCTCCCACACGGAAGGGCTACCCAACAGCCTGCTGGAAGCCATGTCCATGGGATTGGCCTGTGTGGCAACTGATGTGGGGGGGGTAGCCGAAGTCTGGAGCGAACACTTCCTCCCCCTTTTACCGATCCATGCCCCTGCAGCCCTAACTCACACCCTCCACCAACTCCTTGATGGATCCACATCCAGGATAAAACAACTCCAGACAACAACGCTGGCTCATGCACGAAAGTCCATTTCCATCAAACAATCCATCTCCAGGGTAGAAAACTGGCTCCAAGAATGTTAACCAGAACCAATCCTGCAAACATGACGTATTCTCCTGCTTGATTGTCAGGATAGTGGCTTAACTTCGACTCCTCAAGTCTGTAGCAGGATCAGGCTTTTCAAACTCGATATGGTCAGTCAATTCCACACAAAACGTCAAAAAACCGAAACCTGAAAAACCATGAACCACACATCGCCTGTTCACACTGACCGCATATCCTGTTCTCCCTGGTTCACCCTGCTTGTTCCCTGCCTTGTGGTGTATGGGGTCAGTTTGTGTCTTCGCCTTGTGGAACTTCCCTTCTGGAATCCTGCATTCCTTCAGATTGACGGTGAAAAACTCATGGCCACCCATGATGCCTATTTCTGGATGGCCGGAGCCCAAGGCACATCCTGGGCAACGGACAGAGCGCTCATGGAACTGCTCCGCATTCTTCACACCATCACTGCAGCACCCATGGGAAATATAGCCTTTTACCTGCCCGTTATTCTCGCCCCCCTGGCCGGGTTGCCCCTGTGTTATCTGGCATGGAAGCAGGACATGCCCGAGGCAGGAATGGGCGCGGGCATCATGGGAACCGGCTGTCTGGGGTATCTGCTGCGGACCCGCCTGGGATTCTGCGACACCGACCCCTTTGCCCTGTTCATCCCCGCCCTCATGGGGACGGCCCTGATCCTCTGGGCATCTCCCCTTGTCAGGTCATCCTGGCTGACCGATGCCAAGGGCACGCCATTACCCCAACAGTCTTCAAGAAAACGATTTCTTGCAATGGCCACCCAGACCATCCTCCTCGGCCTGGTCGGACGAGTATGCTTTTGGCTCTACTACCAAAGCAATTACATCATCCTGTCATTTATTGGAATCTGCATGCTTGTCGTCATCATCCTGGCCCGCCCGGGGACACGACAAACTGCCCTGTTCGGTCTGTTGTGCCTGTACGCGGTAGCCTTCGGCGGATGGATCGGGCTGGGTGGAGCCTTTTTTTTGACGGCTCTTTTTCTGTATTTCCCGGACATTGCACGATCCCCCAAAAAAGGATGGTTCCTCCTTGTTCTGTTCGGACTGGCCATATGTTTTATCACCGGTCTGCACAACCAGGCATGGACCATCTTGTCCAAGCTGATCGCTCTGACCAAGCCAAGCAGCGTGTATCCCCCGTCCACAAATACCACCCTGCTTCTGCCTTCAGTGCTGCAAAGCATCCGTGAGGTCCAGAACGTGGATCTGCCCAATCTGTACTCCCGCATTAGCGGCAATGGTGTTCTTTTCTGGCTGGGATTTGGCGCCTACCTGTATCTGATCTGGAAAAAGCCCCTTTTTCTGACCTTTGCCCCCATTCTTGTTTTCAGCGTTTTTTCCTTCAAGCTTGGTAACCGATTCACCATGTATGGGGGGATTGTCTGGGGCGTAGCCCTTTGTTTTGGTCTGTCCACGTTGCTGAAGGCATGGGGAGTGCAATCGGGCAAACGGTTCCTTGCCCAAGTCATCCTCATAGTGATCATTGTCTGGCCGATATGGGACGTGACAAATAGCCTTCGTCCCTCCCCGATTCTTCCCAGGGTTTATGCCCAAACGTTCAAGGATCTTGCCCAAACATCTCCGAAAAAGGCACGCCTTTGGCAATGGTGGGATTACGGCTACGCAGCCCAATATTATGCCGGTAGAATGTCTTTTGCCGATGGGGGACTGCACGACGGCCCATGGCTCTACCCCCTGGCCCTGGTCCACAGCACGGATTCCCCTGCCCAGGCCGCCCGCATGATTCGTTTTACCACCGCGGATCAGCAAAACACCTTTGAACAAAACAGCTCCCAGCCCCGGCAGGAACGCCTGCAATGGTCTGTTCCCTCTTACCTGTCTCATCCCACCGCAGGGCTCGAAGCCCTTGGCCCACACCAGGCCGAGAACCTTGTGAACAGCATGCGCACCACTCCCCTGGAAGTGAACGTAGGTATGCCCCCCCAGTATTTTGTTGTTTCCTGGGAAAATCTTCGTCTGGCCTACTGGATCTCCTACTTCGGCAACTGGGATCTTCTCACGGGCAAGGCAAGTCCCGGAAGAATCCAGCGCATGCGGGGCAGCATCCAGCTGGACATGCAAAACGGTGTGATCAAATCCACCCGCCAGGCCATCCCCCTGGACAGCCTCGACATCGTCTCGGACAAGGGGCCGCAGCACAGAACCTGGTCCAACGGCAAGGGACTTCACGCTATCTTCAACCAGCTCTCCCAGGAAATCTATGTCATGGATGGCAAGATGTACCGATCCATGATGATCCAGATGCTCATCAGCCCACCCGAACACTTTGCTCCGTATTTCCAGCTGGTCGTGGACCATTATCCCTGGGCCAGGGCCTACCTGGTCACTAACGCGCCCTGACGGCTTAAACGGGATTCTGAATGGTCAACAAACCTCTTCCGGCTCATTGACCATTCAGAATCCCGAATTTTCCCCTGGCTCAATAAACCACCCTGCCTGTACAGAAACGCTCTCCTTACGAACAACCATCTCCTTCCTGTTATCTTGTGGGCCAACCCTCTGGCCAACAGCAACAAAACATCCTATGAATCGGGCTAGGCAATCGTTACCGGTCCAGCCGGACGTTTGAGCAAACAAATTCCCGCCATCCTTGTTTCAAGGAGATTGCTGTGATGCATATGCTCCGTTCGTTTCCGGGTCTGAAGACCATACTGTTCCTCCCGGCCGTGCTTGTTCTGCTTGCAGGATGCAGAGACCCTCAACCACCAGCGTCCCCGGCCATCCGCCCTGTCAGGGCGGTCAAGGCCCGCTTGTTTTCCCGCACAGATACTTTTGTTTTTTCAGGCACAACCAAAGCCTGGCGCAGTGCCGAACTGTCCTTTCGCATTCCCGGCGAGCTGCTCCAATTACCGGTTGAGGTCGGCAGTTTTCTGCAAACGGGTGATCTTGTGGCCCGTCTGGACCCAAGGGATTACGCAACCCGGGTGCGCGCCCTTGAGAGCCAATGGGCCGGAGCCCGAGCCGCATTGACCGAAGCAGAATTGCGCTTTGTACGGTACAAAAAACTCAGGGCTTCAGGCTCCATTGCCGTTTCTGCCCTGGACACGGCCGAAGCCGCGTACAAAGGGGCCCAGGCCACAGTCAAAGCATTGGCCAATTCCCTGACCAAGGCGCGGGACGACCTGGCCGATACCCGTTTGGACGCGCCCTTTTCCGGGTATATCACCCGAAAATACAAAGACAATTTTGAAACGGTTTCTGCAGGCATGCCCATTGTGACCCTGCAGGATTTTTCACGCATGGAAGTGGTAGTGGGCATTCCGGATACAATCATGGCCAAAGGTGGCGTTGACACGGGCATTCAATGTACGGTGAGCGCCTTTCCCGACCACGTTTTTGCCGCACGCATCAAGGAACTGGCTAGGGACGCCGATCCCATCACCCGAACCTTTAAACTGACCGTAATCTTTGACAAACCCGACGACCTTGCCATCACTCCAGGCATGACCGCCGAAGTGCATCTGCACGCCATCAACCAGCGTCCGGGGACGGTCATGGTGCCGGAAACAGCCCTTTTTCCCAGGGGTAAGGGATCCCGGGTGTGGGTGATCAATGGCACAACCCACACCGTATCCAGTCGCCCGGTGACCATTGCGTCCCTGAACGCCGAGGGTGCCGTGCTCTTTGGAGATCTGGAACCAGGTGAACTTGTTGTCACGGCAGGAACCAATAGTTTGAGTGAAGGCCAGAAGGTGCGCATCCTGGATCACGGGCCGGGCCACAGGGGTGCATCGTGAATTTGACCCAATACGCCCTTGGCAAACGGACTCTGGTCATCTTTGCCACCCTGGTGCTGACTCTGGCGGGTATTATGGCCCAAGTCGGCATGGGCAAGCTCGAGGACCCGGAATTCAGCATCAAGACGGCCATGGTCACCACCACCTATGCCGGGGCAAGCGCCCTGGAAGTGGAACAGGAAGTGACCGACATACTGGAAACCTCCATCCAGCGCCTGCCCAGTCTGGACCATGTCCGCTCCTTGTCCACACCAGGTCACTCCAGAATCTGGGTGGATTTCAAGGAATCCTTTCGCAAGAAGGACCTGCCCCAGCTTTTCGACAACCTGCGCAAAAAAGTGGCCGAGGTGGCCAATGATCTGCCTCCGGGTGCGGGCACGCCCGTGGTCGAGGATGATTTCGGCGATGTCTACGGCATCTTCCTGGCCGTGGTCAGCCACGGTCTGCCCCATGATGAGCTCAAGGACTATGCCGACGACATCCGGCGTGAGCTTCTTCTGGTCAAGGATGTGGCCCGCATTGAATTGTGGGGAAACCAGCCCCAGTGCATCTGGCTGGAGGTCTCCAGGGCGCGTATGGACGAGCTGGGCATTCCCTTTGAAGTTCTGGCCCAAACCCTGGGCCAGCAGAACCTGGTCGTGGACAGCGGCCATGCCGATCTGGGACAATGGCGCATCAGAATGGATGTGGGCGGTACATACAATGCCGTGACAGAAATCGGCAATCAGGTCATCAGGAGCCCGGGGTCGGACACACTTGTCAGAATCCGGGATATTGCCAAGGTCAAAAAAGGGTATCTTGATCCGCCGGTGTGGAAAATGCGCTTTGATGGCAAACCAGCCATCGGGCTGGCCATTTCCACGGTTTCCGGAGGCAATGTGGTTGATATGGGCAAGCGGGTCAGGGCCCGACTGGACGAACTCATCCAGGAAATCCCCCTGGGCCTTTCCGTGGAGACCGTGGCCTTTCAGCCCGAACTGGTCCAGGCTTCCATTGAGGAATTCATGCTCAACCTGGTGGAGGCCGTGGTCATTGTCATTGCCCTACTCCTTGTATGCATGGGGCTTTCTTCGGGGCTGCTCATCGGTGTTGGCCTGGTCATCACCATCTGCATTACCTTTGGAGCCATGTACGCTCTGGGGCTGACCCTGGACCGGGTCACCCTGGGAGCCCTCATCGTGGCCCTGGGTATGCTGGTGGACAACGCCATCGTGGTAACCGAGGGCATGCTGGTCAAAATGCAGCGAGGCATGTCCGGGGTTCAGGCCGGAGCGCACGTCTGCAGGGAAACCGCCTGGCCGCTTTTGGGCGCAACCCTGGTGGCCGCCCTTGCCTTTTTGCCCATTTTTCTTTCTCCCAACAATGTGGGCGAATACTGCGTGGGTCTGTTCAAGGTCGTCAGCCTTTCCCTTGGCATCAGCTGGATTCTGGCCCTCACCGTAACTCCCATTCTGTGTGACAGGTGGCTGAACCCCAAGGTGGTGGGCAGACACGGCGATCCCTATGCAGGCAGGATGTTTGGGATGTACCGGAAGCTGGTTGGCTTTGCCCTTGGACACCGAACCCTGACCATTGGGATCATGATCGCCTTGTTCGTGGCGGCCTTACAGGGATTTTCCCTGGTCAAACGGGAATTTTTTCCCGAAAGCAGACGGGCCCAGCTGATGATTGACTACTGGCGGGACCAGGGCACGGACATCCGGGCGGTTGATGCCGATCTCAAATCCCTTGAACGCGCCCTTCTTGCCCACGAACATGTCACAAGCGTGGCCACCTTTGTGGGAGCCGGTCCCCATCGTTTTTATCTGCCCCTTGAGCCGCAGGTACCCAACACTGCTTATGGCTATCTGCTCCTCAATCTGGACAGCGGCGACAGCATTCCCGAGGTGAGGGCCTTTGCCAGAACGTATCTGACCAACCACTTTCCCCAGGCCGATCCCCGGGTACGCCGGTTTCCCCTGGGGTCGCCGTCTCCATTCAAAATCGCCACCCGGTTCAGGGGCCCTGATCCCGTCATTCTTCACCAGCTCGCCGATCAGGCCACCGCCATCATGCGTAACTGCCCTCTGGTGCAGGACGTGCGTGATGACTGGAGAAACCGGGTACTGACCATTGTTCCCCAATATGATGCCTCCCGGGGACTTTTGGCCGGGACCACCCGCCAGGATGTGGCCGGGACTCTCAAACGGGTGTATGAATGGTCCGCCGTTGGCTTGTACCGGGAGCACAACCGCCTCATCCCCATTATGGTCCGGCCTCCGGCCAAAGAACGCCAGCGCATGGGTGACCTTTTGACTGTGCAAGTCCGTCCGGTCGGCTCCATGCAGGGCGTACCCCTGGCCACGGTGGTCAATGGAGTAGATTTGACCTGGGAGGAATCCCAGATACGAAGATACGACCATCAACGATGCATCACGGCCCAATGCGACCCCATCCCCGGGGTGACCATGTCCGAGGCTCTGCAAGCCATGCGCTCCCAACTGGACGCCATTAAACTGCCTCCAGGCTACACCATGGAATGGGGTGGCAGCGTGGAAACATCACAGGATTCCACCCAGTATGTTCTCAAGGGTGTGCCCCTGTCGTTTCTGCTCATGGCCCTGGTCGTGGTGGCCCTGTTCAATGGCATGCGCCAGCCTCTGATCATCCTGTGCATCCTCCCTCTGGCCCTCATCGGAGTCTCCCTGGGGCTGCTTGCCACGGACAAACCCTTCGGGTTCATGGCCCTGCTCGGGTTCTTGAGCCTGGCAGGCATGCTCATCAAGAACGCAGTGGTTCTTTTAGATCAGATGGATGCGGAAATCCGAGGCGGCAAGGATCCATACCAGGCCATTCTGGATTCTGCCGTGAGCAGGATGCGCCCGGTGCTCATGGCAGCCATCTCAACGGTCCTTGGGATGACGCCCCTGATCTTCGACCGTTTCTGGGTGGCCATGGCCGTGACCATCTGCTTCGGCCTGACCTTTGCCACCGTGCTGACCCTCATCGTGGTTCCGGTCCTGTATGCGGTGTTCTTCAGAATCAAGACACCCACCCCAACGTCTCGTACGTGAGCTGGAACAAGGATCGTCCATGATCACGGTTTCAAGTGCTTCAGCTTGAGGACAAGCAGAAAGCAATCCGTGTCATCCCGGGGTGACAAATTCCTGTGAAGATATCTTCCGGCCATTCCTCCATCGGGCATTGACTTCTTTGCCCCTATCCGTATTGTGATGGTTGCACTCGACCCACAATGTACCGAGGAGAAGCCATGAAGATCTTCCTGCCCCTGCTTGTAACCATGCTGTTCGTCATTGTTCCTGCGGTTCTCGTTGCCGCAACCATGCCGGAAAACCGGGAAACGACATCAGGCCTCAAAACGGCAACCTTTGCCGGCGGATGTTTCTGGTGCACGGAATCGGATTTTGAAAAGCTGGACGGGGTGATCAAAGTCATTTCCGGGTATACCGGCGGCCATGTTGCCAATCCCACCTACGAGCAGGTTTCTTCGGGAAGCACCGGCCATGTGGAAGCCATCCAGGTGACCTATGACCCGGACAAAATCACTTACGCCTTTCTTGTGGACTGGCTCTGGCGGCATATCGACCCCACGGACGCAGGCGGGCAGTTCGTTGACCGGGGGGATCAATATGCTTCGGCCATCTTTTATCACGACCAGACCCAGCTGGACATTGCCACGGCATCAAAAAAAGCCCTTGAACAGTCCGGGATATTTGCCAAACCCATTGTCACCGCCATCCGCCCCCTGGAAACCTTTTATCCGGCTGAAACGTATCACCAGGATTATTACAAAAAACACGGTATTCAGTACAAATTTTATCGGTACCGGTCAGGACGCGATGATTTTCTCAAGGCCACCTGGGGCGACCGGCTGGACCGACGGTCCATGGTCATAGGCCCGGGATTTGTCAAACCCGGGGAAGCGAAACTGCGGAGCATGCTCACCCCGCTTCAATACAAGGTCACCCAGGAAGAAGGAACCGAGCCACCTTTTGACAATGCCTATTGGGACAACAAGAAAGACGGCATCTACGTGGACATCGTCTCGGGCGAGCCCCTGTTCAGTTCCAGGGACAAATATGTTTCCGGAACGGGCTGGCCCAGTTTCACCCGTCCCCTTGAGCCAGACAACATTGTCACCCGGGAAGACCGCAAGCTGTTTGCCGTACGCACCGAGGTCCGAAGTCGAATGGGGGATAACCACCTGGGTCATGTGTTTGAAGACGGCCCGCAGCCAACAGGACTGCGCTACTGCATGAACTCGGCGGCCCTGCGGTTTGTGCCTGTTGAGGATCTGGAACAGGAAGGATACGGCGCGTATGTGAAACATTTTGAGTAACCACGTCCAGCCAACCGCGTGGAGGATGGCACAAACCAGCAAGCAGAGCGCAAAACAAGGGCCATGAGAAGGAAATGAGCCCCAAAGCCAAGCTCTGTGTCCAAGCCCCTGGAACAACCGCCCGGGCCTCCCCCAAACCTTTTTTCCTCCTTTCCAAGACAGCGCGAGGCGACCGGTCATAATGCCGGCCGCCTCGCGCTGTCTTGGAGACTCATGACAACCCCATCCCCTTTTGGAATCATTCGACCCGTCACAATGTCTGGGGCAAGGTCAACACATACTCCCAGATCTCGTCGCGCACCCGCCTGAAATGCTTCAAAGCCTCTTCTTCAGATGACGCCCCCTTGGCCAGGGCCGGAGGATCGTCAAAACCATGGTGCACATGTTTGACCGCACCGGGAAAAACCGGACAGGTTTCATTGGCATGACCGCACAAGGTGATGACGTAATCAAAATCCTTCCGGGGTAACTGGTCAATGGTCTTGGAAAATTGACCGGACATGTCCACGCCTGCCTCGGCCATGACCTTAACCGCCATGGGGTTGAGGCCGTGTTTGACGATCCCTGCGGAAAAAGGCTCGATCTCATCGCCCTTGAGGGTCCTGGCCCAGGCTTCGGCCATCTGACTGCGGCAGGAATTGCCCGTACACAAAAAGAGAATGCGCGTTTTTTCCATCAACGACCTCGTTGCCGGTTGAATTGGTTAGGCTTCATACGTCCTTTGTACGGCTCATTGCTTTTGATGCGACTGATCCAGGGGGCAGGCGTAGTGGCACACCCCGGCAGGCGTCGTCATGGTAAAGGGGAAGAAGCGTTTTTTGATCCACAAGGCCACATGAACCAGACCAATAAGCACGGGAACCTCCACCAAGGGACCAATAACCGCGGCAAAGGCCTGGCCCGAATCAATCCCGAACACGGCAACAGCCACGGCAATGGCCAGCTCGAAATTGTTGGAGGCCGCCGTGAAGCTGAGGGTTGTTGACTGCTCGTAGGTCGCTTTGACCTTTCTGGACATGTAAAAGGAAACCAGGAACATGGCCACAAAATAGATACACAGGGGAATGGCAATGCGGACCACATCCAGGGGGAGCTGCACAATATGTTCTCCCTTAAGGGAAAACATGACCAGGATGGTGAACAACAGGGCGATAAGGGTCAAGGGACTGATTTTGGGAATAAACACCTGCTCATACCACTTCTTGCCCCTGGTTCGAAGGCCTATAAGGCGGGAAATGATTCCGGCCAAAAAGGGGATGCCCAAATAGATGAACACAGACTCGGCAATGCTGGCCATGGAGATGTGCACTTCCGAGCCGGCAAAACCCAGAACCGGAGGAAGTACGGTGATGAACACGTAAGCGTATACGGAAAAGAACAGCACCTGAAAGATGGAATTAAAGGCCACTAATCCGGCGCAGTACTCGCAATCACCACCGGCAAGGTCATTCCACACAATGACCATGGCAATGCACCGGGCCAGCCCGATGAGAATAAGTCCCACCATGTACTCGTTGTTTCCGGAAAGAAATGTTACGGCCAAAAAAAACATGAGTACCGGCCCGACGAGCCAGTTCTGCACCAGGGACAGGGAAAGCACTCGGATATCTTTGAATACCCGACCCAGCTCCTCATACTTCACCTTGGCCAGGGGCGGATACATCATGAGAATGAGCCCCACGGCAATGGGGATATTGGTGGTACCCACCTGAAAAAAGTTGATAACATGCTGCACGCCAGGGGCGAGATAACCCATCCCGACCCCGACAAACATGGCCAGAAAAATCCACAATGTCAGGTACCGATCCAAAAAGGAAAGTCTTCTGGTGACGGATGGAGTTGTCATGGAATGTGTCCCTGAAAAAGATAAAGGGTTGAGCAACGTGGGTCGCACCAGGTGCGTACACTCGCCGCCAGATACATATATTCCTTGGGATTATGCCATTTGGGTGACCGTTTGTTTTCAGCTCAGAAACGGTTTGACCACAAAAACGATTCCCAAAAGGAGAATGCCTGCGCCTGCTGCTTTGCGGAACCATTGGGCCCCTTGCTGCATGTTCCGACTCTCCACAATGCGCCGGGCCGCTGCTGTGGAACTGCCTGCCAGGGCAATGGGCAGACAATGGCCCAGACCGAAAAGAACCATGAGCAGGATACCGGTAAGGATCTTTTCCTGCACCGTGACAATGGCCAGGATGGGAGCAATGAACCCGAAAGTGCAGGAGCCGGACAACAGCCCATAGGCCAGACCAAGCACCAGAGCCCCGGACAGACCGGCAAGCCCCAGACGGGACGGATTGAAACTGCCCAGGGAACATTTCGTGAGACCGAACATGTCCAAACCGACCCACACCAGGACCAATCCCACCAGAATATTGAAGTAAGGCCCCACGTCCCCCAGCATCCTGCCAAGAAGGGAACAGATGATGCCAATGGCCGCAATGGTCAAAAACAGCCCCAGGGTGAAGGCCAGGGCGTATTTGACGGCTTCACGCCCGCAAAGAATCCGGTTCTGCCCACCCACATAGCCCACAATAAGGGGAATGGAAGCAAGATGACAGGGGCTGAAAAGCACACTGACCATGCCCCAGAGAAAACAGCCAAGCCCGGCCATCCAGGTTTCGGCAAGCATCCAGGTATTAATGGTGACAAAAACGTTTTCCAGCATACCCTAGTTGCCCCCCTGATCTGCTAACAATTTGTCCAGGATATGCACAATGTTTTCTTCGGGATAATATCCTTCATGCCGAAAAACCTCCTTGCCCGTATGATCGTAAAAGATCTGGGTGGGAATGGCCCTGATTTTGTATTTTTGCGGTTCCAGGGGATACTCCCATACATCAATGAACACGATGGCTGCCCGGTCTTTGTACTTCTTTTCCACCTTGTCCAAGATGGGAGCCATCATCTTGCAGGGAATGCAGGAATGGGCGCCCAGATCAATCATGGTCACGGTGCCGGGAACAGGGAGAACATCAGGAAACGGCTTGGCGGATGCGGCATCAGCAGCAGCTGCCATGGCCCCCCCGGAGAAAAACAGGAAAATACTCCATATCAAACACAACCCAACTGCCTTGCGCATAAACGACTCCTTGTGAATAGGTATGGGGAAATAGTGCCGAAACGATACAGTCCGCACCAAACGGACAAAACAGGCATGCAGAACAAAACCAAACCGCAAAACGTGACGTGCCCTCCACCACGCCCAAGAGGGCCTCAGTATCACACACAACCTGATCGGCCTGTTGGCTACCGGGACATCCCAAACCGGGATGCACAACATGCCCTTGCGTTTTGCATAGACTAACTTGGCCAAAAAGCCAAATTTTCCGGCGCAAAACCACACACCAAGAACAACAGCCAAAAACCGCCCCTGGTTGGAAAACATCAAGCGTCTTATGAGTCACGTCCCCTTGAGACCGCTTCTCCATCAACACCTGGCCCAAAGGGAGGATTCGGACAACTAGCCAGGGAGGGTGCATATCGTCAAGAAACAACATGCCCTTCAAAAATGCCGGAGCTGGGCATGAGCCTTATGTTCCAGGGTCAATGCTATCGATGAAGCAATCGTCGTCCTTTGTGCACAAGCCACCTCCACACGTCCTTCCAACGTTGAGTGAAAAGGGCGAAAATGCCCCCCAAAGTGCTTGCAAAACCAACACCCACAGGGCACCCCGGCGTACCGCAAAAGGGACAGACCGTAGTTGAAGAGATCAAACCGGTAAAGGCCAGCCACCACTTGAGATAGTGGAGCATCCAGGACAGAACCGGATGATTATCATGGGGAGGATGATGTCCTCCGGATGATGTATGGTTCATAAAATTTTTGGGTTTCTACTCGACTTGGTTGTACTCTTCTTTCGTCCTCAAATCAAAAAAACGCCACCTGGATGCCAATGAAAACAGCTAGCTGATACCTGTTAGTCAACCCAGAAAATCAAGAAAATGGACTGTCTTCTAAAACAGTTTGAAAATCATTTTCAGGGCCAGAATCATAAGGACCACACCCAAAAATTTCTTGACCGTGCCCGGACGCATCTTTCTGTGCATAACTCTGGTCCCAAGATAGCCGCCGCCCCATGCGGACAGGCCGGCAAAAGCAAGGATCCTCCAGGAGACCGAGCCCATGGCCGCATAGGTCACAAAGGCGGAAAAAGAAGAAAAGGGTACGGCAAAGGCGGTTACAGCAGCGATCTTCTTGGGGTTGAATCCCTGCAAAATCATAAGGGGAGAAATGAGAGCCCCGCCCCCAACACCAAGAAGCCCTGAAAAAAATCCGGCAACAATGCCCACCAGAGTGGGCCCCAGTACGGGACGATCATCCCGGTACTGGTCGGCATATTTGGACCCCTTGAAAAAGAGCATCATGATTCCGGAAAAAAGAAGAAACCCGATAAAGGCCATCATGACATAGGATGTGGGAATAACGTGACCCACCCAGGCTCCCACAGGGGCAAGGATGATGGAGGCAAGGATGATGGGAATCCCCAGTTTGAAATCCAACCGTTTTTCCCGAATATTGGAATAGGTTGCTCCGATCATGCTCACGGTGTTCACAAAAAGGCCCGTGGGACGGGCCAACCCAAAAGGGACCCCCAGCCAGGTCAGGGTGGGAATGAGAACCAGGGCCGAGCCCACGCCCCCCAGGGCGAAAACAAAACTCAGACCAAAAGAAAGACAGATAATAACAACGGTCAAAATATCCATACAAATTTACCCAAGGGTTGGGATTGGTGATCTTTAGCAGTGTCCTGGTACCGCAGGATCGCTACCAGAATCATGGCATGGACCCGGAGGGCATACATCCGGGTCCAACACAGAAAACATCAGCGAACAGCAAACCTACATTTTGGACAGGGGACCCGGTTTGAATATTTTGACCAAATCTTCCATGGAAGCGGCCAGCCCCTTGACTTCATCAAACCCATTGGCTCGCAGATAGGTGTAGGCTACAGCTCCGCGAAAGACCGAGGTGCAAAAGGTGACGATCAACTTGTCCTTGGGAAGTTCACCCCTGCGAGCCGGCAATTCGTGCAGGGGAATATGTTTGGCAAAAGGGAAGGTGACATACCCCTGTTCCTTGTCCGTACGGATATCCAAAAACAGAAAATGGTCGTTTCCAAGGGCCTTGCGCACCCCTTCCACACTTATGGTATGTTCGCCGGATCCCAGAAAATCAAAATCCATCTCTGCTACAACTTCATCAAGTGCCTTCATTGTTTTCTCCTTTGTTTGCTGATTTCATAGCGATCAATGTGCTCCAGCCCCTTGAGCAATTCCTTGGTCTCGGCACTCTCCCCGGCCCAGACGCCGACCTCTTCAAGAATGGTCGCAACATGGGATTTTGCAGGAAGAAATGCGAGAAAATAGTTCACAAACTGGGCCTCCTTCCGCTTGTCCACCAGCCCCGCCACCTCGAGAATCCTGAGATGTTTGGAAATGGTTGGTTGAGCCAGATGAAGAGCCGCATGGATCTCGCAGACACACAGTTCCCGCACCTTAAGCATTTGCAGGATCTTGATCCTGGTCGGATCGGCCAGAGCCTTCATGATTGTAACGAGCTGCTTCATGTGCATATCTCCATATTACTAAAAGGCAATATACATGAGGACATTCCACGTCAACCTTTTTGCACCCCGAGGCTACCTGCAATACCCGACAGACCTCTCGACATACCGTGTATTTCTTATTCAACAGCCAGATAATTCTTCACAAATGAGATCAAAATCTTGCGGCATCTGCTCCTCATCCCTCCGAAACAGGAAGCAAAAAAGAAAACAAAAGCGGCACGTCGTAACGACAGGGCATCCAAAAAGGCGGCCAGGATTACAACCTGACCGCCTTTTGATAGCGTTGATACAGAGACACCGGGATACCTATCCCAACCGTTCCAACAATATCCGAAGCATCCTGCGCAAGGGTTCGGCCGCGCCCCACAGGAGCTGATCGCCCACGGAAAAAACAGAGATGAACCCCGACCCCATATTCAGCTTGCGAATTCTTCCCACAGGCACATTCAGAGTGCCGGTCACCTTGGCCGGAGTCAGCTCCTGCATGGAACGTTCTTTTTCATTGGGAATGACCCGCACCCAAGCGTTGTGGGCCGCCAGCAGGGATTCAATATCGTTGATCGGAACATCCCGCTTCAACTTGATGGTAAAGGCCTGACTGTGACAGCGCATGGCCCCGATGCGCACGCAGAGTCCATCAATGGGCACGGGATTATCCGTGCGTCCTAGAATCTTGTTGGTTTCCACAAACCCCTTCCATTCCTCCCGGGTCTGTCCGTTTTCCAGAGGCCGGTCGATCCACGGGATAACACTGCCGGCCAGGGGAACACCAAAATGATCCGTGGGAAAAGACGGATCGCGCATGGTGGAGATGACCTTGCGATCCAGCTCGGCAATGGCTGCGGCCGGATTATTAAGAATATCCTCGGACGAAGTCCCGATGACCCGCATCTGATCCACCAATTCGCGCATGTTCCTGGCCCCGGCACCCGAAGCGGCCTGATAGGTCATGGAGGTCATCCATTCCACCAGATCGTTCTCAAAAAGCCCGCCCAGCCCCATGAGCATGAGGGAAACCGTACAATTGCCGCCCACAAAATCCCTGATCCCGGCGTCCAGAGCCTTGTCAATAACCTTGCGGTTCACCGGATCAAGAACGATCACGCTGTCATCGGCCATGCGCAGGGTCGAGGCCGCGTCAATCCAGTAGCCTTTCCACCCTATTTTCCGAAGTTCGGGATGGCACTGCTCCGTGTAGCCCCCGCCCTGACAGGAAACAATAACATCCATGGTCTTCAAAAGATCGTAGTCATACGCATCAGCCAGGGGAGGAATATCCATACCCACGTCCGGGCCGGCCTGCCCAGCCTGGGAGGTGGTGAAAAACAGGGGTTCAAACCCGGCAAAATCCTTTTCCTCGAGCATCCTGCCCATGAGTACCGACCCGACCATCCCCCGCCAGCCCACAAATCCGATCCTTAGCATTGTTTCCACTCCTGACTGTCAAAATTCAGATTCAATATCAAAACCGTGTCCATGCCTACGTCAGGTAAAACCACCAAGGCAACTGAAAATTTCACTCAAAACCGCTTGTCCGACCTGTTACCAGCCAAGGGCAGAGCACGTGCCATACTACCGTGAACTCAGGAGGAAAGGCCTCGAGCAAGCATGGAAAGACCCAGAACCAATACAAGAAACTGCACACTTTTCCGATACCCGGTTTCTCCCATTTTCCCCGCAGCAAATACGCCCAGCCCGATACCTGCAAGCAAGGGGAAAAAACCTACCCTGAAAAGGGCAAACACCTGGGGCGTAAGCAGGCCGTTGAACCCCTGGGCCGAGGTCACCCCGATGCCCGAAAGCAGAAAGAACAAGGCCAAAACGCTTTTAACCTCGTTTTTGGACCAGGGCTGGATGGCCGTGTATACGAGAATGGGCGGCCCGTTGGTCCCAAGACTGCCACCCAGACAGCCCGAAATAAACCCCGCTGGCATGGCCCACCACCAGGGTGTTTCACGCTGGGGAAAACAAAACAGCAGTCCATAGCCTGTAAAAAGCACAAGAACGATCCCCAGACCTATTTCCAGATATTGGGGCGCAACCACTTTGAGGATCAAAACCCCGCAGGGGATCCCGGGGAGGGAACATGAAAGCATAAGCAGAACCGGACCAAGGCGGATGTCCCGACGCAGTTTCATGATGAGACTGGAGTTGATGCACAAGGCAAACAGCCCGGCAAGGGGAATAATGGTCTTGATGGGAAAGATCAGGGTCAACAGGGGAAGCAGGATCAGGTTGGACCCGAATCCCGACATCCCCTGAATGAATCCGGCAGAAAAAACCACGCCGCAGAAAAAAAACAATTCCATACTCCCCCTCCGGGGACAACGAGGTCATACGCCAACACCGCACGACACAAACGTGAACCAACCTTGCAACAAGGCAGTTGTTGTCTAGGGCCTCTCGTCAAGGGCGCGGCACACAGCGTCCTGCACGTGAGGCCAGCTTTTCCGAGCCACCCGGAAGACCGCGCCAAAACGCATCACCACGCGGCCGTCTTCATCCGTAACCTCGGCGTTTCCCATAAGATCACGACCACGGCGTCCGGTCATCACGGCCCTGGCCGTAACAACCCCGCGGGTGACCGGATGCAGAAAGCGGTTGGTAATGGACGTGGTGGCGAACACGGTTCCAGGGGGAAGCAGGCTCTTGGCGGCCATGGCCACGGCCGTGTCAGCCAGGGAAACAAGAGCGCCCCCATGCATGAAACCCAGCCCCTGGGCAAGAACGCGCACAAAAGGCATGGTCAAAACAGCATGCCCGTTGGATGCCGAGATGATCTTCATCCCCAGCAGATCTTCAAAAGGCGCCGTTGCTATCCAGGTATCCAGGGTCACCTCATGGGGGCCGGTGCTGGCATGCTCTGCCACGTGATCAGCCCAGGGCTTTCTCAATGCGCTGCATGGCCTTGGCCACGTTCTCGTAACTGTTAAACGCACTGATGCGAATATATCCCTCACCGCACCGGCCAAATCCCGCACCAGGAGTGCAGACAACCCCGGCCTCGTTCAGGAGCAGATCAAAAAGCTCCCACGATCCCCGGTTCCCGCTGACCCAGATGTACGGGGAATTTTTTCCGCCCACGCACGCAAACCCGAGAGCCGTCATTTTTTCAATGACCAGGGCAGCGTTGTGCAGGTAATAGTCCGAAAGGGCGCGGCATTGTTTCTTGCCTTCCTCACTGTACACGGCCTCGGCAGCCCGCTGGATGGGATAGGACACCCCGTTGAACTTGGTACAATGCCTGCGGTTCCACAGCGAATGCAGGTCATGCTCCTGACCCTTGTCATCAAAGGCCCGACAGGTGGTGGGTACCACCGTGTATGCGCACCTGGTCCCGGTAAACCCGGCGGTCTTGGAAAAACTTCTGAACTCGATGGCCACGTCCCTGGCCCCCGGAATCTCGTAAATGGACTGGGGCAGGGAATCATCCCGGATAAAGGCCACATAAGCGGCATCGTACAGGATAAGAGCCTTGTTCTCCCGGGCATAATCGACCCAGACCTGCAGTTCATTCCGGGTGATGGTCGTTCCGGTAGGATTGTTGGGAAAGCACAGGTAGATCAGATCAACCGGGGTTTCAGGAAGAGCCGGCACAAACCCGTTTTCTGCCGTGCAATCCAGGTAGACAATGCCTTCGTACCGGCCGTTCTTGAACGCACCGGTGCGACCGGCCATGACATTGGTATCCAGATACACGGGATAAACCGGATCAGGAATGGCCACGGTGATATCCCGGGCAAAGAGTTCCTGGATATTGCCGGTATCGCATTTGGCGCCGTCGCTGATAAAAATCTCATGGGCGTTGATATCTGCCCCCCGGGCCTGAAAATCCTCCCGGGCAATGGCTTCACGCAGGAAATCATACCCCTGTTCTGGCCCGTATCCGCGGAAAGTTTCCGGATCGGCCATCTCGTCAACAGCCTGATGCATGGCCTGGATGCAGGCATCAGGCAGGGGCATGGTCACGTCGCCGATACCCAGGCGGATGATCTCCTTGTCCGGATGGGCGTTCTGGAATGCGGCCACCCGTTTGGCAATGTCGGAAAAAAGATAGGAAGCCTGCAGTTTCGTATAATGACTGTTGATGCGAATCATGATATTCTCCATTCTTGGTATTCGTGAAAGACATCCTCAATACCCGGCCTTGACCTGATTGACAATTCCATTTGCGGCATCTCCCCCTTCAAGGTTGCCAACGTCGGCAAATAATGAGACGCAATGGTCGATTTGGGGACAAATCCCGAAGCATATGCCAACGGTCACCTTGTCGTGTCGGCAAGGAGAACCGTTCCAACCATTCTCAACACCCCATCCAACAGGGAGCCAAACCTCATGAAAAAAACCCTATTGACCCTAGTATGTCTTCTGGCTCTGACCGTTGCCTGCAATCAGGAAAACGAGAAAGCCGCAACCTCCAAGGCATCCCAGACGTTGACCACGCAACAGGACAAGGTCAGCTACAGCATTGGCATGGACATCGGAACCACCATCAAACAACAGGGCTTTGACGTTGATCCCGCCCTGGTGGCCCTGGGCATCAACCACGCTTTTACCAACGCCACCACCCTGCTCACCCCGGAACAGGCCAAGGAAGTGCTTGCCCAGTGGCAGCAGGACATGATGCAGAAACGGGTTGAGGCCATCAAGAAACAGGCCGAGGAAAACGCCGCTGCGGGCAAGGCCTTTCTTGAAGCCAATGCCAAAAAGGAAGGTGTAGTCACCTTGGACAGCGGCCTTCAGTACAAAATCCTTGAAGAAGGCAACGGCACCCGTCCTGCCGTGGACGATATCGTCACCGTGCACTACAAGGGCACACTGACCAATGGTACGGAATTCGACAGCACCTATTCCCGCAACCAGCCGGCCACCTTCCCTGTCAACGGCGTGATCAAGGGGTGGACCGAGGCCCTGCAGAAGATGAAAACCGGAGGGCACTGGATGCTCTACATCCCGGCCAATCTCGCTTATGGTGAACGCCAGGCCGGTCCCATCATCGGCCCCAATTCAACCCTGGTCTTTGATGTGACCCTGCTTTCCATCCAGGACAAGAACCAGGCTGGCGCAGCACAAACAACCAAATAAGGGTACAACCCGGGTGAGGACCTCCCGGGGTTGTTCTTTTTTTTGAACACAAGACGTCCTGCCAGGGCCATGGCTGCTCTGACAGGGCGTCTTGCCCTTAGGTCCGCGCACAGGAATCCTCTCAGCCAGCGACCATTGACAATCCCGGACGTTCCCGTCATGTTCTTCCATGATCATACGTGGCGACACCAGCTTGTGCTGCATGAAAACCCCTGCAGCAGGGCGGCTCGTTTCCCCTGCGAGGCGTTCCTGCAGAACCTGAATATTTTTTTGTAAACCAGGAAGATAGCCTTACGGAAAACCCATGACCGACAACGACACAACCCCTTCGGCCCATGCGGACAACCTGCCTGCCAAAATCCAGGAATCCGAGCTGGCCCTTTCCGAATCCAGGGAATTGCTCAAAAAATCCTTTGGCAAGGCCGTACTCACCAATTTGGCCATCATGGCCTGTACAGGCATGCTTGCCATCCGTTCGACCCGGCTTTTCTGGGAAAAACGGGGCAAACGGTGGTCCAGTGATCTCAAGGATTTCTCCACCAAGGCCTACAAGGCCCTCAAGCAGGATGCCTTTGGCTCGGACGAGACCATTGAAACCCTCCAGTTCATGGATGCCCTTCCTCCAAGCGACGCTCCCCAGCTCCCTCCCAAATGACGGATGCCATCTGGACAACATGCGATTTTGGACTTGACCCCGAAGGCGAGTTTCTTTATCAAGCTTCTTCCGCATCAAGGAGGGGTTCCCGAGTGGTCAAAGGGAACAGACTGTAAATCTGTCGGCGGACGCCTTCGGAGGTTCAAATCCTCCCCCCTCCACCATGATGCACCAGACGTCCCCATCGTCTAGCCCGGTCCAGGACACCAGATTTTCATTCTGGGTACAGGGGTTCAAATCCCCTTGGGGACGCCATTTTCCCCGGTGGCTCAATCGGCAGAGCGGGTGGCTGTTAACCACTAGGTTGTAAGTTCAAGTCTTACCCGGGGAGCCAAATTTCCAGCCGCTGTGATCAGCGGCTTTTCTTCAGACAAAACCCCGTGGGTTGATCCCCGCGGGGTTTTGTCGTCTGGTTGAGTGGCTGGCGACCAAAACGCCAGGATTGACCGCCTTTCCGCCATCACCGAACAACCATACTCTCAGGGTGGGCACGTCCTTTCCCTTTTGTTGTAAACAAAAACACCTCTTCGCATGTCAGCCCCCCACATCTGCCCTGTCTGAGCAAGACGCTGGTTGCCCAAAAATGCGTTCCAGGTCTTGCCCCTTACGGATCATGCGTTATATAGAAGCAATTATCCGAGGCGGTGTTTTCCGCTCCGCTTCCACAAGATTTGTCAACATTTCGTTGGTTCCGGGAATTTCGGGCACAAGGGACGAAATATTCTGGAATGGGCTGGTAACAGCTTAGTTGTCGAGGCAATCCAACGGACCTTTCAAACGGCCCCGCTTCTTGAATACGACGCAAGGCGCTCCTTCCTGCTGATGCGTTGTTGCCAGCTCCCTGGTGGCCACCCCATACTCGGCCTGCCGGTCTGAGGACGCCACCAGGACAAATCCCCGGAAATCCCTCCCCGATACACCCTGACCACCCTGGATGCATGCCCTTGCCCGCGGACACGCAGATCTTGCTGTTTGCACAACAGAATTCCTGTCTGGGGGTTGCCTGCCGACCTGCACCTGCTGCAACCCTTGTTCCGCATGCCAGGGCAGGGATATTGTATCTGTTGGCAAACACAACCCGGGTCGGGCTTGGGCCATATTTCGGCCATTGCAATGGCCACGGAAATCAAGGCAACGAGCCGGACCCGTGACAGCCAGGAGAATCGATATGCTTCAATCGGGAGACCATCCTTCGTACCCACAAAAAATCGCCCTCATCGGCAATCACCTGCCGCGCCAATGCGGCATTGCCACGTTTACCACGGATTTGCTGGCAAGCATGGCCCGGGAAAATCCCAAAGGCGAATGCTGGGCCGTGGTGATGAACGATATGCCCGCAGGATACCGTTATCCCGCCCAGGTCCGCTTTGAAATCAACCAACGCGTTCTGGCCGAATACCGATTGGCAGCGGATTTTTTAAATACGAACCGGGTGGACGTGGTTTGTCTGCAACATGAATTCGGCATTTTTGGCGGTGAAAACGGTGCGTATATCATGGACCTGCTCGGCAATTTGCGCATGCCGGTGATCACCACCCTGCACACGGTGCTTCAGTCGCCATCGCCCGGCCAACTGGCCGTTATGAAACGCATTGCCAGCCTTTCCGACCGACTGGTGATCATGAGCCGCCACGCGCGTTCAATCCTGCAGCAGGTGTACAAGGTCCCACCATCAAAAATCGCCCTCATTCACCACGGCATCCCTGATGTGCCCTTTGTGGATCCCAACTACTACAAGGACCAGTACGGGGTCGAGGGTCGCAAGGTCATTCTGACCTTTGGCCTCATTTCCCCCGGCAAGGGCATTGAAACCATGATCGATGCCCTGCCTGCCATTGTGGCCCGCCATCCTGAGACCGTGTACATGGTTCTTGGTGCAACCCATCCCCATGTCAAAAGGGAACAGGGCGAGTCCTACCGTTTGTCCCTGCAGCGCAGGGCCAATGATCTGGGCATTGGCGATCATCTCCTGTTCCACAATCGTTTTGTCAGTCTGGGGGAACTGTGTGAATTCCTGGGCGCAGCAGACATCTATGTAACCCCCTACCTGAATCAGGAACAGATTGTTTCCGGAACCCTGGCCTACGCCCTGGGCAGCGGCAAGGCCACCATTGCAACGCCCTACTGGTATGCCAAGGAGATGCTGGCCAAGGGTCGCGGCCGCTTGGTGCCCTTTCATGATCCAAACGCCATGGCAACGCAGGTCAACGATCTTCTGGATCACGAAGTGGAGCGCCACGCCATGCGCAAACGGGCCTATACCTTTTGCCGCAAAATGATCTGGAAAGAAGTGGCCCGCAGATATCTGGCATTGTGCAACGAGGTAAAAGCAGAGCGGGCCCGCTCCCCCCGGCCGGTCTTTCGCGCCAGAACCGTGGACATGGCACCACGCGAGCTGCCCCAACCCAAGCTGGACCACATCATCCGCCTGTCCGACGACGTGGGTATGTTGCAGCACGCCACGTACATCGTGCCCAACCGGGATCACGGGTATTGCACCGACGACAACGCCCGGGCCCTCATTGCCGTGCTCATGGCCTGTGAAATGATCCCGGGCAGTGATGTTGCTGCGGATCTGGCCTGTACCTATCTCGGGTTTTTGCAACACGCCTTTAATGAAGAAACCGGCCGTTTTCGCAACTTCATGGGGTATGACCGACGCTGGCTTGAAGAAGTCGGGTCCGAAGACAGCCACGGCCGGGCGATCTGGGGCCTGGGCGAGGCAGTGGCCCTGGCCGAATCGGCCGATATCCGGCATGCGGCCCGGGGTGTGTTTGAAAAGGCGCTGCCCTTTTTGACAACATGCCGTTTTCCACGAACCTGGGCCTTTGCTCTGGTTGGCATGCATGCCTATCTGCGCCGGTACAGCGGCGACAGTGAAGTCCGACGCATCCGGGAAATCCTGGCAGATCGCCTTTTTCGCGCTCACAGAAAAAACGCCACCCGGACATGGCCCTGGATCCAGGACCAGCTCACCTATGCCAACGGCAAAATCGCCCAGGCCCTGATTCTTTCGGGTCGATGCATGCACAACAACGAAATGCTGGAAGCAGGATTGCAAAGTCTTGCATGGCTCATGAAAATACAGACCGACCCCAAGGGCCACTTTGTCCCGGTGGGCAACCACGGCTGGTATCCCAAAGACGGCACCAAGGCGCGGTTTGATCAGCAGCCCATTGAGGCCCTGGACATGATCGAAGCCTGTCGGGAAGCCCATGAAACCACCTGCGATCCCCAATGGGTTACCCATGCCCAATGTTGCATGGAATGGTTTCTGGGACGCAACGATCTGAACACCCCCTTGTACGACCACAAGAGCGGAGGCTGCTGCGACGGGCTCAATGCTGACGGTCCCAACCGCAACCAGGGGGCGGAATCCACCCTGGCCTGCTTTTTGTCCATGCTCCACCTCAACCGCATGCGCTGCAACCAGATCGCAGTGGAGGCCCAAGAAAAGGAACCCATGCATCCCAGGGAGGTAGCCGACCATGTCTCATAAACCCATTGTAATGGTCAGTTCCTATCCGCCCCGCTTGTGCGGCATTGCCACTTTTTGCGAGGAAGCCAGGGAGTTCATTCAAAAAGCCAACCCCCATCGAGAAGTGCTGGTCATCAGCCACACGGACGGTCGGGGCGAGGGCGTGTTCCCCCTCATTGACACGACAAAACGAGACTGGTGGCGGCCTGTTGCCCGAAAAATAGAACAACTCAAACCGTATGCGGTGCATGTTGAACACGAATACGGGCTGTACGAATATCACGATCCCCGGGGAGTGGGGGATGGCAACGATGGTTTTCTCGACCTCCTGGAGGCCATCGGCCATCTGCCCATTGTGGTGGAGCCCCATACGGTTCACGGGCGGCTCAGGGATTTTGAAGCTGATTTCATCTACAAGCTGACCCAGCGCAGCCACGTGGTGCTGTTCAAGTGCCACTACCAGAAGTGGCGGCTTGACTGGACCTTTCATGGCCGCAATTGGCCCACACCGCGCAACATCATGGTGGTCCCCCATGGAGCACGTTCCGACAAACGCTGGGGAGTCCATGAAATCCCGGCCCTGCGCAGGGAGTTCGGTCTGGACACCATCGGATTGTCCGACCACGTGGTGGGCATGATCGGCTGGATTCAGTCCAACAAACGCTGGGACATCCTTCTTTCCATGTGGGAGGATATCCATGCGGAGATCAAGGCACGCACCGGCCAGGAATGGGATCTGCTGGCCGCCGGTGCCATGCGTGATCCCCACCACAAAAGGGATTACGAAGAATGGAAATCAGATGTCCAGATGCTGGCAGGCAAGGGATTGGCCCATTATCACGAGTTCATCCCCCGGGGTGACGACTATTACAAGATGATGGCCATCTGCGATTTCATTGTCCTGCCCTCAACAGACGAAACCCAATCCGGCACCCTGGCCCGCATCATCGCTCTGAACAAACCCTACATCACCACCGCGCCCATGGAAGGACTCACGGCCCAGACCCTGGAAAGCCAAGGCGGCCTGCTCTTCACCACCAAGAAGATGCTCCGCAGCCAGGTGATCAAGCTGGCAACGGATGAAAACCTGCGCCTCAAACTGGGAGAAAATCTGAAACGCTATCTGGAAAACGAGGTCTGCTGGGAAGTGGTGGCCCAGCAGTACAACAAGGCGTATCAGCTGGCCCGCAAGGCCGTCCGAACCGGGCAACCCGTTGTACTGGAAATGGAATTTTAAGACCTTGCCCAAGGCCATATTTCTTCTGAAACCAGAAAGGACATGCGGGGTTGCTGTCCGGCATCACCCTGGTCCTTGAAACACAAACCCCAAAACGATCATGTGCCATACCACCTGCAGGGAACTTTTTACCAGGTACACAGCCAATCCCATTATCCGGCCCCAGGACCTGCCTTATCAGGCCCATGCGGTGTTCAACGCCGGCGCCACCCGGTGGGGCAACACCACCGTGCTGCTCATGCGGGTGGAAGACCGCACCGGCCTCTCCCACCTGACCGTGGCGCGTAGTCAAGACGGGGTCACTGGCTGGCAGATCGATGCCCAACCCACCCTCAAGGCTGATCCGCATAACCATCCAGAAGAAATCTGGGGCATCGAGGACCCCAGAATCACCCGCATCGAACAGGAGGATCTCTGGGCGGTCCTTTACACAGCCTATTCCCGGGGAGGCCCTCTGGTTGCCTTGGCCACCACGCGGGATTTTCGCACCTTTGAACGTCAGGGCGCGGTGCTGCCGCCTGCCAACAAGGATGCCGCCCTGTTCCCCGCGCGGTTCAACGGTAGATGGGCCATGCTCCACAGACCGGTTCCAGGCGTTGCCGGTGTGGGCAACCATATATGGATTTCCATGAGTCCGGACCTGAAGCACTGGGGAGATCATCGCCTCCTTGTGCCGGCCCGCAAAGGAGGCTGGTGGGACGCCAACAAGATCGGTCTTTCACCGCCCCCGTTGCGAACTCCCAAGGGGTGGCTGCTTCTCTATCACGGAGTTCGCCAAACAGCCGGTGGCTGCATATACCGCTTGGGTCTGGCGCTGCTGGATCTCAAGGATCCGACCCGACTTGTGGCAAGAGCGGACCAATGGGTCTTTGGTCCTGAGGAAGACTATGAGATGCAGGGAGATGTGGACAAAGTGGTTTTTCCCTGTGGATGGGTAGCTGATGGTGACCGCATCAACCTGTACTACGGAGGTGCGGACAGGTGCATTGCCCTGGCCACAGCGCGTATTTCAGATCTGCTCAAATGGCTTAAAACCCATAACCGACAGGATAATCATATGGAGTGAATCATGAAAATCGCCATGTTATCACCCATTGCCTGGCGCACGCCCCCACGACACTACGGCCCCTGGGAAAATGTGGTCTCCCTGCTCACAGAAGGATTGGTACGCCGGTGCATGGACGTGACCCTGTTTGCCACCCAGGACTCCATGACCAGGGCACGGCTGCAGGGCGTTTGTCCCAGGGGATATGAAGAAGATGATCACATTCAGCCCAAGGTTTTTGAATGCCTGCATATTGCAAATGTCTTCGAGCAAGGCGACGCCTTTGACCTCATCCACAACCACTTTGACTATCTGCCCCTGACCTACTCGGGGATGACCCAAACCCCTGTGCTCACCACCATTCACGGGTTCTCGTCCCCCGATATCCTGCCTGTCTACAAGAAGTACAACAACCGATGCTCGTACGTGGCCATCAGTGAGGCGGACAAGTCGCCTGACCTCACTTACGCGGCCACCATTCACCATGGCATTGATCTGGGACAGTTCACCTTCCGACCCGAGCAGGGCGACTATCTGCTGTTTCTGGGCCGCATCCATCCGGACAAGGGCACGGCCCAGTGCATTGAAGTGGCTCAACGGACTGGAAGAAAACTCATCATTGCAGGCATTATCCAGGATCAGACCTATTTCCATACCCAGGTCAAACCCCATGTGGACGGTTCCCGCATCGTTTATGTGGGCAGCGTCGGTCCCCAACAACGCGACAAACTTATGGGAGGGGCCTACGCCCTGTTGCACCCCATTGATTTTGACGAACCCTTTGGCCTTTCCGTTGTGGAATCCATGGCCTGCGGCACTCCGGTGGTGGCCTTTGCCCGGGGCAGCATGCCGGAAATCATTGTCCACCAGAAGACCGGCTTTCTGACCAACCATGTGGACGAGATGGTCCAAGCCATTGACCTGGTGGGAGACCTTGACCGTGGAGCATGCCGGCAATGGGTCGAGGAACGCTTTAGTGTGGACCGCATGGTCACCGACTATATGCGGGTGTACGAAACCATCATCAGGCAAAGCCGACGCCAGGACCACCGACCCTGGGGGTTTTATGAAGTCCTGGCCGACAAGCCGGATCACAAGGTCAAACGGATTACCGTGTATCCCGGCCAACGCCTGAGCTACCAGCGTCATTTCAGACGATCCGAACACTGGTACCTGATGCAGGGAACCGCCGTGATCACCCGAAACGGCCAGGACATCCGGCAAGGGCCCGGTCAGTCCTTGGATCTGCCTGTGGGTACCTGGCACCGCATCCGCAATGCAGGACCGGACAATCTGGTGTTCATCGAGGTGCAGACAGGTGACTATTTTGGAGAGGATGACATTGAACGAAGGGAGGATGATTATGGCAGGGTCTGATGGCGCCATCATCCAACGGTACGACACCAACCCCATCCTGACCAGAGATGACGTTCCTTATCCGGTGGAAACCGTACACAACGCCGGCGTGGTCAAGCAGGGGGGCATGTACGTCATGCTCTTCAGATCTCACCTGCGCAACGGCCGGTCCATCATCGGGTTGGCCCGAAGCACCGATGGGGTGCGCTTCACGGTTCATCCGAAACCCTTTATCACCCCGGCGCAAAAGGGGACCTTTGCCGAGTATGAGGCCTTTGGGGTGGAAGATCCGCGCATCTGCCCCATGGGAGACGACTACCTGATCACCTATTCGGCCTATTCTCCCCACGGGGTACGGGTAGCCCTGGCCAGGACCACGGATTTTGAGCGGGTGGAACGCATCGCCCTCATCACCCAGGCGGATTACCGCAATATCGTTCTCTTTCCGGAACAAACAGGCGGCCGGTACGTCCGACTGGACCGGCCCCATTCGAGTATTTCGCCCTGGTCCATCTGGATTTCCTATTCACCGGATCTTGTGCATTGGGGGGATTCCCGGGTTGTCATGAAACCCATGGAGTATCATTGGGATGCCCTGAAAATAGGACCGGGCGCCACCCCCATCAAGACCCAACAGGGATGGCTGAACATCTTCCACGGCGTTTTCAAGACCATGGACGGCGCGGTCTACCGCCTGGGCGTGGCCCTGCATGACCTGCACGATCCATCAAGGATTCTGGGCGTGGCCGACGACTGGATTCTGCAGCCCGAGGACCCCTGGGAAGTCAGCGGTTATGTGCATAATGTGGTTTTCTGCTGCGGGGCCGTACCCGAGGACGACGGCACGGTAAAGATATACTGGGGCGGGGCGGATACGGTCATGTGCGGCGGCACGGCATCCATTGCCGACCTGGTGGAACTCTGCCTTTCCAAACCCCGTCCCGCCCTGGGGTAAACCTTTGTGATGCGGGATAATGCATGCGGGGCGCGCATCAGATGGATGTCGAGGGGTGTCGGGAGCGGTTGCCGACAGGCAGTTGAAACAGACTAATCCCAGTCATTGAGGATAAATCCGATGCCGATCCTGTCCACGGCGTGATCGTAATCAATCAGGCTTTCACCGTATCCGGTAAAATACTGTATATATCCGTTGAGCTTGCGCCCCAGGGGAAAGGCCCATTCCAGCTGCAGGGCCCCCCGGTTGTGATCCCACCGGCAGTTGTTCCGCCACATAGCCCCGAGTCGGTGCCCCCCCAGAAGATAGTGGACCCACAGCTCACCCGGGCCCATGTATTCGTCAATGTCGGGATTGTCGTCCTCACCCTGGGATTCGGGAATGCGGTACCAGGTCTTGAGCTGAACAACAAAATCATCATATTCAAGGCCCAGATTGCCCACCACCCGGTTCCAGCTCCGGGACAGGGACTCGGCCCGCCCGTTGGACTGATGATTGAGACCAACGGTTACCGTTCGCAAGTGCACGCCCAGGACATTCCAGTCGGTCCTGTAATTGAGAAGCACTTCGGGCTCGTAATTGGTCTCCCTGAAGGGTGCGGACTCATCCACATTGTACAACTGCCAAAAGGAACGCTGGGTATACCCGAACCAGAGATCCATGTTCTGGCCAAGGACGTCCTGCCACAGCTTGACCTTCATGCTCAACTGAAACGCCACTTCGGCGTTTTTGACCGTATCCACCTCTCCGGTGTGATCGTGATTGGGGGACTTGTTGTAGGTAAAGGGCAGAATGTAATTATCCCGATGGGGCATGAAGGCGAACCGTCCCCTGGGACCGGATTCGTCAAGCTCCCAATGCCTGGTCAGGTAGGAGGGTTCATCGTCCTCTGGCGAAATGCGGACAGCGGGTGCCCCATCCTCTTCTTCCCCGACAGGCGGTTTTGACCTTTCAGGCATCTGTTCAGCACCAGTGCTTGACGCCAACCGGTCATAGCATTGAAGGCGCAGGGTATCGTCCTTGATGCAGGCGCATTGTTCAAGGCTTTGCGGCTCTCCGGCCCAGAGAACTGGAAGCGGGAGCCATTGGGACATCAAAACGGCCGCCATCAGGCCGACGAGCAGTCTTGGTACGTGTTTCATGATCCACCTTGATACGCCTTTGCGACCAGGTTCTCCACCACGCCCGGCAGGCCCACGCCCCCAGGTCCATACTGTCCGACCAATACTGACCAGAATCAATCGCCGTTGCGCTCATCCACAACGCGCTTGCTCTTGCCATAGGTTCGGGGAAGCCCCAGAGGATCGACAATGCGCACGTTGCCCCGAACCAGAAGTTTCTTGCGCAGTTCCACGGCAACCGCCTCGGACAGATTGGCGTCCATATCGGCTGAAACATCCGGCTTGCGTTCCACGTTGATCAGCATGTGATCCAGTCCGTCCTTGCGGGTCAGGTGAATCTGGTATTCCGAACTGACCTCGGGGAAACGTTCCAGCACATCCGCAATCTGTCCGGGATAGATATTCACCCCGCGGAAGATGATCATATCGTCCGAACGGCCCATGATCTTGTCGTGCATGGGCAGACACAGACCACAGGAACACGCATGGGGAATGATCCGGCACAGATCCCGGGTCCGGTAACGGATAAGGGGGACCGCCTCCTTGCACAGGGTGGTGACCACCATTTCACCCATTTCCCCAGGGGCAACGGGTTGCAGGGTTTCCGGGTCCACGATCTCCAGGATGTAGTAATCAGCCCAATAATGAATGCCTTCGTGGGCCGAACATTCGAGACCGGCTCCGGGTCCGTACAATTCCGTGAGACCGGAGATATCAAAGGAATCCTTGGCGCCCAAAAGGTTGAGCACCCGGTTGCGCATCTTGACGGTATGCGGTTCCGACCCGAAAATGAGTGTTTTAAGACCGATTTTCTCCCGAAGTCCGTGCTTTTCCACCTGTTCGGCCAAAAGCAGGGCCATGGACGCGGTGGAGCACATGCAGGTGGACTGCATGTCCTGCAGAAATTGAAGCTGAAACTCCAGGTTGCCCGGGCCAAGAGGCAGCGCCATGGCACCGAAATGTTCGCAGCCCATCTGGAAGCCCACACCGGCCGTCCACAACCCGTACCCCACGGCAATCTGTACGCGATCTTCACGGGTTACGCCTGCCAGCTCAAAACACCTGGCCATCATGTTCTTCCAGTCATCCACATCCTTCTGGCTGTAGGCAAGCACCTTGCGCTTGCCCGTGGTGCCAGACGAGGCATGCACCCGGACCACCTGGTCCATGGGCACACTGACCAGGGGAAAAGGGTAGCCGGCCCGCAGATCCTGGACCGTGGTAAAAGGCAGTCGGGTCAGATCGTCCAGGGAACGAATGTCTCCGGGAGCGACCCCGGCTTCCTTGAGTTTTTCCCGGTAGGCCATGCTCCCTTCATAGGCATGGGCTACCGTCCATTTGAGGCCTTCGAGCTGCCTCTTCGCCAATTCCTCTTCCGTGTACTGGGGTAAAAAACCATGAGTCGATCGCATGTGAACTCCTTACAAAAAAAGCCGCGGTTTGGGCCCGCGGCTTTTTCATCTGTTCAAAGATCACCGTGGACCGCCTGGAAGCTTTCCACGATGTATGATGGACTGGATTTTAGTGGACAACTTCCCTATACAAGGTTGCGCCACCACCAATATGCTGTCGTTGTTTCTGGTACGTGCATAATGGGTGCACTATGCGACGCAGCCCTCATCCTGTCAAGAAGGAAACCATGTACACACTGCCGCTGCCCCTGATCCCCACGTCCTTCATCAGCCTCGTTCTCGGTCTGGTGCTCGGAAGTTTCTACAACGTCTGCATTTTCCGCTACCTTGCCGGCACATCCATTGTCCGCCCCGGTTCCCATTGTCCGGGATGCGGTCATGTTCTGGCCTGGTGGGAAAACATCCCGGTCCTCAGTTATCTTCTGCTGGGGGGAAAATGCCGGTCCTGCAAGGCATCCATCTCCCTGCAATACCCGCTGGTGGAGCTCCTTTCGGGCATACTGGCCCTGCTGCTGGCCCTGCGTTTCGGTCTGGGCGCCACCTGGCTCGTGTACATGATTCTCACGGGACTGCTCATTGTCGGCAGCTTCATCGACCTGCACAGCTTCATTCTGCCCGATATCATCACCCTTCCGGGAGCGGCCATTGCCCTGGCCGGATCATTTCTCTTTCCCCAGGGCGTTGTCAGCAGCCTCGTGGGAGCCCTGGCCGGAGCCGGGCTGTTTCTCTTCATTCAGCAGACCTACCGACTGCTCAGGAACATCGAAGGGTTGGGAACCGGAGACATCAAGCTCATGCTCATGCTCGGGGCCATGACCGGATGGCAGGGACTGCCCATCATGATTTTTCTTTCAGCCACAACCGGCCTGGTGGTCAGCCTGGTCTATCTGAAAAAGGACAAGAGGCTGGACATGAAAACAGCCATTCCCTTTGGGCCGTTTTTGAGCATGGGGACCATGCTCTATGTCCTGTGGGGGCAACAAATATGGAACCTGTATCTGGGACTGTTGTCGAAATGATCAGATGTCCGGGACTCCAGGGTGTGGTTCTGGCCGGCGGCAAGAGTCTGCGCATGGGCAAGGACAAGGCCGGGGTGGTTTTCCGTGGCCAGAATCTGGTGGAGCGTGCTGTCCATGTGCTGGAAAAACTGTGTGACCGGGTCTGGATAGCAGGAAGGGACGCACGTGAACACGGGCTGTCCAATCCCTGGTTTCTGGATGACGCGCCCGGCAAGGGTCCCCTTCGCGGTATTGTGACCGCATTGGAACATATTGGAGCGCCGTGCATGTTTTTACCCTGTGATCTCCCCTTGATGGACGTGTCTACGGCAGCGTTGCTGATCAAGGCCTACATGACCCGGCCCCCCCATACCCTGCGCACGGATTTCATCCAGCAGGAAACAGGCTTCATCGAGGCATTGGTAGCCATTTACGACCCCGGCTGCATCCCCCATATCCACCAGGCCCTCAGGAAGAAACAATACAAGGTTGCTCCGGCCATTCCCGACGCCTTGTGTGTGCATGTTCCCTATGCAAAATCCCATTCGCGGCCCTTTTTGAACGTCAACTATCCCCACGATCTCCAATTGCTCCACCAGGCTGCAGATCAGTTCTGTCTTCTGCCCGAGACCAAGAAATCCCGGTTCAACAACGCCGACGTGGACGCACCTGCTCCCAAGTCATAGTTCCGGTCTGGCAAATACCCTTGGTATCAGGAGTTCATTCGTCCTTCAGGCTTCTTTGCATGAGTTCCTGTACTGCGGCTCGCGGGTCCTTGTCCTCATAAAGCACCTTGTAAACCTGTTCGGTGATGGGCAGTTCAATGCCGTATTCCCGGCCCAGCCCGTACACCGATCGTGTGGTTCGGACCCCTTCGGCAACCATGCGCATGGAAGCGAGGATCTTCTCCAGTTTCTGACCCTGACCGAGCTTCAGCCCCACCTGACGATTGCGGCTCAGGTCTCCCGTACAGGTCAAAACCAGATCACCCATGCCGGACAGGCCCATGAATGTTCGTTCCTGGGCACCCATGGCACGGCCCAACCGGGACATTTCGGCCAGACCGCGGGTTATCAGGGCGGCCCGGGCATCGTGACCGAATTGCAACCCATCGGCGATCCCGGACCCGATGGCCATGATGTTCTTGACCGCCCCGCCCAGTTCAACGCCCTTGAAGTCAGGGGTCGTGTAAACCCGGAAAAAATCGGTGGACAGGACATCCCGCAAGGTATGAGCCAGCTGCCGGTCCTCGCAACCCAGGGAAACCGCTGTGGGCAGCTGCCGACTCACCTCCTGGGCAAAGGACGGCCCTGACAGAATCGCATATCTGGGGGACTTGCCCTCAAGGGATTCAGCCACAACCCGGGACATGGGTTGCAAGGTCCTGTTTTCCACCCCCTTGCTGGCACAGACAACCACCCCATGTTCGGGAAACAGATGCTTGTGGCGGGAAAGCACCTCACGGATGAACTGGGAGGGCACAGCCACCAGAACACATTGCGCCCCCTGCATGACCTCGCCAATATCCCAGCACACCCGAAGTGAAGGGCACAACTCAACTCCGGGAAGATAACGGTCATTGACCCGCTGGCTCGCCACAAGACGCGCCTGCTCGGGATCCCTGATCCACAATCTGATCGTGTTCCCCTTGCGGGCCAACAGATCGGCCAGGGTGGTTCCCCAGCTGCCCCCACCAAGCACTGCAATATTCATGAACGCCTCCTTGAATGAACCTGCTCAAATCAGGCCACGGGTACCTGCAGGCCCGGGCAAAGGCAAGAACAGGCGCGGCAGTTGCGATCCGCTCACGAAAAGGGTAACGAAAATTTTTTCATCCTCAACCAGCGAATCCCATGAACGAACAGACCACACCGGTGACCTTCACCCATGACGAACACGCCATTCTCAAGCAGCTTCAGGGAACCATTCCCCTTACCCTGACCCCTTTTGCCCATATTGCCCAGCAGGCAGGTGTTGATGAAGATCTGGTCATTGCCCTCATCAGGGAGATGAAGGACAAGGGCTACATCCGCCGTTTCGGAGCCACCCTCAGACACAGGAAAGCCGGATACGGGTTCAACGCCATGACCGCCTGGTACGTGGAAGAGGGCATGGACATCAACGCCATTGGCATGCTCATGGCCAAGCGGCCTGAAATTTCCCATTGCTACCAACGAAGAACCTGCATGGACTGGCCCTACAGCCTCTACACCATGATCCACGGCCGATCCAAAGAGGATTGTCTGCGGGTCGTGGACGAACTGGTCAAGGAGACCGGAGTGACCCAGTACGATCTTCTTTTCAGCACCAAGGAACTCAAAAAGACATCCATGCGCTACTTCTGACCATGAACAGGGGACAACGCCATGGCCACGGCCAGGCAAGTGCACATCCCTGCAACCACTTCGCACCTTCTGCCCGGAACCCCGGCCACAAACAGGGATATCCCCGGGCAGACAAGGACAACACATTTGAAGGTACTTCCATGACCGACTCCAAAACATTGTTCCAGACCGCTCAGGAAATCATTCCCGGCGGGGTCAACAGCCCCGTGAGGGCCTGCCAGAGCGTCCAGACCGACCCCCTTTTCGTGTCCAGGGGACAGGGTTCCCACCTCTGGGTCGAAGATGGGCAGGAATTCATTGACTATGTCATGTCCTGGGGACCTCTTCTCCTGGGGCACAACCATCCCGTGGTCAATGAGGCCATCCATGCAGCCGTGGACAGGGGAACCAGTTACGGAGCACCCTGCAAAGACGAAATCAACCTGGCCAAGGCCATTGTGGATGTGGTTCCCGGCGTGGAAATGATCCGCATGGTCAATTCAGGCACCGAAGCAACCATGAGCGCCCTGCGCCTGGCCCGAGGATACACGGGACGGAACAAGATCGTGAAATTCCACGGCGGATACCATGGGCATGCCGATGCCTTTCTGGCCAGTGCCGGATCAGGCGTGGCCACCCAGAGCATCCCGGGAACTCCTGGTGTTCCCCAGGCCGTGGTCAAGGATACCCTGCTGGCCCATTACAACGATCTGGACGGGGTCAAGGAACTCTTTGCCCAACACGGTCACGACATTGCAGCAGTGTTTGTGGAACCCGTGGCCGGCAACATGGGGCTGGTGCTTCCGCACAAGGACTTTTTGCAGGGGTTGCGGGATCTGACCACGGCCTATGGTGCTGTCCTGGTCTTTGACGAGGTCATCTCCGGATTCCGGGTTTCCCTTGGTGGGGCCCAGGGCCATTTCGGGATCACCCCTGATCTGACCTGTCTGGGCAAAATCATCGGCGGCGGTCTGCCCGTGGGCGCCTATGGCGGCAAAAGAGAGATCATGAGCCACATTGCACCCTGCGGGGACGTCTACCAGGCCGGAACCCTGTCGGGGAATCCCCTGGCCATGGCTGCAGGACTGGCCACAATCAACGTCCTGGCCACCCAGGACTACGAACAGCTGGCAGCGCGAACCAAAACCTTTTGCCAGGAACTGGTTTCCATCATGCGCGCCAAGCAGGTTCCGGTGCAGCTTAACAGAATCGCTTCCATCTTTACCCTCTTCTTTACTCCGGATCCGGTTACGGATTTTGCATCGGCCCAGCAAAGCGACCAATCTCTTTTCACCAAGTATTACCAGCAAATGCGCCAACAGGGCATCTATCTGGCCCCTTCGGGATTCGAGTGTTCCTTTGTCTCGTTCGCCCACAGCGACGAGGATCTGACCCGAACCCTTGAAGCGGCCGACAAGGTCACCTTTTAACGTGCATGCGAACAGAAAACTTCCTGCACGGCGTTGTGGTTCCATCCCGCTTTGTCAGCGATCAAACCAACGAGGTATCCCATGGGTGCACATGACAACGAAGAGATTATCGAGTTGACCGACGTGATCGACGATGCAGCCTTCTCCCCATCGTCCTCAAAACCCACCCAGGACTTTCCTTTGGAACAGGCCATTGACCCCAAGGATCTGGAGGACGAATTCGAGCAGCTGCTCCGGGATGCTCCCGATGACCGGTCCAGTGATGCCGAAACCACTGTTGATGACGACCTGGACATCGAATCCCTGTTTGAAGAGATGGAACAGGGGGATACCTCGTCATCCAACAGGCAGGACGACCCTCACGTGCTGGAACAAAAGGACGATGCCGGAGCCGCCTTGTCCCCAGCCTCCGATCCGGACATGGACGATCTCGAAGACCTTTTTGCCTCTCTGGACGACGACGCATCCAGCAAGACATCGTCCTCTTCCCAGCCGGACATTTCAGTCCAGGATCAAGACATGGACGAACTGCTGACAAACAGCGAACCGTCCCTGCAGCCGGACAATGCTCCCCTGGACGAGGGAATTGATGAAGCAAAAACGCCAGCAACCGATTCCGGGACTGACGACCTGTTTCAGGATCAGACGCCTGGCGAATCGGAACAGGCCCCTGCAGAGCACGCCGACGTCCAGGAACTCCAGAAGGACCCTCTGGACGTACCAGCCACGGACCACGATCGTGATGCAGCCGAGTCCTTGGTCGATACTCACGGGGATGCTGCCATGGCCCCGGTGACCGACGACCCCATGCCGGCGGATGCGCCGGCTTCCATCCAAAAAGACGAGCCCTCACCCGATCTTTCTCCTGCCCTGTCCGCAGACAAAGCCCTTCTGGAAAGCCTGCAGGAACGGGTCGCCAGCCTGGAAGCCCAAACCCAAACGCCTCCCCAGCCGGACCTGTTTGCCCAACTGGCAGCCTTTTTCCAGGAAAGCGCTCAGGGCAGGGAACTGTTGGAAGACATTGCCGGAAAAGTGACCAGCCGCATGGAAGCAACCACCAAACAGCTGGTGGAAGAAAAGCTCGATATGCTGGATGTTCCCTCTTCTGAAGAGATCAACGCGGCGGTCAGGGAAGAGATTCGCGCCTCGGTGGCGGAAAATCTGCCTACCCCCCCGGATACCAAGGAGCTTGTGCGGGAAATCCGACAGGATCTGCAGCAACGGGTTCAGGATGGTATGGATGAGTGGGAAACCCAGCGCATGGAACTGCGCACGGATCTGGACGCCATCAAACAGGCTGTGAGTCAGACAGAGCCTCTGGACAAAGCCGCCCTCATCCGGGACATTCGTGAAGACCTCCAGCGCAGGGTCCAGGAAGGCATGGATCAGTGGGAAGCCCAGCGTATGGCCCTGCAGGAAACGGTCGATACGTTGCAGGCAAACCAGTCCTCCCAACCCCTGGACAGACAAACCCTTGTCCAGGAAATCCGGCAGGATCTGCAGCAACGGGTGCAGGAGGGCATGGATGCCTGGGAAGCCGAACGGGTTGCTTTGCGCACGGAGCTGGAGGATCTCAGGCAGACCGTGAGTCAGACAGAACCCCTGGACAGGCAGGCCCTCATCCGGGACATCCGCGAAGAGCTCCAGCGCACGGTCCAGGAAGGCATGGACCAGTGGGAAGTTCAGAAATCCGCCCTTTCCAGGGAGATGGACGACCTGCGGCAAACCGTGGCCTCAGCCGATGTCCAGGCACAGATCAAGACAATCACGTCGACCATGGTCGCCCGGGAAGAACTTCAGGCTGTCAAGGAAGAACTCATGGCCGCCCTTTCCAGGGAGATCCCCAAGGCCGCAGCCCAGATCATCCGGGAAGAGATCGCTGCCCTGATGAATCCGTAAGCAGCGACTCACGCCGACAACAGCAGGCGCGAAGACGCTGCGCAGATATCAGAAAAACAGATAAAAAGCAGGTACATGGAATCATGTGCCTGCTTTCTGCGTCTCATGCGCCGTGCCAGATCCCGTCCCAGGGAAGAACTCGACGAACGCAAGGGTCCATGCTATGCGTTCCGGGCCAAAAGGGGGATGGCTCCACGGTTATTCTTCTTTTACCGCCCGGTGCTCGTTTGTTCCGTGTTGGTCAAACCCATTTCCCGGCCGGGCGGTTTTTTTCACGCAGGGAGCAGATCATGGACAAGACCGAACAGCAGGCATTGCAGGTGACCAAGGAAATCATGGTCAAATTCATTGAAGTGGGCAGAATTTCCCCCACCAATTTTTCGGAACATTTTGCAACTATTTATGGCGAAGTGCTCCGGACCGTTGTTGACAAACGGACCCATGCGGCCAACAATCAGCCCCTTGCGAGCGACTAGGAGACATGTATCGTGGATAAACGGCACGGCGAGAGCAATCCCATCGCCTCCCTCTTCAACTCCATCGCGCGTTGGTACGATTTTCTGAACCATTTCCTGAGTGTCGGACAGGACGTGTATTGGCGCAAACGCCAGGTCAGGGGTTTGCGGGTTCCTCCGGGCGGTCTGGTCCTGGACCTGGCCGCCGGCACCATGGACGTGAGTCTGGAAATCCTGCGCCGATACCCCGACGTGAAGATTCTTGCCGTGGATGTATCCCCCTCCATGCTCATCCACGGACGGCACAAGATACCCGCCCACCAGGCCACCTCCATCGCCCCGGTGCTTTCGGACGGACGGAAACTTCCCCTGCCCGACGCAAGCGTTGACAGCGTGACCATATCCTTTGGCATCAGAAACATCACCCCCAGATCCAAGGCGTATGCAGAGATACTGCGTATCCTCAAACCAGGGGGCAAATTGAGCATTCTTGAATTTGGAACCGGCAGGGAAAAAATTTGGGGCGGGCTGTACAACTTGTACCTGGACAGGATTCTCCCCCTTGTGGGCCGCATTGTTTCCAGGGACCCGGGGGCCTATCGGTATCTGGCCGAAACCATCAAGGCCTTTCCCGATGCGCGCAGTCTGACCCGGGAATTGGCCGAGGCCGGATTCGGACGGATCATGTACCAGCCTCTGAGCTCGGGAATCGTGTACCTGCACACGGCTGAAAAACCAGCCAGTGAGGATCGCAGCAGGTGATCAGCACCGGGCAATGGCAATGAGGAGAAGACCGGCCACAATGGCGGTGATCCCGAGACGCCGCAGGCCGGAGGCAGGGCTTTGGGCCAGCATCTCCAATATCTTGGGCATCTTTTCCGCCCACAGAAAATAGGGCGTTCCCTCCAGGATGAAGGCCAGGCCCAATGCGCTCAAGAGGAGCGACCAGTCGATATGCATGCCGTTCCCATAGCCGGCAGGAGGAGATCTTGTCCAGCAGGAGAACGCCCGTGCATCCCGCATAACGTCACATGCATCCAACCGGAACAGCTGTTTTTTTTCGTTTTTCAGAGTGCTGACGGATTCTTTGCAGCCGTGTCCTGCTTTACAGGGAGACAAACCATCATGCTAGCCCTTGTGTTTGCAACCTCCCGGGAATCCCGGGCATGTCTCGGCCCGGCCCATGCAGGGATCAGGGAAGGACAATGGGCTGCCATCACCGTTCATGACCGTCCCTGTCTGCAGGTGATAACCGGCATCGGCCCGGTCAATGCGGCCCTGGTCTTTGGCAAGGTTCTGGCCACCTTTCCCCGACTGCAAGGGGCCATCAATCTGGGCATTGGCGGCAGTTTTGATCTGGACCGGGCGGATCTTGGAGAATGGGCCGCTGCCACCCGGGAGACATGGCCGGAAATAGGCGTCAGACACAAGGCAGGCGTCCACGCCCGGACATTGGGATTTCCCCAGGGCCATGCCGGCCAGGACACTATCTGGGAAAGCATTGATCTGGATCCAGACGCCCATGCCCGCGCCATGAACGTGAGCCTCCCGCCATCCATGGCCAGACTTCCCTTTATCACGGTGGCCGGTGTCACCGCCACCCACAAGCGGGCCTTGTTTCTGCAAACCATGTACAACGGGGGCATTGAAAACATGGAAGGTTTTTCCCTGGCGTTGGCCTGCGCCACGCACTCGCTGCCATTTCTCGAAATCCGGACCGTTTCCAACAAGGTTGGCCCCCGGGACACAAAGACCTGGCAGTTTGGCAAGGCCCTTGGCCAGCTCGGCAGGGTCCTTCCCGCCCTGTTCGCAACCCCTGTCCCCCACACGACACCATGAACGCCCAACCCCTGACCATTGCCCTTTCCCCCTGTCCCAACGACACGTTCATCTTCGGCTCCTGGGTTCTCGGCCGCATTCCGGACATCCCCGGACACTGCTCCCGATTCTTCTGGCAGGACATTCAGAACCTGAACGAAGCGGCCCAGCAAAATCGTTTTGACATCATCAAGGTTTCTGCCGTGCAGGCCCTGAAGCTGCAGGATTCGTACACCATTCTTGCCTGCGGCGGGGCGTTCGGCCTGGAACACGGGCCCAAGCTGGTCACCCGTCCCGGAATTTCCCGACCCCGCAGGATCGCGGTTCCCGGCATGCTGACCACGGCCGTGTGTCTTCTTGAAACCGCCCTGGAAAGGGATTTCGAACCCGTACCCATGACCTTTGACCAGGAGATCGCCGCCCTGCAACGCCACAAGGTTGACGCCGCCCTGCTCATCCACGAAACCGCCCTGGTTTACAAGGACTACGGGCTTGACCTGCTTCTCGATCTCGGGAAATGGTGGCAGGACGCCAGCGGTGGTCTTCCCCTGCCCCTTGGCGCGATCATTGTTCGCAGGGAATTGGCCGGCAACCGTTCATGCAGGCCGAAAATCATTGAAGACCAGATCCGGGCAAGTCTGCACCATGCCCATGCCCACCGGGCATCCATCAATGTCTTCATGCGCAGCCTTGCCCAGGAAATGGACCAGTCAACCCTGGATGATCATGTCCGGGCGTATGTCAATGAATATTCCATGGATATCGGCTCATTGGGACAGGCAGCCCTTGATCACCTGCAAACTCTCCTGGACAGATGAACCAACGCCGTGCCCTGGGTTGCATCCCTGGTAAACACGGCATGAACCTGTTTTTTTCCATCAAACCCCTAGCGTCCCCTGGGACCACGAGGGACTCATTCGACCCATGAACATCCTCAAGGCCTATATGGCCCGGGAATTGCCCCGCATCAACCAGACGCTATATGATTTGACCAAGGATCTCGAACCCGAGGTTCTCCCCCTTGTGGAGCATGTCCTCAAGGCCGGCGGCAAGCGCATCCGCCCCATTTTGACCCTGCTCACGGCCCGGGCCATGGGATGCACCAGAAACGACGTCTACCCCATGGCCGCGGCCGTGGAACTTCTGCATTCCGCCTCCCTGCTCCATGACGACATTCTGGACAATGCAGGCCTGCGGCGGGGGAAAAAAGCAGCCCATCTTGTTTTCGGAACAAGTCATGCCATCCTGGGCGGGGATATTCTCTTTGCCCTGGCCAACAGGATCGCTGCTGAGTACAATATTCCCGCCCTGACCCACTGTCTGGCCCAGGCAATCATGCATACGGCAACCGGTGAGATCAAGGAAATAGCCCTGCTCAGAAATCCGGCCATAACAAGGGCCCAGTACCTGGATATCATCACCGGCAAGACCGCCTACCTCCTTCAGGTGGCCTGTCAATGCGGAGCCATCATGGCCGGAGCCGATGCCACCGGTCTTGAGAGTGCCTCCCGGTACGGCCTCAATCTGGGCATTGCCTTCCAGATCGTGGACGATGCCCTGGATTATTCATCCTCGGCCGCTGTTTCCGGCAAGCCCCTGGGAGGAGATCTCAAGGAGGGCAAGTTCACCCTGCCCCTTGTACTCTATCTCCAGCAACTGGCTGACGAGGACAAAACCAGGGTCATGGACAAGCTTGCCTCCAACGCCATGGACGCCAAAGACATTGCCCAGGTGGTCGGCGCCATTCAATCTCTGGGCCTGGACGTGCAAACCAGGCAGGAAGCCGGCACATACATCACCAGGGCCAAGGCCTCCCTTGAGCACCTTGGCGACACCCCGGAAAAAAACATCTTATTGTCACTCCTCGACTTTGTACTTCACAGAGAAAAATAATAAGATGACCGATCGACAACAAGATCGTCATTGCCGAATAGATCGGCCATCGGAGTCATCCGATCCAACCATCACCATTTGCAAGGGTTCTTTACGAGAACCGTGTTCAGGGAGTTTTCATTCATGCTCACACGTATTGAAATCGGCCTGCAAGATAGCATCCGCGATGTACAGGGCGAAAACGTCGCCCGCAAAATCCGCAACGAACTCGGTCTGGCCATCGACAGGGTCCGCCTGATCAAGGTCTATACCGTGTCCGGTTTGAGCGGCGAAGAAATCGACAGGGTCGTTGAACTCGGTGCATTGCATGATCCTGTGCTCCATATACCTTCCATGAGCCCCCTGGCTCGGGATTTCGATTGGATCATCGAAGTGGGATTCAGGCCCGGGGTGACCGATAACGAAGGCAAGACCGCCAGGGAAAGTCTGGCCACCGTCCTTGACCTGGACGAGACGCGCAAACAACGCGTGGCCGTGTATACGGCCACCCAGTACCTGCTGGAGGGCGATCTCTCCCGGGAGGCCGTGGAGCATATTGCCAAAGATCTTTTGGCCAACGAGCTCATCCAACGCTTCCAGTTCACGTCCATGGAAGATTGGCGCCAGAGCCCGGGGTTTCCGGCCCAGGCGGCCCGGGTTACGGGCCAGGCATCGGATCGGGTGGAAATCATTCCCCTGGCAGACATGGACGATCAGGGGCTCATGGAATTGAGCCGGTCCAGGACCCTGGCCCTGAGCCTCAAGGAAATGCGCCTTCTCAAGGCCCATTTTACCGACGTCAAGACCATTGAAGAACGCAGAAAACACGGATTGCCGGCCAATCCCACGGATGCCGAACTGGAATGTCTGGCCCAGACCTGGTCGGAACACTGCAAACACAAAATTTTCAACGCGACCATTGATTATACGGATGCGGAAAAGGGCAGACGAACGACCATCACCAGCCTGTACAAGACCTATGTCCAGGGAAGCACCCAAACCCTGCGGGAGCGCATGGGCGATGATGATTTCTGCCTGTCCGTGTTCAAGGACAACGCCGGGGTGATCCGATTCGACGAATCCACCAACGTCTGCATCAAGGTGGAAACCCACAACAGCCCTTCGGCCCTGGATCCCTATGGCGGCGCCCTTACCGGCATTGTGGGCGTCAACCGCGATCCCATGGGCACGGGCATGGGCGCCAACCTGTTGTGCAACACGGACGTGTTCTGCTTTGCCTCGCCCTTTTACGACAAGGAAATCCCGCCACGGCTGCTGCACCCCCGTCGGGTTCTGGAAGGGGTGCGCGAGGGCGTGGAACACGGAGGCAATAAGTCGGGCATCCCCACGGTCAACGGGGCCATTTTGTTTGACGATCGCTACCTGGGCAAACCCCTGGTTTTCTGCGGGACCATCGGCACCATGCCCAAGACGATCAAGGGAAAACCCAGCGAAGACAAAAAGGCGTTGCCCGGAGACAAGATCGTCATGACCGGCGGGCGCATTGGCAAGGACGGCATCCACGGAGCCACCTTTTCCTCGGAAGAGCTCCACGAGGGTTCTCCGGCCACGGCTGTGCAGATCGGTGATCCCATCACCCAGCGCAAGATGTACGATTTTCTCATGCGGGCCAGGGACCTGGGCCTGTACAACGCCATCACGGACAACGGGGCCGGTGGCCTCAGCTCCTCGGTGGGTGAAATGGCCCAGGACTGCGGGGGATGCGATATGGATCTCAAGCTCGCTCCCCTCAAATATGACGGACTCGATCCGTGGGAAATCCTCATTTCCGAGGCCCAGGAACGCATGACCCTGGCCGTGCCCCCAAACAACCTGGACAGGTTCCTTTCCCTGGCCCGGGAAATGGACGTGGAAGCCACCGTGCTCGGTGAATTCCAGGATTCCGGAGTCTTTCATGTGCGATACGGCGATCGCATCGTCTGCCACATGGACATGGAGTTCTTGCACGACGGCGCCCCGCGCATGGAACTTTCAGCCGTATGGAAACGTCCGGATCTGCCCCAATCCATCACCATTGATCCCGCAACCATAGGTGATCATGCCGCCTTTCTAGAAGACATGCTTGCCCGGCCCAACATCTGTTCCAAGGAATATGTCATTCGGCAGTACGACCACGAAGTCCAGGGGGGCAGCGTGATCAAGCCTCTGGTGGGTGACGAGCTGGACGGTCCCGGAGACGCCGGCGTGATCCGGCCGGTCCTTGGTTCCAACAAGGGTTTGGTCATCAGCAACGGTATCTGCCCCAAATATAGTGATCTGGACACCTACTGGATGATGGCCAACTGCATTGACGAGGCCATCCGCAACGCCGTGGCTGTTGGCGCGGACATCCGGCACATGGCCGGGGTGGACAATTTCTGCTGGTGCGACCCGGTTCAATCGGAAAAGACCCCGGACGGCGAGTACAAGCTGGCACAACTTGTCCGGGCCAACCAGGCCCTGGCCCACTTCTGCATGGGCTATGGTGTACCCTGCATCTCGGGCAAGGACTCCATGAAAAACGACTACACAGGCGGCACCACCAAGATCTCCATCCCGCCCACGGTCCTTTTTTCCGTCATGGGAGTCATCCCCGACATTACCAAGTGTCAGACGTCTGACTTCAAGGCTCCGGACGAGCTCATCTACATCCTCGGACTGACCAGGGCCGAACTGGGCGGCAGCGAACTCTGCTCTTTGCTGGGCATCAAGGGCGGCCAGGTCCCCCAGGTGGATCTGATCCCCGCGAGAACCCGCTATCTGTCTTTGTTCCAGGCCATCCAGCAGGGCTATATCACCTCCTGCCACGACCTTTCCGACGGCGGGCTGGGCGTGGCCGCGGCCGAAATGGCCATTGGAGGACGCATCGGGGCCCAGATCGACCTGAACCGGGTCCCCACCCAGGGCTCCCCCCTGTCACCGGTGGAACTGTTATACAGTGAATCGGCCAGCCGGTTACTGGTTACGGTCAAACCCGAACACCGCACACGGTTTGAACGCTGCTTTGCCAGCCAGCCCCTGGCCTGGATCGGTCAGACCGTACCGGGCAGGGAGCTTTCCTTTTTCCAAAACGACAAGGCCCTTTTTACCAGCCGCATCGAGTACCTGACCAAGGCCTGGAAATCGACCCTGGATTTCTGACAACCATTCGTTTCAGTCATAAAAAGCCGGAAACAGAACCTGTTTTCGGCTTTTTGTTTGGTCTTGCTCCCCCCAAGGAGGGACACGGTCATGCCCGACTCAGCCTGTTGACGATAAAGGCCAAGAACATGTATCAGGCAGATCATGTGTTCAGCCAAACGCGGCATAGAACCGACAACCCATACACGAGGAGGGAACCATGAAACATTGCTTGACCTTTGCTGCCGGACTTTTGGCGCTGCTTTTTCTGACAGCAGGCACGGTCCAGGCCGACGGGCACAAGGTCCTGACCATGTCCACCACCACCAGCACCCAGGCTTCCGGACTTCTGGACGTGCTCCTGCCCGCCCTTGAAAAGGATACCGGCATCCAGATCAAGGTCATTGCCAAGGGAACCGGCGCGGCCATTCGCGACGGCATGGATGGCAATGTGGACGTCATCTTTGTACACGCCAAATCCCGCGAAGAGGCCTTTGTCAGCGATGGCTACGGCACCAAGCGGTATCCCGTGATGCACAATGACTTCATCATTCTCGGCCCGGCCGCTGATCCCGCAGGCATCGCCGGCATGAAAGACGCTGCAGCAGCCATGAAAAAGATCGCCCTGTCCCGTTCCAAATTCGTATCTCGCGGTGATGACAGCGGCACCCACACCAAAGAACAGTCCTTGTGGAAGGCCACGGGCCTGCCTCAGGAAAAGGTGCTCAAGTCCATCTTCAAAAAGGGCAAGAAAACCATGGTCACCTTTTCGCATCCCAAGGGTCTGGGTGACTGGTATCTGTCCATAGGTCAGGGCATGGGCAAGTCGCTGACCTATGCCGAGGAAAAACAGGCCTACATCCTGGCCGACAGGGGAACCTATCTGAAGTACAAACTCGGCCGCAATCAGGGTCTTGACCTGAACATTCTGGTGGAAGGCGATCCCCTGCTGTACAATCCCTACGGGGTCATTCCGGTCAATCCGGCCAAGCACCCCCACGTCAAGGTCGACCTGGCAACCACCTTTGCCGAGTGGATCACCTCCCACAAGGGACAGGCCCTTATCGCCAATTACAAACTCCTCGGGGAACAGCTCTTCTACCCCGACGCCATTCCTGACGCACGATAACCATGAACAGGCAGGCCGGGAACAACGCCCCGGTCTGCCTCATGACTCCAACGGTATACATGCGGCCCGTTGTCCAGGCCTCATAGCGCCTCCTCACTGCACACTCACCCTCAACCGGGTGTCCCCATGAATTTCTTCACCGACAGTCTCCTTTCCGCCCTGACCCTGATGCGGGATTTCGACCCCGAGCTGGTCGAAATCGTAGGGGTATCCCTCAAGGTCAGTCTTTCCTCGACCCTGCTGGCCGCCTGCCTTGGCATCCCCCTGGGCTTTGCCGTGGGCATCAGGGAGTTCCCTGGTAAACGAACCGTGGTCACCCTGCTCAACACCCTGCTGGCCCTGCCCACCGTGGTCATCGCCCTGTTCGTGTACTCGTTCATTTCCAGGCGGGGCATCCTTGGAGCCTTGGATCTGCTTTACACTCCCAAGGCGATCATCATCGGCCAGGTTCTGCTCATTCTCCCGGTTGTGGCCACCTTCACCCTGTCGGCCATCAGCCGCATTGATGCCAGGTATCGCCAAACAGCCATGACCTTGGGAGCAACACGATTTCAAACAGCCCTGGTCATCCTGCGTGAGGCCCGCTTCGGCATCATGGCCGCTGTGGTGGCGGCCTTTGGGCGGGTTATCTCGGAAATCGGAATCAGCATGATGCTGGGCGGCAATGCCAGAGGGTTCACCAGAACCATGACCACGGCCATGGCCCTGGAATATGACAAGGGCGAATTCGTCCTGGCTGTGGCCCTGGGGTTGGTGCTCATGTCCATCAGTCTTCTGGTCAACGTCATCCTGAATCTTTTCCAAGGCCGGGGGAGGAACTGATGCTCTATGCAGCGCGCAATCTGCGCAAGACCTATGGTGAACGGACCGTCCTTGACATCGACGAGCTGCACATCCAGGCAGGAAACATCTACGGGCTCCTCGGTCCCAACGGTTCGGGCAAATCCACCCTGCTTTCCCTGCTCGCCTTTCTGGACACCCCGTCAAGCGGCAACCTCTGGTACCGGGGCAACCTGGTGCGCTCACATCCCAACGAACTGCTTGCCCTGCGCCGGGAAGTCATCCTGGTTGACCAGCACCCCATCCTGTTCAGTACATCGGTTTTCAAAAATGTGGAATTCGGCCTCAAGGTCAGAGGCATACCCGCCCGGCAACGCAAGCGCATTGTGGAGGAAAGCCTTGATCTCGTGGGCATGCGCGCCTTCATCCACGAGCGAAGTCACCACCTTTCAGGAGGAGAAACCCAACGGCTGGCCATTGCCCGGGCCCTTGCCTGCTCCCCCAGGGTTCTTTTGTTCGACGAACCAACAGCCAGTGTGGACGTGGAAAACCAGATCGCCATTGAAAATATCATCCATGAGGTACACCAGGAAAAAAACATGTCCATCATCCTGTGCACCCACGACATGCTGCAGGTTTCCAGGCTGGCCCAGGAAACCATCTTTCTCTTTGACGGCCGCAGGAGCGCTTCGACTCACGAAAACATTTTCAGCGCCCAGGTCTATGAACAGGATGGCATGCCTCTTGCCAAGCTGACCGACCAGATTGCCGTTCCCCTTGCAAGCAGCGTCCAGGGCAAGATCAAGCTGGCCATAGCCCCCCAGTCCATCAAACTCTTTCCAGTTACAGCCCAGGCCGGTAAACCCCAAAGGATAACGGGCACGGTCATGCAGCTTACCCGCGAAGGAAGGCACATCCGCGCCCTTGTGGACATGGGCGTTCCCCTAAGCGTGCGCATTCCCCTTCGCGAGTTCACCTCCCTGAGCATTTGCGTGGGCGACAGGGTTCTGGTGGACTGTCCCGCCCACGGCGTGAGCATCCTGAGCCGGGATGGCTGATCCAAAGGTTCCCGTTCACTGGTCACTGCAACCGCCAAAACGTCCGGGAATCGACTCGTTATCATGCAAGACCTTCCCTTTGCCGCATTTTGTGCCTATGGAAAACAGAAAGCATGTGGCAAACCCCAAACCAGGAGGTCATCATGTCCGGAAAAATTTTCTATCGTTCTCGCAGAAAAACAGGCGAAGGCGAGAAAAAGCCCAGATACCGTGTTGTGGCCGTGGCCGATTGCAATCTGAAAATCTATGTTGATCACCTGCGCATGGCCGAACTGGAACACCTTGCCGAAGTCATGAAGGCCGAGCTGATCCCCTTGCGTCTGGGGGAAAAGCATGATGGTCCTGCAACCGAATAAAAGCGCATCAAGGAGATTCCATGTCACTTGTACGAGAAAAAGACGGCAAAAGACTGCATGTCAAAAGCAGGCTCATGGGAGAGAGTCTGGTCAGCAAAAAGTTTCTCGAAACCCTGGAAGTGGCCCCCCAGGAACGACTGTATCCGGACGTCTGCCTCCTGAAGGTCGGCGGCCAGTCCGTGTGTGACAGGGGAGCCAAGGCACTGCCCGCCATTGCCCGGGAAATCGCGGACAACCGGAGCAAACACAAGATGCTCATCACAACGGGAGGAGGCACCAGAAGCCGGCATATCTACACCATCGGTCTGGAGCTGGGCATGCCCACGGGAGTCATTGCCAAGTTCGGAAGCACCATTTCCGACCAGAACGCCCTCATGCTGGCCACCCTTCTTTCCCCCTGGGGTGGCGTGAAGATCTCCCACAGCGACATTGTCAAACTCCCGGCGTATTTTGCCGAAAACATCATTCCGGTCATGCACGGCATGCCCCCGTACGACTATTTTGCCATGCGCCCCAAGACCGGACGTATCCCCATCCACCGGACCGATGTAGGTCTTGTTCTCATTGCCGATCTCATCGGTTCCCGAAACATCATCTTTGTCAAGGATGAAAACGGATTGTATACGGATGATCCCAAGAAGAACCCGAATGCCCGATTCATTCCCAAGATAGGAGCCAAGGAGCTCATGGACATGGATCAGGACGATCTGGTCATTGAACGCCCCTGCCTGGACATCATTCAAAACAGTGAAGTCATTGATCAGGTTCAGATCATTAACGGCCTGGTTCCCGGCAACCTGACCAGGGCACTCAACGGCGAGCACGTGGGAACGATCATCTACCGGCAGTAACACCCTGCCGCCTGCCCCACCAACCTAAAAGAGACGGCTGTAAACAGCCGTCTCTTTTGGGTTGGAAATTTCAATCCTTGCATATTGGGGCACGAAATCGTCAACGTTTTTTGGCATGGCTTCCCCGGAAAACGATCTTCAGGGGCACCATATCCAGTCTGAAAAACTTGCGAAGCTGATTTTCCAGATACTTGGCATAGCTTGGTTTGACCAAGGCGGGATCATTGACAAAAAAAACAAAGGTTGGGGGAGTGGATTTGGCCTGGGTCAGATAATACATCTTGAGGCGTCGCCCCTTGACCATGGGCGGCTGGTGCCGCTCGGTGACCATTTTGACCAAACGGTTCAATTCGCCGGTCCCGATGCGGGCCATACATTGCTTGACCAGCTTGCCAGCCAGGGGAACAATCTTGTTCACGCCCCGCTGTTTGAGGGCGGAAATGAAAATCAGGGGTGCGTGGCCGCAAAAGGCCAGGGCATCCCTGATATCCTGCTGTCTGGTTCTCAACTCGTAGCGGGGAATGAGATCCGTCTTGTTCACGGCAACAATAAACGGGATCTTTTCCCGATCAAGATAGGAAATAAGCCGCTTGTCCTGTGCCGAGAGTTCCTGGGAACCATCCAATACGAAAACGACCACATCAGCCCTTCTGGCCGCCTGCAGGGCACGGATCACACTGTACTGCTCCAGATCATCGTCAATCCGGGTCCGCCTTCGTATACCGGCGGTATCCACGAACACGTATCTGGTTCCTTCCCGGACAAAGGACACATCCACGCTGTCACGCGTTGTTCCGGCCACCGGGCTGACAATGAGACGATTAGTGCCCACCAGGGCGTTGATCAGCGAGGACTTGCCCGCATTGGGCCGACCAAGCATGGCCATGGCCAGGCGCGGCCGGGGATCTTTCTCCTCAGCCGCCACCACCGGCAAACGCTCCTCAATCAGATCCTGCAGCACGGAGATACCAAACCCGTGGGCCGCAGACACACAGGTCAGGGGAAAACCCAATGCATAAAATTCGGTTGCCAGCGTTTCCTCAAGCTCGGGCCCGTCGACCTTGTTCACCACCAGCACAACATCCTTGCCGCTTTGACGCAAATAGGCGCATACATCCTCGTCCATGCCCGTAAGACCTTGCCTGCCGTCCACAACAAACAGGATCAGATCTGCTGCATAAATGGCCTCCCTGGCCTGTTCCAGGATTTCCTCCTCCAGTTCCTGCGGGGTCTCCAGAACGAGACCTCCGGTATCGACCATGGTGAAGGGTTTTTCCAGATGGGTCACTTCCCCGAAAAGGGAATCACGGGTTACCCCGGATCGATCATGGGTGATGGCCTTTTTCTGACGCAGGATCCGGTTGAACAGGGAAGATTTGCCCACATTGGGACGCCCAACAATGGCAACAAGGGGGAGAGAAGCAGTCATGAGCGTGGTACCTCTTGGATGAAAGGGTCGTTGGTTCGCTCGAAACAGGCGAAAGGTGCAACCCGATTTCCGAACATGCGCCTGCCTGTACAAAGGGGACCTCGAACCGTCAACCAATGCATGGATGACATCCGCGGCCCATTGGCATACATGGTAAGCCATGGCCCTTCAATCCGACCCAGCAAAGAACACGGACAAGGCGGTGCTTTTGGCCGTGGACATCGGTCTGCGTACAGGTCTGGCAGCCTATGATGCCAGCGGCGATCTTCTGGTCTACGCATCCCGGCATTTTGCCTCGCCGGGCCGACTGGCCAAAGGACTCTGGGCCATGCTGGGTACGTATCCCAATTTGACCCATCTGGTTCTGGAAGGCGGCGGGCACATTGCTTCCCTTTGGGAACGCACCGCCTGGAAAAAACAGATTCAGGTCATGCGCATCACCGCGGAAACCTGGCGTCCGGACCTGCTCACGAGCAGACAGCGGAGGTCCGGGCGTGAAGCCAAGAGGACCGCATTGGTCAAGGCTCGGGAAATCATTGCCAGATCAACGGCCAAGGCCCCCACATCCCTCAGGCACGATGCGGCTGAAGCCATTCTCATCGGTCATTGGGCCGTCACGCACCTGGGCTGGGTGCAACGCTGAAGGGTCATGCCGCATACCCTTTTTGTATGTTGTAACGACATTTTCGTTATCACGGACCTTTTTCCCTGTCTCACACACATCCACTCATGTCCATGCATTACATCATCAGAGAATCGCAATTCACCCTGTTCGGCTCTTGTTCCCGCCGGAAAATAGGCATCAACCCCAAAGGCGTCCGGGTTGATGTTGTGCTTGCGGAAGGAGGCCCTGTGCGCGTTGGCTTCATGCAGGGCACGGCCATTTCCTGGCAATGCGAAATCCATGATCTCCACGCCATGCACAGCTTTGACACCCCGGGGCAATCCCACTGCCACGTCGTCATTGAAACCACTGATTCGTCCCTGGCACGGGGAACCGTGCTGGTCTGGGGGCTGGCTGCCGAACCAGCGGACAAAACCCATGATCCGCTTTGACAAGTATGATTTCCGTCCTTATAGGTCTGTGCCTTGGATTTCGTCTTGATCCTCCAGGTACCCGTCTGCCGACAAGGGCTTGCCTGGTTGCAGTCGTCTGCCCTCAAAGGCACTTTGATTGCATGGCTTGAAAGTACATCCCGTATCAACCACACCTCCAACAAGGGAGACGCATGCAAAAAACAATCGAGATCACCATCGACCCTGGCACCCACGCCCGCAACCTCTCTCCCAAGGATGCCGAAGAACTGGACATGCGCATGAAGGCCTTTGAAATTGCCGTGCGCATGAATCCCTCACTGATTGAAGAATTCGTGAACGTGGCAGAGCCGCTCCAGATGGCTTCCCCCAGACAATCCGGTCCGTCACGCGAAAGCTGAACAACCAGATTTATGCACGAATCGTTTTGATACACGGTTATCAACCCGAAAGACCGGCCCGCAAGGGTCGGTCTTTCGGGTTGTGTGGAACACGTCTGCTCAACCGAATCATTCCTTGGGCATGAACGCTACCCGGAAATGCCGCCACCCCTTTGACATGATCTTCCAGGCTTTACTCAGCGGGCTTCCCCCTATATGGGTGAAGGCAGATGCTCACCGGTTCTTTGTTCCCCGGATTTCGGGCAGAACCTGATCCCGAATCCCGGGCCGGATCACGCGCAACCACTGCTGCGGGACGCGGAGTCAACCCCGACATAGGGAGGAAATCGTTTCATGGATGCCCTCATTATCGTAGCCATTGCCCTGATCGTTGTTATCGGCGCCTTTTATGCCCTGGGTGTCGGCAGGCCCCACAAGACCACGTCGCGACCCACCAAGAACAAAGGCGCCTATTCCAAACGCGCTCGAAACAAGCGCTAGCTCCTTCACAACCACCTTCCGTTCACGTCCCGGGACGTAAACCGATCAATCACCAGGTGCCATGGACATTACTACCCTGCCTGTTACCCGCCGAACCCTCGGCGGCATGGATTATTTTCTTCTCTGGTCCGGCGTGGCCGTCTCCCTGGCCGAAATCTGGGCCGGAGGCTTTCTTGCTCCCATGGGACTGTGGGCCGGCCTGGGCGCCATCATCCTCGGCCACATCATTGGCAACACACTCATGGCCGGATGCGGCATCCTTGGTTCGGACCACGGGGTCATGGCCATGACCTCCCTGCGCCCGTCCTTTGGCATCCGGGGCTCCATACTGCCGGCCATTCTGAACATCATCCAGCTCGTGGGCTGGGCCGCCATCATGCTCATTATCAGCGGTCATGCCGGGGCCATGCTTGCCAGATTTGCCCCTGTTCCGTCATCAGAACGATTCTGGATCATCCTCATCGGTCTGGGCACCCTCATTTGGGCACTGCTCACGGAAAAACCCCTGTGGAAAACCTTGCAGAATACCGCAGTGATCGGCCTGCTCCTTGTGGTCTGTCTGATGACCGTGGTTTCGTTCAAGGAGATCGGCGTGGCCGCGGCCGTGAACAGACCCGTAACCATGAACTTCATGACCGGCCTTGACCTGGTCATTGCCATGCCCATTTCCTTTATGCCCCTGGTGGCTGATTACGCCCGGTTCGCCAGGAGCACCAAAACATCCTTCTGGAACACCTGGTGGGGCTATTTTCTGGTTTCTTCCTGGATGTACGTTCTCGGACTTGTGGCCACACTTATTACCGGCGAAACCGACCCGGGCATGCTCATTCTGCGAACCATGGGTTCTCTGGGCCTGGCCGTGCCTGCGCTGCTTTTGGTTGTCTTTTCCACCATCACTTCGGATTTTGCCAATCTCTACTCGTCCACCTGTTCGGCCCTGAACATCTCGGACAGGATCAAACCCAAAACCGTCATCTGGGCATCGGGTATCCTGTCCATTCTGGTAGCCCTTGTCTTTCCCATGGCCCAGTACGAGTCCTTTCTGCTGTTCATCGGAGCCATGTTCGTGCCAGTTCTGGGCATTGTCATGACCGATTATTTTCTGCTCAACAAACGTCACATGGCAACGGAGGACCTCAATCGACCCCATGGACCCTACTGGTATTTCAAGGGCGTCAACCGGGCCGCCATCCTGGCATGGATTGCAGGCTTCGGGGTCTTCCAGGGACTGGCAGCCATGAACTCACCCCTGGGTTCGTCTCTTCCCTCCATCCTGGCTGCCGGGATCGTTTATTACCTGTGCATGGCTCGTTCACGGGCCTGATTCCCCTTCATGGTCCGAACATGGCCACTGGTTTGCGTTTTTTCCGGCTTGCCCATAGATTGGTCCCATGCGCTGGTTCCTGAAAATCTTTCTGGGCATTTTGGCCCTTTTCATCCTGGCCATGGCCCTGGCCACCATCCTCATTGATCCCGACGATCTCAAGCCGTGGCTGCGCACACTGGTGCACCAGCACACCGGCCTTACCCTGGAAATCAGAAAACCGCTGGAGCTTTCCTTGTTTCCCCGCCCCGAACTCATGGCAAGGGGAGTACGTCTCACCGTGCCCGGTCAACCCCACAACCTGCCCCTTGTTGAAGCAAAACAATGCGTTATGGGCGTGTCTGCATGGTCCATATGGTCTGGCGGGTTTGATCTTTCGCGAATCGTCATTCACGGGCTGACCATGGATGCGGATCTGGCATCGCAGATCTCCCCGCCCGACACCCAGCAGACGCGGTCCGATTCCGGCCCGCCCTCTGTAACGGCCTTACCCCTTGCCATCAATCATATCCAGCAACTCCGCATCACCAACGCCACACTCACCGGGCTGCCGGACATATTCGGGACCACCCGCGTGCTGACCATCGCCGAACTGGACGTGCAGGGACTTGGCCGAGAGGTTCCTGCCCCAGCGCGATGTCGGGCAACCTGCAACAACATGGCCCTGGACCTGAACGGTTCACTGACCCTGTCCCGGGATCTGACCACCCTGCTTGTGCAAGACATCCAGGCCCGCGTGACTGCTCCCAGTCCGTTCCTGCCAACTACGTCAATCAACACGACCCTTGCGGGGACGCTTTTCCTTGACCCGCCCAACGACAGGCTGGTTTTGCGCGCCGTTCGCGCCACCCTTCCCGGGCTGGACATCCTGACATCCTCAACCATCAACTGGGCCCGGCCTTCCTGGGAAGGGGGCGTCATTGTAAACGCCGTCTTCACCCAGGCTGCACGCGCCCTGGGGCTTGCAGCGAACAATCTCACAACCCTGCCGAGACGAGTCGATCTCCGCACCCACTTCTCCCTGCATCCGGACACCCTGGCTCTCAGGGACGTGCACACGGTCATGGACGGACAAACACTGCGCGGCCAGGCAAGGGTCTCTGATTTTACCCGCCCCAGCATCACCTTCAAGGCCTTTGGAGATCACGTGAATATGGGCAGATATCTTCCCCCCGCCCCGGACACGGACAGAACGGCAGAACCGCCCGCATGGCTCAAAACCGCCCGGGTACGGGGAAGCTTCTCGGCCAACCGGATCACATTGGGATCACTGGTCGCGGACAATCCCCAAACCCTTGTCCGCGTCAACAAGGGCATCGTGCGCATCTATCCCCTCAAGGCAACCATCGCCAATGGCACCATGGAGGCCAATATCCGGGTCAACCTCAACGCCAGCCCGCCGACCTCCACCCTCAGAACCCATCTCAAGAACATTCAAATCCGCGACCTCGTTGATACGGACCAGCCGTCCACTGCCCTTCTCGGTGCCATGGACATGTTTTTCGATCTGACCTGGCAGGATGTTCCCTGGCGTCCCCATGTGGCAACCATGCACGGCCAGGCAACCATTGATGCGGTCAACGGCACCCTTGTCGGGGTACGCATTCCCGGCAGCAAGTCACCCTCCCCCCTCACCGAACGCATGGTCCCCCCTGGGGACATCATTCCCTTTTCCCTGCTTGCAGCCCGGTTCGATGTTGAAAGCGGGGTCATGAAGACCCGGCGTTTCACTCTCAAAAACCGATCCTTCACCCTGACCGGAAGGGGGACGTATGATCCTGGTACGGACGAACTTGGAGGCATCCTCTCCCTTGTCAACACAACATCCCGGCAAACCCTGCAATTGCAAGGCAGTCTGAACGAACCACGGCTGCGCAGGGTGCCAGCACCCTGACAAGAAATGGCCCTGGGTCACGCCTGACCTGAACGGCTGTGTGCCATCAATGGTCCGCAACGCTCCAAGGCGGGAACCACCAACACGAACCCCCAGCAAACAACACCGTGACAAGCAGGTATCATTTGCTGGGGGCTGGTTTTTCGTTCATGAACGTACCGGAAGGCATCCTGCCCCGGGAACAGCCGGACATTGCTCCTTGGTGCCCGGCTACCGGCACACGGGCTGGGTACGGCCCTTTCTGGTCATGAGCACCTGCCAGACCTGGATATCCCGTGCCCGAAACGCCCCGGCACAGGAGAGCAGATAGTATTCCCACATGCGCTTGAAGGCCTGGCCGTATGTCGAGCTCAGGCTGTCCCAGTGGTCAATGAACCGCTTGTGCCAGGCCAAGAGGGTGGGATCGTAGTGCGGGCCGATGTTGTGCCAGTCCTCGACCACAAAGATTCCTTCGCAGGCCCGGGCTATCTGGCCGATGGCAGGGAGCATGCCATTGGGGAAGATATAGGTGGTGATCCAGGGATCACAGCGCAGATTGGGGGCATTGCCGCCAATGGTGTGCAAAAGAAAGATACCCTTGTCCGCGAGCAGGGAGTCCACCTTGCGCATGAATGTCCGGTAGTTCTTGGCCCCAACATGCTCGAACATGCCCACGGACACGATTTTGTCAAAGGTCCCGCGCACATCCCGATAGTCCTTTTTCTCGATGGTCACGGGAAGGGAGCGGCACCATGTGCGCGCATACTCGATCTGCTTGTCCGAGATGTTCACACCCGTGACCCGGCACCCGTACTCCTCGGCCATATACTTGGCCAGGCCGCCCCAGCCACACCCGATATCAAGGACATGGTCGCCGGGAGCAAGCTCAAGCTTGCGACAGATGAGATCCATCTTGTTGCGCTGGGCTATTTCCAGATCGTCTGTATCCTGGAAATAGGCGCAGCTGTACTGGAGGTAGGAATCGAGAAAGGCAAGGAACAGATCATTGCCCAGGTTGTAATGTACCCGGGCCACCTTGCCAGCCTTGCGTCTGGTCTGGTTGTTGAAAAGGTAGGCAGGCAGGGCCTTGAGCAAAAGCTTCAGGTTGCCCGAGAGTCGATCCGTAACCCGGGCCGCAAGCACCCGGGAAATAAACGCATCAATGCGGGGACAATCCCACCATCCTTCCACATACGCCTCGCCAAGCCCCAGATTATGGTCGCAAAGGACCCGATCGTAGAGCCGGTCGTCATGAATGCGAATATCCCAGGGCGCGTTGCCACCGGGCGTGACACCGGCCTGCTCAAGCATGGTTTCCACCAGGTGTCTGGCTGCTTTTCGCATGGTGTACCTCCTTGTGCGCATCTTTTACGTGCGGATGCTGTTCCTCCCTTGAATCTCTTGCCTGGTGCCTGCACAATATCCACGTACAGGCTGCATAACGGTTGATGACATCAGATCCCTCGCAGAACCACGGGATCGTACTGCCCGCAGGGAAAAAAGGCCTCATCTATTCAGACAGCCCGCTCCCTGGATTTCCTGCGGATCGGGCTTTGACAACTCCTTGAAAATAGTTGCAGCGTAAGCCTGAAAGAACTTATTGTAAAGCAAACAATCCTGATTTGTGCACACAAAAGCGGACTATTGCGTGTGTACAGAGCATGGCTCAACAAGGGAGACACCATGAAACCATTTATCTGCAAAAAATTTGATGTTGAAAACCCCGACGAAACCATGGTCTTTGGCAAAACCCGACACGTGGTCTTTGACCTGGCCGCATCCAATGTGTTTCTGGTCGGCCTGCGGGGCAGCGGCAAGACCACCCTTGCCCGCAAGGTGGCTGACAAACTGGACGCATCCTTCGTGGATACGGACAGCCTTGTTGCCCGGAAAGCGGGCGCAACCATCCGGGAAATCATCGAGGAAAAGGGGTGGGAAACGTTCAGAAAGCTTGAAACAGATGTCCTGCGTGACGTCTGTTCCAACAGGGGGCAGATAGTGGCCACAGGAGGTGGAATCGTGCTCGCACCGGAAAACCGCGATCTTCTCCAGAAAAACGGGACCACCTTCTACCTCATGGGCAATCCCCCGCTCCTGGCAAGCCGCATGGAGCAGGACAACGCAACAGCAGAACAACGCCCCCCATTCAGTGACAATCCGCTGCAAGAAGAACTAAGCGAACTTCTCTGGGAACGCGAACCCCTGTACATGATGGTGGCCGCCCACACCCTGCAGGCAGAAAAATCCGTGGAGGATCTGGTCAGGGATGTGATCGCCGCCCTCTGGCCTGAAAAGCCCGAACGGTACAGACTTGAAGAGAATACATGAGACAGGAGAGACAGACAAAAGCCGGGAAACAAGGTTCCATTCCGGACATGCACGGGCAGGACGGACAAGGGTGAGGCCAGCGGCAACCGGCATCCATGCATCCGGAGAGACAAGGCCTGCCTTGTCTCTCCGCCAACCAACCATCAGGCTTTCGCCTTTGTTACGCCTCTGCCCCGTCACCGGCGTCTGTTTTTCCCTTTTCCGGCAGCGCCCAAATACAGGGCAGACTGACCCAGGAAAGCACTGCACACCCGCTTAAGGTAGCATCAAAGCCGAACCGGTCCACGCCCCAGCCCACCAGCAAAAGGATCAGGGACGTGATCCCGAAATTGAGTCCCATATACAACCCGTTGGCCGCCCCCCGATTCTTTCCGGCATGATCCTGGACCGTGGCCAAAAGGACCGGCGAGCAGGCAAATACAAAAAGACCGATACCCACCAGACACGGCGTGATTGCCCATCCATGGGCCCTCACCAACACAAGCAGCCACGCCGGACCAAGAACCATCCCCGCATAAAGGACCTTCTTGCGGCCAATGATATCGCTCAGGGAGCCTCCCAAAAGCGAACCAGCCGTTCCCACCAGCTCGAACAGCGCCAGGGCCATGCCGCCCATGACCACCGTGTATCCCTTGTCCATGACCATGTACGTGGGTAGAAATCCGGCAAGGGTACCGGTCAAAAAGGCCCTTGAGGCCAGAAGACCGCTCATGGGGAGCATGACAAACCGCAGCTCGCGCCAGGTCGCCATGACCGAAGGCCGTGGCCCGTGATCATGCCTGACAACGGGCACCGTGCGGATCTGCTGGTATAAAAGGATTGAGGCAACCATACCAAAAACCATGATGCCCCACATGCCCTCAAACCCGAACAGGCCCACGGCACCGGCCGCCACCACCGGACCCACACTGCGCCCCAGTTCACCAGCCACCATCCACACACTCATGCCCCGCCCGACCCGATACCCGGAAAACCGGGCCACAAACACGGGTCCCAGCACATGATACAGGGACGCGCTCACCCCGGCCACAAGCAGCATGAGACAGATGAGAGGATAGCTCGTGCTCAGCCCCAGGCTGGACATGATCATGGCCGTGACAGCCGGCGCGGCCGCAAAATAAACCCGCAGATCCCGGCGGTCCGCCAGAATGCCCAGAAAGGGATTGGCCAGGGAACTGGATCTGAAAAAAACGGTCAAAAGCCCTGCCAGGGTCATGGAAATGGAGGACCTGGCAATGATCAGGGGAAGAAACGGGGCCAGAAAACTCGAATAGACATCATGAACAAAATGCCCTCCAGCAACCATCAGGACCCGACGAAAGGATACACTGTCAGACAAAATCGACATTCTCCATTGATTCCTCCTCAGAGGGGGGGCTTTATTGGCTTGAGTTAACAACCGACTTAAATGAATGGATATTTACTCTAACCACACGTTACACGGTATTTTTCAAAATAACACCACTTAAATCAATCATCTATTGTCATACATTTTTCATAGTATGGAGCTAAAAAAATCGCATTGTACAACAACAAACAAATCATACATTGCAAAAAAATCTTTATTGTTATACACTCCCATCAATTTCTTCTTCACACATATTCATTGCACATCAAATAGGGAGTTTTTGATGCAGGCGAAGCCACAGGGCCATTTTCCTTGCAGAACCATCCACATCAACCTTTTCCGCACCATGTTCTCCATTGTCTCCATCACGAGTCTGTGCATGCTCATCCTCCAGGCTCGAGCCCTGGCAGCAAGTGCGTCGACCCTCACCAATCTCAAACACATGGACCTGGAAGAGCTTCTTGCCCAGGAAGTCTCATCGGCATCTAAAACACCGGAAAAATACTTCCAAACAGGGGCGGCCATCTACGTCATTACCAGTCAGGACATCCAGCGCAGCACGGCAACCACCATTCCGGACCTGCTGCGCATGGTTCCTGGTCTTCAGGTTGCCAGGATCGACGCCAATAAATGGGCGGTTTCCTCGCGTGGTTTCAACGGCCGATTTGCCAACAAACTGCAGGTGCTTGTGGACGGTCGCAGCGTGTACAGCCCGTCCTTTTCCGGAACCTTCTGGGATCTTCAGGACATGGTTTTGGAGGATATTGAACGCATCGAGGTCATCCGCGGACCAGGGGCCTCCCTTTGGGGTGCCAATGCGGTCAACGGGGTCGTCAATATCATCACCAAAAAGGCAGAAGACACCCTTGGCTCGCTGGTTTCTTCCCTTGTAGGCACGGAAGATCAGGTTGTTCAGGCACGCCATGGTGGCCTGATGGGCATGGACACGTCGTACCGCATCTATTTCAAGGGGCGTAATGCCGATACGGGTGGTCCCATCCACATGGATCCCGAGGACCAATGGAACAAGGAACAGGGAGGCTTTCGCATCGATTGGAACCCTCTAAACAAAAATTCGGCAACCCTGCAGGGCGACATCTTTACGGGTGCATTTGGCGAAAACATCAATCTGCTGGATCCGGCCACGGGTACAACAGGCTATGAAGACAAAACCATTCAGAAAAACGGGGGGAACATTCGTTTCCGCTTCGAACGGAATCATTCCGAAACATCAAGCACCTCATTTCAGATCTACTATGATCGGCTCAAACACGACGAGTACATCTGCCTGTATCAAAGCGATATCATTGATGCGGACATCCAGCACAGCTTTGACCTTAGCCCCAGGCATCATGTACTTGTCGGAGGGGAGCTGCGATACTTGAAGGACAGCTTCAAAGGTGACAGCACACTGGGGTTTACCCAAAACAAGGAGCGCACAGCCTTGTACACGGGATTCATCCAGGACCGAATTGACCTGGCTCCGGACATGTTGCAGCTCACCCTGGGGGCAAAATTCGAATACAGCGACGAATGGGGAGACGCAGTGGAACCCACGGCCCGCATTGTCATGACCCCCAATGCGCACAACACCTTGTGGGCATCGGTCTCTCGTGCAGTCCGATCTCCTTCAAGGGGGGAACAGTCAGTCCTGTTTTCGGCGGTAGAACAAGTCCCCAAAAACGCAATACCCATTCCCTTGCCGCCTGGACCTCCAGACACTGTTCCTGTTCGTTTCACCGTACAAGGCAGTAAGGACTACGACAAGGAATGGGTCACGGCTTACGAACTGGGTTACAGGATCATGCCTACCGACACCTTTTCCCTGGATATCGCCGGATTTTACAACGAGTATGACGATCTCCGAACAGTAACAACACATTTTCAGGATGGAACAATCAATGCCCAAGGCATGCTGGAAATTCCTGTGGAACTTACCAACAAAATGGACGCGCAAACCTATGGCGCAGAAATAACTCTGGAATGGCAACCCCGCCCTTTCTGGCGCGTGGAAGGAGCCTATACCTTTTTGAACATGCATTTTCAAATCCAGGGGAACGAATATGATTCACACGCCGGCACAACTGACGGAGATTCCCCGCAGAACCAGATTTCCATCCGCTCCCTGTTGGATCTGGGACATAACGTCCAGTTGGACCTCTGGGGACGCTACGTTGATGAGCTGACCATCTCGGATGAGTACAACATCCCGGCCTACACAACCTTGGATGCACGGTTGGCCTGGTCACCCACGCCCAATGTGGAACTGAGCCTTGTAGGACAGAATCTTCTGGAGAAAAATCATCAGGAATATGCCCAGCAGGATCTCAATGTGGCCCCCACCTCTGTCCAGCGCAGCATGTATGCAAAAATAACCTTTACTTTCTGATTTATATCCAGACATGACCAATCCACCCAACACCACCCAGTTGAAAGAATCCCCACCATTTACATACGGGCGCCTTTGGTTGCCAAAGGCGCCCGTATGGTTTGTCCTTATAGCTGGAATCTGCCTGTTATTAACCCGCCCATTGGCTGCAGAACAATCCGGGTTTGATGAAAATCAAATCAAATCGATTTTCATCTACAATCTGACCTATTTCGTCTTCTGGGACATGAAACGCCTGGGCCCGCCATCCACCCCATTCCGCATTCTCAACCTGGGAGACCAAACCATGCAGCACAGCCTGGAAAAAGCAGTCCAGGGTGAATCCGTTCAAAACCACCACCTCCATGTCGACTCCGTGCCCATGCACCCATTACATGCCTATCAAATCATTTTCGTGCCCAGCAACAAGACGTTTCGGACCAAACAGCTTCTCCAGGAAATCCATGGCCATCAAACCCTGCTGGTTGGCGAAAGCATTGATTTTTTAGAAAAAGGAGGCATGATAGCTTTTATACGTAATGGAAAAAAAATAAATATCTATCTAAATATGAATGCTTTAATCAAAGCAAACATTCTTATTAGCTCGAAACTTTACCGGGTAAGTATACCATTCAACAACGACAAAGAGAATACATCATGGTAAAGTTTATCAAAAACATTTCCATTCGAAAAAAAATCAATATAGCCTTTGGATTGATATGCCTTGGAATCCTTATCATCCTATCCATTTTTTTCTGCATTGAAAAATACATATCCTTCAAAAATGATTTACTAAAAAAAACACATATAGTCAGCGATATCATATCCAGCAACATCTCAGCTGCAATAGCCTTTAGTGACAAAATAACCGCAACTGAAATCATTTCAGGGCTGAGCTCTGATAATTCAATTATTTTTGCATGTATAACAAACAAGGAAAATGAAGTTTTTGCCTCATATACAAATGCCAAACACAACGTCTATATCTCACCGAAAGAAAAAATACACCATTTGCAAACATATGGAGAACAAAAAGAATCACTCCTTTTTTTATTTTCACCTCTTCAGCTTGAGCTGCTACAAGATATTCGTCTTCAAGGCAAAAAAATTGGAAGTATCTACATTATCGCGAGCATGCACAAACTGCATGATGACTTCAGACAGTTTTTTATCTTGAGCTTCTGCATCGCCATATCCATTTTCATTATCGCCATGATTTTCAATGCTCACATGCAAGGCATGATTCTGGATCCCATCAATGATCTTGTCAGCGCCATGGTCCATGTCAGTAAAAGCCAAAATTACACCATACGTGTTCGCAAACAAGGCAATGATGAATTGGGCAAGGTTGTAGACGGATTCAACGACATGCTTGAGACCATTGAAGAAAACCAAACCCTTTTGGACAAGACCCTCAAGGCGGAGTCTGAGGCCAAAAAACAGGCCATGGAGGCCAATGAATCCAAGTCCCGATTTCTGGCCAACATGAGCCATGAAATCCGGACTCCCATGAACGGCGTTTTGGGCATGATCCAGGTGCTGCAAAAAACTAATCTCACCAACCAACAGTATAGATATACCGAATTGATCCGTCTTTCAGGTGAAAATCTGCTCTCTTTGATCAATGACCTGCTGGATTTCTCCAAGATTGAGGCCGACAAGATGAAATTGGTCCTCGACAAGATTGATCCCTACCATCTCTTCGCGGAAATCCACGACATGATGGAAGTCCAGGCCAAAGACAAAGGGCTTGCCCTGTCGACCATCCTATGCACGGACATTCCAACACCCCTTGTAGGCGATACCGATCGCATCCGCCAGATCATGATCAATCTGGTAGGCAACGGCATAAAATTCACCAAGACCGGGTATGTCATGGTCAAAGTGACGATGCAACAATCCTCGGCGCACGGCATCACCCTGGGAATCGAGGTCAAGGACACGGGCATCGGCATCCCCCAAAAGGTGCAAAGTCATATTTTCAACAGCTTTGTCCAGGCCGATGATTCCACAACCCGAAATTTCGGGGGCACAGGCCTGGGGCTGGCCGTTACCAAACAACTGGTGAGCATGATGCACGGAGACATCGACATTGCGAGCGAACCCGGCAAAGGCTCCACCTTCACCGTGTCCATCCTTCTTGGCAGAGCCAGGGACACAGCAGCATTTCCGGTTACGTTTGCCCGCCCGGCTACACCCCCGAGCAACGTTCAGGCGGCGCAGTCGGCCTGCACACAAAATCACCAACAGATCAAGGTCTTGATCGCCGAGGACAACGAGGTCAACCAGGAAGTTCTGGTGGACGTCCTGAAATTCATGGGATGTTCCGTAACCCTGGCCGTGAATGGTGAAAAAGCGGTGTACCTGGCGTCCAGGGAACGGTTCGACCTGATTCTCATGGACTGCCAGATGCCGGTCATGGATGGCTTTGAGGCCACTCGACGCATTCGAGCCTTCAAGGATCCGATTCTGGCCAGCGTTCCCATCGTGGCCATGACCGCCCTGGCCCAGGCCAAGGACCGGCAGGCCTGCCTTGATGCAGGCATGAACGACTACCAGAGCAAGCCCTTTTCCATGGACAAACTGGAGGCATGCATTGCGAAGTGGACGGGGAACAAACAGGAGGAAAACGAAAGCAGAGATCAAAAGGCAGGCAGGAGAATTCAGGACGTGTCACCCGGCCGCCGGGGTCATCCTTCGGTATCCATGTCTTCCATGAAATAAGAAATTCTGGCTTTGGGCTTGAGATATCTGACTTCGGAAGAGGAAAGATCTGCCACAGCCACAGTGCGTTTGATCTTCAAGTCCTCACTGGCCAGATCCAGGACAACGGCATCTTCAGGAGAAACGCCGTTCACATAGGGCAGGACCATGGGAGTCAGGGGATTCTGTGGGTTCACCGCCATAACCTTGGCTACAACATCATTGGTCAGAAGGACAATGGTTCCGGGAGGAAAGACCCCAAGACGTCTGACAAACTGAGAAAACAGCCCCATATCGATGATCATGTCATATTTTTTAAACATGAGCTGCAAAGCGTCATGGGGAGAAAGTCGTTTTTCCGGATCATAATGGTTGCACAGATTGTCGAAAATATTTGCAATGGTCGTCATTTTGGCAAGCAGATGCAGGTTCCGACCATCACAACCTTCAGGATAGCCCAATCCGTCGATCCGTTCATGATGCTGGCCGATAATGGCCAAAATGTCCTTGTTGCGGGCACCGTTTTGGCCAGCGATCTCCAAACCGTAGCGAGGATGGAGTTGTAAAAGCTCCCATTCGTGTTTGGTCATGGTTTCGCGGGGCTTGCGCCAATGCTTTTTCTCGATGCGCATCTTCCCCAAGTCGTGCATGAGCGCCCCTGCCCCCAAAGCATGGAGCTGCTCCTTGGACAAATCCAGGGAACTGCCGATCATGAGGGAAAGAACAGACACGTTCAAAAAATGATAGGTCAGCTCCAGTTCCTTATCATTGGCACTCATGAGATGCATGACGGTGTCGGACAGGGAGGCAAAGGTATCGACCATCTCCCCGACAATCAGATCAACCTCGACAAGCCCCTCACCCTTTCCGGCCATCAGTTTGCTCATGAGATTGGGTACTTTGTCAGCTGTTTGACTAAATTTTTTGGCGGTCTTGGCAATTCGGCTTCGTATCTGCATCAACCGCTTCTTGCGTTCCTGCTTCAGCTGGAATTCCTTGTCGATCTCTGCATCCCGAGGAGTCGAGGCAGCGTGCACCTCACGATGCCGGGTCTGCACCGGCAAGGGAGGCCGATCGCTTCGATCTGGGTCATACCTGAATTCAGTAATACCCAACTGTTTGAGAATGGCCAGTTGTTTCTCGGTCTTGATTTTGAAATTATTCAAAAGAAACGGATGCTTAAGCCAATGCTCCTCCAGACAGACAAAAATACCTGTTTGCAGTTGATCCGCGCTTATGGTGTGTTCGTTATTTTTCCGTGCCATGAAAATGCGTTTTACCAGTGAAGCAGGGTCAGCTCGCTTGCTGCCTGGGAAAAAAATTTTTTGCAGGCCTTTTGCCAGCGCTGCAGTTTTTCTTTGGAAATAGTCTGTTGCAAAAAGGTAACATCAAGTTGGCCCAAAGGATCATTCTTGCCCATGCGTAAGAACAAATGATCCAGGACGTTGGCCACATGCACTATACATAAAGGAGAAACCTCCCATCGCTTGATGGCTGAAGGCCGCTCGTGAAAGGCAATCGCCTCAACAATCTCCTTGGGCAGTCCCCAGATCCCCATGAGATAGGCCCCGACCATTCCGTGGCAGGCCCCAAGTGCCGCTCTCTCCAAAGCCCAAAGAGGTTGTTCCTGACTGGGGGCATGCTTCAAGACCGATGCATAATCTCCAGGATAGGTCGTGATGAGCAGATATTTCCCAATATCATGCAACAAGCCGGCCAGATAGCACTTGTTGACAAAAGAAGAATCTGCCGACTCGAGAGCAGCGATAATAGCGGCATATCTGGCCGTACGCAGACAATGACGCCAAAGATTATCAATGGAAAATCCGCTATACGGCATCTCATTGTACGCGGCAAAAATATCCTTGGACGAGACAATCTCATACAACAGATCCATGCCGATCAATTTAGCCGAATCGCTCAATGAGGGGAGCCCCTGAGTCTTGGTGAAAAACGTATTCAGGGTCACCTTCAGCAGATTGGCGGCCATATTCACGTCATAGGGCAGGATTTCCCCCACTTCCTGGGGATCATCATGGGCAATGGCCTCGAACAAAAGGGCAAAAAACAGGGGCTGACCGGGCAACGCCCCGATGCCGTTGAGCTGTTCCCGCAATTCCCTGCTGGGAAGGATCTGGCGAAAAAAAAGGATGTCCTTGACCCAGGCAATAAGGGTTTCAGGGGAGCAGGGCTTGTGCAGAAATTTATGCGCCGGCTTAAGGGTCTTGAGGATGAGCGACTTATCGGAATGACCGGACAAAATCGTCCTGATGGTGTTGGGATAGTGCTCCATGACCTGACGCAGAAACGCTGCACCGTCCATCTCGGGCATGTACATATCCGACACCACCAGATCCATTTCCTGTTGAGCCAGAATCGCCAGGCCCTGTCGACCACTGGTAGCAAAATGCATGTCCCATTGTTTGCGCATGGACCGCAAAGGACGCCTTAGCCCATCCAGGACGTTTTTTTCATCGTCCACAAAGAGAATTTGAAATTTTTGACTTTCAGTCATTCCCGTTCCCAGACCTTGCTTGTTCCGACCATGGTTGCAGCAAGTCACGACTATGCGCCGATACCAAGCCAACGCGCATCAGGGTGACAGGCTGACAATACAGCAAAGACACCTTGGGGTGCTGGTTCAAGAACCAACACCCCAAGGACCGATACTCTACTCCACCAGGGAACTCGGACAGTCAATCCGGGCAACACCCCGCATTCTCCACCCATTCCGAGCTCCATGTTTTTTGTCCCCCTTCTGCCCTGCTGGCCGGAACGGTCTTCTGCCCTGTATCCCATCGCGGGTCAATCACACCAGTTCTGCTTCGTCATTTCACATACACCTTGATCTCGTTGGTCTGGACCTTCTTCTGACCCGGCGTGGCCTCGCCCGAAGTGATGACCAGCTTGTCACCGGAATCAAAGTGAGAAGCCGTCTGAATAAAACGTTCGGCCCGCTGAACATGTGCCTTGAGAGAGGTGTCTGCAAGATGGGGACGTACCCCCCAGAAAAAGTTCATGGCCCGCATCACACGCGGATTGGAAGTAAGGGTGTCGATATCCTGGACCGGCCTGCGACTGGAAAGATACCTGGCCGTGGAGCCAGTGGTGGAATGGCTGACAATGGCTGCTGCCTCGGTGTTGTCCGCCAGAAGACAGGCGGCATAGGCCAGATACTTGGGCGGATTTTTTTCCTGTTTGGGCGCATAGGGGCCCTTGATCCTTTCCAGATAATAGGGTTCGCACTGGGCAGCGATGTCCCGGATCATGTTCACTGCTTCCACGGGATAGGTGCCGATGGCGGTTTCCTCGGAAAGCATGACGCAATCGGCACCATCCATGATGGCGTTGCCCACGTCCGCTGCCTCGGCCCGGGTGGGAATGGGATTTCTGACCATGGACAACAACATCTGGGTGGCCACAATGGAGGCCTTCTGGGCGTGGCGGCAGGTGCGGATGATCTTGTTTTGGAGAACGGGCAAAGACGCCAGGGGACATTCAAGTCCCAGATCACCCCGGGCCACCATGATCACGTCAGCCAGATCCACGATGGACTGAAGATTGTCCATGGCATTTTTGCGTTCCAGTTTGGCAACAACCGGCACCCAGGTTCCGTGGCGGGCAATGAGGGCCTTGGCATCAGCAATATCATCTTTGGTCTGGACAAAGGAAACAGCCAATGCGTCCAGACCAATTTCCAGGCCCTCATCCAGGTCCTTGCGATCCTTGTCCGTGATGGCAGAAATGGCGTGTTCTTTGCCGGGGAAAAAGATGCCTTTGTTGGAGGTGAGCAGCCCCCCGTTGTGGGCCTGGAGCAAAAAACAGGCATCCTTTTTCATTACCCGGGTGATGGTAAAGGTGAGCAACCCGTCGCTCAAGGAAACCGGCATACCAACTTCAAGTCCCTTGAGAAGCTCGGGAAAATCCAGAGGCAGGAACGGATATCTGCCGGCCTGCTCCCTGTACTCGGGTAGCCCGAGACAAACATACCATCCTTTTTCAATTTCAAGGGGCGAATCCTGGACCTTGCCGATGCGGATCTTGGGTCCGCATAGATCCCCCAAAGCGGTAAGCGGGATGTCCAGCTCGTTTTCGATCTCCCGGATCATCTTTACCGTGGGGGCAAAAAAGGCTGCATCAGCATGGGAAAAATTGAGCCGGAAAATCCTGACCCCGCCCTGGACCATGGCCTTCATGGTCTCGTAGTTCGAAGAAGCAGGACCCAGCGTGGCAACAATCTTTGTTTTCATGACCAACTCCTTGGCAAGAGCATTCCGTTTGTCCAACTGATAACGCATAACCCTGCAATGGTCTATGGGTATACCGTATTGAGAAGCAGCCGCAACGATCGCATGTCCTTTTCATACTCCCAACGTCTTACCTGTCGCGATCATAAATCAGGACATCCCCCTACATCTGTCGGGTATTTTTGGGTATATACCCTCAAAATCATCAATGCAGAGGTCGAGTCGGCCAAGACCATCCAGCATCCAGATTCTGAAACCTCTCTTGCAGACCGGGAACAAAAACCTTGCCTCTATCTTTTTCAATGGATAAAGCTCAAGGGTACGTACTGTTTTGCCAACACGATGAGAAACGATCCCCATCCATGTAACCGAAGGAGAGATGATTATGAAACGCCTGATTGCCTTGCTGGGAACCCTGACCGCCCTCCTGGTGCTGACCAGCCCCCTTGGGGCAACAACCATTCCGACCCAGCGCATGTTCACCCCGGAGGAGGCCCTTACTCAGTTAAAAGCCGGCAATGACCGCTTTGCCACGGGCCATGCCATCCATCCCAATCAGGATCGTCAGCGCCGCCTATTCACCACCACCAAAGGACAGCACCCCTTTGCCACGGTCATTGCCTGTTCCGATTCCCGGGTGCCCGTGGAAATTCTCTTTGATCAGGGCGTGGGCGACCTGTTTGTCATCAAGGTGGCCGGCAATGTTCTGGATGTGGATGAAATCGCTTCCGTGGAATACGGCGTCGATCATCTGGAAACGCCCCTCATGCTCGTACTCGGTCACACCCATTGCGGAGCCGTAACAGCCGTTGTCCAGGACGCTCCCCTCCACGGCTCCATCCCCCAGCTGGTGGACAATATCGTTCCGGCGGTCACCAAAACCAAACATGACCATCCCGAACTCACGGGGAATGAACTGGTCACTGCAGCCGTAATCAACAACGTCTGGCAGGGCATTACCGATCTGCTCATGCACAGCCCGGCCACACGTGCCCGGGTCCAGGCAGGCACCCTGCAAGTCCAGGGCGCGGTCTACGACATTGACACCGGCAAGGTCGAGTGGCTGGGTCCCCATCCGGGGCAAGAGGCCATCATGGCAGCTGCCGGTCCCGCTGATATGGACCATGATGCCGAAGCAACGGGCCATGACGAGGCTGCTACCCACGGGGAACAGGAGGAACACCAGGCCTTGACCCACGAGACCGCCATGGTCGACGAGGAACAGGCATCCGGGGACATGGAAGAGGCATACACCCAGGAAGTGGAAGCCCAGGCCACTCCCCAGCCTGCCGAGAAAGGCGGTGCCAGCGGCCTCTGGTTCATTTTCTTCCTTCTGGTGATCATTCTGGCCGCCGTATACATGAAATCCAAAACCAAATCCTGAACAACCTCTTGAATACTGATACACAAAGGGGAGGGCCTATAGGCCCTCCCCTTTGTGTATGCCTCATCCTGCATGCGTTCACGCTCTTGTCAGTCCCTCTCCCGGGTGAACAGGACCAAGCCCTGCCCATGAAGGGAAACCCCTGACGCCTCAATCAGCAGCAGCCCGCACGATCTGGGGAAAATCCGTGATCAGACCGGTTACGCCCTGAACCACCAGGGAACGCATCTCCCGGGGGTCGTTCACCGTCCACACGTTCACATACATCCCCTCGCCAAGAACCTGCCGCAGGTCATTGCCCTGCAGAATCTCCCTGTCGGGATGCCAGGCCTGGACGCCAAGGGCCACAAGGGTCTCCAGGATGCGTCCCTCTCCCAGGTTGGCCGCTTCCATCAAAGCGGCAGTGGGTATCTCCGGCATGAGCAGCCTAACCCTTTGCAGATAATCGAAATTAAAGGAAGAGATCAGGATTTGATCCACCAGATCCAGGTGGCGGACCATTTCCACCACCTTCTCCACAACCACATCATGACCGGGAGTGCCGTGAAGATCCTTGATCTCCACGTTGATCCTGAAATTGTGCTCCCGGGTGAACCGAAGCCCCTCCTCAAGGGTGGGCAGGATCATGTTCCGAAATCCCAGTATCTCATTGCCGGAAAAAGCGCCTGCCGCCACTTGCTCAAAGGGATCATCGTCCACAAAAAAGGAACCAAAATCCAGTCCCCGGAGTTCCTCCAGGGTAAAATCAGCCACGCGCCAGGGTTTACGCGCGGCAAATGCGGGAAGCCGGGCAACATTGGTTACCCGGCTCAGGGTGTTGTCATGCGTGAGCACCAGGTGACCGTCACGGCTCATCTGGACATCGGTTTCCCAGGCATAAGCCCCGGCATCCAGGGCTTTTTGGACGGCAGAAAGGGTATTTTCCGGAGCCAGTGACCGCGCGCCCCGATGGGCAAGGGCCAGCACCGACCCTGTATACGCATCAAAAAACATGGGTTCTCCAAGGGTAAACGATTCAGTGTCTTTCGCACGGATCCTTAATCATATCCCCGGCCAAGGGCAAGAAAAGTCCGTCACGATTCCCCATTGCCTTGCATACTCAAACAAGGCAGTTTGGCCTTGCCTTGTTCCCCACCTGCCAAACCTTCTTCACATAATCATCTCCATGACCAGAACCGCCTGCACCCGGGATGCGCACGCACCCGCTCCCCTAGCCTTTCTTTTTCTTGAAAAGGTGGTACATAGGAAGTATTTTACAGGCTACATCAATTATCAAGGAGAAAGACATGAAACAATCACTTGGCCCCAAGATACTGGCGCAACCAACCCCTGCCTGGGTTATTGGCAGCTATGATCAGACCGGAGCTCCCAACGTCATGACCGCAGCCTGGTGCGGGGTATGCTGCTCCAAACCGCCCTGTCTGACCGTATCCATCCAGACTCCCCGTCACAGCTTTGCCGCCATCATGGAACGCAAGGCGTTCACCGTGAACATTGCTTCGGCCCATCAGGCGGCTGAGGTGGATTACTTCGGAATGGTCTCGGGCAAAAACGTGGACAAATTCCAAACAACAGGAATGACCCCGGTCAGGGGGGAAATGGTTGATGCCCCGTATATCGAGGAATTTCCCCTTATCGTGGAATGCAAGGTCGTCGCGGTGCACGACCTGGGCGTACACACCCAGTTCGTGGGACAGATCATGGACGTCAAGGCCGATCCGTCAGTACTGGACGACAAGGGCATGCCCGACATGTCCAAGATCAGCCCCTTTGTGTTTACCCCCGGAAACCGCGCCTATTATGGAATCGGAGCGTATCTGGGACAGGGCTTTGATCTGGGCAAAGCCTTCATGAACACATAGTCCGCCAGAACAATCACCCAGCAACAAAACCCCTCCGGAAAAGGAACAGCAGGTCAGGTTCCTTTCCCGGAGGGGTTTTCGTTATTCAGGAGCAAACAGCCCCCTGTCCGTACACATCCAGACACAATCCAGCCGTTGCCAGTCCGGCCTATTCCAGCTTCTCCTTCCGGCTTATGTACAGATTAAACAGGGCCAACGACGAGGTCCCCACAATGAGCAGAAAAGAGATGGCATTGATCACCGGCGTGCTGCCGTCCCTGACCTGGAGATAGAGATTGATGGGCAGGGTGGCCTCGGAACCCACCAGAAAGAGAGTGGTGTTGAAGTTTTCAAAGGACATGAGAAAGGCCACGGCCCCGGAACCGATAATGGCCGGACGCAAAAATCTCAGGGTGATGTACCAGATAACCTGCCATCGGGTGGCACCGAGATTAAGGGCCGCCTCTTCCAGAGTCCGGTCGAACTTCTTGAGTCGGGCTGAAACCACAAGGGTCACAAAGGTGGTGATAAAGGAAAACTGCCCCAGCACCACCAGCCAGAATCCCGGCCGGAACAATCCCACATCGATCCCCCAGGTATCTTCAAAGAACATCCCCAGGGTATTGCTGAAAAGCAGGATGGAGATACCCAGGATGACGCCGGGAATGACCAGAGGCATGAGCATGAGAAAATAAAGGGGGGTCTTGAGGGGAAAATTCTCCTGTTCAAAGAGAAAGGATGCTGCCGTGCCCACCATCACCGAAAGCACGGAAACACAGATGGCCACCTTGAAACTGACCCAGATGCTGGCCAGATTGATCTGATCGTGAAAAATCCCCACACGCTGGGCAACATTTCCCGTAAACCACTCCACGGTAAAGCCCTTCCAGGGCAGGGAGGGGAACTGGGAATCATTGAAGGCCAGGATGCAGGTAATGACAAGGGGGGCAAAGAGAAAAAAGAAATAAAGCCCCATGAACACCCCGAACGAAAGGGTATAGGTTCTGGATTTGGGAAGCGTACGTATCATGATGCCACCTTCCCGAGATTTTGACGGGTCAGCTTGAGACCGACCCAGATGATGAACGAAGAAAGAATGAGCAGCAGAAAACCAAAGGCCGAACCCTGATTCCAGTTGAAGCTGGCAATGAACTGGTTGTAGATCTGCTCGGTGAACCACAGGGAACTCTTGCCGCCCATGAGATTGGGAGTCAGATAATTGCCCAGGGTGAGCATGAACACCACAATGGATCCGGAAACAATACCGGGCTTGGCATGGGGAATGATAATCTTGCCCACAATGGTCCACATCCCGGAGCCCAGATCATAGGCTGCTTCAATCAGGGCATCATCCAGACTGTCCAGAGCGGAAATGAGCGGCACCACCATGAACAGCATGGAAGTGTACACCAGGCCCAGCAGCATGGTGGCGTCGTTATACAACATTTCCACCGGGGTGCTCGTGATGCCCAGCATCATGAGAAAATGATTGATCACCCCGCTTTCACGCAGCAGGATCATCCATCCGTACACCCGCACCAGTTCACTGACCCAAAAGGGCATGAGCAGCAGAACAATGAGAAATCCCTTGACCCGGGGCGAAACAACCTTGGTGATGTAAAAGGCCACGGGCAGGGCAATCACGAACGTGATGCAGGTGACCAGGATGGAGTACACGGCCGTGCGCACAAAGGTCAGCCAGTAAATGGGTTCGGTAAAAAACTCCTTGTAGTTGACCAGGCTCCAGACCATGTCCCCATAATCGTCTTCCGCCCGAAAGGACATGATCAACAGATCAATATGGGGCAGAACAATAAGAAAAATGAGCCAGATCAGGACCGGAGCCAGGAAAAAGCAGGTCATCCAGGAAAAATGTCGTTTCATGACGCATCTCCGGCAAAACAGATGCCTGATTTCTCATCCCAGCCGATCTCCAGCACATCCCCCTTTTTGACATGATCGTACTGCCGGTTCTGGGGCAGGGCAACGATCAGTTCCTTTTCCTGGCCCGTACCCTCCCTGGGGTGCACCAGAATGCTGCTGTTGGCGCCATTGAACAAAATGGAGCGCACAACCACCTGAAACCGGTTCAGCGAAGGGATGGAGGCGTCGGGCTCGATAAGCATGGCCTCGGGCCGCAAAAAAACCCGAACCTTGTCGCCGGGCGCGAACTTCTGATCGGTGCGAATGTGGCACGTGTTCCCGTTTTGGGTCTGCACCGTGACCCGATCATTCTCCCGGCCCGTCACCATGCCGTCCCAGGCATTGTTGTCTCCCACAAAGCTGGCCACAAAGGGTGTTGCGGGTTTGGCGTACAGATTCTGGGGTTTGTCCATCTGTTCAAAACGGCCCTTGTTCATGACCGCCACAAAATCGGACATGATCAGGGCCTCGGACTGATCGTGGGTGATATAGATAAAGGTGGTGCCCACCTGGGCCTGCAGGGTCTTGAGTTCCACCTTCATCTGCTCCCGGAGTTTCAGATCCAGGGCACCCAGGGGTTCATCCAGAAGCAGCACGGCGGGCTCCAGAACCAGAGAACGGGCAATGGCCACCCGTTGGCGCTGGCCGCCTGAAAGCTGATGTACCTGTTTGTCTCCATATCCGGGCAACCCCACCCGTTCCAGAATGGACTCCACTTTCTGGGTAATCACTGCCCCGCGTTCCCCCCTTCGCCGAAGGCCAAAAGCAATATTTTCAGCCACATTCATCATGGGGAACAGGGCCAGATGCTGAAAAATCAGATTGACCGGCCGTTTATTGGGGGGGATTCCGAGCATATCCCTGCCACGGATGGCAATGGTGCCGGCGGTGGGCTCGATAAATCCTGAAATCATGCGCAACAGCGTTGTCTTACCGCACCCCGAGGGACCGAGAATGGAAAAGAACTTTCCCTGATGCACATCAAAGGACACCCTGTCGACGGCGGTAAAGGCGTCAAAACGTTTTACCAGTTCGTGAACCTGCAGATCAATCTTTCGAGACATACCTCTTCCTTGGGACATGAGAAAACAAACGAAAAAAGGCGACCCCGAAGGTCATGATTCTCCGGGGTCGCAGGTGCAAGCAAAGGTTACTGGGCAGCCTTGACCTTGTCCAGGATCTTGCCCTCAATGGATTCCAGCTTGGCCGGAACCGGGGGATACCATTTGATATTGTCGATGTCCGCCTGGGAAAACCCGCGCTGGAAATCGGCACGCACATCGGCCTTTGTCAGCTCAATGGCACCCTGGGAAGCCGTGCCGTATTTGCCGATATTGGTGAATTGGGCAGCATTTTCCGGACGGAGCATGAAATTGATCCACTTGTAGGCCGCATCCACATTTTTGGCCTTGGCCGGCAAAGCAAAGGTATCGATCCAGCCCAGAGCACCGCTTTTGGGCGCCACAAAATCAATGTCCGGATTTTCCGCGTGCAGTTTCCAGCCACCATTGTCCCAGGCCATGGCCACATGGACTTCACCGGAACGCATGGACTGGAGCAGGGCGTCGCCATTGGCCCAGTAATTCTTGACCAGCTTCTTGCCCGCGGTCAATTGACCGGCAACCTTGTCCATGAGTTCCTTGTACGCCTTGACATCCGCATACTTGGCAAAGGGATCATCGCCCATGGCAAAGGCTATGGCAATGAGGGTGGGCCGTTTCAACCGGTAGCTGATGCGGCCGGCATATTGGGGATCCAAAAGGGCAGTGTAATCATCGGCATGGGGAGCAAATTTCTTGTTCACAATAAGACCGGACGTGCCCCAGCAAAAGGGAACCGCATAAAAATGTTCCTTGACCATGGTGTTCTTTTTGACCGCATTGAGCATGGAAGGAATGATCTGCTCGGTCTTGACCTTGGTGATATCAATGGGCTGATAGATCTTGTATTTGGCCTGAACCGACGAAATCCGGTCCTGGCTGGGCTGGGCCAGGTCGAAACCGGCACCGCGGGTGGCCCGCAATTTGGCAATCATCTCTTCATTATTGGAATAGGTCACATTGACCTTGATGCCCGTTTCCTTGGTAAACTGATCCACCAGCACCTTGGGAGCATACCCCTTCCAGGTCAAAAGATTCAATTCTTCCGCCAGACCGCTGGTCACACCGGCCATAAGCAAAGCAACAACCATACATCCCAGTACAAATCCTCTTTTCATCAGTGACTGCCTCCGCGTCATAGGTTGGTACGCACAACATTGTTCACACATTGAGGATACACATTTCAGGTTACAATCAGGTGACATACACCCATCATTGTACCCTTGGCATCAACACGCACTCCCTATCATGAAACACCTCTCAAGGCCACAACCCCGGCAGGCACGCAAGCGGGAAAATCGCCTCGCACAAGGGCGTGCATCCGGGCACACACATGACGTCTTTCTCCTGGATACTTTCCCCAGGCCCAAAAATAGTGTAGACTTTCAGATCACCTTCCACCCGGAAGACTGTTTGCCCCTCACTTTGACGCAAGAGGTCTCGTGAATCCCTTGTTCATCTCCTCCATCATTGGTGCCATTCGCGGGCTCAAACGCGTCTGCCCCCGCTGCAGGCACGCCCAGATCGTCTCCTTGGATAACAAAAACAGGACAGTACGCTGCTCGCGATGCGGTGCACATATTCCCCCGTCCAAGCCCAAACAGGGCCCCGCTACCTGAAAAACATCACAAGAGACGCAAAAACGTCTTGAAAACAGGACAGGGGTTGGTTCCGCCTGCCCGAATGTTGAAAGAATGTGCTGGTCGGGGGGATGTCTCCGTGGACAGTATTCGTGTGGAGACCATAGTCAAACTTCTGATCCGTGAAAAATTTTTCTGGAAATAAGCGATATGGGGAAAAAATGCAAAATCGGCTGCTGCGCCTGTTTTCCCTCTTACGGAAGAGAGATCCCGGAAAAATATCAATCCCATGCGCCGCCAATCCCTGCCAGGAAAACAATGCGCGTGATTCACTCCGAGTTCGGCCTTCTTATGCCCATGGGTATTGCCTGGACCGAGAGCGACACCAGGGGGCTGGTCAACATGCAATGCATGACGGAAGCCATGAAGGGGATGCTCCTCTGAACCCAGGACGCCCTTCGGCCCTTTGATTGGGGCCACCCGCCAGCCTACCAGGGGTCTCCCACCGTCTCCATGATGGTCCCCACATTCCGTCCATGGGTATAATGCTCCATCACGAATTCCAAAACCTTTGCCAAAAGATCCAGGGCCTCCTCTGGAGCAAAGACCCCGGGAAGTTCCCGGCCCAACCGGGGATGACGACCCAGTTTGCCTCCCACCACCACCCGGTATCCGGTACTCACCGGGACCAGAGCGGACTGTTCACACACCCGCACGCACGTACCGCACCCAAGGCATGATCCTCCCGCTATCTGCACGCCCTCTTCCATGGCCGTAATGGCCCCATCCGGACACGCCCGGATGCATTTGCCGCACCCGATGCAAAGATCCTGATCCACCACGGGATACTCGGCGGCAATAAACCCCACATCCACGATATGCGGCCTGGAACAGCCATTGGCACAGGCAGCAATGCTGACTCGAAACTGGTGGTGATGACCTATCCTGCCATGCACGTTTTCCTGCAAAAAGGCCGGCCATCCGGAATGTTCAATGACCCGGCTCACCTCCCGGGCAAACCCGTGGGCAAGCTCCAGGCCTTTTGGACATCCGGCAGGGCGGGTCCCTCGACAGACAATGACCTCATGGGTGGATGGTGGTGTCATGCTGATCCCCTTGTAATTGGTTGGTTTCCTTGCTGCCCGATTCCCGGGCATTGCCCCGGGTCAAACAGCCTTTGTGCTTTATGAACACAGGCCCGCATGGCCGTTTTTCCCCGGCAATGTGAACTCTCCGGATATGTCCTCGCACACAAAAGGATTCCATTTTTTTGTTTGACAAACCCATTTGTTATCTAGATGGCCTATTGCTGTTTTTTTCTTCAACCCAAACAGGAGAGACAATGAAACAGATATTTGTCATTGCCATGGCCATGATTCTTGGTGGATGTGCAGGAAGTGGCGGCTTCAACATGAACGGAGCACCGCAACAGGCAACCATTGCACAGCTCGAATATACCTCTGTGGGCGTTACCTCGAAATACAAACTGGGTAACCTGGCCACCGGAACCTACAGGTCCCTGGGCGCCGAAGCCGGCTTGGTGGTGCATACCGGGGTGCAGAAGATTTCCCTGACTGTTGACGCCGCTGAACACTGGTCCATTGAAACAACCAGTGACAGGACCGCTGTCAAAAACATCGGCCTTGAAATCGATATCAAGAATCCCTATGTGGCCACGGTCAAAAAAGGAAACAAAAAAATCGGCTCCATGTACTTCAACGTCCCGTCCATTGACGGAACCAAGCAGGCCCTCAAATACATCGGCCTGGACAACCTGATCCAGCGCAACCTCGCCCTGACCGGCCAGGCCATGATCCACAAGAAGGGTTTCCTGCTGGATCCCGTGTACACGGACCGTTCCGGCAAGAACCAATCCAGCCCCATAGGGTACAAGGTCACGGACACCCGTCACAAACTGCTGGGCATGATCCAGGTGGATCATAACGCCATGGGCGGCCAGGTTCTGCAGGTCATGGTGGTTCCCGGACTCAATCCCATCACCCGGCAAAGTGTCGTATCCATGCTTCTTGTGGCCGGCTATGCCGTGTAAAGAGCACCCTTGCCTTGTGACCAAAAAGCAGGGCTTGTGCCTGCATGAGTCCTGCTTTTCGGTCTGCGTTGCAGACCGTTCCCGGCACCATCCTGCTAGGCCACGATTGTTTATGGAGGACCCTGGCATGATCGGCATGCGCGCCTGAGACGGATCCCAGGCCACCCGACCAAAAGCATGATCCATGGGGACCCGCGGAAACCGACCATTCCGGGTCCATCCTTTTATCCTTCCGCTCTCATGGACAGAGAAATCCGCTTTCTGGCAACATTCACCTCCAGAACCGCAACCTCCACCTGCTGGCCCACCTTGACCACGTCGGCCGGATCCTTCACGTATCTGTCGGCCAATTGGCTTATGTGCACCAGACCGTCCTGGTGAACCCCCACATCCACAAAGGCCCCGAACCGGGTCACATTGGTGACAATGCCCGGCAGACGCATGCCCGGTTGGAGGTCCTGGATGGCAGCCACGTTGTCCGCAAAGACAAAGGGCTTGAACACCGATCGGGGGTCCCGGCCGGGTTTTTTCAACTCGGCCATGATATGGCGCAGCGTGGGCAGGCCCACCTTGTGGGTAACATAGTCCTTGATGCGGATGTGTTCCTGCAAGGCAGGGGAAGCCATGAGCTCGCTGACCGTACATCCGAGATCCCTGGCCATGGTTTCCACAAGGGGATAACGTTCAGGATGCACGGCCGAACCGTCCAGAGGCTGTTTGCCTCCCCGGATACGCAAAAACCCGGCTGCCTGTTCAAAGGCCTTGGGGCCGAGGCGTTTGACCTTGAGAAGCTGCTTGCGGGAGGTGAACGGGCCGTGTTCGTTCCTGTACGCCACAATATGGGCCGCCAATGTCGGTCCAAGCCCGGACACAAATGTCAACAATTCCTTGCTGGCCCAATTCACATCAACTCCGACCTGGTTGACGCAGGAAACCACCACATCTTCCAGGCTTTTCTTGAGTTCTTTCTGATCCACATCATGCTGATACTGCCCCACCCCGATGGCCTTGGGATCAATCTTGACCAGTTCGGCCAGGGGGTCCATGAGCCGGCGGGCAATGGACACAGCGCCCCGCACCGTGACATCATGGTGGGGAAACTCCTCCCTGGCAACACGGGAAGCCGAATAGACCGAAGCCCCCGACTCGTTGACCATGACAACATCCACCTCAGGTCCCAAATCCAGAGAACGGACAAAGGATTCGGTTTCCCGCCCGGCCGTACCATTGCCAATGGCAACGGCCTGGATATGATATCGGGTGCATAACGCGGTCACCTGCCGGGCAGCCTGAACCCGTTTCTTGTCACCAGGAAAGGGGAAGATGGTTTCAGCATGGACCAGCCCGCCCTGCTCGTCCAGACAAACCAGCTTGACGCCGGTCCTGAACCCGGGATCAAGTCCCATGATCCGCTTGGGTCCCAGAGGCGGCGCCATGAGCAATTGGCGAAGATTTTCCGCAAACACCCGGATGGCTTCCTGGTCTGCCCGTTTCTTGAGCTCTCCGCGAAGTTCCGTTTCCATGGACGGAGCAAGGAGCCGCTTGTAGGCATCCCGGGCTGCCAGCTCCACCTGCCTGGCCGACGGTGTATTGTTTTGTACCGCATGAGACAGGACGAGCGCCATGGCTTGGGTTTCATCGGGCAGGATCCTGAGCCCCAGAACCCCCTCGCGCTCCCCCCGCAACACGGCCAGAATCCGATGGCTCGGAGCCTGAGACGCCTTTTCCGACCAGGCAAAATAATCCTTGAACTTGATCCCCTCTTCCTGTTTTCCCGGTTTCACCCTGGTCACAATACGGGCCTGGGTGGCAAACAATCGACGCAGTTTCTTGCGCAATGATCCGTCTTCACTCAACATTTCAGCCAGGATATGCCGGGCGCCCTCAAGGGCCAGGGAGCCATCCATAACCCCCTTGTCCGGATCCACATACCTGCCGGCCAGAGCATCAACATCCCCGGGTTGCTGCCGCAACAACACCTTGGCCAGGGGAGCCAGTCCCTTTTCCCTGGCCATGGCCGCCTTGGTCCGCCGCTTGGGTCGGTACGGCAGATAGATATCCTCGAGCACGGGCAGACTTTCGGCCGCAGCAATGCGATCGCGCAAAGCAGCGGTCAACAGATCCCGCTCCCCCAGGGAAGCAAGAATGGCCTCCCGCCGCTGATCAAGTTGCGCTAGTCTGGCCAGCCCATCCCTGATCCCGGCAATGGCCACCTCATCCAGGTCGCCGGTCATTTCCTTGCGATACCGGGCAATGAACGGAACGGTTGCCCCTTCGCCCAACAGCCCGGCAACCTTTTCCACCTGGCCCGTTCCCAAGCCCATTTCCCTGGCCACACGTGCACATTGTTCCTTCACATTCACCTTCCACCGTCAAAGGGTTCATCTGCACAGACGAAACCAAAACCCGACGGGCGTCAACCACTGACGGACAGGAAAAAGGGATTGACATCTACCCCACAACTCCATATTGGCCCAACCAAATGAAACAAAAAGAGACCATGACACATCCGGAAACATCAGCCCGGCCTCCCAAAAAACTGTATATCGAAATTGTCCATCGGATCAGGACCCTGATCCAGGAAGACGAATTCGGACCGGGTTCCCGGCTGCCTGCCGAGCGAAAACTGGCCCAGCAGTTCGGGGTTTCCCGCAATTCCGTGCGTGAGGCCATCAAGCAGCTGGAAGAGGCCGGTATCCTTGAAAGCCGGATGGGTGCCGGAACCTATGTGGCGGCCAAAAACAAGAAAACCCTGGTCCGGGCCCTGGCCAGGGAACTGGAGCGTGGCAAAGCCCGCATCAGGGAAATCTTCGAGATACGAACCATGCTCGAACCCCAGATCGCGGGACTGGCGGCCACACGGATCAGCACAACCCACCTCAACAACCTGCACAAAATCATCACCAGGCAGGAACAGGCCGTGGGGAACATCAAAACATTCACGGCCCTGGACGCCCGCTTTCACAGGCTCCTGGTCCAGGCGGCAGGCAATGAAGTGCTGGAACAGGTCATGGTCACCCTGCGCAGCATTCTCCGGGAAAGCCGCTCCGCACCTCTGATGACAACGGCCCGGCAACACGCCTCCATCAAGGGACATCGGGCCATTGTGGAGGCCTTGAGCAACCGGGACGCCCAAGGCGCGATCCGGGCCATGAACGAACATATCAGGGATATTGAACAGCCCGATCCAACCCCGGACTGATACCTGCTTGCCGGCCGTCCGATGGTGCCCCAGATCGAGGCCCGCACCCCGGAAAACCATACGACCCAACACCCCAACCACAAGGACCACCCATGATCACAGCCCTTGTTCTGTACCTGCTCACCGGCGCCCTGGCCGGTTTTCTGGCCGGACTCCTCGGTATCGGCGGCGGCCTGGTCATCGTACCCATGCTCACCTTCATGTTCACCGCCCAGGGACTTCCCCAGGAACACATTCTCCACCTGGCCTTGGGAACCTCCCTGACCAGTATTCTGTTCACCTCCCTGTCCAGCCTGCGCGCCCACAACAAACGCGGTGCCGTCATCTGGCCCGTGGTCTGGCGCATCACCCCGGGAATCATCCTGGGTACCCTGCTGGGAACATGGATCGCGGCCCAGCTTTCCACCTCCTTTTTGAAAATCTTTTTTGCCTGCTTCCTCTATTATGTTGGCACCCAGATGCTTCTGGGCATCCGCCCCAAGGCCAACCGCGACCTTCCACGCACCCCGGGCATGACCCTGTCCGGCGGGATCATCGGCATTTTTTCCAGTCTGGTAGGCATCGGGGGAGGAACCCTTTCCGTGCCCTTTCTCACCTGGTGCAACACGCCCATGCACAAGGCCATTGGCACATCAGCGGCCATTGGCTTTCCCATTGCCCTGGCCGGGGCAACCGGCTATCTCATCAACGGTCTCATGGCCCAAGGGCTGCCGGCATCCTGCTTCGGGTTCATCCATGTGACCGCCCTTGTCACCATTGTGCTTGCCAGCGTATCCTTGGCTCCCCTTGGCGCCAGAACTGCCCACAGCCTGCCCGTGCCCAAGCTCAAGAAATTCTTTGCCCTTCTTCTGTTTGTACTGGCCACAAGAATGGTCTGGAGTCTTTTCTAACGGTTGTCCCGATCATTCCTGGACGGCTGCAAAGCAATCCTCGAAAAACCTGGAAACCACACGTACGTGCCCCTTTTCCTGTTCTGCAAGCAGCCGGAAAAAGGCCTGTTCCCGGGGATCATCCACCGTACCGGTCAGATGCCTGTACAGATCATAGGCCTGGTTCTCAATGACCAGGGCGGCCTCGGCAAGATCAATGCACGTCAGTTCCCCCGCCTGTTCAAGACGCGTGGCCCAGGCGTCAAAAGGTTCGCCCCCTTCGAGGATATCCCCCTTGAGGGACATAAACAGATCTTCAAAGGTCTCGGAGGGTTTCGGGCTGACATGACGCTTCCAGTAAACATGCAGGGCCCGGGCATGTTTCTTTTCCAGATCAATAAGCCGAGCCAGACGCTCGACAAATTGAACCTGCGGAAAACGCTCCTGAAAAAGGGAATAAAACCGGAAAGCCCCCTTTTCCATGTTCATGGCCCGCATGATCATCCGGTCCATGGGTTCATGCACGTCAAAGACATCCAACCGGGGCAGACCGACCAGCTCGACGCCCTCATACCCGCCAAACCCTCCGACCAGGTTATAGATCCCCCGAAACCCGACTCCCGTGTCCCGAAGCAGCCTGGCCGCGGCCATGGAACGCGCTCCACTCCGGCAATAGAATATGATATCCCGGTCGAGCTCAAATACATCCAGGTGCTGCTCCAGTTCTCCCAACGGGACCAGTCTGGCCCCGGGAATATGTCCTGATGCATACTCATCGGGTTGACGGACATCCACTATTTCGTATTCGTCTTCCCTGTGCGAGCCCACAAAGCCTTCCCATTCTTCCGGGAAAACATCCTTAATCTCTGTCTGTTCCTTGCTGGCATCCAGCATGTCTCCTCCCGGGTTTTCCCCTGCACGGGTCAAAAACCAGGAAAGGGCCAAGAGCCCGGAAGGCTTTTGACCCTTTCAAATGGTACAATGATCATTACTCCTATTCCTTGGAAATGGCCTCCACCGGACAGCTGTCTATGGCCTCTTCCACACATTCCAGCGTGGAATCCGGATCAATGACCGTTGCCTTTTCTCCTGCATCATCCATTTTGAAAACTTCGGGGCACAATTCCACACAGGTTTCACAGCCCAGACATTCTTCCACATCAATAACGATCGCCATAGTTGTACCTCCATAATGTATTTGAATTCACCCTCCCATATATCGTTCCCCCGGGTTTGGCAATTACCCGGTAACATTTTCTTCGATCATGAGCAGGGGAGTCCAATACAGGCCCGGCTTGGGAGCTTTTTTACCGCGAAGTCCCCTTTTTTCTTGATCTTTACAGCGGACGTCAGCTAGCCTTATCCGTGCCAGCAGCTTGTGGAGCTCATAACCAAGGAAAAAGGAGAGAGCAGCCATGGTAGCAAGTCTCGACATCACCGACACCAACACCCGTTTTCGGGTCAGCAAGAACCCTGACGGAACCATTTTGCTCGACTGTCAGGGAGAAATCGCCTGCATCGAAACCTTTCCCGATGGACAGGCTCTGGCCCGGTTCTGCCAGGAGAACAAGGTTGATCTGAATACATTTTTCACCCAACTGGCCACATGGGACAAGTCCGTTGCCGCCCAATTCGCCAAGGGAATCTATCGCTGACCCCTTGCCAATGCAACAGGCCTGGTTATGTATGCACTATGACGAGGGTGCAGGTGTTTCCGGCCTGCAGGGAAAACGAACATCAAAAAGCTGAAAGAGTCCGTACTTCGGACTGACACGTTGACAAGAAGAGTTTCTCCCCATCGGATCACGGCACCCTGGTCATGGTCATGAAAAGCGCCAACAACCGGTCCTCAACAGGTTGTTGGCGCTTTTATGGTTTCCCGACTTGAATTCCTTGTTGGACCGGTATAGCGTACATATCATCTCAAATGGACGTGAACCCCTTGCAACAGGACCGAACCGACATGGAAAGACAATGTTCCCCCCTGAGTGATCTTTTCAAAAAACTGGCCCTGTCCTTTGCCATTGGATGGGGACTGATCATTCTCCTTCAGACGGTTCTATGGTTTCAGCATGACGCCTGGATCCCCATTCCCTTTGGCAGGTACGATATCTCCCTGAGTCAGATTCTGGGCTGGGGAACAGTGTTTTCCCTCATTGCCAAATGGGTCATTGACCACAAACCCCGCCGTCCCCGCTCATAGCCCTTGCAATGCTGCCGACCATGTAAAAAGGCTGATCCCGTTAAAAGATCAGCCTTACGCTTGTTCATGGCCCATGATGTTTTCGGCCTTTGGAAAGTCCCCTCATCCAAGGGTCCACTGCATGTCCTGGGCAACGGCAAAGCAGTCCACCGTGCTCCCCCTGGCCGCCAGGATCTCCCGGCAGTGCAGAACGATACGATCAATGTCCGTATCACTTCGTTCCTGGTTGTGATGAAACAGTCCCAGCCTGGCCACCCGGGCATCAGCAGCCAGCCGCACGGCATCCTCGTACCGGGAGTGTCCCCAGGTACGGGTCAGCTCGTACTCCTCCCGCGTATACTCGCCGTCATGCACAAGCAGATCCGCGCCCTGACAAAAATCCACAAAACGGGCATAGGAAGAACCGTTCTCATAGCTTTTGCCCAGCTCATTGTCCGTCAGAAAGACAAAGGATCTGCCCTGTTCCGTAATCCGGAATCCAAGCCCCTGGTTGGGATGATTCAAGGCAATGGTCTCAATGTGCAACCCGCCCAGGTCAAGGGAGGAGTGTTCACAGGACACGGTAGTGATCCTGGCGCTGATATCACGGGCCGGCACGGGAAAATGGGGCGGGGCCATGACATGAAATAACTTTTCCTGCACGTTTCCCTGCACCTTGGGCCATCCGTACAGGGTTATCCGGGTCGAAGATTGGTACAACGGCCTGAAAAAAGGCAGGCCCAGCACGTGATCCCAGTGGAAATGGGTCATGATCAGGGCAATCTGCTCAATACCTTCCTGCATGAGCCGCATGCCCAGCCGACGTATCCCGGTCCCGCAATCAATGATCAGACAGCCGCCGAACCGATCTCTGACCTCCATGCATGGAGAGTCCCCCCCGTACCGTTCGTACTGTTTTCCGGAAACCGGAATGGACCCTCTGGCCCCCCAACATCGGATCAGCATGCATGCCTCGCCAGCCTGAAATCATGTGTCTTGTCATCCCCGACATCCTACCGCCAAGAATGACAAGGGTTCATACACGGTTTCTTTCCCGGTATCCAGTGCCTTTTTCCCGTTTTCATGCCCCGCCCCTGAACAGCAATCAATGGATACGCACAAGGGATATGCCTGAATACCTGGAAAGCTTCCGGAAGATTGTGGGGAGAAGGGTGTCGGCGGTTTGATGGGGTAAGGCTAGATCCAGCACCGCTCCCCCGGGAAAACGAGATGCAAGTTGGGCCTGGTGCTCGATCTCGGCGTCCAGGGAAAGACCGTGGCCAGGGGGCAGGCCCATGCCGTTGGTATAATGGGGACGACCATTGCTGGAAAAAACGATCTCTGTGTACAGCGACTCATCAATCTCTGCTAGGCGGTAACAGGCCCTGTTGTTGGTCATGGTGGTCACGGCATAGGGGTGACCCGTTTCCCGGGTACAATCCGAGGCAATGGCTGCCAAACGGTCAATGACCTTGACCATGAGAGCGATCCCCTCGGGGGTTGCGATACCCGCCCCAAGCAGGTTCATACACGCTTCATGGCCACCGACAACAGTCAGCAGGCTGCAATGGTTGGTTAATCCGTTTTCAAGATAGTGCTGCGAATAGGGAAACATCCCGCTATGGGTGTAGTCCACAATGAATTTTCGCTTGAATTCCAGAGCCTGCCTGGCATACTCCGCATACTCCCCGATGAGATCGAGAAAATCCGATTCCCGCCCGGCCAGAAAAGCAAGCTTGGGAAGATTCAGGGAAATGGCCCCGATGGCCCCTGTCACACCCTCCACACCCCAAGAGCAATCACACCCCGTCCCAGCCATCTCCCTGTGCCTTTGTTCTCCGGCATCACCTCCACCACGCACGCGCAGGCAGACACAGCGTCCCAAGGCAGCCAGACGCACAATCCTTGAGCCCGACTCGCTTTCCCAGGAAAATCCGGGAACAAGATCATGGGACAGGACCGGAGATTCAAGAGGTTGGCCCAGATGGTCTCCTGCAAGCAGCACCTCACCCAGGGCCTTGTTGAGCATGGCTACCTCGCGCTGATATTCGCCATAGGTTGTCTTCTGACAGCCCGCAGGCACCCCAACAGGGGTTTGCGCCAGCCAGGGAGGCACATCGCCGTCCAGTCCCAGGGAACACATCGGCAGTCGCTGGCGCCCTTGGGAAAAGGAGTTGAGGGCCAGAACGAACTGACGCACAAGATGATGGACCCGGTCATAATCCAGGTTTTCCGCCCGGACAAACGGGGCCAGCATGGTGTCGAAATGACCGAAGAACTGGGTTGCGGCCCATTCCCCCCCCATGGCGCCCAGAAAAGAGATCACCTGACCAAGGGCCGCATCCAGGTGTTCTGCCGGACCAAAGGCTGGTACTCCCCTGAATCCAAATCCCTTGCCGAGCAAGGCCTGCAAATCCCATCCAGCACTGTGCCCGGCCATGCCAAAGGCCAGTTCATGAATATGCAGGTACCCGTTTTCATGAGCCATGCGTATTTCTTCGGGATATTGCTCCAGGGCGTAGCGCTGCTGCACAGCCCCTGCAAGATGTCGGGAAAGCCCCCTGAAGGAATGGGGCCTGACCGTGCTGCGTCCCTGGGCATCTCCCTTGTGCACATAGGTATCAATGGCGTCCCTGACATCAAGAAAGGCCATGTCCTGGCTCCTGATGCCCCGCCTTTTCTCCCGGTACAAAATGTACTTCTTGGCCACGGAGTAGAGCCGGGCTTCCATGAGCACCTGTTCAACCATGTCCTGGACATCTTCCTGCTCGGGAACGGCCACATCAGCAAGATGTTCTTCCACATTCTGGGCCAGCCGTCTGGCCAGCAGGGGATCCCTGATACCGCTGGCGTTCAGGGATTTGAAGATGGCCTTGGCAATGCGGTCCACGGACCAGGTTTCCAGTCGTCCGTCTCGTTTTTGGATTTTTTCAGGCATGGTCGCAAAGAGGTAAACTCGTGCTTTGGGAAAAAACGCCGGATTCGACGCAAGGGCCATCGTCCGAACAATCATTCCCGGACGGTTCAATGAAGTCCTGCAGGATCAACTCGAAACCATCGGGCAGATACGAACGGGTCGTTGCAATATCCTCGCAGGTGAGGCAGGGCACCTTTGTACACCGGAAATAAAAACGCTCGGGATACCGGATGGCCAGGGCAAAGATGGCTTCCAGATGTTTGCGGGCCAGACCGGGGTCAACCCTGTCCCCGGTCAATTGAGGATATTTGTCCCAGGGCCCCTTGACGTCCACAGCGCAACAATCCACCCGGTCCTGTTCCAGAAACTCGTGTATGAGATCCGGACGCATGCCATTGGTATCCAGCTTGATGGGCAGCCCCATGGTGCGCAGATCCGCAAACACCTGCTCAATACCCGCAACAATGCAGGCCTCGCCTCCGGTCACCACCACCCCGTCCAGCCAGGATCGCCGCTTGGCCAGATCATTCATGGTCTCTTCCCTGGAGAGCCTGGGCACGCGCTGAGGATTCCAGGCAATGGTCCGGTTATGACAGGTGGGGCAGCGAAGATTGCAACCCCCGAAAAAGAGCACCGAACAGACATGCCCCGGCCAGTCACACAGACTGACCGGAGCTATACCGCGCAACAAGTCCCAACCGTTCATGTTACCTCTTCTTTCCGCACGAGTTCACAACACCACGGGGGCAAAAGATGCCCAAACGCCCGGACATATCATGCAATCTTGTAGGTCACCCGATCACGGTACTCGGCAGCCTTGCCCTTGTTGAACTTGGTCACAGGCCGGTAAAAGCCCGTCACCCGGGTGTACACCTCGCACCCCTTGCCGCACTCGGGGCAGGAAAAATGCTCGCCCGACAGGTACCCGTGTTCCTGGCACACGCTAAAGGTCGGCGTAATGGTGATATAAGGGAGTTTGGTCAGGGTCATAGTCCGGATGATCATTTTCTTGAGGGCTTCCAGGTCATGCACGCTTTCCCCGAGATAGCAGTGAAAAACCGTGCCGCCCGTGTACAAGGTCTGCAAGGTTGTCTGGTGCTCCATGGCCGCCACCACATCGGACGTGGCTCCCACGGGCAGGTTGGTACTGTTGGTGTAGTAGGGATCGTCCTCGCCCGAGGCAATAATGCGATCACCATAGGTTGCCTTGTCGATCTTGGCCAGACGGTAGCAGGTTCCCTCGGCCGGAGTGGCCTCAAGATTGTACAGGTTCCCGGTCTCTTCCTGAAACCGGATCATCAATTCCCGCAACCGGCTGAGCACTCTCTGCATGAAGGCCTGTCCCTGCGGGGTCTCGATTCCCTTGCCCAGAAGATTCAGACAGGCCTCATGCCCGCCCACCAGGCCAATGGTGGAAAAATGATTCTTGAACCCTTGTTTGAGATACCGTTTGGTAAAGGGGTAGAATCCCTGCTCAAGAAACGCGGAAATGGTCTTGCGCTTGAGTTCCAGGGCTTCCTTGGCCTGTTCGGCATGCTCTGTCAGTAATTCGAAGAATTCGTCCTCGTCACGGGCCAGAAAGGCGTATTTGGGCAGGTTCAGGGTGACCACGCCAATACTTCCGGTCATGTCCCCGGACCCGAAAAGACCGCCGGTCTTCTTGCGCAACTCCCGCAGATCCATGCGCAAACGGCAGCACATGGAACGAACGTCCTCGGGTGTGATGTCCGAGTTGATAAAATTCTGAAAATACGGTGCCCCGTATTTGGCCGTCACCTTGAGAACCAGCTTGCCCACCTCGGAATCCCAGGGAAAATCCTTGGTCACATTATAGGTGGGTATGGGATAGGAGAAGATCTTGCCGTAGGAATCCCCTTCCAGCATGACCTCCAGAAAGGCCTTGTTGAACAGGTCCTGGGCCTCCTGGAACTCCTTGTAGGTCAGGCTGTCATGGTAGGCCCCGCCGATGACCACGGGTTCGTCGGCCATGGACCGGGGACAATGCAAATCCAGGGTGAAATTGGTGAACGGGCTCTGACCGCCCCAGCGGGAAGTGGTGTTCAGGTTGAAGATGAATTTCTGCATCTCCTGCTTCACCTGCTCGTAGCTGAGGTTGTCGATGCCAATATAGGGGGCCAGCAGGGTATCAATATTGTTGAAGGCCTGGGCTCCGGCCCATTCGTTCTGCAGGGTGCCCAGAAAGTTGACCATCTGCATGAGGGCCGAATCCAGATGCTTGGGCGGCTTGCTGGAACAAAAACCCGGCGCATTGAATCCTTCCAGCAAGAGGTCCTTGAGGCTCCATCCGGCACAATATCCGGCCAGGCCAAAAGAAAGATCATGGATGTGAAAATACCCGTTGCGATGGGCCTGCCGGATGTGCTCGGGAAAGGCCTCCAGGGCGTACCTAGCCTGCACCGAACCCGAGGTATGCAGAATAAGCCCCTGAAAGGAATGACTGACATTGGAATTTTCCTTGGACCGCCAGTCGAATTCCTGAACATATCCATCAATGGTATCACGCACAAAATCCGCTTCCGCTTCCCGGGCCCGCCTGCGGCTGTCCCTGTACAGGATATAGGCCTTGACCACCTTGGGCAGATTCTGCTGCACCAAAACCTGTTCCACCCGGTCCTGAACATCCTCGATATGGGGACAATCGTCTCCTTCGAGCAATTGTTCCACCTTGTTGGTCAATCGTTTGGCCAACAAGACATCGTTGATTTTCTGGGACTGGAGAGCCTTGAAAATGGCCGCCTGGATCTTGGATGAATCCCACTCGGCCATGGAGCCGTCGCGTTTGATGATATGCTTGGTTTGCATTCCGGGCACTATGATTCCCCTTTAATGGTTGGTCCCCGAGCATCCCTGACACGTGACGCGCCACATCACGCCTCGTTGTACACGTCATGGACGAGAAAAGCGTGCCCTTGTGCACGCTGGTTGCTGGATGATCGGGGAAGAAATGAATCAGGGAGCGAACATCCCTGATTACAACATGAATGGAATTCTCGCACCGGGTTGGTCTGAACCAACCGGGCGCAAAGATACTTCAGGCCAGGCGTCTGACTCGCACCGGTCGCGCTGATTTATGGCAGCGGATCTGGTGTTCACAGTGGCTGAACCGTTCCGGAATCCCACCGGATTACCCCAAAAGCCCCAGAGGGCAACCTGAAGACATGGTGACAAAGCTGTTTATCTATCTTTGCATTGCGTTCTTGGCAATATCAATTCACACATACGTTCATGCAATCCCACCATGCCTTTACCCAGGCTCGATATCCGAATGGCCTCTTTTCTTTCCAGAGCTGATTTATTTTTCCACAAGCATTACGCTTTTTTTCTGCTGATATCTCGCCATATCTTCATCTGACTCTTTGGAAGGACGATCGCAAGGTGTTTCTTCCCTGTTGTCGGGACAAGGGTTCAGCGTCCGAAACATTGGATACAAGGCCTATGTGCCGCATCCGCAGGCAGGCAGAGGCGGGCAGACTGCCACCGCTCCCTGGCACATGAAAAAAACAAGGCAGGACCGCCCGAGGACGACCCTGCCTTGTTATATGATCATGTATCTTCCTGCAGGAAACTAGGAGTTGAGCTCCTTTTCCTTGGGAAAGATGGGCAGATACCTGTAGGACAGGCTCATGAGCAACGCACCATAGGCCACAATCATGAGGGACGTGGACCACTCTGCCCAGTTGGGAATATAGACGTTCCAGACATCAAAGGGCATGACCGGATGGGCCGAAGTCTGCACCGTCTGGACGAACCGATTGATGACAATGCCCGTACAGTTGAGCAGGGCCGCAAGGTACATCAGACCATGGATTTTGCGGATGGCCGGAACCACCAGCATGATGGCAGGAATGACCCCGCAAAAGAGCAGTTCGGTCCACAAAAGCCATTTGCCGTAGGCAAGGCCGTAGAACATCTGGTCAAAGGTCAGCCCCGCCTTGGGCAGCAGGCCATTGGCCCATGCCCACGTATCCAGAATCTTCCAGAATATGTAGAAGGCGAGCAAAAGACCGGAGATCTTGGCCATGAGTTCTTTGGTAGCGTCATCCACAAGCCTCTTGCCGGACATGAGCTCCATGAGCTTGTTCACCAACAGGGTAAAGGACGGACCCGAGGCAATGGCCGAGGCAATGAACAGAAAGAAGGTCCACGGCCAGATGAAAAACCCTTCACGAAAGGCATAGGGACGGCCGAAAAGCACGCCGTACATGCCACCCAGGGAACCCTGATGGAAAAAGGACAGAAAGGTACCGATCCCTGCAAAAAGCGGCATGTACACATGGAAATTGTGGGCCAGATGATGCAGGAAACGATTCTTGTTGAGGACCCGGTTTTCCAGGATCAGGGGAACGTATTCGATGATCAGGACCGTACAGTAACAGGTGATACAGAAGATAACTTCCGTGAGCATGGAATGGACATTGGGATGCCAGTATCCGAACCATGCCCGCAACGGCTGACCAATATCAAGGACCAGGACCATCATGGCTCCCGAATAGCAGAGGAACCCGATGATGACCGTGAGGTTGATGATGTTCTTGAGCTGGTCAATGCGCAGGATATACCGCAAAAACCCGGTAAAAAAGGCTCCGGCACCCAGGGCGATGACCGCCAGGTCAAAGGTGATCCACAAACCAAATCCGAAGTAGTTGTCCAGACCGGTCGTACCCAGTCCCTGCGAAAGGATGACATAGGCGCCGTAAAGTCCCCAGCCAAGGAAGATGCCCACAAATGCCAACCAGAGCAGAAACCTGCCAATTGAACACCGTTGTACCCCTTCGGGTATCCAAGCTTTATCAATCATTGCCTACGCTCCCTTGGTCTTTTCGGTTTTGAGGTAGTTGTCACCCTGACGGCGGACCCACTCCCTTTTGGAATAGTAATAGACCTGCGGGTCAGTACCCAAACGCTCCAGGAGCCTGAACGCGTATTTTTCATGGGCCATCTTGTAAACCGTGTGCTCGGGGTTGTTCAGATCGCCGAAATGCATGGCCCCGCTGGGACAGGCAGCCACACATGCCGGGATGTAATCGTTTTCTTCGAGATGCAGGGGATCACGTCCTTCGGCCCTGGCAAGCTCCTTGGCCTCGGCATACTTATGGTGGCAGAAGGTACATTTCTCGGCCACACCACGAGGACGTACGGACACGTTGGGAGTCAGGGTCTTTTCCATGCCCTCGGGCCAGATGGGATCATACCAGTTGAAGTACCGGGCATGGTAGGGGCAGGCGGCCATGCAGTACCGGCAACCGATACAGCGGGGATAGATCTGGCTGACGATCCCGCCTTCCTCGTTCTTGTCAATGGCCGTAACCGGACAGACGGTCATGCACGAAGGTTTGCCGCACTGCATGCACGGACGGGGAAGATAGGCCACATCATGATCGGGATAGGCCTTGCCGTTGGTCAATTCGTACACAAGCATCCAAGAAAGCGTGCGCAGCTTGTTGGATGAATCAGTGGTAGGGGCAATATTGTTCTCGGCCTCGCAGGCAACCATACAGGCACCGCAGCCCGTACACTTGTCCAGGTCAACGACCATGCCCCAGCGGATTTTCGATTCTTTATGCTCCATTATGGACTACCTCTCTCCTTAGGCCCTGGTGATTTGTACCTGGGGATTGCCGAACAGGGACATACCGGTCCCGGGTTCAGGCTTTATTTCCATCAGCTTGTACACATTGTCGCCCTTGTTCTTGGCAAACTCGTCCCAGGCCGTGTGACCGAACCCGAGGGGCATGGCGACCACACCGGGCATGATGGATTCAGACAGGGAAACAACAGCCTGACAGGAACCGGCAGCGCTTCTGGCTACAATGGCCTGCCCGTCTCTGACTCCGAGTTTGCCGGCCGTGGCCCTGTTCATCTGGGCGCACAGGATATTGTTCTTGAGTTCGGTGTCCCTGATGGTCAAAACGCCAAAGGGAGTCGTGGGCATACCCGCTGTTCCCAGGTGCAGTTTGGCCATGGGAGCAAGCACGAGGTCGTCAGCAGCACGGGGAACCCCCAGGGCACGGAGACTCTCGTTCCACAGGGCCAGACCATAGCCGTTGGTGGAGGTTGCAGCCACCCAGGCCGTTCCCTCGACCAACTCGTCCCAATCGGCACCCAGGGCCTCGGCCTTGGCCTTGAGAGCATCCTCAAAAGAGCTCACGCCCAGATCAATGCCTGTTGCTGCAGCCAGTTCCAGAAGCACGTCAGCAGCGGGCCGGGTGTCGAACACGGGCTCCACGATCGCCGGGGAAACCGTGTAATTGGCCTGTCCGGAACCAAAGGGTGTATATACGTCATCCATGGCCTCGAGAAAATAGGATGCAGGCAGGATGAGATCAGCCATGGCAGCGGTTTCATCCATAAAGGTGGCAAAGCTGACCACAAAACCGCTTTTTTCCAGGGCCTTGGCGACCATATCGGGTTGCGGCAGGGCATAGGCGGGATTGGCGTCCACAATGAGCGTCACCTTGGGGGCCTGGGCCTTGCCCTGGGCCACGGCCTGGACATATCCGGCCGCATCACGGGCAAGCAAGGTATCCCTGGCCGGTGCGTTGGCAACCACCTGCGGGGCAAAGGGAATATCCCTGACTCCTCCCCTGGCGTTGATCCGTCCAAGAAGCATGTTCAGGGCCAGCCCCATGGCCGCACCCATGGCATCCGAACCCTGGCCCATTTCCGAACCGGTAAGAACCAGCGGCCGCTTGGCCCGCATGAGTTCTTCGGCCATACGCTTCATGGTCGCTTCGGAAACCCCCGTTGCCTTGGCAATGCGGGAAGGCGGATTGGTGACCGTGACGAATTCGCTGAACGCGCCGTAGCCGGGCATATCCATGCCCTTGCCGGCCTTGATGAGATATGCCGCAATTCCCAGAGCCACAAGGGATTCACGCCCGGGCTTGCAGGCAACCCAGGTTTTGGACGGGATGGAGGTACCGGGCTTTTGCACCGCGCCCACATAGACATACGCGGCCTTGTTGGCGGCCATGGCCTTGCCGTTGCGGACAACCGTACCCCAGGATTCATTGATATCGCCACCCAGGCTGAGAACATAATCCGCGTTTTCCAGATCATAACCGGGCGTTCCCTGCCCACCAAGCATCTTCCAGGCGGTGACGGCCGGAGCGGTTTCACCAGACATGAGAAAACACTTGTCAGATCCCAGACCGGCCAGCAATCCGGCAAGAATGTCTGTCGTGGTTCCTGTTTCATCCCCGGTGATGGCGCAGACATCACTGCCCGCGCTCTTGACCTTGGCGGCCAGGAGTTTGCCGGCCTCGTCCCATGAAATGTTTTCAAATCCGTTGCCGGACTTCTTCATTGGCCCCTGAATGCGTGACGGGCTGTACAGCATCTGCACGCTGGCAACGCCCAGGGGATCAATGCCTCCCTGACTCAGGGGGTGGTCCGGATTGCCTCTGGCGGTAAAAGGGCGTCCTGCAGCGGTTTCAACCAGAATGCCATAGGCGTCGGAGCCAAACTTGCAGGCCACGGGCTTGTTCACCCGCTCGCCATACTGCAATTTGGGAATCCACGGCCAATTCTGGCTCCAGATGGAAACATCGTCCAGGAACTTCCATACCATGGGGGTACAGAGGATCCCGCCTGTGCCGCCAGCCAAAAACGCTATAAAACTTCTGCGATCAAGTCCCATAGTTCTTTATCCTCTTTTATTTATGGCACACATAGCAGGCATTACTGGCGCCGTTCTCGGCATGACAGCGCTCACACTGCCACATCTTCATGGTCTGTTTGCTGTACCCGGTCAGTTTGTTTTCATAATAGACCGGCGGGGTATCCACTTCAGACATGTCCATGTGACAATCCGTACAATCGAGATCCGCATGGGCCATATGCGAAAAGTACACGTTGTCGGGTTGCTTCTGGTAAACGAGCCATGGGACTTCCTTGCCTTGAGCCACATACTTCTCGACAAATTCGATTTCTGCGGGATCTTCGCTTACAGCCTCTTCATGACACTCGGCGCACTGTTCCGTTGTTGGCAACCCGGCATAGGATCCATCATCCCGAAAAGAGTGACACTCGTCACACCCCATGCCCTGATCCGAGACATGCACGTTGTGACTGAACCTGATCGGCTGTGTCTTTTCGGAAAAAACCAATTTGGGGTAGCCCCACCACCCCAACGCCACTGCCGCCACAAACCCAACTAAAAGGGGCAGCATGATGCAGCTTTTTTTTCTCCGCACGTTCATTACCTCCATACCCGATTTCGCATCCTTTTCGTCGAGCCAAGGATACTGATTTGAAAAAAACATCCACCATTTGCCCGGCTAAAATTCGGGCACACGTTATAGAACACCCCAAACGGGTGTCAAGCGCAAATGAAAAAATTCACGATCTCAAGCCAAAGCACACGGTCTCGGACAGGGCCGGGATTCGCTGCCGGATCATGACTTTTCTGCATCTCTGGGCTTGATTCTGCCGTACACATCATCAAAGCGGACAATGTCGTCCTCTTCCAGATAGGGACCGGTCTGGATCTCGATGATCTCCACAGGAACCCTGCCGGGATTGGCCAACCGGTGGGTGGCCGTCTTGGGAATATCAATGGACTGATTTTCCGTGAGCAGATACTCGGTATCATCAACCTCCACCTGGGCGGTGCCGGCAACAACCACCCAGTGTTCGCTGCGATGGTGATGCATCTGCTTGCTCAGCTTGGCCCCGGGCAACACCTCAAGACGCTTGATCTTGTAATAGGGACCTTCCTCAAGAATGGTATAGCTCCCCCACGGACGGTAGACAGTGAGATGCGCCTCCACCAGACTGCTCTCTTCCTTCTTGAGCATCTCCACCACATTCTTGACCTTTTGGACTTCACCCTTGTCACACACCAAAGTGGCGTCCCGGGTCTGGACCACCACCACATTGTCCAGTCCCACGGCAGCGAGCTTGCCGCCCGAAGAATAGAGCAGACTGTCCTTGCAATTCAGGGAAAGAACATTGCCGCTGACCACGCACCCGCTCTCGTCCTTGTCCCCCATCCGGTACAAGGCTTCCCAGTTGCCCAGATCGTCCCAGCCGAAATCGGCAGGCACCACGGCGATGCGCTCGGCACGTTCCATAATGCCGTAGTCAACGGATTCCTCGGGGATGGACCCGTACCCGTCTTCAAGGGGGCGCTGGTCACGACTCTCCCACCAGGCAAAAAGCTCGGGCTGGAATTGCTGCACAGCCTTCATAAAGGGCGCTATGCCGAACATGAACATCCCGCTGTTCCAGGAGTAGTTCCCGCTGGCCACAAAGGCCTCGGCACGCTTGCGGTCAGGTTTCTCCACAAACCGTTTGACCTCGAACCCGCCCGGTTCAAGGGGTTCGCCCTGTTCGATATAACCGTACCCGGTCTCGGCCTTGTCCGGGGTCACACCAAAGGTGACAAAATAATCCTTCTGGGCAAGCTCCTTGCCCAGAAGCAGGGCCTCCTGCCACCTGGCCTCGTCCCTGATCTCGTGGTCCGAAGGGAAAACAGCCACAACAGCCTGTTCATCCTGCATGGCAATACGGTCCATGGCCAGAATGATGGCTGGCAGGGTGTTGCGTTTCATGGGCTCGCTCAGAACCTGCTGTTCCAGGGTGGGATTGATCTTCTTGAGCTGGGAACGGACCTCGAAAACATGTTCTTCGTTGGTCACCACCCAGATTTTCTCGGGCCCAAGGATGTTCAGCACCCGGGAAACCGTTTGCTGCAGCAGGGAAACGGTCCCATTGAGGGGAAGGAGCTGTTTGGGAAAAAGGGTGCGGGACAAGGGCCATAATCTGGTCCCGGAACCTCCCGCCAAAATCAGGGCGTGACAATTGTCCCAGGAATTGCTTGTTGCGGATGCGTCACTCATGAGCATAAACCTCGTGTACCGTTGAAGTTTGTAGGAAAGTGTCAAGAGGTTGTCGCTTCATTCACGTCAGTAGGGGGTATAGACAAAAGGGGAATCAAAGTCCTTCATCAAGGGCAATCGCGTATCCTTTTCCGAAAGAATGGGCTCATCAACGGGCCAGGGGATGCCGATATCCGGATCGTCCCAGCGCAGGCCACCATCATGCTCCGGCGCATAAAACCCATCCACCTTGTACTGGAACTCGGTCATGGGCTCCAGGGTGACATAGCCGTGGGCAAAGCCCTTGGGTATGAGCATCTGCTTGAAATTTTTACCGGAAAGCTTTTCACCGTACCATTGGCCGTAGGTGGGAGAACCCTTGCGAACATCCACAACCACATCATAAACCGAGCCGCGGGTCACGCGTACCAGTTTGGCCTGGGCTGCCGGAGGCGTCTGAAAATGGAGGCCCCGAAGCACTCCCACCTGTTCTGACCGGGCATGGTTGTCCTGAACAAAATCGCAGTAAATACCATGGGCGATAAAATCCCGCTGGTTGTAGGTCTCCACGAAAAAGCCCCGATGATCCTGAAATACCTTGGGCTGGATGACCCACAATCCCGGAAAACGTGTTGGTATGATTTCCATATGTGCACCACAAGAAAGAGTAAGGAAAAAGGCCTTGTAACCCCATACCGGGACCGGCAAGGCTTCACGTGGCTGTAAACGAAAACAGGGGATGAAACAAGAAAAACAAGGGGGGAGAAAAAAGAAAATCCCGACCATTACTGGAACGGGACAGGGATGCATGCATGAAATAATGGCGGAGGGCTAGGGATTCGAACCCCAGATACCCGTGAAGGTATGCCGGTTTTCAAGACCGGTGCAATCAACCAACTCTGCCAGCCCTCCGGGCAAAAAAAATGGCGGAGAGGGAGGGATTTGAACCCTCGATAGAGGTTTTGCCCCTATACACGCTTAGCAGGCGCGCGCCTTCAGCCAGCTCGGCCACCTCTCCTTGAACAGCGGAAGGCAGTACCTATCCAAATCACCCAGCATCGTCAACTCTCTTTTGCCGGTTTTCCCCCAAGATGATTTCTGGATAAGCGAACGGTTTTTTGCTATATGATTCTTTCTCGGTACTTTTCCAGCCACAAAAGCTGCAATCGCCCCACGCAACGAGGAAAATCATTTTGAATCGACCATGCATCAACCTGGCCGTCGCCGGTTTCGGCACCGTGGGTACGGGTCTTGCCAAAGCCATCCGGGAAAACGCCGAATGGATAGGTCGCCGATTGGGAAAAACCCTTCGCATCCACACGGTTCTTGTGAGGGATATCCACAAGAACCGCTCCTTTATCCCCGATCCGGACACCGCATTCACCAGCGATCCCGAAACGTTTCTGAACACGCCGGATATCGATATCGTGGTGGAGCTCATGGGCGGGACCGGTCTGGCCCATGAAATCATTGCCAGATCTCTGACCATGGGCCGCTCCGTGGTCACGGCCAACAAGGCTCTGCTGGCCGAACATGGCAGTGAACTCTTTGCCCTGGCCGCTCGCAACCATGCCGGCTTGTACTACGAGGCCAGTGTTGCCGGCGGCATTCCCATTGTCCAGACCCTCAAGGAAAGTCTGGCCGGGAACCGCATCAGGAATCTGCTGGGCATCCTCAACGGCACGGCCAACTACATCCTTTCGGAAATGACTGCCAAGGGCCTTGATTTTCAGGATGCCCTGGCCATGGCCCAGGCCAAGGGGTATGCCGAAGCCGATCCCACCTTCGACATCCAGGGCATTGACGCGGCCCACAAGCTGACCCTGCTCATCCGTCTGGCCCATGGTCAGGACTATCCCTTTGCCGATCTCGCTGTAACCGGTATCTCCCAGGTCCAGGCCCTGGACATCGCCCTGGGCGGAGAATTCGGATACAAGCTCAAACTTCTGGCCCAGGTTTCCCATACGTCGGGCAAACTTCTGGCAGGGGTGTTTCCCGCATTCATTGCCAAAAACCACATGCTCGCCAAGGTCGAAGGCCCCTTCAACTCCATCCTTCTGGAAGGCAATGTGGTGGGCCCCATCATGCTCTATGGCCAGGGCGCAGGGGATCTGCCAACAGGCAGCGCTGTCCTGGCCGATATCATGGCCCTGGCCAAGAACCCCACCACGCCCAATAATACGGGTTTCCCCGAACCGGTCCTGCCAGCGGCAGACATCCTCGACCCCATGCTCTCCCTGTCCGGCCATTATTTCCGGTTTTCGGTTCAGGACAGACCCGGCGTGCTCTCGGCCATTGCGGGCATCATGGGCAACAATGCCATCAGCATTGCCCAGGCGGTCCAGAAACAAACGGACGATCCGGCCAAGGGGGTCTCCATTGTCTTTTTGACCCACAAGGCCCTGCTCAGGGATGTCAAAAAGGCCATGACCGAAATCGATGCATGCGATTTCATCATGGCCCCCACCGTGCATTACAGGATTGTTTGATCACGGGAATAAGAGCCGCGTACCCTTCGGCCAGACGTAAGCCGAAACAGCCGGTCCTGTCGGACGTTCCCATGCCCACGGCATGACAACGCACCTGTACGCATCCATGCACCCGATAACGCATGCACAAGCATGTACAACCCCATCCATTCCTTCATGAAACAACTACTCGTTCTCGTTGCCGACGGTATGGGCGATTGGCCCCTGGAAGCACTGGGCAACAAAACCCCCCTTGAGGCGGCCCATACCCCCAACATGGATTTTCTGGCTGCAAACGGCTGCATGGGCACCTGCCAGACCGTGCCTGAAGGCATGCAACCGGGATCCGACGTGGCCAACATGGCCCTGCTCGGATACGCGCCCGAAACCTATCACACGGGCCGGGGGCCCATTGAGGCGGCCGCCCAGGGTCTGGAACTCGACCCTGACGATCTCGTCTGGCGGCTCAACCTGGTCACGGTCTCGGGATATGACCACCAGGCCACCATGCTCGACTATTCGGCCGGGCATATGGACACCAAGGTGGCCCGGGAGATCATCACCCATCTCCAGGACCAACTGGGCGACGCAACCTTTACCTTTTACCCGGGTATCCAGTACCGCCATCTGCTGGTTCAGAAAAAAGGCAGGACCGCGCCGGAAGCCGGATTGAGCATCAATCCGCCCCACGACATCACCGATCAGCCCATTGCGGCCGATCTTGGCGCCTATGCGTCCAGTACGCGCCTCATGAACCTGTTGACACGCGCCAGGGAGCTCATGGCCCCATGGTCGAACAGATGCGCGGCCAATGCCATCTGGCCCTGGGGACAGGGAACTCCCCTGATGTTGCCAGGGTTCGAGTCGACCTTTGGCCCCAGAGGCGGGATCATCTCGGCCGTAGATCTGGTCAAGGGCCTTGGCCGGGCCGCCGGCATGGAGGTCATGGAGATTCCCGGTGCCACCGGATTTCTGGATACCAACTATCAGGGAAAGGTGGATGCAGCCCGCATGTTTCTGGACCAGGGTGATTACGTGTACCTTCACGTGGAGGCCCCGGACGAATGCGGTCACATGGGTGACCCGGCCAAAAAAATCCAGGCCATTGAGGACTTTGATGCCAAGGTTCTCGGCCCCCTTCTCCAATCCCACGGCCAGCGGGATATGCTCTGGGTCCTCACCTGCGATCATTTCACCCCCATTGCCCGCAGAACCCATACCACCGACCCGGTACCCTTTGTCATCCACTCGGCAGGGATCACGCCCAGCCACCACAGCACCAGGTTTGATGAAGCCCAAGCCGCCAGGACCGGTCTCCTTCTGGATGGAGGCCCGACCCTCATGGCAACCATACTTGATTGGGCGGGGTGGAAAGCGTAAACCATCAGGCAGCCATCCCCCAGGGGCCCGTGGATCCGGATCAATCAGGGTTCACGGGCCGACGCAGACCTTCATCTCCAACCCCTCACCGCCATGAAACCATCCACCACCTTTCCCACTCCCGACGCCTGGCTCGAGCACCGCGTCTCCTACGGCGAAACCGATGCCATGGGTGTTGTCTATTACGCCAACTACCTGCACTGGTTTGAAATGTCCCGAAGCCTCTACATCCGCGAGCTGGGCATGAGCTACCGTCTCATCGAGGAAAGGGGGATCTTTTTGCCCGTACGCCAGGCCTCATGCCGCTATGTGGCCCCGGCCCGCTTCGACCAGCTGGTTCAGATCCATGCGGCCATCAGCACCTGGACCAGGGCATCCCTGACCTTTGTGTATGAGGTTACCGACAGCCATAAGACCCGTGTACTGGCAACCGGATCCACCCAGCACGCTGTTGTTGATCCCCACGGCAAACCGTGCAGAGTCCCCCACTGGTTGTGGGAATTGTGTACCTGAGGTGCCTGGCTTTTGCCACGAAACCGTCCGAGTCCGCGCCAATGTCCCTACTTCCCTGCTGTCGTTTGCATGCGCCAGCATCGTTCAAGCCTCCGGGAATCTGATTCCCGGATTTTTTTGGTGGTATCATCATGTCACTGGATATTCACACCCACGCTTTTCATCCCAAAATCGCCAACAAGGTTCTGGCCCAACTTGAGGGCCATTATCGCATCCATCCAACCGGCACAGGCACGGTGGAGGATCTGCTGCCGCGGCTGCACAAGGCCGGAATCAACCACGCGGCCGTGCATTCGGCAGCCACCAAACCCGACCAGGTCATCCCGGCCAACAACTGGGCCATGGCCATGCAAAAAAACCATCCCCAGCTGATCTCCTTTGGCACCATCCATCCCGGCTATGCCCAATGGGAAAAGGAACTGGACCGCCTGGAACGCAATGGGATCAAAGGGCTCAAGATCCATCCTGATTTTCAGGGCTTTTCCATGACAGACAAACGCCTGGCCCCCATCTATGAAGCCATTGGAACCCGTTTTGTCATCATGCTTCACGTGGGCGACAACAAACCACCCGAGGAAAACGCCTCCAGCCCCCAGAAGGTGGCCGAGCTCATCAAAAACTTTCCCTTTCTCACGGTCATTGCAGCCCATTTCGGGGGCTACCACCACTGGGAATACGTCTGCGAGCACCTTGCCGGCAAAAACGTCTACCTGGACACCTCAAGTTCCCTGTTCACCATTCCCCAGGACCTGCTGGAAGCCATCTTCAACACCCACCCCAGGGAACGGATACTTTTTGGCAGCGACTACCCCCTGTTTGACCCCAAAGATGAAATTCAATTGCTTGCTCAACGGCTGCACCTCAAGGATTCGGAAATCCAGGACCTGCTGACCAATGGGGAAGCATTACTGGATTTGTAAGAAAAGCCCGCCCTACCAAACAAGCAACGGCCGCCTTTTCCGTAGATGCAGAAAAGGCGGCCGTTGGGTTATGTCGCCTCAGGTCGAAAGGCCTCTCTCACACGACCGAGTTTTAGGACTCATAGTCCCCGGCTGCCAAGGTCTGGATCAGCCCGAGCACGCAGGAAATACCCCCGCCGCTGCCCGGATTGGTGACGTGTATGATATCGCTGGCAGCAAGACGTTTTTTGGCCTGAAGCGCGGCAGTGAAACCGCAAGGCAAACCGACAAGGGCGCCAGGACGCATTGAGCCGGCCTGGACCAGATCCATGGCCATTTCGAGGACCAGGGAGCTTGATCCAACGGCAACCACCGCGCCCGGCATGTGTTGCTCAAGGAACTCCCGGGCCTGTGCAGGAGACGGGGGAATGCACGCGGCTGCAAGTCCCAGGGATCGGACCCCGGCAGTCAGCGTCTGCGTGTCGCACAAAATAGCGGTTTGGGATGCCATGGAATGGGCCATGGCGCGGCCCACATCACCCTGAACCCGCATCTCCGCAGCAAGGGCCAGATCGCCCGTGGCCAGGGCCATGGCCCTGAAAAGGGGGAATTGATGGGGAGGCTTGCTGGTCAGAGAAAAATGTCCGGCAATGACATCTTCATCGCGGCAGTCACCAGAAACGGCATGGCATGCTGTGCGGACAAAACCCTGCAGCCGGGTGACCACCACGGTCTCCAGCAGGGGTTCGTCTTCCATGGTTTTCAAAAGATCAAAACGGGCGTGAGGAAAAGTTTCCCGCAGCTCCTGGACCTCCAAGGGAAGCTCGTCGGCAATGTGCTTTCCGCTCAAAAGAAAATAGGGGAAAATGATGATCTGGGAGACCTTTTCCCGAATCAATGCCGCAGCCTGTTCCCCAAGGGTCGGTTGTCCGCAGGAAAAGCACGCAGGCACGACCCGGATGGGGGCGAGTCGCAGGGCGATCCGGTCCACCAGGGCAAAAAAACCCTGTGAGGCGGTTGTACGTCGGGTGCCGTGTCCAAGAATGATGACTGCGCAGGAAGTACTCATACCAAAACCTTATTGCTCGTTTATGAATGCCATGTTCCTGCACGGGTTTTTGTCTGTCCGTCAAGGATGAAAAAAACGTCTTTCGCACAAATTATTTTTTCGTGCCCTCCCTGTTTCTGGAATCCCGACCAGCCCCCCTGCATGACGGTCTATTTTTTTTTACAATAAATACTGGAAATTAGACTTGAATTCATCTATACGAATGACGGATTCGTTAACGCCGTGGAAACTTGAGAATTTCTTCTCTGCGTATTGCGATTTCTCCCTTTCCATGGCATTGTCCCCCAGAAATTGAGCACGTAACGGAAACGTGAGGGGATGCCATCGACCTGGCTCATATTTGCTTTAATCCTTCACGATTCTTGAAAGTTAACGTCAAGAAGATTCGTTCCCGACGAATTGCCATGTGTCTAACAATTATTTCCTAAGGAGGAGAATATGGCAGACGCAGCAGTCAAAGTTGGGACAGAACCCAAGACCACCTTTATGGACAAGGTGAAAGAGATTGTGCCCGAGGGCGGGAATCTGAATCTCTGTCTCACCTGCGGTGCCTGTTCCGCTGGTTGTCCTGCTACTGGTCTTGAGGGGATGGACCCGAGAAAGTTCTTGCGAATGGCTGCCCTGGGACTGGATGAGGAAGTGACCTCAACCCCTTGGGTTTGGATGTGTACACAATGCATGCGGTGTGTCCACGCCTGTCCTATGAACATCAACATCCCACAGCTTGTTTTCTATGCCCGGCAGTCCTGGCCCCGGGAAGACCGTCCCAAGGGTATTCGGGGGTCCTGCGACTTTGCATTGAAAACCGAAGGCAACAGCGCCATGGGCGCCAATTCCGACGACTTCAAGTTCGTTGTTGAGGATGTACTCGACGAAGTCCGTGAGAATCAGCCTCAATTCAAGGACATGGTCGCCCCCATCGACAAGGAAGGTGCCTATTTCTTCTTCAACCAGAACTCTCGAGAGCCTGTAACCGAACCCGAAGAGATGATCCCCTCCTGGAAGATCTTCCACACGGTGGGCGCCGACTGGACCTATGGTTCCAGAGGCTGGGGCGGAGAGAACTACTGCATGTTCCTGGCCGATGAAGACGCCTGGGAACAGGTTGTCCGCAACAAGGTCAAGGCTTGCGAAGACCTGGGGTGCAAGGTGTACCTCAACACCGAGTGAGGCCACGAATTTTATGCACTCCGGGCCGGAATGCAAAAGTTTGGTATCACCCCCAAGTTCGAACTCAAGTCCATCATTGAATACTATGCCAAATGGATTCGCGAAGGCAAACTGCCCGTGAATTCCGACTGGAACAAGGACCTCAAGGTCACCTTCACCGTTCAGGACCCGTGTCAGCTGGTCCGCAAAACCCTTGGCGATCCCATTGCCGAAGACCTCCGGTTTGTCATCAAATCCGTGGTCGGTGAAGAAAACTTCATCGACATGTACCCCAACAAGTCCAACAACTTCTGTTGCGGCGGCGGTGGCGGTACCCAGCAGACCGAGTATAAGGCACAGCGGGCCAAATTCGGCAAGGTCAAGGCCGACCAGATTATGACCACGGGCGCCGACTACTGCATCGCCCCCTGTCACAACTGTCATTCCCAGATTCACTTCCTCAGTGAGTACTTTGAAGGACACTGGCATACGGTCCATCTGTGGACCCTCATCTGCCTGTCCCTGGGCATCCTCGGGCCCGAAGAAAGAGAATATCTCGGCCCCAAGTTGAAAAACGTTGGGCTGTAGATCTCAATACGTCTGTATGGAACGCAAAAAAAGACCTGTCCGGAATCCGGGCAGGTCTTTTTTTGTTTGCCGCCTTGCCATGAACCAGTTTTTAATCGTGCTCATGTTCGTGGGTGTGCACGTGATCATGTTCATGAGCATGGCCCTGACCGTCCCTGGATTCATAAAACACGGTCTCCCCGGTCTCGGGATCATGATAGTGATCCGAATGCTCATGGTCATGGGAATGGTCATGATCGTGTTCGTGATAATGATCCTTGATGAACTTGGCGTACTTGGATGGCTTGCGCTGACCGCATCCGCAATTCTTGCACATACCTGCCTCCCTTGGCTCTCGCTGTTATTCGTTCCTGCTGTTCTGCTGCCGGTTACTCACAAGACAACGCGACTTAAATCCTCTTGCCGGGCTTGCAACCATGACCGGCGACCTGTTTTTGCAAGGAGTCCTACCTACTCCCCCAAAGGGCAAAAAGGCAAGCCTCGGCAAGGGATTGACCCTTACCATTTGGCGCTTGCCACCCGCTCAGTTCGTGCATAGAAACAACACGCTTTGCATGTTGCAGGATCATTGCTGTCTGCGCAGGCCTGCCATGCTCCAGCTCAAGGTGCCATGCGTCCTTCATTGCCGTGTCCCTGCCGCACTTTGATGACACCTCCAAGAGAAGAACTCTGCCCGTTTTTCTGTACGACAACCCTTTGCCCCCACACACCATGCACGACCCATCACCCTCCCCAACCATTCCGGCGGATTTTGATCTCGCCTCCTATGAATACCACCTGGACGAATCCCGCATCGCCCAGACCCCTGCCCCCAACCGGGAAGATTCCAGGCTGCTGGTGCTGGACCGTTCCCGGCCAGGACAAACAGCCACGGTCTTCAGCTCCATAGCCGATTATCTCCCGGAAAACGCCCTGCTGGTGGCCAACAACACCAAGGTGCTTCCGGCGAGACTTATGGGGCACAAGGAGTCCGGAGGCAAAACAGAATTCCTGCTTCTGACCCCTCTGGTGCTCATCAAGGAGATTCCGGGCAGGTCGGGATGGTCCACGGCCCGGGTGCAGGGACTTTTAAGAGCGTCCAAGGCCCCCAAACCCGGATCCAAGGTCATCTTCAACCATCGCCTGTTTCTCACGGTAGTCCAGCGGGGCCAATTCGGCCAGGCAACGGTCATGCTTTCCTGGCAAGGAAATCTCACGGATCATTTCCTGACAGACGGGCACATCCCCCTGCCCCCGTACATCCACCGCCAGGACCGGCCAGAGGACCGGGAACGCTATCAAACCATCTTTGCCCGGGAGGACAAGCTCGGGTCCGTGGCCGCTCCCACAGCAGGGCTGCATTTCACGCCCAAGGTCAAGGAAAGCCTGGCCCGCAAGTCCATCACCTGGGAGGAAATCACCTTGTATGTGGGGTACGGCACCTTTTCCCCCCTGCGGTGTCAGGATATCCGCAACCACTCCATGCACGCCGAGTACATTGAAATATCAGCCCCCACGGCCGCGGCCATCAAACAGGCCAAGGACGAGGGACGCCCCATCGTGGCCCTGGGAACCACAACCGTCAGGACCCTGGAATCCATGTACGCCAAGACAGGGGGCATTCACCCCTTTGCCGGATGGACCGATCTGTTCATCATGCCGGGATACCGGTTCCGTGTGATTGACCATTTAATCACAAACTTTCACTTGCCCGGGTCATCTCTTATCGTCCTTGTCTCGGCCTTGGCAGGCAGAGACAGGATCAAAGAGGCCTATGCCTTTGCCCTTGATCATGACTTTCGTTTCTTTTCCTATGGCGACGCCATGCTGATCCTGTGATCCGGTCCAGTTGGTTCTCGGTGATTGTTGTCGCGACTTTCCGGTACCGGATGTAAGAGCGCATTGTCCCCACGTACACGCAACCCAAACCACCAAACGAGGATTCCCATGTCCAGAATCGTGATCCAGGAAGATCGGTGCAAGGGGTGCCTGCTCTGTACCCAGGTCTGTCCCACAGGCATCATTGTCCAGTCGAACCGCTTCAACCAGCAGGGTTACAAGGTTGCCGAGGTTCCCGAGGACAAGATGGACCTTTGTAAAGGGTGTGCCTTCTGTGCTGAGATCTGTCCCGATTATGCCATCACCGTGTTTCGGACCAGAACCTCTCCCACCAAAGGAGATGCGTCATGACCCAGCAGACACCAAAACGAATTTTCGTCAAAGGCAATGAAGCCATTGCCCGGGGCGCCCTGGCCGCCGGGTGCAGATGCTATTTCGGCTATCCCATTACTCCCCAGAACGACATTCCCGAGTACATGTCCAAGGCCATTCGCGATGCCGGCGGCCAGTTTGTCCAGGCTGAAAGCGAAATCGCGGCTGCCAACATGGTTCTTGGAGCCACGGCCTGCGGCATCCGGGCCATGACCTCCTCGTCCAGCCCGGGCATTTCCCTCAAGCAGGAGGCCATTTCCTACATGGCCGGGAGCGAACTTCCCGGGGTCATCGTGGACATGGTGCGCGGCGGACCCGGCCTGGGCGATATCGGACCTTCCCAGGGCGATTATTTCCAGGCCACCCGGGGCGGTGGTCACGGCGACTACCGATTGCTCGTCCTGGCTCCGGCCTCGGGTCAGGAAGCCTATGACCTGACCATCAAGGCCTTTGATCTGGCTTTCAAGTACCGCAATCCGGTCATGATCCTGGGGGACGCCATCCTGGGGCAGATGAAGGAACCCATTGTTCCCTGGGTGCCCGACAACCTTGACCCGGATGAAGCAGCCCACTGGCAGCTTGACGGTGCAGCAGGACGCCCCCCGCGCCTGCACAAGTCCCTGTTCCTGCAGGAAGGCGAACTGGCCGGCCAGAACATCAAACTGCAGAAAAAGTACAAGGCCATGGAAGCCGAGATCGACTATGAATTCTTTCTGGTGGACGATGCCGACCTTGTTGTGGTGGCCTTTGGCTCCATCGGGCGGATCACCAAGTCCACCATCCGCAAACTCCGGGCCCAGGGCAAGAAGGTCGGGCTCATCCGGCCCATCACCGTATACCCCTTTCCTTCGGAAGTTCTCAAGGACCTGGCGACCCAGGGCAAACGATTTTTGACCATTGAGCACAACATGGGACAAATGGTGGAAGATGTCCGCCTGGCCATCCGCACCATCACGGATTCAGATTTCTACGGATGTCTGCCCGGCAACCTGCCCACGCCCGACGATTTTGAAGAACCCATTCTCAAGGCTCTGGAGGGATAACATGGAAGAACAACTCGTTTATACCCGTCCCGACGTGGTTGCCGACCGGGCCACCCATTATTGCCCCGGGTGCCATCACGGAACCATCCACAAGCTGGTGGCTGAAGCCTTGATTGATCTGGGCGTTGTGGACAAGACCATCTGCATAGGATCCATCGGCTGCTCGGTGTTCATCTACAATTACCTGAACCTGGATACAGTGGAAGCCCCCCACGGACGGGCTCCGGCCGTGGCCACCGGTGTCAAGCGGGCCAGGCCTGACAAGTTTGTGTTCTCCTACCAGGGAGACGGCGACCTGGCCTCCATCGGTATGGCCGAAATCATGCACTGCGCCAACCGGGGTGAAAACGTGTCCGTGGTCTTTGTGAACAATACGGTCTACGGCATGACCGGCGGCCAGATGGCGCCCACCACCCTTCTGGGTCAAAAGGCCACCACCTGCCCGGCCGGGAGGTGCGAGGAACTGGAAGGACTGCCCATCAGGATGGCCGAAATCATCGGCGGATTGGGCGCGACCGCGTATTCCGCCCGGGTAGCTGTTGATTCCATCAAGCACCTCAAGGCGGCCAAAAAGGCCCTGCGCAAGGCCTTTGCCTGCCAGGTGGAGAACCGGGGATTCGGATTCGTGGAATTTCTGGCAGCGTGTCCCACCAACTGGAAGATGACTCCCATCCAGGCCAATGAACGGGTTGCCAGCGAAATGATTCCCCATTTCCCCCTGGGAACCTTCAAAGACACAACAGGGGAGGAACAATGAGCATATACAACGATGTGGTGATCGCGGGATTCGGAGGCCAGGGTGTCATGCTCATCGGCAACCTTCTGGCCTATTCGGCCATGGAGGCAGGCCTCAACGTCACCTACATGCCGGTTTACGGCCCGGAAATGCGTGGTGGCACCGCCAATTGCGCCGTGGTCATATCCGACGACGATATCGGCTCCCCCATCATTCACAGCCCCCTCAGCCTGATCATCATGAACCGCCCCTCCCTGGACAAATTCCAGCCACGCATGCAGGACAACGGCATCATGATCCTCAATACCTCCCTGGTGGATGCGGACCTGGCCGATACCGGCAGGGTCAGGGCCTTTGGCGTTCCCTGCAACGATATTGCCGACCAGCTGGGCAACACCCGCATGGCCAATATGGTTGCAGCCGGTGCCTATGCCAAGGCAACCGGTGTTCTGGAAGTGGAACAGATTCAGGACTGCCTGGAAAAGGTCATCTCGCCCCATTACGCCCATCTCATTCCCAAAAACAGCCAAGCCATTGCTGCCGGAGCAGCCCATGTGGCCGACCACGGCACATTATAAAACCAAAGCGCCGGTTCCACCCGGAACCGGCGCTTTGTAACATCTTGTTCAAGGCAGCAAGGACCGTCACGCATGGAAATCTACGGCATCCTGGGACATCCGGTCAGCCACAGCCTGAGCCCGACCATCCACAATGACGGGTTTGCATCCAAGGGGCTGGGCAAGACCTATCATGCCTTTGACGTCCCTGTGCACGGGCTGGAAACCTTCATGAGCTGCGTCCGGTCCCTGCCCGTCCACGGTCTCAGTGTAACCATCCCCCATAAAGAGGCCATCCTCCCCTTTATGGACTCCCTGACCCCTGCGGCCCGGGACATTGGTGCGGTCAATACCGTAATCAGAACCAGAGACAACCACCTTGTGGGCGACAACACGGATGTCACCGGATTTCTGGCCCCCCTTGCAGGCCAGGGCATCAAGCCTGAAACGGCCTTGGTCCTTGGTGCAGGCGGAGCAGCCAGGGCGGTTATCTATGGACTGGGCCAACTGGGCACCACGGTTTTTGTCTCCTGCCGCACCATGGCAACAGGAGTCAAACTGGCTCGGGCGATGAACGCAACCTTTGTGCCCTGGGACGATCGCTCGTCCATCCGGGCCCAACTGCTGGTCAACACCACTCCTCTGGGCATGCACGGCCCCTTGCAGGCAGCCTCCCCCTGGCCCTTTTCCCTGGTCGGCTACCGGATCTGTTACGACCTGGTCTATACCCCCCGCATGACCCCCTTTTTGCAGCAGGCCCGAAGTGAAAACCTGCGCATCATCTCCGGTCTGGACATGTTCATCCATCAGGCCGCTGCCCAATTCCATCTCTGGACAGGGCAGCCCTTATCCATCCCCAGGGCCGCTGTTCTTGCGGCCTCCCGGCTCTTCTGAACTTCCCGCAGCATCAATGAACCGTGCGCTGAGCCGGGGAATGATGCTGGCGATAAATCCTTGCGACCTTTTCCGGCTTCATGACAAAGGCATCAAACACCTTGGGATCAAAGTGTTTGCCCCGCACCATGTTCATGATGGACAGGGCCTCTTCCATGGGCAGGGTCTTTTTGTACGGCCTGGCCGTTGTCAGGGCATCAAAGACATCGGCCACCGCGCAGATCCGGCCGAACAGGGGAATGTGACGTCCTGAAATGCCCCGAGGGTAGCCACTGCCATCCCATTTTTCATGATGCGTCATGGCGATGAGACTTCCGGTCTGGATCAGGGTCGAGGAGGCTGAATCCAGAATATTTGCTCCGATCAGGGAATGCTCCTTCATGGCATTCCACTCCCCGGGCGTCAGCTTGCCCGGCTTGAGCAAGATGGAATCGGCAATGCCGATCTTGCCGATATCGTGCATGGGGCTGGCCTCAAGGATCAAAGTGACGTCTTCATCCGAAAGACCGAGATTTTCGGCAATGAGCGCGGCATACTTGCTCATGCGCATGATGTGACCAGCCACGTTGGCGTCGCGGTACTCCGCGGCAACAGCCAGACACCGGATGGTTTCGCGATGGGCCTGGCACATGCTTCGTCGAGCAAGGGTCAGATTCTCCACGGTGTAGGTCAGGGCCCGGGTCTTGATCCTGACCATGTCCTCCAGATGGGCCTGATACTGTTTGACCCCATCCTGGGCCTGCTTCATCCGGAGCATGGAGCGAACCCGGATCCTAAGCTCCATGACATCAATGGGCTTGGCAATGAAGTCGTTTGCTCCCGCTTCCACGGCCTCCAGTCGACACTGCCTGCTGGTCAGACTGGTGACCATGACAAGGGGAATATCCCCCACATCCGAACGCTTGCGGATCTCCCTTGCCAAACTGAGCCCGTCCATGCCCGGCATGACCACGTCCAGGAGAACGAGGTCACAGGAATCATCCAACAAGGCCAATGCCTGCAAGGCACCGTCGGCACACACGACCTCATGCCCAAAAGACGTCAGCAGCTCCTTCATGAGCTGCCGGTTCATGGGCTCGTCATCAACAACGAGGATACGCCCCGTCAATGCTTCCGGATCGAACGATTGGTTCGCGGACATGCTTTCTCCTGTTTGTCGACCAGCGGGGCACATCACAAGGGCCACGACGGGTCCGACCTGCAACCTGTGCCCAACAGGTTCGTACCAGCTGCAGCCGCATGCATGCCTGGCCGCCAGCTGGAACAATCACGGCAGACAACAGTCGATTTATTGACAGCTTCAGGCCTCACAACCCCAAACCGTTTGCCAAACCACCTTGGCGGGCACATGATAACACGCCAACAAGGGTTTTACGCAACCTGTAAACAATGCCATCAACCAGACAGGCATCAATCCTTCCGGTTGCAACCAGGAGAATGGACCTGGACATTGCTCCCCTGATCATCCACAGACAACCGGTGCAGATCCCTTGCCTGATCTTAGTCGTGTCGGGAAGTTATCTTGAAACAGGCCTGGCAGTGGGGACAAAAAGTTGATGTTCGTCCCGCCACCCTGATCACCTCAAGGGGAGCGTGGCAACGGTTGCAGGCCAGGCCGCCTCGCCCGTACACGGACAGGTTCACCTGGAACAAGCCCCTGTCCCCATGAGCATTGCGATAATCACGAATGGAACTTCCTCCGGCCTTGATGGCCTCAGCCAGTACCTCCTTGAGCCCGTCAAGAAGGGCGTCGGCCCGGGAAACTGACAGGGCGCAGGCCTGGGAACAGGGATGGATCCCGGCCCGAAACAGGGATTCATCCGCGTAGATGTTCCCGATCCCGGCGATACGCTTTTGATCCAGCAGCACCGCCTTGATCCGGGCCCTGGTGGATGCAAGGATCTTTCTGAACACGGGAGGGGTCAACGTGAGGGGTTCGGGACCCAGATCCCTGTAAAAGGGCCAGGCCGCGAGTTCGTCGGCAGTAAACAATCCCGCATACCCGAATTTGCGCTGATCATTGAAAACCACCCGTTCCCCTCCCTGCAGATGGATAACCAGATGATCATGCATGCATACCCGGTATGACAGAGGGACAACCCATACCCTCCCGGTCATTTTGAGATGAAACACCAGAAAAAGCCCGCCACTGAGGGTGCAGACAAGCAGCTTTCCCCTGCGGCCAACCTCCTGAATGGTTCTCGTGGCCAGCCTTTGTTCCCAGGAGGATCCGTCACCACCAAGAACGATTTCTGGATAACGGATTTCCACTCCGACAATGGTCCTGCCCCTGAGCAGGGTCCCAAGCCCCCGGGCAATGGTTTCCACTTCCGGCAATTCCGGCATGTTCTCCTCCGTCACAGGCATGAAGGGTACTACAAGGTACAGACGTTGTTAAGGAATCCATAAAAAAAGGCGGACCTGCAGGTCCGCCTTGGCAACACATCTTTGGCAATCAGCTATTGATCAACATAGACCTTGATCCGGTCTCCGGGACGAAGAATGGATCGTTTGTTCAGGTTGTTCCAGGCATAGAGCTGCCGGGTTGTCACGCCGAACCTGCGGGCAATGGCCCAGAGATTGTCCCCCTTGCGAACGTGGTAGCGCACCAGCCGCTTGAACTCCTTGTCCGCGTTCTGTCGAGCCAGCCTGGTTGAGGAACTCGAGGCATCGGGAATGTACAATTTTTGCCCGATGCGCAGGTGCCGTCCCGACCGAAGGCCGTTGGCCCGCAACAGGGTCGTGGAAGACGTACCGAACCGTTTAGCAATCTCCCAAAGGGTATCTCCCTTTTTGACCGTGTAATTGGCCCGTTTTTTGGCAAACTCCCGGGTATTGGACAGGGCCGAAGCCGTAACAATCCGGTCCCCCTTGCCGGGGATCATGATCTGCTGCCCGGGCCGAAGCAGGTTGTTGCGATGTCCGTTGACCTTTTTGAGCACACTAATGGGAACGCCCGAACGACGGGAGATCCGCCACCAGGAGTCGCCCTTGCGCACGCGATAATGTTTGTATCCGGCATAGGGCCGGGCATCGGGCGAGCTCAGATACTCCTGGGCCAGGGCTGTTTTTTCCAGGGGCAGGTAGACCGCACAGGTCTTGCCGGGAGGAGAAACCTGCCTGCGAAAGGCCGGATTGAGCTTGCGAAATTCCTTCCAGGAAAGGCCGGTATACGAGGCAAGGGCCAGAAGGTCCGTGCCGCCCTTGACCAGCAACTGCTCGTGTTCCAGGCGGGCATCCCAGTTGATGGGCTCGAATCCCAGTTCCTCAAGATTGCGAACGATCTTGAGAATGGCGATGAACTTGGGAACATAATGACGGGTTTCGCGCTTGAGATATCTGCGGGTCTTGGCCAGATCGAAAAAATTGTCGCAACCGGTCTTGCGCAAGGCCCGGCCAATGGTCCCTTCCCCGGCGTTGTACGCGGCAAGGGCCAGGTACCAGTCGTTAAAGTCGTTGTGCAGTTTTTTGAGATACCCGATGGCTGCCTGGGTGGCCAGAAAGGGATTGCGCCGTTCGTCCAGCCACCAATCCACCTGCAAGCCATACCGGCGCCCTGTCGCGGGCATGAACTGCCACATGCCGGCAGCCCCGGCCCAGGAATAGGCCCAGGGGTTGAAACCGCTCTCGGCAAAAGGAAGAAAAATAAGATCCTGGGGAAGGCCGTGCTTCTTGAATTCGTCCCGCAGATACGGCAAATAGGGCTCCGCCCGCTTGAGCCAGCGGGCAAAGGTTTTCCTGTGCTTGCGGGTATAGTAGCGGAAATAGAGCTGGACATCCTCGGTATCCCGCAGGTCAAGGTCAAAATGAATGTCCGGCTCGGTGTCCAGAGCTGTTTCTTCCTGGGGGGTCAGCGGGGTAGACGCATCCACAGAAGGAGGCTCTTTCCCTTCTTGAATCTCCTCAACCAAGGCCGTCTCGTCCTCGTCAGGCAACGCTGCGGCATCGGCTTGCGCTGACTCGTCAAGCATGACAGAGGATGCATCCTGGGATACGTCGGAAGGACAGGACGTCGCATTGCCGGCATCAGCCCCGGGCTGAACCACGGACGGGGCATCCAGACGGGACACGGCCTGCTGCCTGGGCACGCAGGACGTGCAAACCACCAACAAGACGACAAGAACACAAATACGATTACGCACACATACCTCGGGAAAAAGGATCTGACCGGCGCGAACATGCCAGGCCGCAACACTGTTCTCCCTCCAAGGGAAACCAGGATTGTCCACCGCTAGCGTAAAGCCAGGCTAATTGCAACAGGCGTAGCACACGCCTTTTTGCCGATCAGATCCATGCCCGGGCCACGTTCATCCATCTTTTTGCAAGGGCGGCCGACCCGGCATCCATGCCCTGCCACACAACAAGGAATCTCATGAGCCAGGACGACGTACACCATCTGATCATAGGCAGAAAACCCGTACAGGAACTCTTGCACACCGCACCGGAAAAGATAGAGACCATCTATTTGCAAAATCGCCCCGGACGCGACCTGCATGCGATCATCGATCTCTGCCGAACCCTTCACATCAAGTTCAAGCGATTGCCCGCCGACAAGCTGCACCACATCTTTCCGGGCAATCATCAGGGAGTCATTGCCCGCATCATGTCCAAGGGATTTTGCACGTTGGACGAGGTGATCACCTCGTCCCTGGCCAGCCCCTTTCCCCTTGTCCTGGCCCTGGACCAGGTCCAGGATCCGGGCAATCTCGGAACCCTGTGCAGAACCCTGTTCGCCTTGGGAGGAGGAGGCATCATTGTGCCCAAAAACAGATCAGCCTTTCCGGGACCGGCTGCCTCCAGGGCCTCGGCCGGGGCCCTGGAAAAGATTCCCATGGCCCAGGTGACCAACCTGTCAAGGGCCCTTGAGACATGCGCCCGAGCGGGCGTGCCCATTTACGGAGCCGGGCTGGGCAAGGACGCGGCCAGCCTGTTTGCGGCCCGACTTGTCCTGCCAGCGGTGCTGGTCCTTGGCAACGAGGAAAAGGGCATCCGACCGGGTGTTCTCAAGCGCTGCGACCACCTGCTGACCATTCCCATGGCCGGCACCTTTGATTCCCTCAACGTGGCCCAGGCAGGGGCCATGATCATGGGGCAGTTTTTGCGGACCAGACACGCTCAAAAAGGATAAGCAGGCAGGCTCTATTTGATATATTGAGGAAAATTGAGAAAAAGATCACGGGTATAGGTAATCATCTTGTCCATGATCCAGGGGAAGGCCACCAGCAGGGCGATGAATACGGCCAGAATCTTGGGTACAAAGGTGAGGGTCATCTCCTGGATCTGTGTGGCGGCCTGGATAATGCTGATGAGCACACCCACGATGAGACCAACCCCCAGCATGGGCATGGAAATGGCCAGGGTTATCTCAATGGCCTGTCTGGCAAAACCGATCACAAACTCCGGAGTCATACACACCCCTTGACGGTTGAAGGCCGGATCACGGGAGTCCCTTGGGCATCCCGCCCGACCATGGTTCACATGAAGCTGTTGACCAGGGACCCCACGAGCAGATTCCACCCGTCAACCATGACAAAGAGCAGAATCTTGAACGGCAGGGAAACCATGACTGGTGGCAGCATCATCATGCCCATGGACAAAAGGACACTGGCCACGACCATGTCCAGGATGAGAAAGGGTACATAGAGCAGAAAGCCGATCTGAAAGCCCGTCTTGAGTTCACTGATGACATAGGCGGGAATGAGAATCTTGGTCTGCACGTCCTCCTTGGTCCGGGGACGCTCCAGTCCGGAGATGGAATAGAAGATGGAAAGATCCTTTTCCCGGGTATGCTTGAACAAAAAGGCGCGCAAGGGCTTTTCGGCCCGGGAAAGGGCCTCCTTGTAGCCGATCTCCTCTTCCAGATAGGGCTGCAGGGCGTTCTGGTTGATCTGAGACCCCACAGGGGTCATGATGGCCACGGTGATGAAAATGGCCAGTCCGGCCAGCACCTGGTTGGGGGGCATCTGCTGGGTGCCCATGGCCTGCCGCAGAAAGTGAAAGACAATGATGATCCGCGTGAAGGAGGTCATGGTCAACACGATTCCCGGCGCCATGGCCAGGACCGTGAAAAGGGCCAGGATCTCCAGAAGGACCGAAACCTTTTCCGGCGAGGTCTGGTCTCCTGAAAGGGTCAGGGAAAGGGTCGGCATGGACGGATCAGCCGCCCACGCCACAGCAGGAAGCAGGAAGAGCAGACAACTAGCCAGGACGAGAAGTTTTGTTCCCTCGGGTTGTCGCGTCCAAAACATCTTCAAAAGAGGTACTCTCATCCGTGGTCATCTCCGTGACAAGGTTGATCTGGGTGTCGGTAACGCCGAGCACGAGAATTTTATTCAAGAAGCGGACCACGACAAGATGTTTCTTGGGGCCCAGACTGACCTGGCCGAGGATCTTCACACTTTTGCCTCCCCCCATGGACAATCCGGCCTGAGGACCAAAGCGCTTGAGGAGATACAGGACCACGAACACAAGGGCCAGGATGACGCACAACCAGCCCAGCATGTGCAGAAAATCCCCCATGTACGAGGACGATCCGGAAAAGGAGGTCGCGTTAGGCAAGTTGTTTCACCCGTTCAATGGGGCTGATGATGTCGGTGAGACGGACCCCGAATTTTTCATTGATGACCACGGCTTCACCCCTGGCCACCAACTTCCCGTTGACCAGGATCTCCAGGGGCTCCCCGGCCAGTTTGTTCAGCTCGATGACCGAACCCTGACCAAGCTGGAGCAGCTCGTTGATCAGAAGCTGGGTGCTTCCGAGCTGAGCACTGACGTTGAGAGGAATATCCAGGATGAAATCTAGGTCCCGTTTGGTCTTTTCCCCTTGGTTTACCTTGGCGTCAGCTGTCAAATTTTTGAATTCATAGTCATGTCCCTGTCGGCTCATGCCTTCCCTACCCCGCTCCTGGGTGAGCTTGTCATGTTCTTCCTGGGCCAGGGCCGCGGCCCACTCATCAGCCAAATCATCCTTCTCAGCCTTGGGTTTATCCGCACTCGGATCCTCTTTGAGAGCTGCCGACCACTGTGCGGCCAGGGCCTCCTCATCCTGACCACTTTCTGCGTCGCCATCCTTTTCCAATGCCTTTGCCCATTCTTCAGCAAGTTTGTCCTGATTGTCCTTATCCGCCATATTTTCTCCTTGGATGAACCATCTCAGCGACTGGTCCACGCCCATACCTTGTCCGGCACGTCATGAGTTCACAGGGATCTACACAGTCTTTCGAAGACAACCCCACTCCTGTGCAATTCGTCAGGTTGCCCCTAAAAATGGGTTTCCTCTTCCTTGAAAATCTGAAAGGCCTTGTTACCTTTGACCACTCCCGGTCTTCCATAAAACTTGAGCACCCCCTGAATCTCTGCCTTGAGCAAATCATCTTCATCCGCATCCAGAAGGATAATGTCCCCCACATCCAGGTTAAGCAATTGACGACCACTGAGTTGGCAGGTCCCCAAGGTGACATCCATGGTCACCGGAGTTTCCATGAGCCGGTCTTTGAACCTTGAAATCCATGCGTGATCGACCTCAAGTCGTTCCGACTGAAAAGCAGCGTATAATTTGGCCCGAATGGGTTCGATGGTCGCATAGGGCAGGGCAATGAGCATGGACCCAATGGAATTTTCCAATTCCACTTCAAAAGAAATAACAACAACCACATCACTGGGGGGGACAATAGTTGCGAATTGAGGATTGATCTCCGATCGTACCAGCTCAATATTCACTTCATGCACTGGGCGCCAGGAATCCTCCAGGTTGGTCAGCATAACCTTGACCACAGTGTCAATGATGCGCTGTTCAATAGGGGTGAAATCTCGCCCTTCCACCTTTGGCTGCGAACCCGCGCCCCCGAAAAAATTTTCCACCAGGGCAAAAACCAGTCTGGTATCCACAATCAAAATGGCGTTTCCCCGCAGGGGCTCAATTTTGAAAATATTGATGCTGGTGGGCACGGGCAGTGACCGCATAAAGTCCCCGAACTTGGACATGTCAATAGACACGGGATTCACGTCAACCCGCTTGCGTACGGAATTGGCCAATGCGTTGGAAGCCAAACGCGAAAAGCGATCATTGATGATCTCCAGAACCGGCATGCGCCCACGAATGATGCGATCCTGGTTGGCCAGGTCAAAGGCGACGATGTCCCCTTCATCCACAGCAATGTCGTCATCAACTTCTATTTCACCGCCTGATAACCCCCGCAACAGGGCATCGACTTCATCCTGGTTCAGAATCTTGTTCATACCGCCTCACAAGGCTTTGGGACGAATCATCAAAAAGGTGCTGGCCGGCTTTTTCATAACGAGATGACAAGGGTGCACAAGCACTCACACGCTACCGAACATTTCCGGTCACCTCCGGGAACACCACAAGGTGTTCCCCAAGAGCTCGGCCTGCCACCTACTGTATGATAAACTCCGTGAAATAGACATTGGACACATTGCCGTTGCCCACGATCTGCCCCAACCGAGAAATGATTTCATTCTTCAGGGCGATCTTGTTTTCCATGGAGGCAAGATCTGAATAGGACTTGCTGGAAAGCAACAGCAACAAAGCGTCCTTAATCCGGGGCATGGCCTTTTCCGTTTTTTCAAGAACACTCTTGTTCTTGACCTCTATTTCCAAGGACAGCTTGAGATACCGTCGTCCCAACGGATCCGCCAAATTTACAACAAAGGGAGGCATGGAAAAAAGCTGAGGCTGGGAACCGACCTCTTCTGGCGCCTGCGTGGATGCGGGATCACTTCCATCGGGCACAGCGCTCTGGTCCGCAGGATTTCCCACAGGCATTCCGACAAAATGCTGGTAGGCGAAAAAGCCTCCGGCACCCACACCAAGCAACAGCAATAAAAGAATCAGCCACTTCAGAAGACCTGATTTCTTTTTCACTGGAGCCTCGACTTCCTTGTTTATCATATCTGCCACGACTCTATCCTTGTTCATGGTATAAGGGAATGCACATGCCGGATATGCCAGCAACAGGCTTCCAGCCTGAGATCCCTGCTAAAGATAGGTAAATGAACCGGTCTTGATCAGAATTTCAATACGTCTGTTTTGGGCACGCCCCTCGGGGGTTGCGTTATCAGCAAGGGGAAAATGCGGGCCGTATCCTGACACGGAAAACCGTTTGGCCCGCATACCCATGCCCACAAGGGAACGCAAGACTGACATGGCCCGACGTGCCGCGATCTCGTAGTTGTCGATCGTCTTCGCCGGGATGGAATCCGTATACCCTGCCAGGTTTACCGAAGCGGTGGTTGTCATCAAAAACCGACCGATTTCATGCACCAGGCTTTCACCTAGCGGCGTAAGAGTGGTCTGGCCCAAAGGAAACAAAATGCGATCCGTCAAGACAAGTGCCACGCCTTCAGGCCGATTGAGCACCAGCAAATTGTTGTCCAGGGTGCTGCGGGAAATACCCGGCGGCAGGACCTCGTTGGGAAAAAGGAGATCCTTGATGCGGTCGGGCTTGTTGATGGCGTCGAGGGGATCTTCCAAAAGTTTGCGCAGGATCTCGTACCGGGATTCGATCCGACCAGCCCCGGGCTCGGTCAACGAACTCACATTGCGCTTAAAAAAGGAGGCCACCTCCATGATAACGGTCTTGTCCATGGACGACATGGACAAAAGGAGCACAAAAAAGGTCAGCAGCAGGGTCATCAGATCCGAAAAAGTGACCAACCATCCACCGCCGCTGCCTCCCGTGGAGACTCCCCGTTCCCTTTTCCTCGCCATTACTGTTCCCTAAGGTGCCGACAACAACCAGCGAACCGCCTGTCAATCACACTCATTTGGCTTGCGTTGCGTTGAAGGTAAAGATGAAATCATTATACATGAACCGACCCTCCTGGTGCTGACCGTCACTACCGGCCTTGCGGGCCATCTCATGGCTCCAGTCAGTATTGCGGCGATCCAGGACAAACTCAACCCGTCTGTTGGCCCGTCGGCCCTCGGGTGTGGTGTTGGTCGCTCGGGGCCTGAACCTGCCAAAGGCTTCCATGCGAAGTTTTTCAGGCTGGATACCACGGGCAACAAGGGTTCGGTACACATTTAAAACCCGCTGCAACGAAAGATTCCACGAAAGGTCAACGCCCTTGTCGCTTTGGCCAGCCACATACGCCGAGGAGAGTTCTGATCGCAGCGATGCCGTGTGTCCTGTTATAAGCAGCGGATATTTCACCTTACGCACAACCGGCACTATCCGCCCAAGGATTTCCAGCCCTCTGGACGAAAGATTGCTGCTGCCCGGATCAAAAAGCACTTCGGTATCAACGGAAAAAACCTGGATGAACCGATTGGACTGGAAATCAAAATCCTGGCCGTCATCCTCCCAGATCAGCTCGCGCAACGGCTCCAGATCTTCGGCAGGTAAATTTTCCAGCGGACCGGACTCCTTGACGGAACCGGCCGCCTTGGTGGTCAAGGGTTGCACACTACCCGCGCTCGGGCCAAAAGAGCCCATGATGGAACCGATTGATGTCTTGGTCTTACGTTCATCCATGAGTGAGGCCAAGCTGAGCAACAACACAAAAAAGGTCAGCAGCAGGGTCATCAGATCCGAAAAGGTGATCAACCATGCGGGGGATCCGTCATCCGACTGAGTGGTAGTACGTTTTCTGCCCATGCAAAGGTCGCCTTGGCTCCCGTTTTGATATTCGGTCGATGGTTGCCAACCCGTCACTCGTTGATGGTACGGCTCTTGGGAGGCAGGTAACTATTGAGCTTTTCTTGAATTATCCTGGGATTTTCACCTTTAGAAATGGACAAGACACCCTCGAGGATCATTTCACGAATCAGGACTTCTTCCTTGCTCCGCAGCCTCAATTTCCCGGCCAGGGGGTTGAACACCAAATTCGAGAGGACAGCCCCGTAAAACGTGGTGATCAGGGCAACGGCCATGGAAGGCCCTATGGTGCTTGGATCGTTCATGGTCTGGAGCATGAGAATGAGGCCGATGACCGTGCCAATCATGCCCAGAGCCGGGGCAAAGGCCCCCATGACCGAGACCACTTCAGCGCCGTTGCCATGGCGTTCTTCCAGGTAGGCGATTTCCGTTTCCAATATGTCCCGGATGATCTCCGGCTCCAAACCATCCACCGTGAGCTGAAGTCCCTTTTTGAGATACTCGTCATCAATCTCCTTGATCACCGGTTCCAGAGAAAGGATGCCTTCTCTGCGGGCACGCTTGGCGTAATCCATGAACTGCTCGATGATTTCGGCCGGGGATTCAAGTTTGCTGAATATCGTATTCTTGATCACCCCCATCACCCCAAGGACATGGCCCAGAGGATAGTTGATCAGGGTGGCACCAATAGTTCCTCCAACCACGATGAGCAGTGAAGGGATGTTGAAAAAAAGGAGAATGCTTTTGCCAATGGCGCCCAGGACAAGACCAAAGGCCAGCAAGATCCCAATTATTGTTGCAAGATCCATGAACCGCTCTGCATGTTAAATTATTGACATTCCCGAAGACCTCAAAAGCAAGAATCAAACCAAACCTAAGGAACTATCCCAATCCCAATCCGGTCAGAAACTGACGATCTTCGGTCCACCGCGATTTCACCTTGACCCAGAGCTCCAGAAAAACCTTGGAGCCCACAAGCTCAACAATCTCGGGCCGGGCCATGGACCCGATTCTTTTCAGGGTGCGCCCGCCCTTGCCGATGATCATGCCCTTGTAACCGGCCTTGGAAACATAAATGGTTGCCACAATGGTGAGCAATCCCGTTTCCGGATCCTGTTCCCACGCATCAATGTCCACGGCAACATTATAGGGCAGTTCCTCCTGCAGGGTCAGAAACAGTTTTTCCCGGATGATTTCCGTAACCATGAACCGCAGGGGAAGGGTGGAAAGCTGATCCTTGTCATACAAGGGCATGCCCTGGGGAAGGGTTGCCACAATCATGTCCATCAGCCGATCCACATTGGTTCCCTTGACCGCGGATACAGGAAAGACATCCGTGCCCGGCCACTGCTCCTGGCACCGGGCCAGCAAGGAAAAAATCTTTTCCTTGGAAGAGATCTTGTCGATCTTGTTCAGAACCACGAACAGAGGAAGGCCGGACTTGGCCAGATTTGTGGCCACGGAAGCCAGATCCCTGTCCCATTGTTCGGGTCGCGTGGCATAACGCCAGCCATCAAGCATGAGGATGACCATGTCGGCCCCATAAAGGGCCTTCCAGGCCGCATCGACCATGCACCGGTTCAGCCGCAACCGGCTCCGGTGGATGCCCGGGGTATCCAGAAACACGATCTGGGCGTCATCCCGGGTATGGATGCCGCTTATCTGGTTTCTCGTGGTCTGGGGCTTGGGGCTGACAATGGCCACCTTCTCGCCGATGATGGTATTGAGCAGGGTCGATTTGCCCGCATTGGGGGGGCCGATCAGGGCAACGACACCTGATTTGAACGGTTGTTGATTCTGTTCCATGCACACTGTCCTTGGGTTGTGGGGTCACGGCCGAACGGTCATACCGCTGCCATGGGGATCTGCGCGGTAGCAAGGCAACCCCCTGCCGGGAATTTTTCCTTGCCCTCGCGCTGGTCCATAGCTATACGCCCCCCATTATGGGAAAAGATTTAATCATAGTCGAGTCACCTGCAAAGGTGAAGACGATCAAAAAGTTTTTGGGCAAGGGTTATGCTGTAGAAGCCTCTGTGGGACACATCCGCGACCTGCCGACCAAGGTTCTCGGAGTGGACGAGGAACACGATTTTGCGCCGGATTATCAGATTATCCCGAGCAAGAAAAAGGTGGTCAGCACATTGCGGGCCGCGGCCAAAAAGGCGGAAACCGTGTATCTCGCCCCGGACCCGGATCGCGAAGGTGAGGCCATTGCCTGGCACATTGCCGAGGTCATCAAAAAGCAGAACAGCAATCTAAAAAGAATCAGCTTCAACGAGATCACTGCCCGGGCCGTGAAACAGGCCCTGGCCTCCTCCTCCGAGCTGAACAAACACCTTTTCGACTCCCAGCAGGCCCGACGTATACTCGATCGCATCGTGGGGTACAAGATATCTCCCCTGCTCTGGAAAAAGGTCAAGCGGGGCATCTCTGCCGGCCGGGTCCAGTCCGTGGCCCTCAGGCTCATTGTAGATCGAGAAAAGGAACGCCAGGCTTTTAAGCCCGAGGAATTCTGGGTTTTTTCCGTGCTTCTCGAAGGACCCACACCACCGCCTTTTGAATGCCAGCTGTGGAAAGTCGACGGAGCCACCCCCCAAATCGGGTCGGCCCAACAGGCGCAGGCGCTTGAGCAAGCCATTGCCCAGGCTGATTTCAGCGTCCACAAGGTCGTTGAAAAGGAACGCAAGCGCCAGCCCCGCCCCCCCTTCATCACTTCCACCCTGCAGCAGGAGGCCAGCAACCGCTTGGGTTTTTCCGCCAAACGAACCATGATGGTCGCCCAGAAGCTCTACGAAGGGGTAGACCTGGGGGACCGGGGAACCACGGCCCTTATCACCTACATGCGTACCGACTCCGTGCGCATTTCCGACGAGGCCATGGAAACGGCCAAGTCATGGATCACCCAAACCCTTGGCCCGGAATATTATCCCGACAAGCCCCGAAGGTTCAAGACCAAGGGCAGCGCCCAGGACGCCCATGAGGCCATCCGGCCCGTTGATCCCCTGCTCACGCCCCAGGAGGTGGAGCATTTTGTCTCCAGGGAGCAGGCCCGGTTGTACAGCCTCATCTGGGAGCGGTTCATGGCGTCCCAGATGGCTGCCGCCCGATTCTGGGACACCACGGTCACGGTCAAGGCAGGGGACACCTTGTGGAGAACCAAGGGCGAACGGCTCATCTTTCCCGGGTTTCTCAAGATCATGCACAAGCCTGCCAGCGAAACAACAGCAGCCGCCAACATCGAACTTCCCCGCCTGGAACAGGGCATGGCCCTTACCATGCGCAAGCTGAACAAGGAGCAGAAGTTCACCCAGCCCCCGCCGCGGTTTTCCGAGGCATCGCTGGTGCGCAATCTGGAAAAGCTGGGTATTGGCCGCCCATCCACCTACGCGACCATCATTTCCACCCTCAAGGACCGGGAATACGTGGCCGTAAGCCAGGGCCATTTCGTGCCCACGGACCTGGGCACGGTGGTCAGCGACCTTCTGGTCACCCATTTTGCCCAGCTCATGGACGTGGACTTTACCGCCCACATGGAAGAGGACCTGGACAAAGTGGCTGAAGGCGGTCGGGACTGGGTGGCCCTGCTTAAGGACTTTGCCAAAGATTTCTACCCCACCCTGGACAAGGCCACCAAGGAAATGGCTGCCATCAAGGCGGGACTGGAAACCGATATTCCCTGTCCCAAATGCGCCAAACCCCTGGTCATCAAATTCGGCAAAAACGGTCCCTTTCTGGCCTGTTCCGCCTATCCTTCCTGCAATTTCACCAGCAATTATTCCCGAGACGAAAAGGGAACCATCCACATTGAAACCGACAAGGACGCCGGCAAAAAAATGGGCACATGCCCCCAGTGCGGCGGCGATCTCATCCTCAAGAAGGCCCGCACAGGAAGCAGGTTCATTGCCTGCAGCAAGTACCCCGACTGCCGGTACACCCAATCTTTTTCCACGGGTGTTCCCTGCCCCAGAGAGGATTGCAACGGCGAGCTGGTGGAAAAAAGCTCTCGCAGGGGCAAGGTCTTTTACGCCTGCAACCAGTATCCCAAGTGCGACTATGCCGTCTGGGACTGGCCCGTAGCCGAGACCTGTCCGGATTGCGGATCCAAGATCCTTGTTCGCAAGACAACCAAATCGCGGGGGCTTCATCTCGCCTGCCCGGAAAAGGGGTGCAAGTACTGGCGCCAGCTTGAAGACCAGGCTGAAGATCAGGAGTGATGTTCATCCCATGCAGGCCGAATTCACACAACGACGCAATCTGCCCGATCCAACCGTGTTGGAACGGTATGCGCGAACCCCGGATATTGGCCCGAAAATCCTCTTTTTTTCAGGCGGATCTGCCTTGCAGGGCCTTTGCCGGGAGCTTGTCACCTACACCCACAATTCCATTCACCTCATCACCCCGTTCGACTCGGGCGGGAGCTCGGCTGTGCTGCGCAAAGAATTCGACATGCCCGCCATCGGCGACATCCGCAGCCGGCTCATGGCCCTGGCCGATCGGTCCATGCGTGGCAATCCCCAGATCAGGGCACTGTTCTCCCACCGACTGCCCAAAAACAGCTCCCAGGGAGCACTTGAGCGCGAAATCCATAAGATGATCTTCGGAGATCATCCCATGGTCCGGATCATACCGCGCCCCATGCAAACCATTATCCGGCGCTATATCCGCCGCTTTTACGACAATATGGATCGTTTTTTCGATCTGCGGGGCGCCAATATCGGCAATCTTGTGCTTACGGGCGGGTTTCTTGCCAATGACCGGGATCTCGAGTCCATTTTGTTCGTGGTTTCCAACCTCATCAAGGTGCGGGGCCATGTCACGACCATTGTTGACGCCAACCTGCATCTTGGTGCCCGCCTTGCCGATGGCTCACTCGTCCTGGGACAGCATGCCCTCACCGGTAAGGAAGTCCCCCCCATTGCCAGCCCCATTGCCGATATTTTTTTCTGTTCAAGCCTGGATCATCCCGACAGGGTGACCTGCTCCCTTTCAGACCGGGTGAGCGATTTGATCCAAACGGCCGATTTGATCTGTTTTCCCATGGGCAGCTTCTATACCAGCCTGGTGGCCAATCTTCTTCCCCAGGGCGTGGGCAGGGCCATTGGTGCAGCCACCTGCCCCAAGGTATATATCCCCAGCACCGGGACAGATCCTGAATGCCTGGGCATGAGTGTGGCCGATCAGGTTCGCACCCTGATCCGTTATTTGTGTCAGGACGATCCCGCCACCATCACCCCCAAGGATGTGTTGGACTTTGTGCTTGTCCATTCGGATCCCCGGGTCTATCCTGGCGGGCTTGACCTAGCCTTGCTGCACAACCTGCCCCTGCACATTCTGTCCACCCAGCTGGTGAACCCGGACAAGGGGGCAGCCATCAATGCCGCCACGCTGGCCGACATCCTGGTATCCATGGCATGAGGCCATGGCTGCAGCACCTCCTTTAGAGGATCGCGTGCACGAACCGATCCCTGCCTCCCAGATCCTTGTACACGGTGCACTCAGCCCAGTTGCCAAAAAGTCTGCTGACCAACCCGCCCTGTTTCCATCCCATTTCCGCCCACAAGCTCCCTTGTGGCTTGAGAACGGTTCGCGCCTGGGCCTCGATACGACGCAGGCAATCCATGCCGTCCGGGCCAGCCACAAGGGCCTTTTGGGGCTCGAACTCCGCAACTTCGCGACTGAGATCGGCATATTCCGCATCACTGACATACGGGGGGTTGGTGACCACAAGATCCAGAGACAAGGGAAGCAGAGATGTTGCCAGGTCACCACGTACCATCATGAGTCTTTCAAGAACACCGTGTTTCCGGGCATTGTGACGGGCCACGTCAAGGGCTCCTGCATCAATATCCACGGCAACACCCCGGGCACGAGGAAAAAGGTGCGCCAGGGTCACGGCAAGGGCCCCGCTCCCCGTGCCCACGTCGGCAAAAACAAAAGCGGCATCAGGATCAAGGGTCGTGTGAAGATGCTCCACCAGCTCTTCTGTTTCCGGCCGGGGAATGAGCACCCGGTGATCGACCATGAAATCAAGCCCATAGAATTCCTTGTGCCCCACGAGATAGGCAACAGGTTCTCCACGGGACCGTCTGGTCACCAGACGGTCAAAAACCTTGCGCTGGAGGGAACTGACCTCTTGCAAAGGCTCAAGCATAAGGTCCAAACGTGAAAGGCCCAGAACCTTGGCAAGAAGGATCTGGGCTGAAAGACGCGGACTATCGACTGCGTGGTGGGCAAGCAGGGCTTCGGCCTGACGGAGGATTTCCAGAACGTGGGGCATATCCCGGCTACGGCTGAACGTCCTGCTGCATGGCTTGGGTTTGGTGGTGCCGGATCAGGGGTTCGACAACATCATCAAGATGCCCCTGCATGACATGGTCAAGATTGTACAGGGTCAGGTTGATGCGATGATCCGTAACCCGGCCTTGGGGAAAATTGTAGGTCCGGATGCGTTCGGAACGGTCGCCACTACCCACTTGGGATTTGCGCTGGGCATTGTACTCGCTTTGCTGCTCGTCCTGGGCTTTCTGGAAAAGCCGGGCACGCAGCACGGTCATGGCCTTGGCCTTGTTCTTGATCTGGGATTTCTGATCCTGGCAGGTCACCACCAGTCCCGTGGGAATGTGCGTGATGCGCACAGCCGAATCCGTGGTGTTGACACACTGACCACCCGGACCCGACGCCCGGTACACATCAATGCGCAGATCTTCCTGACGGATATTCACTTCCACTTCTTCGGCTTCGGGAAGAACCGCAACAGTCACGGCCGAGGTATGCACACGTCCCTGGGATTCCGTGGCCGGCACCCGCTGCACCCGATGGGTTCCTGATTCAAACTTGAGGCGACTGTAAACCTGTTTGCCCGTGATGGAGGCAACAACCTCCTTGAACCCGCCTGTACCGGTCTCGTTGGCGTCCATGAGTTCCACCTTCCAACCCATGATTTCCGCGTACCGGTTGTACATCCGGAACAGATCCGCGGCAAACAGGGCCGCTTCCTCGCCACCGGTACCGGCCCGGATTTCAAGGATGATATTCTTGGAATCCAGGGGGTCCTTGGGAGTGAGCAAAACCTGAAGCTTTGCGTCCAGTGCCTGTATCTGTTCTTCCAGCTCGCTGCGCTCCATGGCGGCCAGCTCTCTGATTTCGGGGTCGGCATCCTTGAGCATCTCGTCATTTTCAGCAAGCTGCGTGTGGATGGATTTGTACTCCTCGAACACGGCCACGATTTCGGAAAGTTCGGCATGTCGCTTGGTCAGCTTGGCATACCGTTCCTTGTCGTTGAACACTTCAGGCGAGCTGAGTTCCCGCTCGATTTCCCTGAATTTCCGTTCTATGTCTTCAAGCTTTCCGAACATGGTTCATCCTGCATCGTATCCAGACAGCAAGTCCAGGGTCCTTTCAAAGGGAATCCCTGGACTTGCCATACTGCCAACGTGTTAATCATTGACCTTCCCCACTGCAGGCTTGCATGCACTGCGCAAGGCCAGAAAAATCACCTACTTGTTACCTTCTTTGACAAACTTTGCATATTTCTTGCGGAATCTGTCGATACGGCCAGCCGTATCAATGAACTTCTGCTCGCCGGTGAAAAAGGGATGGCAATGGGAACAGATTTCAACTTCAATGGTTTCACCCACAGTAGACTGGGTGTCGAATTCAAAGCCGCAATGGCAGCGTACCTTTGTATTATACGTCTTGGGATGAATTTTTTCTTTCATGTCTACCTCCGTTATTCTAGGAAACGGATTGGCTAGCACTCAAAAACAAAAATAGCAAGCGCAAAAATGCGCCTGCCTGCAAAGCGTCCTGGCATTGTATCGGGAAAAAGGAAATGTTGTTGAACCGCTAGAAAAGGCCTTTGGAAAGATTCAGGGAGATATTGAAGGCCACGGAAAACAGATGGTGGATAAAATCAACATATTCCACGGCAACATTTTCCGGCACATCAATGCGTACCGGAGCAAAATTCACGATCCCCTTGACGCCCGCTTCAACCAGATAATTGGCAGCCCGCTGGGCCCGCTTGGGCGGCGTGGTGATGACCCCGATTTCAACGTTGAGCTCCTGGGCAAGCTCCTGCAACCGCTTGGAGCTGTACACTTCAAGCCCTGCGATTTCTTCACCGATCTTGAACGGATCACAATCAAAGGCCCCCACGACCATGAACCCGCGTTTGCGCAGAATCTTGTGCCGCAACAGGGCCCTGCCAAGGTTGCCAACCCCCACGAGAGCCACATTCCAGATCCGGTCAATCCCCAGGGACTGTTTGATGGCCGTGAGCAGATCCTGGACATAGTATCCGACACCACGGACTCCAAATTCGCCAAAATAGGCAAGATCCTTGCGGATCTGTGAAGGATTGACTCCGCAAGCCCTTGCCAGTCCCTCGGAAGAAATAACCTTTTCCCCTTCCTGGCTCAAGGTCTCCAGGATCTGGACATAGGCGGCCAAACGCTGGATGGTAGCTCGTGGTATGCGTGTGCTCTTCACCGAATGTACCTGCTATCTACGTATTACGTGAAATTTTGAACAAACACCAAGACATGAAAGGGAGGCTCGCGAAAAGCCTCCCTTTCCGGAAAACAAGCGATCAGTCTAGCCAATGAAAGGATTGGCAAAGAGCAGGATCAGATTGACAACCAGAGCGTAGATGGCCAGAGATTCGATCATGGCCAGACCAACGAGCATGGTGACGGTGATCTTACCGGAAGCTTCGGGATTACGGGCGGTACCTTCACAGGCAGCCTTGAGACCAAGGCCCTGACCAATACCACAACCGGCAGCGGCAAGAGCCATACCAAGAGCAGTGGCCAGAGAAGTCATGGAGATAACGGAAGGAGCGGCTTCAGCGGCAAAAGCGGCACCAGCGACTGCAACCATGGCAATTGTGCTCAGAACAACCATAAGACCTTTACGCATGATACTTTCCTCCAAACGATGTTATATAGTTGTGGTCGAACGACCATTTCCCCGATATTAGTGGGCTTCGGAAAAGGCACCCTGCAGATAGACCAGGCTGAGCATGAAGAAGACAAATGCCTGGATGCAGTCGGCCAAGAGGAACAGGAAACACATGGGCAGAGTGGAGACCACCGGAGCCAGGATGAAGAGCAAGGCCAAGACGATGTCTTCACCCATGATATTTCCGAAAAGCCTGAGGGTCAGCGAAAGAGGACGGGCAAAGTGACTGATGATCTCAATGGGGAACATCAGCGGAGCCAGCCACCAGAAGGGGCCCATGAAGTGCTTGATGTACTTGAGCCCGTGCAGCTTGAAGCCCCAGAAATTGTAGTACAGGAAGACAAATACGGCCATGGCCGCGTTGGTGTTCACGTTGGCCGTGGGGGCATCACCGCCGGGAAGCATGCCAAAGAGGTTGCTGCACAGGATGAAGATGAACAGGGTACACAACACCGGAAACACCTTCCGGCCGTTCTCACCCATGTTGGCCACGACAAAATCTTCCAGGGATCCGATCAAAAACTCGAAGAAGTTCTGAAATCCGCCGGGAACCATTGAAATTTTCTTGCTGGCCATCCAGCCGACAATAAAAAGCCCGGCCATGATTGTCCACGCATACAGAACATTGTTGGGGATCAACAAGTGCCCGTGTGCATCCACGAGAAAGGGTGCAACAAGTTTGACCGCTTCTTCCACGAGAAAGATCGGGTGCAGATTAGCCGCCATCGTCCTAAGCCTCCTTCAATTTTTGCCCTACGAAATATTTCGCGCCATACATCAAGATATTGACCAACACCAGTGACAGGCCCGCCAGCAACGCCACCACCGAGGCCCCGCACCAGACGATAAGTACGTACAATGCCACACCGGTCAAGCCAAGACGGGTGTAAAAGCCGAACAGCAAGAGAGACACTGACCCCTGATGAAGAAAGATCAACCCCTGAATCACCTTGGCCAGAGCATAAAAATTCAGGGTTCCGATCAACCCGCCGGCAACAACATCAAGGGGCCAGGCAACCAGCAGGCCGGCAGGCAGAAGGACCAGCAGGACCAGCGTCAGAACAATCTGGTTGCGAACAAGCCAGCGCACTTCTTCATTCCTGAAACCGTGCCTGAAAAGGTAACGATCAATGGCCGTTGTTGCCATGTGTACCCCTGCCCCCATCCTGTTCCTGAAGCTTCTTGACTTCCAGATACATATTCTTGAACCCTGCGGCGATTCCGAAAACCAGAAAGATGAGCAGACACCAGGGTTTGGTTCCGAGCCATTTGTCCAGAAAATACCCCATGGCCAGCCCGACAAAGGTGCAGGTCACAAGATTGATCCCGACAACGCTCATGTTGCCCAGCGTCGCGAAATAGTTTCGATCTTTCCTATTCTTCTTTTGAAAGAACATGGTTTTCACTCGGGGGTTCCCAAAAAGACTGGTCTGCACGGAGATCGCGCAAACATTCACAAGATGCGCAGAGCTACCACAGAGACCTTGGCCAAGTCAACGCATGAATCGTGTTTTTTATCCTTTTTTTCCTGCTGTCCCGGGTGACACAGCCCTTCCCGGCCCCGAACAAACGGGATTTTCTGCCGCCCCGGCCCAACGACCGAAGCTTGCTTCCCGTCGGGGCACTCCTTATAAGCCAACGAGCTTCGCACGGGCTCTGGTCCGGCAAGCTCTTTTTGCGACGGCCTTTTTTCCCCCGAAAAGGCGTCCTGTCAAGCAATCTTCGGGGACCTCATCATCTGGAAAACGCATGTCAAAACGAACCTGCCGACTCAAGGCCAACCAGCTCACAACCCGACTCAATCCGCGCAAGGTGCCCGCACGCGCCCCAAGGCCCGAGGGGCTGCGTCCCTTCCAACCCCGCGCCCTGCAGGCCCTCAAGCTCGCACTCAACATCAGAACCGTTGAATACAACATCTATCTTGCCGGAGAACCGGGACTGGGACGCAGTTATCTGGTGAAAAATTTTCTCGCCCCCCTGGCCGCACAAGAACCCGTCCCTTCGGACTGGATATATACCTTTAATTTCAAGGATCCGGATCGCCCCCGGGTCATCGCCCTGGACCCAGGCCAGGGGAGAAAACTCAAGCAGGAGCTCGCCAAGGCGATCCGGAACATTCGCCACGACCTTCCTGCCCGATATGAACACGAATCCTATGTCACAAGGCATGACGCCCTCATCAATGCCTACAATCTCAAGAGGGACAAACTTCTCGAAACCATGGAAGCCCGGGCCAATGCCAGGGGCTTCAGCCTCCATGCCGACGAAGACGGCTCCTTGTCCCTGTACCCCCTGGTGGAAGGCAAGGTACTTGCCCCCGACGAATACGAACGTCTGGACCGTACCCTGCGCCAGGATCTCAAGCAGCAGAGTTCCGCCATCATGGACGAGGTCATAGATCTTTCCAGACAGATCAACAAGGAAGAACAAGTCTTCAGGGATCAGGAACGGGAACTGGAACGGGAAGTGGCCCGGTCAGTGGCTACAAGCGATCTGGAGGAGCTGGCAAGGGAGTTTGCCGCCAACGGAGAAGTCACTACGTATCTCAAGGATCTGATCAGGGATATCGAGGAACATCTGGACAAATTCCGGGAACGGGAAAAACCCGGCTCGCCCGAAGGAACCCAGGATTTTCCCCCGGACATGGCCAACTTTTTTCAACGCTACGACATCAACCTGTTTGTGGACAACGGGGATCAGCAGGGTGCACCTGTCATTTTCGAGACCAACCCGGGATTTTTCAATCTTCTCGGCTGTATCGAACGGGAAACCGAATGGGGAACCTACTACACGGACTACACGCTCATCAAGGCGGGCAGCATCCATCGGGCCAATGGGGGGTATCTGATTTTGTATGTCAATGATCTTCTGGCCCATCCCGTGGCCTGGGAAGGGCTGTTGCGCTGTCTCAGGTCGGCCCGTTTGCGCGTGGAAGACCCCACTGACCACTATGATCTCATCCGGACCAAAACCATTGAGCCCGAACCCATCCCCATGGACCTGAAGATCGTTCTCATCGGTGATGACGAGATGTACGAAATGCTCCTGGAGCAGGAGGAACGGTTCAGAAAATATTTCAAGATCAAGGCCCATATCCAGGAAACCGTATTCCGGACCCCCGAGACCGTGGCCGCCTATGTGGGTGCATTGCGTCACATTATCACGGAAAACGGATTGCACCCCTTTACCAAGGAGGCCCTGGCCCGGCTTGTGGATCACTCGTCGCGACTGGCCCAGGATCAGGAACGGTTGTCCCTGCTCTTTTCCCGCATGCGGGAAATCATGATCGAGGCCGATGCCCTGCGTACAATGCGTTCCCAATCCACGGTCACCGTGGACCTGGTCAACGAAACCCTCAGGGCGGGCGAGTACCGGCTCAATCTGTATGAAGAGGAGTTCCTGCACGAGTACGACCGGACCGTGATCAAGGTGCGTACCCAGGGGGAGGAAGTCGGACGGGCCAATGGATTGTCCGTGAGCCAGATAGGCGACTATGTCCTGGGTCTGCCCCACGAGATTTCGTGTACCGTGGGTGTCGGTCACGGCGGCATCCTGGATCTGGAACGAGAAGCCGAACTGGGTGGCCCCATTCACACCAAGGGGATGATGATCCTCAAAAGCTATCTTCTGGATCTCTTTGCCCAGGACAAGCCCCTGGTGCTCACCGGAAGCCTGTGTTTTGAACAGAGCTACGCCCATGTGGACGGGGATTCGGCCTCGGGCGCGGAACTGGCAGCCCTGCTCTCTGCTCTGGCCAATGTGCCCATCCGACTCAACTTGGCCTTTACCGGGGCCATTTCCCAATCAGGGGCCATCCTGGCCGTGGGCGAGGTTACCCGCAAGATCGAAGGCTTTTTCAATGTCTGCAAACGTCGGGGCCTTACCGGCGACCAGGGCGTGCTCATTCCCTGGGACAACAAGCCCCAGCTCATGCTCGGGGACGAGGTGGTCAAGGCCGTGGAACAGGGCATGTTTCACATCTACGCGGTCAGGACCATTGAAGAGGCCATGGAAATCCTGACGGGCGTCAAACCCGGCAGACGCCTCAAGCACGGGGGCTTTTCCAAGGGCTCCCTTTACGAGGCCGTTGACGAAAGATTGGCCGAACTGGCAGAATTGGCGGACATGAACCGCCCCCGAAGACGTCGCCGCAAACAGACGCGGCCCGAGCCCAAAGAGACTCAGGCCGTGTCAGACAAAGACTCCACAGCAGGCAGACCGACAGCATAAACGGATCAGGAGCAGACGCCCGGGGGCAGAGCAACCCTTTTCAGGCATCAGGAATCCTGACATGACAGGGGGTACAGACACCATATCCCTGAGGACTATCCCTTTTGTCCCGGGGCATCCGGGGGATGCCCGCACCCCGACACCGGATCATGTTCAGCAAACAGTCCCGGCCATGTGTCGATCAACCTTGATGTTTCATGCGTTTTACCTTCACCCGCCAACAGGACCAGACCATGCACTCCCTTCAACGTCCCGGTTTTCGATTCTGGCTGACAGCCCTTTTCCTGACTCTGCTGGCCATTGCAGGGCGTATCCCCGGATACGCCCTTGCCCAGGACACACCGTCCAAACATGACCTGGAAACCACGGCCACCGAGGAGGCCAGGATTGCCACCTATTTTGACGCAACCCTTGGTGAAATCCAGGAATTCATTGATGCCCGCGCAGAGACCTCAGCCCAGGTCCGGAAAACACTTGCCAACCTGGCAACCACCCAGCTCCGACTCGAACAGGAACTCCGCCAGATCAAGGGCATGGCCAGGATCGTCCAGGGAAAACCGTATGAAACCAGGGGCATTCTTCAGGACCTGAAAAGCCTGCGCAAGGAGATACGGGAAACACGCGGCCCGGCTGAAAACCTGTTCCATGAATTGAGCGCCCGCCAGAACAAGATCGGCCTGTTGGCCATGGAAACTGATCAGCCCTGGACCAGGGAACTGCCTTCTTCCCTGCAGAGCAAGCTGGCAGACCTCAAACGCGCCCTGACTCAAAGCGAAAAGGAAATCAAGCAGCACCAGGTCAGACTGGGCAAGGCACTGGAAGCCATCAAGGCACTGGATGACCGGGCCCAGGAAACCCTTGTCTCCATAGAAAAGGTCCTTCCGGGGTTCTGGAAACGGCTGCTCTTCTCGCCCAGGGACAATCTGCTGGACAGAAAATCGTGGCAGGACGCGCCTTCCGAACTGAAAGCCTGGATCGCCGAACTCCCCACCCTGCTGCGGATCCAGCTGCCCGGCTCCAGCGGGGAGTGGATCGACTGGGTCGGCAAGGTGCTTGTCTACTGGATTCTGATCCTGACGGCCCTGTTTCTGGGATTGCGCCGAACAGTCATCTGGCAGCGCATGATCAAGGCCCGGTCGGCAAGTCACATCCACATTCCCTGGATATGGGGTTCCCTGGCCCTTGCCCTGTTGAGCGCCTTTTTCACGGCAGGCTACCGCCAGACCACATTGCAACTGGGCCTCATCTATCTGACCCTGTTCTATGCCATCATGCGCGCGGCCTGGACCGGCAGGATGTTCGAACAGGCCGTGGGCTACATGTCGCCCTTGCGCCCGGTGTTTCTCCTGTTTGCCGGAGCCACCATCCTGCAGCTGCTGGATCTGCCTCAGGTTCTGGCCTCGCTGGTCTGGCTGTTTGTACTGGGCGCGGCCATGGCCCTGGCGCGCAGACTCCAGGCCCCCTTTTTCCTGGAAAGGGCCATAGCCGGAATCACGCCGACCATCTGTCTGATCCTTCTTGTTCTGGCCCTGTTCGGCCTTTTGCAGCTTTCCCTGCTTCTGGCCCAGATAGGGGCACTGACCTGCCTGTTCCTGCAGGTCGTCATCGTGGTCACCAGCTGGCTCAGGATCAGTGTTGAACGGCTTCCAGCCACCCTGACCATGACCATTGTCAAAAGCCTTGTGGTCGGGTTTGGCTCCCCCCTGATCTGGATTCTTGGTATCTCGGCCATCCTGGGCTGGCTGACCATGCACATGGGCAGTGATTTCGTGTTCCAGCGCATTTCCACCATGAATCTGAGCTGGGGCGAATACTCCCTGAACTTTTTTCGTTTCGCCGTGATCATTGTCCTGTTCTATCTGACCCATGCCTTTGGAAACATCTGGGGACAGATTCTGGACCAGAAATACTTCCGCTGGTCCAGGATTGATCCCGGCATCATCGCATCCCTGCGAACCACAGGGGGTTATGCCATCTGGATCATCAGCGGGATCATTGCCGTGAACATCATGGGCATCAGGCTGACCTCCCTGGCGGTCATTGCAGGTGGTCTTTCCGTGGGTATCGGTTTCGGTCTACAGAACCTGACCAACAACTTTATCAGCGGACTGATCCTGCTGTTCGGACGAACCATCCAGGCCGGGGATGTCATTCAGATCGACCAGCTCTGGGGCAGCGTCCTCAAAATCAACATCCGCAACACGGAAATCCGGACATTTGACAATTCCATCATTTTTGTTCCCAATTCCGAGCTCATCTCCGGCCGGTTGACCAATTGGACCCATCGCGGAGACTGCCGGCTGCGCCGGGACCTGCAGGTGGGCGTGGCCTATGGATCGGATATCGAGCTGGTCAAAACAACGCTGCTCCGCGTGGCCAAGGAGCATGCCCACGTTCTTGCCGACCCAGCGCCCGCGGTCCTGTTCAAGGCATTTGGAGCCAGCTCCCTGGACTTTGTCCTCAGGGTCTGGGTGGATCACATTGATTTTTCCCTGTCCACCCTTTCGGATCTGCACGAGGCCGTGAACCATGCCTTTGCCCAGGCGGGTATCGAAATCTCCTTCCCCCAGATGGACGTCCATCTCCGGGACACGGTCCCGTTCCATGTCACCTTCCGGGAAGACACTTCCAGTTCATGACCTGATACCGATCCCTGGACAAAAGGCGCGGGCTCATCCCGATCAGTGCGCGGACAGGGAAGGCATCAGCTGACGAAGGACCATGGTGACGGCGATCCCCCACATGGTCAGGCAGACAAACCCGTCGAGAAACCGCCAGGTAAGGGGCTTTTTGAACAGGGGAGCCAGAAACTGGCCGCCAAAACTCAGGCTGAAAAACCAGCAAAACGAGGCAGTGGCCGCTCCCAGACCGAACAGGTATCGTCCGGTTCCAGCGAACTGCGTGCTGATCCCTCCCAGAAAAAGGATGGTATCCAGATAGACATGGGGATTGAGCAGAGTCACGGCAAGGGTGGTTACCACCGCCCCTTTCATGGTCAGACGCCCCGCCTCGGCCATGTCCAACTGCCCGCCGCGCAGGGCCGACATCAGAGCGCGCCAACCGCACCAGAACAGGAACAGGCTTCCCAGCCATCCCAGCCAGCTCACCAGACCGGGACGGGCCAGGGCTGCGGCTCCGACACCCACAACACCGAGACTGATGAACAGGACATCAAACACGAAACAGATTCCAGCGACCAGATAGTGGAAGTTGCGGCGCACCCCCTGGGTGAGAACAAAGGCGTTTTGCGCGCCAATGGCCACAATCAGGCCACCGCCCACGCCAAACCCTTCCCAAAAAGCAGAATGCATATGATCTCCTTGGTTTGTACACAGAATCCGGCAACCATAGCCTGTTCCCGGACAAGGAGACAGCAAATCTTTTGCAAGGCGATCAAAATTTTTTCATGACCAGCACCATCCCACATTGCACTCACACTTCCAACCCGGCATACCATCATGCTTGATTACAAACTGCTTGAGGCCCTGGCAGCCGTTGTCCAGGAAGAAGGCTTTGACAAGGCCGCAACCACCCTGCACCTGACCCAGTCCGCAATCTCCCACCGCATCAGGACCCTGGAGGAACAGACCGGGCAGACGCTGCTCATCCGGGGAGCCCCTCCCCGGCCGACCCCGGCCGGACAAAAGGTGCTCAAGCATTTCCGCATGGTCCAAAGCCTGGAAAGCGACCTTGAAGACGTTTTCCTGCTCCGCCCCCGGGACGGATTCATCTCCCTGGTCCTCGGGATCAATGCCGACAGCCTGGCCACCTGGTTTCTCCCTGCCATCCGCCCGTTTCTGGACCGGGAGCACGTTCTGCTGGACCTGCTCGTCAAGGACCAGGACATCACCCACCAACTCCTTGCCAACGGCGATGTCATCGGATGCATCAGTTCCAAGGCCGAGCCCCCGGCAGGATGCACGGCCCACCCCCTGGGCGTCATGACCTACAGGCTCATGGCCACGCCAGACTTTATGGCGACCTGGTTTCCCAACGGATTGACCCGGGAAGCGGCAACCCGTGCTCCGGCCGTAATCTTCAACCGCAGGGACGGGCTGCACCACGCCATGCTCTGCTCCCTGTTTCCGGAATTTTCCCATGCCTTTCCGGCCCATTACATCCCGTCTTCCGAACAATTCGTCCGGGTCATCATGCAGGGACATGGGTACGGACTCATCCCTGATCTGCAGATGAAGAAACTCCGGGAAGCGGACAGCCTTGCGGAGTGCGCCCCGGGGAAGGCCATGCCCATCCCGCTGTTCTGGCACACCTGGAGCCGCCAATCGGATCTTCTTGCCCGATTCACCTCGGCCCTGGTACAAGGCGGGGCAGACGTTCTTGAGCCCATGACCTGAAAACGGCGGAAGCCCCATCCCTTCTTCCGTCATGACCCATCGCGCCTGACAATCCAGGAAATGACCACGCAGCCGCCTGATCCCGGCCCCCTAGTGCCCGTCACGGGCTTGGTCCACAAAGCTCGGGAACCTTTTTTCCCAATAAAAAAGCCGTCTTGCGACGGCTTCTTGGAAACAGAGTCTAAGGGAAAATACCCATCACCACCCCTTGGATTCCAGAATTTCATTGATCTTTTTTTCGTTCTTCTTCTGGACGATGAGCATCTTTTTTTCCTTGGCCGCTGCGATCTTTTCCGTCAGGGCTTTGAGGTCAGCCGGTTTTTCCAAAAAATCCGTGGCCCCGATCTTCATGGCCTCGATCCCTTTTTCCACCGTGGCATGACCCGTGAGCAGAATGATCTGGGCCTCGGGATGGCTGGCCTTGATCGCCTTCAAGGTTTCCAATCCATCAATATCCGGTAGCTGAAGATCAAGCACAATGGCATCATAGGAATCCGTCCCCACCATCTCAAGGGCCTGCTGCCCGGTGGTTGCCGTGGCCACGTCCATGCCACGCACCTGCATCCTTTCAGCCAAGGCACTCAAAAAATCCTTTTCGTCATCAACAAGCAATACCTTTTCCCTGGACATAGTCTCTCCTTTTTTCGTCTTCCTCGTTCACGTTGACCATGAACCGTGTTCAGGCAAGGCCATTTACTTTCCTGGCCGGGATACGACGTGGTGCGCAGCCCTTGAGTTTCAAACACTCCGAAAACGCAGCCTGGTTGCCGCCTTGTCTCCACCGTCCTCCCGCTCGACAACAGCGCCGACAGCAACGGCAAGAGACTGAATGGCAACAGGAGTATGCTCCAAACCGGGCCTGATTGCAATAATCGGCCCCTGGTCGTCCTGGACAACCTGCAAGGCAATGGTTTCCCCGGAAGCAACCACAGACAGGAGATGTTCGAGACAGGTCACCAGCAAGTGCATGACCAGAAACGGCTGGGCCTTGATGACAACAGGTGCATCCGCCTCACAGGTCATCACAACGCCCCGATTGGTGGCAAACCGTCTGCACAGCTCAAGGACATAGGCACACAACTCCCCGAGATCAATGCGTTCCTCCACATGATCAGGGCTGTGGGCAAACCGGTTCAGCCGTTTGACAATACAGTCCATGCGCTGCACCTGCTCGCCAATGGTCTGGTTGATCCGCAGAACCCGCTCCACGGGCAGTTCCCGCCCCTGCTGCTGCAGCATGAGCAGATCTTCATGCAATCCGTTTTGTTCGTTGATCACCGCCAGGCAGTTCTTGATCTCGTGGGAAATGCTGGCGCACATCCGGCCGAAAAAAGCAAGCTCGTCCTTCTGGTGGCACGCGTGGTTTGCAACCTCAGAGGTGGTCATGACAGATGGTCTCCTTGATCCTGCGTCTTCCCGGCCATGGTCTTTTCCAGGGTATCCACCAGGACCTCCAGTTTCAGGGGTTTCATGAGATAGAACGAGGCCCCGCTTTCGCGCCCCTGCCGAAAATCCGATTCCGAACCATGGCCGGTCACAAAGATGAACCGCAGCCCAGGAGACTTTTCCTTGAGCATACCCATGAGTTCAAGCCCGCTGGTCTTGGGCATTTTCACATCCAACACCGCGATATCAAAATCCTTTTCCTGCACAAGCTCAAGGGCCTTTTCCCCGGAGGTGGCCCACTCGGCGCGTATGCCCCGAAACCCCAGACGCTCGGCCAGGGTACTTACCAATTCCTCTTCATCATCAACTAACAGTATATGCACGTCTTCTTACTCCCCCCGGGACCCGAAACGCGGTCCCCTGGTATTGAATCCTTTGGTCTCTTTTGCCTGAATCCGGCGGCTATCGCTTGATGGGCAGTTCGATAGTAAATGTTGTGCCCTTGCCCGGTTCACTTTCCACATGAATGGTCCCCCCGAGTTTTTCCACCAGCCCATAGGTGATGGAAAGACCTAGCCCGGTCCCCCCCTGGCTGGTCTTGGTGGAAAAAAAGGGCTCGAAAATGCGTTTGATGTTTTCCGGACTGATCCCCTTGCCGTTGTCGGCAATCATCACGGCCACGCGGTTGGTGTCGATCTTTTGCAGTTCGATATTGATCCAGCCGCCATCATCCACCGCGGCAAAGGCATTGTTGACAATATTCAGGAAAACCTGCTGGAGCTGCCCCCGGTCACTCTGGATTTCAGGCAGATCCTCATCCGCGTGAAGACCAATATGGATATCCCTGTATTCGGCCTCCTTTTTCAAAAATCCGAGCACTTCTTCCATAAGGGACGTCAGATCAAGGGACTCCACCCGCACATCAATGTGCCGGGCAAATCCGAGCAACCGATGGGTAATGGTGCTGCACCGTTCCACCGACTCGATCACGGAATCAATGAGGCCTATCAATCGGGAATCCGCCTTGTACTCCTTGGAGTAGGTCAGCAGATCCTTGATGAGACCGCTTTTCTCGTTGATGATGGCCAGGGGATTGTTGATTTCGTGGGCCACGCCAGCAGCCAGTCTGCCGATGGACGCCATTTTCCCGGTGTGTTCGATGCGCCGCATGGCAGCGGCCCTGGTCTTGTCGGCCATGTAAATACGGTTGACCAGAAAGGTGACCACCCCGAGGATGACAAAGAAAATAAGAACAACACTGGCCCCAAGGATGATGAGCACCTGGGTGCGCAGCTTATCCCAGCCGTCGGCCTCGCCGCCCTGCTCCCGAAGCAGCATGAAAACGAACGGAGTGTCCGGAATATAGGCATACCCGGTAACCCAGTCCGTAGTCTGAATGATCTGGGTGGTTGTGGAATACGGGGGCACCTGAACCCCGCTGGGTTCCAGCACCTTGCCGTGGATGCGCGAGGGCGTCTGGAGCACGCCTTGCTTGTTGACGATAAAGGCGTCCCAGCCGGGCCGGATATCCAGGTGTTCCACCAGATCATAAAACTCACTGGTATCAATGGTGGCCCTGAGGATGAAAAAAGAACCATCATCCTGCTGGTGTTTCACGGCGATGATAAAATGGGGAACGTCCCGGAATCCCCTGAACACGTCACTGATATAGATGCCCCGGACAATGACCTCACCAAACCAGCTCTGATCCTTGTAATTTTTGTCCTGCAGGGGATAGGGGCCCACATAGGCCCGCTGGACCCCATGGACATCAATGACCCCCAGGTCGATGAATCCGCCAAAGGATTCTTTCAGATGGACAAAAAGCTTACAGAGATGACGATTATCCGTCAGCTGTTCAAAGGAATTGTCTTCCACCAGAAAAGTCAGGGCCGAACGGCGCTCCTCAAGGAAAAAGGAGACGCTTCGTTTGACATTGGAGACAAGCCTGGACACGGGATAGACCATCTCCGAATAGATGGTCTTCTGATACTGATTGAGGTTCATGACCGTCAGCAAAAGCAAAGGAAGGATGGAAACCGTGGTCGTACTGATGATGACCCACCACCAGACACGACGATAACTGAAAAGAGAGGGGGTGCTTTTACCGGGCTCGGTCTCCCTCCAGAACGGGGGCAGCAGCCTGTACAGGAATGCGGGGATGTTTTTCATGGTCCGAACCCATAACCTGAGGTAGAGGTCTTGTGCGTGCGCGTCCGGTCAGCCCGGTCCCGAACCTTCTTACCGATGGCCCGGGACCGGGGTGCATCCATTTTGCCTAGGACTGGGCGTACTTGGCCTTGGCGGCTTTAAGGGTTTCAGCCAGCTTGTCGATATTGACAGGTTTTTCCAGATAGGCAAAAGCGCCCATCTCCATACACTTGGCCCGGTCTGCTTCGGAACCATGTCCGGTGAGGATGATCACCTCCACCCGGGGATGCTCTTTCTTGATCCGACGCAGCACCTCATAACCGTCCACGCCGGGCATGCGCAGATCCAGGACCATGACCTCGGGTTCTTCTTCCTGAACAAAATCCAGGGCCTCTTTGCCATCATAAACAACATGGGAACCCATGTCCCGCATGAGCATGCGTTCGGACAGGGTTTCCACGAATTCCCGCTCATCATCCACAAGCAACACCTTGGTGGGTGTCTCGAAATCGTACCGCCTGTAGACATCATTGCGATAAAAATTGGGACCCACCTTGGTGTAAACGGCCTTCACCCCTTCCACCTCCGATGCGATCTGCTTGAGCTCGTCTTCAAGGCGGGAAAGCATGATCACGTTCTTCTCGATGACAATGGTCACGTCGCCCTGATCCGCGGTCACCTTCATGCTGTGGCCGGACTTGGCCAGAGCCAGTTCCACCTTGGCAGCCAGCACGAAATCGGCAACCGCCTGGCGACTTTTCTCGGTGGACCTTAAAATCTCGTTATTGACCGATTTCACGATGATGTCCACACATTCGGCACGTTCCTTCTTGTCCGTGGGAATGATGATATCATACAAGGACGCGTCCCAGGGCTCCTTGTGGAAAAGATGGTCTGTCCAGTAGGCACAACTTTCATCATGCCTGAGAATGGCCTTTTGAGCCTCTTTCTCGCTCAGTCCCGTGGCCTGGGCCACTTCGAGACGTGCTTTGCGGTCGGCAATGAGACACACCTTGAGCACATGGGAGACGGATTCCGGAATCAGATGTCCCAAAAAACCGTAGTACACGACGTTTTCCCTGGCCAAATCGCTGGCCATGACGGATTTGAGGTAGGCCACGCAGCGGGCCTTTTCGTGGGTAAAGGAATCAAAGGCCGAGGGTTTTTCGTACACGGCCCGGGTGATCTTGTTGGCGGCGATATTGAAACGTTCGCTGGCCTTGGTAATGAGATCCTGATCATACACCAGTTCGTAGCCAAGGACGTCGGCCACGGTGGTGCCGATTTCCTTGGAATGAACGAAATTGCCGTGGAATATCGATATCGAAGGCATGAGCATCCTCCTTTGGAAGAATGGGGTTGCACGACGCTGCAAGGGTCCTTGGCACGAACCCCCTGCAGGCCGCGGCTTTATCATGGGATGACACGAGTTATCTTCAATCCGGTCAGGCCGGCTGTTTGGTCTGACGATCCCCGTTTCTGGGGATGTAGCTCACCAGGGGACAGGCACAACCGTCCTCATCGTGGGGATGAACCGAGTTGTACAGGCCTTTGATGGCTCCTTCAAGGGTCGAATAGATATTTTCCTCGCCGATCTTTTCCAGAAGATGGGTCCGTTTCATGACGTCAAGAACCCGTTCCTTGACCCCGGAAAAGGAGATGCCCCTGCCCGTGCTTCGGACACGTTCCACCAGAAGGGACAGGGCTTCTTCACCTGATGCGTCCATTTCGTTGATTCCGCTGGCCGATATGTGAATATGCCGAAGATGGGGCATGGAACGCATGATTTCCGTGACCTGATCTTCAAGATAGCTGGCATTGGCAAAAAACAGCGGTCCATCAAACCGGATGGTGGCGATGTATTTGCATTCGTCAAGAACCGAAGTGTCCACGCATTGCAGGGAGGAATCCTTGCCCATGGCCAGCTTGGCCACCTTGGGCCGCATGCTCTTGTACAGGAACACGCCAAGGGAAAGGATCACCCCGATCATGATGCCCTTGTCCAGATGGGGGGCAAAAACCAGGGTGCACACAAAGGTGAAAATGGAGATGGCCCCGTCATACCACTGGGCCTTCCAGGCATGAATGAAACCGGAAACATTGATCAGGCCAATGACCGCCATCATGATGACTGCAGCCAGCACGGCCTGGGGGAGATGGTAGAGAAGCGGGGTGAAAAAGAGCAGGGCGATGACAACGGTCAGGCTGGTGACAACGCTTGAAAATCCGGTCACGGCCCCGGCCTGGAGATTGACGGCCGAACGGGAAAAAGATCCGGAAACCGGATAGCTTTTGCCAAAGGCGCCGATGATGTTGGCCAGGCCCTGACCAATGAGTTCCTGGTTGGGGTCCAGACGCTGACCTGTTTTGGCGGCCATGGCCTTGGCAATGGAAATGGCCTCCATGAACCCGAGCAGGGAGATGATGGCAGCAAACGGAAGCAGGGTCAGGATGGTGCCCAGGGAAATGGAGGGGATGCTCATGGTCGGCAGCCCGCGGGGAACAACACCCACAACCGCGCCCCCCCCCATGAACCGGATGGCATCATCGTCGAGCAGGGCATTGCCGACCTTGACCCTCCAGGTCCGGCCATCGTCCTGCATCCCGGCCGGGACCTGGTCCCGGAGATAGAAAAGCAGGGAGCCTTCGGGCTGTTTTACCCCGGCGAACAACGCATTGCGAATCTGTTCCCGATACAAATGGGCCTGGGATTTGGCCTTTTCGATTTGGGCGCTCACAATGTCGATCTCATGCTGCTTGTCCAGATAGTCAATGGATCGAACGCCGCTCTGTTCCTTGATGGCAACGAGCTCCGCCGTAAGCTGGGCCCGCTTTTTGCCGTATGCAGCATTGGCTGCAACAGCCTGATTAAAGGCATCAATATGGGTTCGCACCTCCGGAGCCATGATCTGATCCACGCGTCCCGTGTAATCATGCTGAAACCCGAGCATCCAGGAAAGCAGGGTGGTCACCACTACGGCCACCAGCACGTTGGGGATTCTGGGATTGATTTTCTTGAGACCGTACATGATCCCGAAAGCCAGCACGGCCATGGCCAGGGTGGGCCAATGGGTGTAATGGACAGCAGCCTTGCAGACCCGCCAAATGGTTTCATAATGATGCGAGGCCTTGTCCACGTACACGCCAAACAGTTTGGAAAACTGGGATGTGGCAATGATGATGGCCGCAGCATTGGTAAACCCGTTGACAACCGGATGCGAAAGAAAATTGACCACCAACCCCAAACGGAGCACGCCCAGAAGCAGCTGGAAAAGCCCCACGCTTAAAGCCAGTAAAATGGCGTAGGCAATGAACGCCTCGCTTCCGGCCGTGGCCAGGGGTTCCAGGGAAGCGGCCGTCATCAGGGATACAACCGCCACCGGTCCTGTTGCCAGCTGACGACTTGATCCGAACAGGGCCGCGATCATGGGGGGTAAAAAGGATGCATACAAACCATAATATGCGGGCATCCCGGCCAGCTGGGCATAGGCCATTGACTGAGGGATAAGAACCAGGGCCACGGTCAGGCCTGCGACCATGTCCAGCTTGAACTTGCCCATGGAATATCCCTTGAACCAATTCACACAGGGAAAGACCTTGGATACGACAGCAATCATACCTGCACCTCGTCACAACTGTTGGCTAGAATTTTCTTGCACGCCTGTAAAATGTCAAAATACAGGGAATGCACAGGGAAAATGTTCTCCGCATTGAATCGCAACAAGCCGTTGAGCATCCCGAAAATAATGACCGCAGTCTTGGATGGAGCAACATCACCAATGGATCCGTCTTGCTTGCCGATGATGATTCCCTCGCTTATTGCATTCAAGAAACAATTGTAAATGGTTTCAATGGTTGTCCGACAGGCATCGTTCACCGAAGCCAATTCGTACGAATGACTGCGATGAAGCAGGGCAAGTTCCATCCCCCATGCTTCGGACAGGTAAAAATACACATTGATGACAGCCTCGACCATTTCCAGACCTGTATCGAACTGCCTGTTGTTGATCTTATCATCCACTTCATTGATGATAAGTCCCTTGGCCCTGTTCAGGGCACACAAAAAAACATCCTCCTTGTTTTTGAAATGGTGAAAGATAGTTCCTTCCGCAGCCCCGGAATGCCGGGAGATTGCCGAAATGGATGTATTTTTGAATCCGTTGGTGGCAAAAAGCCGGGTCGCGGATTCCAAAATGTTTTGCTTGAGTGACATGGTTTCTCCTTCCAATTCCCGAGTGAGCGCTCGGTCGCTTTTTTCCCTTGTGCGAAAATGGACAAGCGTGTCAAGCATTTTTTTCGGATTCCCATGCCCATTTGCAAAGCTCCGGACGGTTCGGGAAATCCGTTTGCAAAAAAAGAAAAAACATTTTAGGAAAATGCAGCAAGATGAGCTTGTTGAAGACCAGAAACGCACAACGGCCTGCCGCAAACACCTCTTGACAAGATCATGGCATCGGCACACAGAGCGTAACGATTCCGTTGTTTACCGATCACAGCACGCGAGGAAGGTATGCCCCCAGAACGGATCAGCCCCATCAAGGCCATCCGCAAGACATGTCTGTTATGCCAGGGTGGTAGCAGAAAATTCGTGGCCGAGTGTCCGGACAGGACCTGCCCCCTGTATCCCTATCGTTTTGGAACCCGCCCGCAAGGGACACGTGCCAACCTGCTCAAGGTGATCAGAAAGTACTGTCTGCGCTGCGCGGGATCGGCAAGGGGAGCCGATGCATGCACGGCATCCACCCACGTGGGAAACATGGATCCATGCTGGCTTCATCCCTACAGAAAAGGCAGAGTGGCGGTGAAAAAGCAAAGGCACCGCAAACCATCCCGGCAACCAGCACGCAGCCGGCCAAGGCCCCCCGAACGCGAACTGGCTCTGCCCTTGCAATGACACACCTGCGCCCATGCGATAGAAACTTCATACCATTTCCATAACAAAAAAGCCCCGATATACGGGGCTTTTTTGCAGGAAAAAACGTTTTATCCTCTAAGCGGGGTCAGGATGCACGCTCCCTGTCAGCACGTCAGAAATCATCCGGACAGGCCGTGATATATCGGGCCAGGGCCGCGCTGGTCACGGGTTCGTCCATGGTACAACACCAGCGGACAAAGCTGGCGGCATCCACATCCACCTTGCACGTCCTTATGCCGGCGCGATGGATGGACGCCAGGCTGGATTTGGCCTCCCTGCGCCATTGACCGTAGGGCATGTGGAACCTTGGGTCGCCACTGTGCTGTCCCAATACAAGCCATTGGGACCGGGAAAACCAGGGGACCCTGACCACCAGATCATCCAGGGTGGAAGATGCAGGCCCATCATTGCCTGGCACGGGGGAGGTCGGTTTTCTAGTCATCGCTGAAAAGCGGGGGATATACCGAGACGTACCGGTCGCCAAGGGAATAGGTCTCCGAAAGAATCTTCAAGCGGTACAAGGTGGCCTGGCTGACCACATGCCCCTTGGCAATGAGCAGATGTCCCCCGCCCTTGACGGCCAGGTCCTCGGCAAAAATCCAACCTTCCTGCAGATCCTTGAGCTTGTGGGAACGGACCCCCTGCTTGCGGGACGTGGTCACCAGACGGCAAAAACGCTCAAGCACCTCGGGGTGGTAGAGTCCGGCATTCTTGAGCATGAAATCAACGGCATCCGCAGTGAGCATTTCCTGCTGTTTCAGGGCATCGAAATCCAGACAGACCCTGAGCATATAGGCGCCAATGGGAATATTCTGATCCGGCTGAAAATCCGCCTTTTGCAATCGGATCATGTCTATGACCTTTTCAAGGCGCGGGATATCCGAAAGCAGCCAGGCCGCGGCCTCGGGATGCTTTTCCACGGCCACGGCCACCTCGGGAGCCATGTCCTGATCATCCATGTGCGAGTCAGGCCCAAGCGAGGTCACCGAAACCCAGCCGATCTGGGAAAGCAATGCCGCCAATTCGTATTGCCAGACCCCGTGCAGCCCGAGTTCCCGGGCCAGGGTGATCATCTGTCCCCGAATGCGCTCTCCCCTGCCAAAGGCGGCTGGATTGACCAGGGAAAGGATGTTGGAAAGCACACGGATGGTTCCCCGCAAGGTTCCCTTGAGAACCTCTTTTTCGGCCCGTATCAGCCGATACTGGGCCACCCCGGCCTCCAGGTTGGCAATCAGGGTTTCCTTGGGACAGGGCTTGTTCATGAACCTGAAAATCTGCCCCCGGTTCACGGCCTCTATGGCCGAGTCAAGGTCCCCGTATCCGGTCAGCAGCATGCGCACGGTCTCGTCGGAAATCTTTCGCACCTGTTCCAGAAAATCAATGCCATCGGCCCCAGGCATTTTCAGGTCCGAGATGACCACGGCGTAGGGGCCGTCACTTTTGAATTTCTTCAATCCATTGAGGGGACCTTCAGCAATATCCACGGTGAATTTTTTCCGCAGTACCAGCTTGATTCCGCGCAACAGATTGGGTTCGTCATCGACAAAGAGAATTTTTTCTTTCATGATAGCACCAATGCCGTTCAGCATGAGTTGCGGTATCGGTTTTGTGTCCGGCATCCTGCCATTAAGCCTTTTGATAAACGTTAGCAAGCCGAGTACAACTTGCCGGGCAAGACCCCTTTGGACGGGATGTGAAATTTTTCTTTTTCTAGACGCATTTTTTCTTGCCCTTTATCCGACAATGGCTTTATTTTAGCAGAGGAGCCCTTGCGCATGACCCTTTCGACACTTTTCTGGATCGCGTTTGCCCTGTTCATCGTGGGCCTTGGCGTCACTGTTTCCCGCTGGTTCATTCCCTCCGTCCTGGGGACTCCATCTCCCTACGGGGCCGGAAGCCGTGTACGCGCCGTGCTCAAGGGAATGCTCGGCTCCCTTGTCCCTTGCAGACTCTTTGCCCTGGGCAGGGCGTTGGTGGTGGACATCCTGTTTCTGCGCCCCCTTTTCAGGGCCAGCAAACTGCGGTGGGTCGCCCATCAGCTCATCTTCCTTCCCTTTGTTCTTCTCCTCATCTTTCACGCCCTGGCCGGTGTGGTCACGGAACATCTTTTTCCCGACTACCAGTCAACCCTGAACCCCTTTTTCATGGGCCGGGAAATCCTGGGGATCATGATCCTTGCCGGGGTCGTTCTGGCCGTCTTTCGGCGATACATCATCCGGGAACACCTGCTTCTTTCCAATGGTCAGGATCTTTTTGCCCTGGTCCTCCTGGGGGTGATCATGCTTTCGGGGATCGCCCTGGAAGGCATGAAAATGACTTCCCAGACGGTTTTCATGGACATGGTGGAAGAGTATGCCGCCATTGACACCGAGGACGACCCTTCGGAACTGGAAGCCCTCACGGCCTATTGGAGCGAGGAGTTTGCCCTGGTTGCCCATGGACCGGTCACCATGTCCGACGCCGCCCTCACCCAGGGCAAGGCTCTGCACGAAGAATATTGTGCCTCCTGCCATGACGCCAACACCTCGGCATTTGCCGGATACGCCGCAGCCAGGGCCATGGCGCCCATCGCACCGGTTCTGGATCGCATGGGCATGGTTTCCCTGCTCTGGTATATCCATGTGCTTTCCTGTCTCCTCGGTCTGGCAACCCTTCCCTTGACCAAATTCCTGCATATCCTGACCACGCCCCTGAGCCTGCTGACCAGGTCGGTCATGGGTCCCCAGAGCCATCCGGCAGCCCTGGCCGTCCGCCAGGCCATGGGGCCTTTTGCCTGTACCCATTGCGGCGTCTGCAGTCAGCATTGTTCGGCCATGGTGGCGGCCAGGACTCTGGACAATCCCCTTATTCTGCCCGGTGAAAAAATGCAGTACATCAAGGGGCGTTCTCCCTCCAGACCCATCCCGCCTACAGCACGCAAACAGCTTGCCCAGGGCATTTTCGTCTGCACCAGTTGCGCCCGCTGTTTTGAGGTCTGTCCCTCGGGAATCGATATGGCCACCCTGTGGATGGACCTGCGCAAACATCTCCTTGAGGCCGGAGACGTTCCCCTGGCGCTCCTGTCCCCCCTGGCCAGTGTCCCGGCCCTGACCAGGGATACAACCCTGCACCAGTACATGGACAAGGCGACCAGCCAGGGCCTTGCCCGGGTTCAGGACAATTTTGAATCCCTCATGGACCCGCAGGCCCCCCTGCTCCTTCAGGAACGCGAAGATCCTGATGCAGCCAGCCTGTCCAGAAACAAAACCTTTTCCTATTGTTTTGTCTGCCAGAACTGCACCACCATCTGTCCGGTGGTGGCGTTGTATGAGCACCCCCAAAAGGAGCTGGGCATGCTCCCCCACCAGATCATGTGCTCCCTGGGGCTGGGGCTTACGGAAATGTGTTCCAAGTCGGCCATGATCTGGAAATGCACCACCTGCTATCAATGCCAGGAACATTGTCCCCAGGATGTACGTATTGTGGACCTGTTCTACCGTCTCAAGCATGCGGCCGTGAAAAATGCCGAATCCGTCCACAAACCGGATCGGATCAGGCTGGATTGAGACCTCCACGGCCATTCCCGCGGACCAGAACGTGGTCTACCCATGACCGAACCGTCCCGTTTGCACCAGGGGACCCTGTTGTCGGGACACAACCACCTGCGCACGGTGTACAGCCACACAACCATTGACCACCTTGCCTATTTCTGCAGGATATATTGCCATGAACCAATACGCGCTTTTTCTCGGATGTCAGATCCCTGCCCGGGTTCAGGGCTATGAACGTTCGGTCCGTACGGTGCTGCACAAGCTCGGGCTGACCATTCTGGACATCCCCGAGTTTACCTGTTGCGGCTACCCGATGCGCAATCTGAACAGAATCGCCTTTCTGGCCTCGGCTGCCCGGAATCTGGCCCTGGCCGAGGCCAGGGGGCGCGATGTCCTTACCTTGTGCATGTGCTGTTTCGGCACCCTGAAAAAGGCTGAACAATTCATGCAGGAAGATGCCGAGCTCAAGGAACGGGTCAATGCAGTGCTGGCCGAGGAAGGGCTGCACTATGCGGGAAAGACACGCATCCGTCACCTGTTCAATGTTCTCTACCAGGAAGTGGGCTTGCAAACCCTGAATCAGGCAGTGTGCGCACCCATCAAGGGCGCCCGCCTGGCCATCCATTACGGATGCCATGCCCTGCGCCCCAGCGACATCACGCTGTTTGACGATGCCATTGCCCCCTCCATCCTGGAAGAAATGCTTGAAATCACCGGCGGAACGCCTCTTAAATGGGATACCAAATACGATTGCTGCGGAGCGCCCCTGCTCGGCATTGACAACGATCTTTCCCTTGGCCTGGCTCGCAGGAAACTGGCCCTGGCCCATCAGCACGGAGCCGACTATCTGTGCACCGGATGCCCCTATTGCCACCTCCAGTTCAGCAATCTGACCCCGGACCAGGAAACTCCCTTGGTCCGTCCCATCCTGTTGACCCAGATCATGGGATTGGCCATGGGGGCGCGGCCCGAGGAACTCGGCCTTGAACCGGGATTCACCCTGGTTTCGACCGACCAGACCTGAAGGACAGGTTGAAGCGTTCAGGGCCCCGGAACCCGAAATTCCAGGAGACGCCCCGGCAACTGACGGATTTTATCACAACATAACCTCATAACATCACGCATGAGCCCCTGTCTGCAGACGCAATACATGAGCTGCATACAGCAAGCACTCTACATAATCGGAGTTTTCCCATGGCGGACAACATGATCGGCGCGGTAGTGGTCGTTGGTGGCGGGATCACCGGCATGCAGGCCTCCCTGGATCTGGCAGATGCCGGATATTACGTGTACCTGGTGGAGCGATCCAGTTCCATTGGCGGGATGATGTCCCAGTTGGACAAGACCTTCCCGACCAATGACTGTGCCATGTGAATAATCTCACCCAAACTGGTCGAGGTCGGCCGGCACATCAACATCGAACTTCTGACCCTTTCGGAAGTCACTGCGGTTACAGGCAAAGAAGGCAATTTCACGGTCAGCATACTTCAGCATCCCAGGTATGTGGACCCGGACAAGTGCATTGCCTGCGGACTGTGCGCGGAAAAATGTCCCAAAAAGGTTCCGGATGAATACGATGGCGGGCTGTCCAAGCGCAAAGCCATCTATCTCAAGTACGCCCAGGCCGTTCCCCTCAAGTACGCCATTGACGAGACCCAGTGCATCTACCTGACCCGGGGGAAATGCGGCAATTGCGCCAAAATCTGTCCCCAGCATGCCATTGACTACACCCAGACCGCCACAACCATCGAACTCAACGTGGGCGCTGTGGTTTTGGCCGAGGGGTGCGTGTCTTTTGATCCGGGCAAACAGGATATCTACGGGTACACCCGTTCGCCAAACATCCTGACAAACCTGGAATTCGAACGCATCCTGTCGGCTTCAGGGCCCACCAACGGGCATCTTGTCCGCCCTTCGGACGGAAAGACCCCCAAAAAGATCGCCTGGCTCCAATGCGTGGGCTCCAGAGACCGGCACAAGGGGGCCAACGGGTACTGCTCGGCGGTCTGTTGCACAGCGGCCATCAAGGAGGCCATGCTGGCCAAGGAGCACTGCACGGATTTTCTGGATGCGGCCATTTTCTATCTGGACATCCGGGCCAATGGGAAAAACTTTGAACAGTATTTCAACCGGGCCAAGGATGAAGCCGGTGTCCGGTTCATCAAATCCAAGATTTCCGAGATCTCGCCCCTGGATGCCACCGGCCGCCACGCCATCCGGTATGTGGACGAGGCCGGTGAGATCGCCGAGGAACATTTCGACATGGTGGTCCTGTCCGTGGGCCTGAGCGCCAATGCCAAAAACGCGGACCTGGCCCAAAAGATGGGTCTTGATCTGAACCATTACCGGTTCGTGACCACATCATCCTTTGCCCCGGTGCAGACATCCCGTCCGGGCATTTACGTATGCGGATCCTTTCAGGCTCCCAAGGATATCCCATCCTCGGTCATTGATTCCAGTGCGGCTGCTGGCGCCGTGGGCAGCAGGCTCGCGCCGGCCCGGTTCACCCGAAGCAAGACCCGGGAAGAACCACCCCTGCGCGAAACCCGGGGAGAGCCCGTGCGCATCGGGGTCTTCTTGTGCCGCTGCGGAACCAACATCGCCGGTGTGGTGGACATGGACCGCCTTGACCAGGCGGTTCAATCCCTGCCCGGGGTGGTGTATGTGGGCACCAACATGTTTTCCTGCTCCCAGGACACCCAGGAAAACATCTCTCAGGTGATCCGGGAAAAAGGGATCAACCGGGTGGTAGTGGCCGCATGTACTCCCAAAACCCATGAGCCCCTGTTTCAGGAAACCCTCATCAACGCGGGCATCAACAAGTATCTCTTTGAAATGGCCAATATCCGCAACCAGTGCTCCTGGGTGCACAAGGCTGATCCCCGGGCTGCAACAGACAAGGCCATTGACCTTGTGCGCATGGCCATTTCCAAGGTCGCCCTGCAGGAACCCCTGGAGGAACCGCGGCTGACCATTGCCCAATCCGCCCTGGTCATTGGCGGGGGCGTGGCCGGCCTGGAAGCGGCCAAAAACCTCGGGGACCAGGGATATACCACCTATCTGGTGGAGCGTTCCGACCGTTTGGGGGGCAAGGCCTGGTTTCTCCAAAGAACCTGGCGCAAGGAAGACGTGCACGCCTATCTCCGGGCGACCATCCAGGCCGTGGAAAACCATCCCAACATCACGGTGCTCAAAAACACGCAGATCACCAATGCCTCGGGATTTGTGGGCAATTTCGTCACCACCATCAATACCGCCGGCGCTGTCAGTGAACTGCACCACGGGGTGACCATCATTGCCACCGGGGCCGAAGAGCTCAAACCGGACATGTACCTGTACGGCAAGGACCCCAGGGTGCTTACGCGTCTGGATCTGCACAAGAAATTCATCGACGATGAAGAATCCCTGGCCAAAACCGATACGGCCGTACTCATCCAATGCGTGGGTTCGCGCATCCCTTCACGCCCCTATTGCTCCAAGCTCTGCTGCACCCAGACCATCAAAAGCGCCCTGCGCCTGCGGGAACTCAACCCGGACATGAACATCTACGTTCTGTACCGGGACATGCGGCCCTACGGCTTTCAGGAGGACATTTTCCGCCAGGCCCGGGAAAGCGGGGTACACTTCATCCGCTACTGCTTTGAAAAACCCCTTTCCGTCACCCGGACAGCCACAACCCTGCAGATCGATTTCAATGATTGCGTGCTCCGGCGCAAACTGCGCATCCAGCCGGATCTTCTGGTCCTGGCCACGGCCATTGTGCCGGAAAAGAAAAACGCCCTGGCCAACATGTACAAGGTCAGCCAGGACGAATACGGGTTCTTTTCCGAGGCCCATGTGAAACTGCGGCCCGTTGATTTTGCCACCCAGGGCGTGTTTGTCTGCGGCCTGGCCCATGCCCCCAAGCCCATTGATGAATCCATTGCCCAGGCCCAGGCTGCGGCCGCACGGGCCGTCACCCTGCTCGCGGCCCGGGAAATCCACAGCTCGGGAAGCGTGGCCCAGGTCAATCCCGGGTATTGTGTCAGCTGTGGCGTGTGCGTAACCGTCTGCCCCTATGGTGCGCCCATGTTCGACGCCCAAACGGGCAAGGCCACCATCCAGCCCTCCTTGTGCAAGGGATGCGGTCTGTGCACGGCGGCCTGCCGGTCCGGCGCCATCCAGCTCAAGGGATTCACCGCCCCGGAGATCATGGCCGAGATCAACGCCTTCATGGATCATTGACCGGATTGCCGGGCAGGGGCTTTTGAGCGCCGGTGTTCATCATCCGGTCGTTGTATCAAGCTGGCCCCGAAAATCATCCCATGAATCAAGACCCATTTTCCGGGCTGTTTTCCGCATTTTCTCAGCCAAAGAAAAGGCAAACCCCGTCCCAGTAAACGAACCCGTTCCCACCTGCACGGCATGGGCTCCCACCAGAATGAACTCCAGGGCGTCCTCGGCACACATGATCCCCCCCAGGCCCATAACAGGAATGGAAACAGCCCTGCAGGTCTCATACACCATGCGCAGGGCCACAGGATGAATGGCCGGGCCGGACAATCCTCCGGTCACATTGCCCAGAAGAGGTTTTCTGGTCCGGATATCAACAGCCATGCCCGTAAGGGTATTGATCAGGGAGAGCCCGTGAGCCCCGGCATCCTCAACAGCCCGGGCAATAACCGTAATGTCCGTGACATTGGGGCTCAATTTGACAATGACCGGTTTGTTCCCGGCCCGCTGACACACCGCCCTGGTCACCCGTGCCGCCTGCACCGGATCCTGACCAAAGGCGGCTCCGCCTTCCCGCACATTGGGACAGGAGATGTTCACCTCAAAGGCTGCAATGCCCTGTTCTCCCGCCATCATGTCGGTCAACTCCCCGAATTCCTCACAGCTGTGAGCATACAGGTTGGCGATGACCGGTGTCTTTTGCCAGGGCAAAAGGGGCAGTTTGTCACGCAAAAACGACTCCACACCAATATTTTGCAAACCAACGGCATTGAGCATCCCGCACGGGGTCTCGGCCACACGGGGAGAAGGATTGCCTTTTCTGGGGGCCAAGGAAAGCCCCTTGACCACAATCCCTCCCAGTTGCGACAGATCCCCGAACTGCTGCAGTTCGACACCATAGCCAAAGGTTCCGGATGCCGTGATCACGGGGTTCTTGAGATGCAACCCGGCAAACTCAACAGAAAGATCCATACTATATCCTTGCTCCACTGCATGGCACACCAGGCAACGTGCCCAGTCCCATCACCATGTCAAAAAAAATCATGATCAAGTGACCGCATAGATTGTTATTTTTTCCCGAACAAGACCTCGCTTTCATCGGGATGGATCATGCCCATGGCGGTCATGCGGACACGCACAAATCGGTAGTCCCTGATGAGGGGGTAGACCATGACCATGCGCAAAAGCACCAGCCACAAGGGTTTGCCCAGGACCGAAGCAAACCGACCTTCCCACCATTGGTTGTTCACACCGAAATGACGCGTTCGCAGGACAAGATGGACCCCGATCCGCCAATGGGCCAGGGCAAAGCGCAGTTTTCTGTCATCAATCATGCGTGCTCTCGTAGGCAAAGGTTGGGGCATGACTAGAGCCACAACCCCCGTTGTTTGTGATCCATCTATCCAGTTTTTCCTACCAACTCCCTGGCCAGCATCATCCCCTTGTCGCCGCCCCCGGCCATGCGGGCCAGCTCGGCAACAATCTCCTTATCCTTGAGGCGGGAACACAGGGTAAAGGTCTTGCCGTCCCGGACCTGTTTCTGGATATGAAAGTGCCGCTCGGCCATGGCCGCCAGTTGAGGCCAATGGGTGATCAAAATGACCTGCTGGCGCCGGGCCAGATCCTGAATGCTTGCGGCCACCTTGTTCAGAGTGATCCCGCCGATGCCCGAATCCACCTCATCAAAAAGAAGTGTGGGCATATCCCTTTCCGCCCGCAGACCGACAACAGCCAGCAGAAAACGCGACAACTCCCCTCCTGAAGCGATTTTATCCAGGGGCTGGGGGGGCTGACCCGGGTTGGGCACCCAGAAAATGCGCGGACGTTCTTCAAAAATGTCGGGATGAATCTCTTTGCGCTCGATTTCAAAAACAAGTTCAAGCTTGTCTGAAAAGCCCAGATCCTTGAGACGGTCTTCCAAACGCTCCTTCAAAACCTTGGCAGCCTGTGACCGGGCCGTGTTCAGCTGCTGGGTCAGGGTGGCAAGGTCCTGGGCCAGATCCATGCGCTTGCGTTCCAACTGCGTCAGCTGCAGATTGCTTTGGTCAAGAAAGGCGATGTTGTCTTGGATCTCCTGCTCAAGCTCCAGAATCCGGTCCAGGGAACGTTTGAGGCGACGCTGGAGCTGGGCCAGTTTCCATAATCTGGACTCAATGGCCTCCAACCGGGCCTGATGCTCAAAGTCCATGGGTTCACTGCGCAGCTCGCGGTCCAGTTCCAGAACGGACTGTCGAGCATCCTCCATGTGCGAGGCATATTCTGCATACCGCTCGTCAAGATCGGCCAATGCCTGCACATGGCTTTGCAAAACCCCCAGCCCTTCAAGCAGGGAAAACTCCTGGCCGTTGATCACTTCAAGGGATTGATGGATCATTTCCCGGGAATCCGCCTGGGCCTGAATGATCTTCTTTTCAGCCAGCAGGGCTTCTTCCTCTCCGGGCTTGGGAGCAACCTTCTGAATCTCGGCCTGCTGGTATTCCAGAAAATCCCGCTTTTCCTCCAGTCCTCTGACCCGATCCCTGATTTCCTGCTCCTGGGCCAGAATCTGGGCCATTTCCCGGACCATCTCCCTGTGTCGGACAAGGAGGCCGGGATCATCGAGAAAACCGTCCACAATGTGTACGTGATAGGCGGGCCGAAGAAGTTTTTGCTGACCGTGCTGACTGGTATGAATGAGCAGACTGGGCCCAAGGGCCTGAACCTTTTCCTGGGAGCCCAGTTTGTCGTTGATATAGATGCGGCTGCGCCCGGTCTCGGCCAGGATCTCCCGCCGAAGGATCACCTCCTGGCCATCAAGGACAAAAATGGCCTCCACCTGGGCCTTTTCACACCCCGACCGGATCATGGACGAGGAAATCCTTTCGCCGAGAATAAAATCAAGGGCACTGAGGATAAAAGATTTGCCGGCCCCGGATTCGCCGGTAAGCACGTTCAATCCGGCCACAAAATCCATTTCCACATCCTCGATGAGAGCGAGGTTTCTGATACGTAGGAATTCGAGCATGATTTACCTTGGAGACACTATCCGTTGAAAGTACTGCATCATTCTTCAGAATTTCGCGGCCATGGAACTGACCCACAGTTCCATCATGCCACTGGGATCCATACGTTTGATCGTACGCATGAAACGATCCCTTTGTCCCTGACTCACGGCCAGATCATGGGCAACCACGAGTTCTTCCAAACCCTGACGTTTACGGAACACCCGCAAGTTGTTCAAGGCGAGCTCGCATCCCATCCGCCAATCGTTTCGAGCGCGTAGGCTGAGGAAGGACAGAGTACGCAGTCGAGAGCCCTCAAGCCCCCTTTGCAACCCGAAAAGCCCGGAGATCTCGCGTACAAGCTCCGGGTTGTCCGGATCATGGGACTCGGCAACGAGCAGACATTCAAGAGCAGTTTCCGGGAGGGACTTTTTAGGGTTGAACGACAGCCCTATGCGGAAAATGCGTTTTTCCTTGAGGAGAATGCGTGACCAGCTCCGGGAAATACTCACCGGATCGGAATCACCCGGGTTCTCTCGGAGGCGGCAGGTAACTATGTGACGCAGCAGAAATTGCTTGGCCAAAGCCGTTTGACCATAATGCAACGCAGCCATGGACGCGCTCAGATTCACCCCGAGATGATGGGCATACTGACCCTGCTGGAGAATGGGAAGGATGAGATCACGAAGATTTTCCCAGGAACCCGTGGCATGAACGATGCGGATCAATGTCGCCAGACCGTCGGGAGTACACGGGATTGAGAGCAGGATATCTCTGACCGGGATGAGATCAATGACAATGCGATCTGCGTCGTGGAAGATCCATTGCGTCATGGCCAGAGCCACAATGCTGTCGATTCCCCTGGATGCCGTCGGTGGAGAGGATTCGCACAATGCAAGAAGGCGTTTTGCCCGGTGCACGGGGAGATGCTCGTCAAGCACACGCTCGCGCCCGGCCAACGCAACCATGCGAGCCTGCTGCGTGTTCTTGCGATAATAGGCGATCTTGGATTCCAGCTCCAGGACATGATCGAAGGTATCCATCTCTCGCCCTGGCTCGAAGAGTTCCTCGAGCCCGTTGTCGAAACGCTGGTTGATGACCAGGCACCCGCAGGAGGCAGCCTCGAAAGAGCGGAAATTGACCTCGGCCATGATGGATTCATTGGGAGCGATACGGGAATCAGCGTACAGGGATTTCATGGCTGCAAAGCTGATATTCTGCTCAAACATGGCATTGAAGGTTGAGCACAGAAAATCCACCAAGTTCTTTCGGGGCATGCGATGACCGGTAACCCGACCCACGAAACACACCTCATGCGCCCTTCGCTCCCAAGGCGTCCAGGAATGCTCGAATCCGTACCAGGGAAGCCAGGCAACATGGGGCAGCCCCTGCAGCTTCAGCTTATCCACCCAATCCTTCTGGGTCGTCAGTACAAGATCGAAAAGTCTGCCGTACGCAACCTGCCAAAAGGCATTCAGATGGGTGTCAATGGACCAGAACGCCTTGCAACATGACCATGCATCCAAATCGATCAGAATTTTACGCGGCCCCAGGGTTTCCTGCTGAACGATGATGTCGGGTTTGAAATCCGCCTGTTCCAGGAGAGGGGAGAGTCGCGAGTAGCCAGAGGGTGGGTGGAGGGCGAGACAGGTATGCCCCAGTGACTCAAGGGCGGGAACAAGAGAGCAGTCGATGCAGGCAATGTTCATGATCAGCGCTGCTTGAGACGGGGATCAAGCAGATCCCGCAGGGTTTCGCCCAGAAGATTGTAACCGAGCACAGTGAACAGGATGGACAGCCCCGGGAACACGGAAAGCCAGGGAGCAATCTCCATGACATCCTTGCCCTCCATGAGCATGTTGCCCCAGCTGGGTACCGGCGGCTGAACGCCAAGGCCCAGAAAACTGAGGGCCGACTCCGTGAGGATGGCCGCAGCAATGCCCAGGGTGGCGGAAACCAGAACCGGGGTCATGGCGTTGGGCAGAACATGGCGCGCCAGAATGCGGACCACGCCGGCCCCGGAAATGCGGGCCGCCTTGATGAAATCACGTTCCTTGAGGCTCAGGGTTTCAGCCCGCACAAGGCGGGCCACGCCCATCCACGAGGTCAGGCCGATGACGATCATGATATTGTTCAGACTGGGCTCAAGAAAGGCAATGACCGCAAGGATGAGAAAAAACGAGGGAAAGCAGAGCATCACATCCACCCCGCGCATGATGATCTCATCGATCAGTCCGCCGAAATACCCGGCAATGAGGCCCAGAACCATGCCGATGGATGCGGAAATGCCCACGGCCACAAATCCCACCCACAGGGAAACCCGGGCACCATAAACCAGGCGGGTAAAGACATCCCGTCCCAGGGCATCCGTGCCCAACAGGTGGTCGGGACCAGGCGGAAGCAGCATGGCATGAACGTTCACCCCATTGGGATCATAGGGACAGATGACCGGCGCCAACAAGGCCAGCCCGGCCATGAATCCCACCAGGATGAGGCCCAGGACAAACAGCCCGTATCTGGAAACAGCCATTCGTGTTTGTATGGAAATCATGAAACAGCAGGGTCTCCTGAAAAAATGAAACAATGGACGCACCGGATGCATGTTCGCCAGGGCCGCTCGTATGAACGGAAAAAATTGTTTCCCATACGTTCAGAACAAGCTGCCATGTCGTGCATTGGGCATCTTGCATGTAAAACATGCCGATTCCTGCAAAAAATGGTCACCGGATTTTTCCTCTCCCCAAAGGCCTTTTCCTGCGCCCTGCGTACTGCTCACTTCGCCTCTGTTCTTGCCTCATGTGTCCTGCTTTCCCGATCTGATGCGCGGATCAGCCAGGGAATACCCCAAATCAGCCAGCATGTTACCGGCCAGAGTCAGCACGGCTCCCAGAACCAGATTACCCATAATCAGAGGATAATCCCTGGCCATGACACCCTGGTAAAACAGCTGGCCCAGTCCGGGCAAGGCAAAGATGGATTCGATGATGACACTTCCGCCGATGAGCCCGGGTACGGACAAGCCGAGCAAGGTGATCACCGGCAGCAGGGCGTTGCGCAATCCATGACGAAAGATGACCGTTCGCGCAGGTAGCCCCTTGGCCCGGGCCGTCAGGATATAATCCTGGCGAAGCACTTCGAGCATGGACGAACGCATGAACCGGGACATGCCGGCAAGCCCGGTAACGGTATAGACAAGGATCGGCAGGGTCAGATGTCGGGCCAGGTCCAGAAACTTGTCCCACCAGGACAGGGACGCAAAATCCAGGGAAGTCAATCCCGAGATGGGAAACAAAGGATAGGCTATGCCCAGAAGGAGCATGAGCAAAAGGGCCAGCCAGAACCCGGGCATGGCAAAGCCGATGAATACCAGCACCGTTGTCAGACGATCAAACCAGCCCCCCTGATAGTAGGCCGAAAGCACCCCAATGGGAATGGAGATGCCCAGGATAAGGATCAGGGCAATGATGTTGAGACTCAGGGTCAGGGGCAAACGCTCCCTGATCTTGTCCCACACCGGGCGGTGATCCCCGCTCATGGACCGGCCGAAATCACAACGCACGATCCGGCTCAACCAGTTCATGTACTGAATGTAAATGGGCTTATCCAGCCCATACAATTGTTCCAGCCGTTCCCTGGCTGCTTCGCCGGCCATGGGATTGAGGGTGGTCTGGAGATCCGTGGGTGATCCCGGAGCCAGATGGATGACCCAGAAACTGAGCACGGTAATGCCCAGAAAAACCACACCCAGCCACAATATCTTGACGAGCACGTGTTTGAACAGGGGAGGGATCATGCAACTACCTGGAAAAAGATCAAAACGAACCTGGGAGAACACTTCATGACGCATGGAGTTCATTGCCCATTTCCAAGGAAGAATCAAGACAGGGAATGGCTGGGAAAACACCCAAAGGATTGCCATGCATTGGAAGGTGACACCATGGCGGGATCCTGTTGCCCCTTTTGTGTCAAAAACCAGGTTCAGGATCCCCTTTGATTCAACGGGCCACACCGGACTATCCGGCCCTGGTCCAGAACCAGTTCATGGGACACCAGGCCTTCCAGTTGATCCAGATGGTGGGTGACCAGGATGATCCTGGTTCCCTGGTTGCGACAGATCATGAGAAGATGGCGAATCTCTTCCCGCCATCCGGCTTCCACACCGGCAAAGGGTTCATCCAGCAAGAGGATGCCTGGAGAGTGAATCATGGCCCGGGCAATGAGCAGTTTGCGCATCTGGCCATATGACAGGGATTGCACCATGCGATCAAGAAGGGTGGTGATGTTCAGGCATGCGGCCACCTCGTTGCAACGATCCATTTCATGTCTGGTGGGGGTCTCATGCATTCCCTGGGAACTGTAAAAACCGGACAAAAGCACCTGGCGACCCGTGGCATTTTCCGGATATTCGGTCTGCTGAGCACAGGAAACAAAACCCATGTACCTGCGCATGGCGCGCACATTGTCGGCATCTCCGGCAAACAACCGCTCCACCTGACCGCCGGCAAGGGGATACACGGCCCCGTAGATCAACTTGAGCAAAGTTGTCTTGCCTGCGCCATTGGGCCCGACAATGGCCCAATCCTGTGCCGAGGTCATGGTCCAGGAAATATGGTGCAGAATATCCCGCCCGTGCAGGCGTACGGTTGCGTTGGCAATCCGGATCAACACACCCTCGCCCGGAGCGCGTACAGGTACCTGCATGAGGGGAGAACAGGAAGACAGGGATATGCCGGCAGAACCGGAGGAGGGAACTTCCGGGAGGCAAGGCTTCTTCCGGGTGATCCCATGGATCGTGCCTGCCTTGATGGCCGCAACATGGGTGATACACCGGGGCAGTTCTTCGTGACGATGGGAGGTGGCCACCACATGGAGGTGATCTTGGGCCGCAATCATGTCCACCATGCCCAGAAAATCCTTGCGGCTTTGGGGATCAAGGCCCAGACAGCATTCATCCAGCAAAAGCAACCTGGGGTTTTTGACCATGGCCCGAGCCAGCAACACCCGTTTGGCTTCTCCGGTGGACAATTGGAGCATCCCGCGAGAAGCAAGATGGGCAATGCCGAATCGTTCACATACCTCCAGACAATGATCTTTTTGGGCACGGGAAAGGGGTTCGTACACAAACGGCGTATCAAAATACCCGGTTTCAACCACCGTGCGCACGGGCAGATTCCAGGATCGTTTCCAGTAGAGATCCTGCATCTCGCAGGACACCAGGGAAACCAGCCGCCGCATTGCAACCGGAGAAATCCGTGTCTTCCCGTTGAGCAGGTAGACCCGTTCTCCCTTGAACTGCCTGGGCCAGAGCATGCCGTGAACCAGTTTGAGCAGCGTTGATTTCCCGGCGCCATTACCCCCGAGAACAGCCCAATGCTCTCCCTGACGCAGGTGCCAGTTCACATCACGCAACACCGGGATGCCCCCGAGATGTACATCAAGGTCCCTTAAAACAACTTCAACCCATGCCTGTGCCCCGGTCTCCATGCTCACGGCTCACCCCTTGGATCACTCAAAAATACGTTCTCACCACCAACGGGGTTATTCCTACATCGGCCGTGGCCAATCGGCAAATCTTCAAAAAAATGCTTTTCGGGCGAAATTTTAGTTGACAAACGTCACGATTTCTATAGAAACCGTTTTCGCGTTTGGGGCTGTAGCTCAGCTGGGAGAGCGCTTGAATGGCATTCAAGAGGTCGTCAGTTCGATCCTGATCAGCTCCACCATTAAACGCTTATAATGATTCACCAAATCCCTTGAATGCCGCTAAAAGGCCGACTGAAAAGTCGGCCTTTTTTGCGTTTATGTACCAATTATGTACCAACGCACTTTTTTAATCGTTTGAACTTATTGGGTTTGTTAAATGGCCCAAAATCATGCCTACCATCCATAATGCTCCGCCAAACGGTTTTGGACATGTTCTTTCCTGAGTGCTGACAAATGGGTATACCGATCCGTGCTTCGAATATCCCGGTGACCCAACATCTCTTTGACATCCTTCAGATCCCCACCCGAAGTAATGATATTGCTGGCAAACGTGTGCCGGAGATCATGAAAATGAAAATCCTTGAGCTCGGCAATCAGACACGCCTTGCGCCAAGCATTGCGAAAATCTTTTCGGCGGGTTCCGTCGACATGCCCAAACACCAGCGAGGCATCAATATTCACAAGATTTCGCCGTTTACGAAGATGAGCTAAATGTTTTTGCCATTTGAGCAGGGCTTTTTTCATTCTTGGCATCATCTTCATGGTTCGCTCCATGCCGTTTTTCGTTCTGTAAAACGTTATCAGGTTATTTTCCAAATCAATGTCATCCCAGCGCAAATCAAGAATTTCCTGCTTTGAACAGCCATGTTCAGCACCGAGCAAAACCATGGCGGGCAGATAATGCTTGCCATAAGTCCTGCCGCATGCCGAGAGGAGCTTGTTAAGTTGTTGCGGACTGAGATACTTGTTTCGTTTATGTTTGGATTCATTCAAATACCTGATTGAAGCGGCGGGGTCTTCGGGAATGGCCCCTTCTTTTAGCGCCCTTGCGAAAACCTGCTTGCATACAAAAAGCCGCCGATTGGAAGTAATAACGGTCTGCTCCATGGCCACATCTGTTCGATATTCAAGAATTTTTTCGGTGGCGATATCCATCAAAATCATATTCCCGAAAACCTTGTTAAGTTGTTTCAGAATGATTTTGTATCCATCAACAGTCACTGTCTGAATCTCTCCCACACGGACTCGCTGATCCCATTCTTCACAAAGAAGTTTACCGACATCGCTGAAAGTCAAGAGCTGATGCTTTTTTTTGATCTTGGCCATTTCAGCGTATTCACGGCCATCTATCATTACCCGGAGCCTTGCTGCTTCGGCAACGGCATCTCTTTTCGTTTTGAATGTCTTGTAATACTTACGTTTTCCACTGAGTGGATCGCGAAAATAAACCACAAACGATTTATCATTTTTGTTCACACGCTCGCTAATCAGAACTGTTGCCATTGGCCGTTCTCCTTAGTCGAGCTTTTCTGAGAACCAGTCTTCGCTATTTGTCTGTCAATGAACAGGGCGATGTCCCGTCTGGCGACTCGCTTGGTTCCCCTTACCAAAAAATATGGCAATGTGCCATCACTAAGAAGCCTCGAAATCGTCGAGCGATGGACAGAAAAAAGATCTGCCAACTGCTTCATACTATAAAACGGTCGATCAAGTTCAATTTCATACGGGTTGGTTTCAAATATTTCCTTTTTTACACTCATACAAAACTCCATGGTTGCGTTTTAAACCATTATAGAGTTTTGTTTTTACAATCCAAAATTTCAAAAAATTTCATCATTCAATAGTTAAATATATTCCTATCGATCCATCATAATAATGACTCAAGTGACAAAATTGCATCTATCAAAAGGTCACCCCTTGATATAAAATGAATAAAACATTTGAAATACCATTGATTTATTATATGAAATCAATATGTTAAAAGATAAATGCAATCAGAATCAAAAGTACTCTGCAAAAATCCAAATTGACATGAAAAAATATTATTTTTTTTCCCAAAAAAATTATGGTATAATTGAGATTTTTTTATTTCTGACTCATTTCCTTTCATATTGATCATGGTCTGAAATCAACATCGTTACTTGCTAGCTGTTCCCCAAACGGGCTTGAAGGTAGTTCCCTGAGTGCATGACTACATTGGACATCTTCTATATGCGTATTTCCCCGGGCCTGTCTGCTGGTCCCATATTTTTTCTTTGAGAGAGTTGATCTGTGCCCCAAAATCATCGAAATTTTGGGAGGCAGGCATCCCTCTCCCTTCAAATCTGCTGATAGCTGATGCCTGTAGCAGTACGGTGAAATATGATTTTTTCTCCGTGGCCAGATTTTCTGAGAAAGTCTACGTACATAGTCATTCAATCTTTTGGCTTTTGCTCTAATGACAACACGTCCGGAATCCGCGACACAGCTCAACAGGTAATCTACGGGTGAGCCATCATAGACAAGACCACGCATATTGATAAAAATTCTTCGTTCGGGCTGCCCATTCTGTTTTGCCTTGCCTACCTTTGAACCTTTGATGACAAATTCTAAAAATTCCGAGTTCTCATCTCCAATCACGGTTACACCCCGTTCGATTTCGCTCGGCCTGGCCCCTGTGAGGTGAAGAACGGCAAGCGCACCCTTGTAATCATAATTGCTGCACCGGTCCCACATCATTTCACGCCAGTTTGTGGGCATTCCCCGCAACGCTTTCCTTTTAGATTTTCCAGGGCTTTTTGTTTTCACTGGACAATTTCCAGTATTTCGACCGTGTTCTTGGTATAACTTGATGAGATAGAGTAACATCCTTTTATTTTTTTGGAGATTACTTTCATCCAGAGAATTTGAATTCATTTTCCTGAGATACAACACCATATATTGCTTTATACAATACCGCAAAGCAGCCTTCTTCTTGTAATAGTAGCTTTTTGAACCTTCATATAAAAAACCATCTTTATCCTTTGTTATTTGTTTGAATATTTTCATGTATTCATTTTTCGTTTTATCTTCTAATTTTTTTTCTCCAATTTCTTGCATTATTTTTTGTGCAGTTTCAATAATATTTTTTACTTTCATTTTATCAATCTCCGTATTTTACATTCAACAACAATTATAATACGAAGAAATCAAAATGCAAGCTTCAGTGGTATGTATAAGCATCTCACTGAATCGACTATATTCGATCTATTTGATTTACTGAGTATGGATTGCATTTTTTTTGGGTAAACCAATGTAGGGATACCCAATGCCCGCTCGAATTAATGTAATGGACAATGTGCAGTATAATATGTGTATTTTATACAGTAAAACGTTGCATCATGCTCGAGCGGGCATATTCTTCCGCATTTTTTGAATGCGGAAGAATATGCGTGTGGGATGCGGAAGAATATTAGAAAAGATGTCGGCGACGCTGCCGAGGGGAAGGGGGGTATCCTAGTGGGTGGGTTTACCAAAAAATTTTGGGAATCCAAGAATTATGGCGGGCAAGAGTAAAGCGAGGATAGCCTTGGCGAAAATCATCCTCTCGGGATTATCACAAAATTAGAAAATTTTTTTGCCATTTTTTTCAAAAAAATCTTAACGAGGGGGGTTGTGTCATACAAATACGTGATGCTATATGGGCAAACCACTAAAAGGTGATGTCTGGCAAAAAATTGTCATGTTATTTGAGGAGCACCTGAATCTTTAGAGATATTGCTCACCCATTTTCTTGGTTGATTATCAGGAACTGGCTTAACTGGGTCTCCACTAAACTGTTGCAGGATCAACCTTATTATACAAGAGGGAAGTAATGCCTCGATTATCACCTAAATTGGAAACTTTAAGAGCGCTTTTTGCTCGCTCCGGCAACCAGTGCGCGTTTCCAGGCTGTACTCACCCTCTGGTAAATGGTGACAACCTTTTTATCGCACAGGTTTGTCATATCGAAGCGGCGAGCAGCGGCGGAGAGCGATTCAACCCTGACAGTGACGATGAGTACCGTCGAAGCTATGAGAACCTGATTCTGCTGTGTTACCCCCATCATATCGAAACAGATGACGTTGACCGATATCCGGTGGAAAAACTCAAAGAAATGAAGCTGAATCATGAGCAACTATTTGAGAAGTCCAACTTTAAAATCGATGAAGCCGTCCTTTATAAGCTCAAAGATCAAATGGACGAGTATTGGGAAAAAATCGAGCGCACCAACAAGCTGGAACATGTTTTCCAAGATTCTGGTTTGGCTATGGAGGTCAACGGCAAGGCTAGTTTTTTTGAAGTAATGCAAAGCGCGCATGATGCGATTGCGGGCATCGAGCATTTGCTTGAGTCATTCCATAAAAGCGACGAAAGTTTGCTTGAGGATTTGCGGGCTATACTCGAAAAGTGCGGTTTGGATGCCACTGTAATTGACGCGATTCCCTACTACGAAAACCCTTTTTTCAATCGGAACTGGGAATATCACAACCTAGGATCAGCAAATTGGCTGCAGCGCATAAGCATTGATCTAGTGCATCTCGAAGTGAAGTACCTAGAGGAGTACTTGATCACCAATAGCGATGACCTTAAAGCCAAGAAGAGGCTGGAGGAGCTGATGCCCGTTCTAGAGGAGTATGCAAGCAATGCGATGCATGTCGACTGATCTGTATAACAAGTTGCTGCACGCGGATAAATTACTCGCTGTGCTCCTAATTTACCGGTGAGCAAAGCATTAGACAAATTTTAAGGGATACTAATATGGATGATACATTTAGAAAAAAAGCTAAAGATACATTACACAATGAAGACAAACTTAAGTATTTCGCAGAACTTAATAGACTATCAATTGATGCTGCACGGGCACTGCTGGAAAGATTGTTAAGAGAGCCAGATATTTCAGAACAAGCCAAGGAATATATTTTTTCCAAGGAACGTAGTGATGATTTCAAAGGTTATCAAGCAGGTGAAGAAATAGGTTACAAGAAAGGCCATGAAGCTGGCTTCGCAAAAGGGGCAGCACTTGGTGCCTTAAGTGTTATAGGTACTCTCACTGTTGCTGGGTTAGCATTTCTTTTAAATAAAGATTGAGCCTCTCAAAAAAAACTATGATTGCAGTTATAAATGCCTAACAATAAAATTGTGTCGGACCGCCTTCCGCAATTCCTTTGCCAATAAAAATGGCAGGCATTCAAACAAGAATGCCTGCCATTTTTTTGTCTCAATCCCCTCAAGTCGGGGCAATGTTTCAGACTGGTGTGGCCAGCTTGTAAACAACAGCTCGTTCGGTGAGTCTCAATCCCCTCAAGTCGGGGCAATGTTTCAGACAAAGAAAGAACTCCCGAACGGCAAAGTCATTTCGGGTCTCAATCCCCTCAAGTCGGGGCAATGTTTCAGACTCTTACTCCCAAAACCCACGTCTTGCAAGGGTTGAAAACCGTTTTACCATCCACCTCCCCCTTTTTTGGGGTCCGGTAAATTTTTGCAAATGAAAATTTCGAATTTTTCATGTTTAACCTACTGTAATAATGACCGATTGGCTCTACCATCCACCCCATCTGATGTAGGGTAAACAAATCAACAAGTTGGCCCATTGCGCCCTGAAATACCAATCATGGATGGTAGATGAAACAACATGAAACAATTGGTCCCTGGGTAAAAAAGATGCCGTTCCTTCGAGGAGTTGGAAACCCTTTTTGTTCTTCTTTGGAAAACCCTGTCAGCAACACCTCCAGAAATGATCCTGCTCCAGACTTGAGGAGTTGAAGTTAATCCACTATCCTGACAATCAGCCAAACGGGCTAGAAATTCCTGCCTTAAAAATTTCAACCGGCATTTTGGCAATAAGAGCGTAAGGATAGCCGCATATTTCCTTTCCAAAAAATCTAGCCTATTTCTAGCCTTCTCGCCGAGCACCATGCCAATCTATTGATTTTATTCACCGCATGCACGCCCATCACAGCCAGTGAAATGCGCCAGGAATCGGGAATATTTTCCGTTTTTTCAATTAGTTATAACAATCAAAACAGGCTATAATCGTCTGGATGAATTTCAGAAGAGGCGACAACTTCCCTGACACAGGGGGCTTTGCCGTTCGCCGGGAAGATATGAGAAAACTGCTTATTGCAACTAGAGGGAAGGTATTCACAGCTAAAACACTGGATAGGCTTGTTAGTGTACGCGGCTAAAAAATTTTAAAGTTAAATAATGTTAAATAGTTATAAAAACAGTGATAAATACATACTCTGAATTTTTTACTCCGCTACGCCCCGCAAAAAATAATGAATCGTGTACCAACTATGTACCAACCCTGGAATCGCTATTTGCCAACATATTGATATTATACACATTATGCACATACATTTTTTTTGACAAACGGCGACGACGGCTCTCAAAAAAGCTATTTATTTTAATAGATTATAGACAAAAAGGGTTTAAAATTAAATAAGAATGGCATTCAAGAGGTCGTCAGTTCGATCCTGATCAGCTCCACCATTAAACGCTTATAATGATTCACCAAATCCCTTGAATGCCGCTAAAAGGCCGACTGAAAAGTCGGCCTTTTTTGCGTTTTCTAGCTTATTTCTAGCCTTGGTTGATTCCCTCTCTGTTCATACTGCACGTCAAGTCGTTGCAGCCAATCCAGATTTCGCCTTTTTCTGGTTCATGTGTGTGACTCACAACTCCCTGATATAGTGCAGGGGGCCTGCGTTGAAAACAGCTTGTTCCCGGATAAATCACGCAAAAACGCCCCGTTAAAGGGGCGTTTTGGGTTGGAGACGAATAAATGAACAGGCCGTGATCAGAACATGAAGCTGGCCCGGATCAGGCCGGTGTGGGCGGTTGTATCGTCGTTATATTCTCCGGCATAGGTCATTTCCAGGGAGAAATCATCCTGGGTAAAGGCGACTGTAGCGGAAAGAGTAGCTGTCAGGTCGTCCTGCTCGGAGGTGACTGTAACGGGCGCGCTACCGGGAAGGGACAGGTCAACATCCATGTCATCATCGGTAAGCAGATAGCGGACTCCTGCGGCCACGGACGGGGTCACCTCGACCCGACCCACCTGGGTGCTGGTCAGCCAGCGAAGGGAGGCCACCGAATAGATCTGGTGCTCGTCCAGAGAGGAGTAATGCACGTTCCAGGCATCATTGTCGGCATCCGTTGTGTAGCTCTCCCTGGAGAGCCAGAGATAATTGAATCCCACCTCGGGCAGGATACGGTGTTCTCCCAACTCAAACACACGGCCGCCCATCACCTGGGCATTGATCCCCCAGGTGTTGTAGTCGGCGTCTTCGTCCATTTCCAAATTGGTTCCGGTCAGCCCCTCGTAGTCGTGCATGGCGTAAAATCCGGTCACCCGGCCGCGCAACGTCCACTCATCCATGGCTCCCATGGCGTGCACGCCTGCGCTCAAGAGATTCTGATCCTCGGAATTATTCGAGTAGCCTGTCCCCGTGAAATCCAGATCGGTATAAGCGGAACCAAAATGGAAACCAAGCAGTCGATTGTCGTATTTGAGCTCATAACCGGCCATAAAACCAATGGTATTAGCGTCATACCCCACAGGAGAAGCATCCCGGTCCATATTGGTGTAATAGGGGGTCATGTAGACGATTCGGGTGGCCCCGGGAGAATACGCCGAAGCGTCGCTCATCACCATGCCGGAATCGGCATAGAGACGGGAGGCAGACTTGTCCGATTGTGCCAGTCCGGGCTGAAAAAAATGATTGGCCATGTTCTGCCCCACCAGATTTCCGGCAAGGGAGATGGTGCTGGAGAGCTGATTGATCCCGGTCAGAGAAGGGGACGCCTTGGGCTGATAGGAGAGGGAAACCGTATCGTCCGAACTGTCTTCCGTCCCCCGAGTATGGTACGCCGCAACAACAGCGGGATTCTTGGCCGTGGTCCCGCTGAAAGATCCATTCACCTTTCCCGTGCCATTGGTCTCGAAAATGGTGTACTCGGTATCCCACTGAAAGTCGTTGCCCACGGCGGTCAGGGAGAGCAGGGCGTTGTTCAGGTCAAGGGTGGATCCGTAACCGACATAGATGGAGCCGGTGTCTGGATCGCCATCCAGATTCATGTTGTAGGTATCCTTCAGGGTAACGGTAGGGCTTGAATTGTCTGCCAGATAAACCTCATAGGCCTTATCCCCGAAGGCCCTGATGACGCCCGTGTTGGTCAGGGTGTTCTCGCCTTTTAAGAAGCAGATGCCAAAGGCATAGCTACTTCCCGTTCCCCCCCCTGTGGCGCTTACGGTGATGTCTCCCGTATTGTACACTTCGCCTTTGGTTACGATGCCATAGGCAAATACATCAGCAACGGCAGAGCCACTGTCACTCGTTGCCGTACCCCCTGTGGCCCTCACGGTGATGGCCCCTGTATTGTGCACGTCACCACTATAGTAATAAGCATCCATATAGATACCATACGCTCCGGCAGAGGCATCGGCAGAGCCACTGTCACTCGTTGCCGTACCCCCTGTGGCCCTCACGGTGATGGCCCCCGTGTTGTACACGTCGCCACTATATGTCTTAATAATGCCATAAGCATCGGCATCGGCATCGGCAGAGCCACTGTCACTCGTTGCCGTACCCCCTGTGGCCCTCACGGTGATGGCCCCTGTGTTGCGCACATCGTATTTGTTAGAGATACCATAAACTTCGGCAGAGGCATCGGCATTGGCAGAGCCACTGGTAATCGTTACCGTACCCCCTGTGGCCCTCACGGTGAGGGCCCCTGCGTTGTCCACGTTGCCATCGCCTTCATTGAAGATGCCATAGGCTTTGGTAAAAGTATAAAAACTACCCGAACCATCAAGGGTCGCATTCGCCCCCGTGGCGGTCACGGTAAGATCACCCGTGTTGTAGTACACGTAGTCACCGCCTTCAGTGGAGATGCCATAGGCATAGGCATAGGCATCGGCAGAGCCACTGTTACTCGTTGCCGTACCACCCATGGCGGTCACGGTAAGATCTCCATTGTTATACACATCGCCACTACCATACATATTAAGGGAAATGCCATAGGCTTCGGCAAAGGCATTGACAGAGCCACTGGTACTCGTTGCCGTACCACCCATGGCCGTCAGGGTGATGGCCCCCGTGTTATGCACGTCGCCTTTGCTACCAATGCCCCAGGCTGTGGCTTGGGCAGAAGCAGTTTTTGTGCTACTTTCCGCCGTACCCCCTGTGGCCCTCACGGTGATGGCCCCTGTGTTGTCCACGTCGCCACCGCTATCAATGCCATAGGCACGGACCTGGACATCGACGTCACTGTTACTCGTTGCCGTACCACCTGTGACGATCGTGGTAATGGCCCCTGTATTATCCACGTCGCCACCGCTATCAATACCATAGGCTTCGGCATAGGCATAGGCATAGGCATCGGCAGAGCCACTGTTACTCGTTGCCGTACCACCCATGGCCGTCAGGGTGATGGGTCCCGTGTTATACACGTCGCCATCGCCTTTATTGAAGATGCCATAGGCTTCGGCAAAGGCATCAGCCTGTTTAGTATAATAACCTGTTGCCGTCCCACCTGTGGCAGTCACAAAAATATCTCCAGTATTATATACATAGCTATCTGTATAGAGATATATTCCTTTGGACATAGCATCGGCAAAGGCACTATAAAAATCAGTAGATGAATCGTCAATAGTCGCATTGCCGCCTATAGCTTTCAAGGTAATATTTCCAGTGTTATAGATATCATAGCTATTGCTTGTATTATTATCGATATAAACACCATTAGACTCGGCATTAGCAAAAGCATTACTACCACAAGAACTCATATCACCACCAGTTGCAGTGAGATCAAAGTTACCACTGTTTTTGATGCTGGCAGCATTTGAATAAATACCTGTGATGCCACTGCCAGTGATGCTTTTGGTGTAACTACCCGTGTTTACAGAATTATCCCCCTTAGAAACATCAATGATCTCTTCCGCCCAAGCCTCCCGGGCAGGGGCTGCCCCCAAAAATAAAAGGCCTGCGGTCAGGGCGACCAACATCGTCCAACATGTCCAGAGAGTCCTGCGTCGGATCATGCTGACATGTATGTCAGAACATAACAAGGTACTCATAGCGTATACTCCGTTGGATTGAAAATATAGAACAGGCCACATTCTGCTTACAAAAGAAAAACTTGCATATCAGACAACCCGATATTCAGTTTTCTTTATGCGGTTATATGAATTGGCCGCAATATCACCCAGGGTGATATTCAACAAACAAATCACATTATTTCATAATCTTATAACAAATAAAAAATTTATCCGCTTGCAATCAAGGCCACAACAAAAACAAGGAGGGCCCCGGAGACAGGACACAAGCGGTCCGGTGCAAGGGACTTCCCTTGTTGTCGGCAAGATATGGCATCAGCTGCTTTTGCTAACGCCGAACGGGTTGTGCAGGGGGCAAAGGAGTGTTTTACGCCATGCGAGGTCAGACCGGTAGCAACTACCTTTTTTCAGATCATGTCTCTGTCATGGCCTGTTGAAAGGGATTTTCAAAATAATATCAGAACACGATGCTGTTGCGGGCGGTCTCAAACAAGAAGGGGCAGAATACACCGAAAGCCGTGGCCGTATATTTCGTGGGCCTTGAGACTTTTCAACTGCGATGAGAAACCGGCAATCCTCACAAAAGACATGTACAGCTTGCGGAGAAAAAAGAAACCTGCGTTGAAAACAGCTTGTTGCCGGATAAATCAACCAAAAACGCCCCGTTAAAGGGGCGTTTTTGGTTGGAGACGGATAAATGAACGTGTCCGTGATCAGAACATGAAGCTGGCCCGGATCAGACCGGTGTGGGCGGTTGTATCGTCGTTGTATTCTCCGGCATAGGTCATTTCCAGGGAGAAATCATCCTGGGTAAAGGCGACTGTAGCGGAAAGAGTAGCTGTCAGGTCGTCCTGCTCGGAGGTGACTGTAACGGGCGCTGCTCCGGGAACAGACAGGTCAACATCCATGTCATCGTCGGTAAGCAGATAACGGACTCCCGCGGCCACGGACGGAGTCACCTCGACCCGACCCACCTGGGTGCTGGTCAGCCAGCCAAGGGTGGCCACCCAATAGACCTGGTGCTCGTCAAGAGACGAGGCGTGCATGTCCCAGGCATCATTGTCGGCATCCGTTGTGTAGCTCTCCCTGGAGAGCCAGAGATAATTGCATCCCACCTGGGGCAGGATGCGGTGCTCTCCCAACGCAAACACATGGCCGCGCTCTCACCAGGAGAGAGAACGAATAACACACCCTGTTATTTCATGCAGATACATACTATCAGCAGGTATCATCGCCCCTGAACCAGGGCCATGACAAGGGCACAGAACAGACAACTACAAGGAACTTCCCTTGTTGTCGGCAAGATACTGCATCAGCTGTTCCCTGCTGCTGACGCCGAGCTTCTTGTACAGGGTGGCAAAGTAGCGTTTGACGGAATTGGGGGCCAGACCGGTGGCAGCGGCTATCTTTTTATAAGTCATGCCTGTCATGGCCAGCTGGACAAGTTCGCGTTCCCGGGGAGTGAGCAAAAGGGTCTCCTCGCAAAAATATCGGGACACGATGCTGTTGCGGGCTTTCTCAAACGAAAAGGAGAGTTGCAAAATGCGCCGGATGCCATGGCCGTATGTTTTGTGGGTCTTGAGACTTTTCAGTTGCGGCAAAAAAACAGCAATCGTCACAAAGGGCATGTACAGTCTGTCGGGCAGAGCCAGATCAAGGGCTGAAAAAAGTGCCGCCTCCGCCTCCGCCCAAAATCCCAGACCGGTATTGCCCGCAGCCATAAACAAGTGCGCATGGATGGTGAACAAAAGATTCTTGCTGAACGTTCCTTCCCGCAGCAGCCGGGAAAATCGGCCGACCAGCTCCGCATGTTTTCCGCTCTGCAGCAGGGCACTGCCCAGTACCAGGTACGAGCACCCTCCGGCAAAGGCATACAGATCATCCTCTCCTTCCTGCAGCAGCCAGGAGGGAATCTTCTCCGGTCGTTGGATGTCAACATGCAGTAGACCGGTATAGAGGTCCAACGTCCGCAACAGGGAAAAGGCCCGTGCCGCCTCCACGCGGTGGCGCATGGTTTCCAACTGCTTGATGGCTTTGTCATACTGGCCCTGCTGCATATCGAGCCGGGCCAGCAGAAAGCGGGCGCAGATCTCAAGACCGATCTGACCATGCTTTTGCGTCGCAGTCAGAGCCTGGTGACAGGCTATGGCTGCAGAACTAAACCTCCCGGCATTGTAACGGGCCTCGGCCAGGATGACGTCTTCCGCACCGGCTCCATGCATGCCGGTCAACGCCGAATAATACGGCAGACATCCACGCATCTGGGCAACCGTTTCCTCCAGTGCCCCGCTCTGGCGATAAAACATATACAGCACCGAAGGAGAGCCCAATGTCCACGGGTCCTGTCCAAAAAGGCGACTTTTCCTGGTTCCGGACCGGTCAAAAAAAACTGCCGCCCGTTTGTGATGAACCGACATGGCCTCGATATCATTGTACTTGGTAAGAGCGAACAAAAGCTCCAGCTCTCCCCGCCAGCCGTTGGCTTCCCGCCCGTCTTCAGGCAGTGACGCGCAATAGCGCCCCAAACGATCCAGCACGTCCGAAAAGACCGGCATGTCCCCGGCACAAAGGGCGGCCATGGCATAGCGAAACATCACGTCGGGATACCTTTCCATCAGTGCCGGATCAAATGAACGAAAAAGGGCCAGCAACAGGCCATTGCCTTCTGTGACCGGCAGACGCTCCACAAACGTGTTCAACAGCTCAAGGGCCTTGGTGGAATCACTGACTCTGCCCAGGAGCTTGATGGATTTACGTACCTCTTCATGGTCCACCAGCCATTCGGCATGACGCAGGCAGATCGCCTGTTTTTTTCCCACGGGGAGTCTGTCAAACCGCGCAAGCAGGAATTGCCGGAACATGGCATGAAGCATGTAATGCCCGGTGATGGGATCGTAGCTGACAAAGGCGTTGCGCTGAAAGACATCTCCAAGAACGTTTTCCGCATTGTCGCAAAACAGCCTGGCCTGGGGAATGGCAAAGCTCTCCAGGGGAGAGAGAACGAGCAGCAGTTCTCGTGTCTCATCCTGAAGCCTGTCAAAGACCTGGCTCGCCAGCAGATCTGCCACTTCAAAGGGAGGCGCCAGTTGTCCCTGCCGGATGTAATGCAGCAGGGACAGATACAACGCGCTTATCCATCCGCCAGTGGCCTTGAGCAGATGTGCGGCTTCCGCATCTTTCAACGGTATGCCACAATGCCTGAAATAGGCCGCTATCTCTTCCTTGCTGAAAACAAACAGCAACGGGTTGATTTCAGCGATCATTCCCTTGAGCAGGGATTCCGCATACTCTTTGCCCGGGGCGTGGCGGGAAATAAAGACAATGGGATGGCCAAAGCCCTGCCGGATAAGAAGCAGACAGAACCGGAACAATCGCTCTTCCTCGGCATCCGGCAAAAGGTGTACGTCATCAAAAACCAGAACGGTTTCAGCCGGGAACGCCAGTCGAGCGAACATCCGCCTGGCCGCGTCCATTTTCGAGGGATCAGTGGGGTAGCCGAGCTTTTCCAGATCTTCCAGAACAGCGGTCTCCCGGGGCAGGGTCCTGCGCAGGACGTGACAAAAATCCTGCCAAAAAGAACATTGATCACGGGTCAATACGGAGACCCAGATGGACCGGGCCTTGTGGGTTTCAAGGTATGTCCGCACGGCAACGGTCTTTCCGTACCCCATGGGGGCATGGATGTAGGTGGCCGGACCGGCATGAATGACCGCAAGGGCATCCATCAGTCTTTGACTGAAATAAAGAACCGAAGTGTCCACCTGGGAAGAGCTCGTATACATGAAGTTGGTGCCGACCGACGAAATGTTAAATGTTAAGTGTAGTACGACATGAATAAAATACAAAGTATATATAAAAAAGTCTAGAAGAACCGGCTAATTATAATAATGAAATGCGATTCGGATCCACAAGGGAATGCCGTGATCAGAGGTCCCAGGGAATCCCGGCGAGCAGGGCGGGCCACGCTTTGACCCAGGCTTCGCCTCCGTGCGCCAATCCCGGCAGTACCTGAATGGTCACCGGTGCACCAGGACCAAGCCTGGATACAAAGGCATCTGTCACGGCCCGGGTGACGTTACGGTCTGCTTTGCCCACAAAATGAACCTGTGGCAGGGAAGAAAGCCGTGCCGCCTGGTCGGCAGGATTAAGGGAGTTGTACAAGGGGGTGATGTTGTGCATGGCTGTCCACACAGCATGATCGAGATTGCCGCAGACCGTGATCAGACCAAGCACATCCGTACGTTGCTCTGCCAACAATGCGGCCACAGCCCCGCCACCGGAAAAGCAGGCGCATCCTGCTGGATAAAAGAAAAAAGAAGGCCAGGCAATCCATGTTTGCGGACTCCCTCATTTTCATGATTCCTTAAGGATTTTTCTGGCGATATCGCCAAGGGACGCGACCCAAAACAGCACGCACCTGCCGGCACAAGATGCTGACCAACAACATAGACCATGTACATGGAGTTGATGTTTAAGCATCAAAACAATGGCATCACCATGAATTAACCTTATAACGTTTATGTAACAATCAGTGTATGACAACATTTTACTTAATAATGCAGATTATTTTTGCGAATAAAAAATCCAAATGAGACTTATTTTCATGGCTTGTATGTGTCCATGGCAATACACCATGTAATTATATATTTTTTGTGTTTACAAAATTTTAAAAACTTGTTTATACTTTGCATCCAAGCATGTCTTTATAATTACTTGGACTGTATTCTTATTGTCCACTCACATGAAAACACCTTACCAAGGAGATGCATATGAAATGGAAACAGATTTTCCTCATGGCCATGGCTGCGGTCTTTCTGACCGCGTGTACGCACAAACAAATGCCGCAACAGGTGACGGTCCTCCAGCAGGAACTCGGACAAAAACAGGCCCAGATTGAAAAACTCCAAAAGACTTCTGCCGAAAAAGACGCATCCCTGTCCAAGTACAAAAAAGAATTAATGCAGAAAGACCAGGCTCTTGCAAAAATGAGTGCCCAGAAGGCCCCGGCCATGGAATCGCAGATGAAGATGATGCCCCCCGAAGCGGTTCTTCTGCCTCCTCAAGCCAAAGTCGGCGAATGTTACGCCCGGGTCTTTGTGTCGCCTGTTTACACCACCGAAAAGGAACGTGTCCTGAGAAAGGGAGAATCCGAAACCCTGACGGTCATTCCCGCAAAATACGGGGAAAAGGAAGAACGGGTGCTGGTCAAGGAAGCTTCGGAAAAGTTGACCACCATCCCGGCTCAATATGAATGGAGAACAGAAAAGGTTCTGGTATCCGAGGCCTCGACACGCCTGGTCACCGTACCTGCTGTTTATGAATGGCAGGAAGAAAGAATTTTGCTCAAGCCCGCCCACAAGGAATGGAAAAAGGGTCGGGGACCCACGGAAAGGGTCGACAATACCACGGGTGAAATCATGTGTCTGGTGGAAGTTCCAGCTGTGTACAAAACCGTCAGAAAACAGATCATGGTAACGCCTCCCACAACCAAGGAAGTCACCATCCCGGCCCAGTACAAGACCGTTAAAAAACGCGTGCTTGTTGCAGAACCCCGGGTTGAACGGGTGGTCATCCCGGCCCAGTACAAGACCGTCAAGGTAAGAACGCTTCTTGAACCGGCGCGAACCGCAGTGACAAAAGTCCCTGCCGAGTACGCAACCGTGACGCGTACGGTCAAAACAACAGAAGGCCATCTGGAATGGAAGCGCATCCTGTGTGAAACCAACACCACCCCCGATGTCATTGCCAAAATCCAGAACGCTCTGGCAGCCAAAGGATACGATCCCGGCCCCCTGGACGGCATCTACGGACCCTTGACCAAGAAAAGCATGGTCAAATACCAGCAGGATAACAAGCTGGCCACGGGTGCAGTCACGTATGAAACCCTGGAACACCTCGGTCTCATCCGCTAAAAGACGTACAAGACAACAGATAGACCCCGGTCTGGATACGCGGTGGACCGGTAACACGACATCCCAACCCCAAAGGCCATCCATTGCATGCAATGGATGGCCTTTGGACGTGGTAAAGAGGGGGGAAAGGAGCTGAACGAATCCATTTCAGGGGTGCAAAACCCCATGCAGCGCAGCGGACCGCCAGTCGCCTTCGGGCTTCCGATACGTTCCGATGCGTTCGGCCGGACAGCTTGCAGTTGAAAATGATGTGCAGGATGGCCGCCATGACGGTTTGCACCAGGCGGTCAGGTCACAGAACCGGAACGGCTCACCGCTGCGTGGGCGTGTGTGAGCATGGAGGGATCCCACACCATGCACTGGCAAAGCCCCAGCCCAACCACCTGGATTCCCGGGGCAAGGGTTCCCATGGAGTCTTCATGGTGGTGCCCATGAAAAATCCATTGAACGCCCCTCCTCCGTGCAAAATGATCAAGAACATCGAATCCGTACGCATGAGAACCCGGTGCTTCATGGGTGAGCAGGATGTCCATGGGCTCCCAAGGGGCAGCAAGATCCTCGGGAAAAATGGTTGTCCAGTGTTTCAAGGGAAGCTGGCCTTCAAACAGCTCATGCTTCCCCAAGGAGGTGCGATCCTGCCAAAGCGCCTTTTCCGGAGGATACCATATGTCTTTGCGGAATATCCCGGACACGCCGCCCATACGCACTCCATCCACGGTGATCACCTTGTTGTGAAGATGATGGTCCCACATGCCCAGATGATTGCGCAAAAAACGCGGGTGATCCGAATCATGGTTCCCCAGGATAAACCACGTTCTGGCAAGGAGCTGTGTTCCCAGAGGGGCCAGCTCCTGTTCAAGAGGGCGGTTGGGAGTTTGATCTCCCAGAAAAAAAATGCCCGCAATGGTGTCCGGGGAATACCCTGCAACGGTTGCCAGCACTTCCCGGAAATCTCCATGGCAGTCTCCCGCAAGAATGATCATGTGCCCTCCTTAGGCCAGAAGGAAAATGATCATTATAACCGGCTCACGATTTCTCGTCAACGCAACCTGCATGGGCCAGGACAAGAGCCGATCCCGGAGCGCACGGCTTCACCGGATCAGGACTCCGCCTGAACAACAGGTCGTATCCAAAACGCCCGGTCACGGTATCATTGGTATTCTGGCACCGGCCTCATGCTTTGCGCACTGTTACTGCGTAGAAAAATTCCCCCAGGCCTTCCCGGCTTTTTGTTGCATATTCCCTGACAATGGTCGCATTCCTGTGGCGTTTGCACAATCGAGCAATCTGGTCTTGATTTTCCGCCGGGTTCAACGTGCAGGTTATGTAGGCAATGACCCCTCCTGTGGGCAGAACGTTCCAGGCGTTCTCCAAGATGGCCTTTTGGGTTGCCATCAATGCGCTGACATCCCTGGGTGTGCGCTTCCACTTGCTGTCGGGACGTCTTGCCAGCACGCCCAGACCGGAACAGGGCACGTCCAGGAGAATGGTTCCCGGAGGGGTACGAAAGGGCGGAGTCTCTTTGGCCGAAGCCCGAAACAGGGGAATACGCCTCCCCGTACGCCTGCATTCCTGTTGCATGCCGGCCAATCGGCCCGTGTGCAGATCACTGGCCCAGACAGGGAAGCAGCCCTGTTCCAAAAGGGCCATGCTTTTTCCGCCACGACCACAGCAGGCATCCCAAATGGGGGTGGGCCACGACAGGGGTTCAAGGGCACTCAGGGCCATCTGCGCGGCATAACTCTGCCGGGAAACCTGCCCCTGACGCAGCAACTCATCCAGATGATCGAAAGATTGTTGCAAGGCAAGGCTCCTGCCGCACCGGGCCAGCAGAAGATCCTGAACCTCTAGGGCAAGGCTTTCGGGATCCATATCCGGGCCACATCGCAAGCCAAGGGCCGGACGGGCAATGGACCCTTCCAGCACCTCGCAGGCGGTGTCCATCCCGTAGCTTTCCAGCCAAAGGCGCACGATCCACTCAGGGCAGGAATAGTAGCGGGTCAAAAAGGTCACGGTATCCGGATCATCCTGACGGTACCAATCAGGCTCGTGAACCGCTGGGCCAAGATCACCGATCCTTCTGAGTACGGCATTGGCAACACCAGCCAGCCGTTTCCCCCACGAGAGCTTGATCCCCTGGACGGCCCAATCCACCGTGGCATACGCGGGGATCCGGTCCAAAAAGGCCAGTTCATAGGCGGCCATGCCCAGCACAAGCATGAAAACACGGGGCAACTTGTCCGGTGATCGCAAAAAAAAGGTCACCAGAAAATCCGACCGCGTCTTGTTACGCACGTACCCATAGGCCAGTTCCGTGGCCAACCCCTTGTCCCTGTGAGAAAGACGCGGTGTATCAAGGGCCTGGTCAAGGGCGAACTGGAGATCCTGATGCTTGTACAGGCAGCGATATATCGCCTGTAAGGCCACCTGGCGAGCCAAAGGAAGAGAATCAGAAGAAAAGGATTTCATGGAGGAAAGGGCAAAAAGGTGCGTAATGAGCCGTCAACAACAGACTTGAAAAGAAAGGGACACAGGGGGTGTTTCAGGCCTGTTCCTTGTCAGAGCCAGTGCCCGGCGTGGGGTGGACGTTGCGTTCACGGTTGGCGTCTTTTTTCAGAAATCGCTTGATGGCCCACTCCACATGCTCCAGAGGCACCTGGGTATCCAGGCAGGGGCCGTACGGACGCTGATTCAGAACTCCAAAACAGGGCAGGGGATAGACATCCTGGATACCGCTGGCCAGATCCCGCTCGCAGGCCACGGCAATGATGAATTTGGGTTTGTTCTGCACCACAATACGCCGGGCAATGGTCCCTCCTGTGGCAATGGCCAGGGTGACCCCGTAGGTATCACTCAGATTCAGCAGGCCGGCAATGGGACATTTGCCGCAACGTTTGCAGTTATTGATGTCGTAGGTCAGGCGGATCTTGCACCGGCTGTTCTGCAGACAATGGGGCATAAGCATGAGCATGTCCCGAGACAGATACTGCTTGTTTTCTCCCAGAACAAGCTCATTGTTCACCTTGATGAAGGAAGCCCGGATCTTTGCCTTGGGAATGTTCAGAAACCGCCCGAGCATGGTCATGAGGGGCAAAAAAAGCTTGATGGTCAGCCCGCGCATCTTCCGGGACAAAAAAACTTTTCTGCCCAGCAGGATGTTCAGCACAAGGGCCAGGGAGGACCAGGCCACCAAAAGGATGGCCATAAGGATCACCGAGCCGAAAATCCAGGGGACAACAGGGTGAATGGAGCCAAGCCCCACCGTGGGGATGAGCCACAAAAAAACCAGAATCAGACAGATGAGCACCGATGTCCCGGTGATCAGGCCGATAAAAAGACGCTTTCTGGCCACATACGTGGATTCGATGGCGTCTTCCAGGGCTAGGAGATTCTGGTCTTTTTTGGACATGCGGCTGATGAGATATGGTGTGGAAGGGAAGAGACAGGGACCCGGGTCTCATGACCTTCAAAGGGTGCGAAGCTGTTTCCTGCTAACACACCGAGGACAAATACCCGCAAAAAAAGCTCTTGGCTTCAAGGGGCTTGCCCCCTGCGGGTTTGATGGTGGAAAGGAGATATTCCCGGTCCTTGCAGGCAATGGCCAGGTTGTCCCCGCGCATGCCCAGAAAGGTTCCGGGCAGCGTGCCCTGAGCCACGGGATCACCAATGCTACCCGGATACAGGGTCAGCTTGACCGTCTTGCCCGGCTTGCGCTCCCAGAAAAACCAGGTGCCGGGCCAGGGGAAAAGCCCCCGAATCTGATCGTGAACCTCTTGAACCGGACGGTTCCAGTCAACCAGTCCTTCGGATTTCTGGAGCTTGGGCGCGTAGGTGGCCAGATCATGCGCCTGGATTTGGGGATGAATGAGCCCCTGATCCAGCTTGGACAGGGCTTCCACAAGCAGTTTTCCGCCCATGGCGGCCAGATCATCGTGCAGGGATTCGGCCGTGTCGTTGATGCCGATGCCCATGGCCCGTTGCAAAAGAATGGGGCCGGAATCCAACCCCTTTTCCATCTGCATGATGGTGATGCCGGTGACATGATCCCCGTTCATGATCGCCCGTTGAATCGGAGCGGCCCCGCGCCATTTGGGCAGAAGCGAGGCATGGACATTGATGGCCCCCAGGGGAGGAATGTCCAGAACCGTTTGGGGCAGAATAAGCCCATAGGCCGCCACCACCAGCAGATCGGGATTGAGATCGGCCAAAACCCGACGATCCTGTTCCTCTTTGAAATGCTCCGGCTGGTACACGGGCAATCCCTTTTCCAGGGCCAGCTGCTTGACCTCGGAAGGTTTGCAGACCTGGCCCCGGCCGCAGGGCCGGTCAGGCTGGGTGTAAACACCAACGACCTCCCCACCTGTATAGGCAAGGAGGTCGTCCAGGATCACGGCCGCAAATCCGGGCGTGCCCATGAAGACTATTTTTTTGCGTCGCGTCGTTTGGTTTTCAACCATTTTGCCAGCTTCTTTTCGTAAAGTGTTCGTTTGAGTCTACTGATATGATCAATGAACAATATGCCGTCAAGGTGATCGATTTCGTGCTGCAGGCAAATGGCCAAAAGGTCTTGGGCTTCAATCTCCAGAGGATTGCCGTCCAGATCCAGGGCCTTGACCCCCACCCGGGCCGCGCGTTTGACCTTGGCCCGGTACCCGACCACGCTCAGGCATCCTTCTTCAGACTCGGTGGTTCCGGAGCTCTCCACAATCTCCGGGTTGATCAGAATGCGCAGATCATCCCGTTCCTTGGGGCCGGAAATGTCCACTGTCACCAAACGGATGTTTTCGGCCACCTGAGGAGCGGCCAGACCAATCCCGTCGTTGGAGTACATGGTCTCGACCATGTCATCAGCCAGGGTCCGCACTTCCTGGGTGATGTCCGCAACAGGCACGCTCTTTTGAGCCAGAATGGGATCGGGATAGGTCACTATTTTCTTATTCATGTCATTCACTCTTGGAGGTTTCCCGAAGCCGCAGGCCCAGTTCCCGAAGCTGGTTCCGATCCACCGCATTGGGGGCATCGGTCAACAGACAGGTGGCCTTCTGGGTTTTGGGGAAGGCGATCACGTCCCTGATGGAGTCAACATCCCCAAGGAGCATGATCAAACGGTCCAGGCCAAAGGCGATTCCTCCGTGGGGAGGAGCACCGTATTCCATGGCGTGGAGCAGGAACCCGAACTTGTCTTCGGCCTCTTGCTCGCCAATACCCAGAGCCGCAAGCACTTCCTGCTGCAACTCGGTCGAATGGATGCGGATGGATCCGCCTCCGATTTCATTGCCGTTCAAGACCATGTCATAGGCCTTGGCCCGGGCCTTGCCCGGATCAGTCTTCAAATATTCCAGATGACCTTCCTGGGGGCAGGTAAACGGGTGGTGCATGGCGGTCCACCGTTTTTCATCGGCATTCCATTCAAGCATGGGAAAGTCGGTGATCCAGACGAAACGGTACGCATCCTTGTCAATGAGATCAAAGCGTTCGCCCAGTTTGAGACGGAGATTGCCCAAGGCCGCATTGACCATGTCCGGCGCGCCTGCCTGAAAAAAGACGATGTCTCCGGGCTTAAGTCCCAGGGTCTTGGTCAGCCCGGCTCGTTCCTCGTCACTTAAAAATTTGGCAATGGGCGACTGCCAGGTGTCTTCCTTGATCTTGATCCATGCCAACCCCTGGGCCCCGTAGATACGCACAAAATCCGTATAATCATCAATTTCCTTTCTGGAAAGCACCGAACCGCCTTCGACCTTCAATGCCTTGACCAGCTCGGCCTTGGCAAACAGCCGGAATCCCGAACCGCGCACAATGGAGGTCACGTCCTTTAAGGGCAAACCGAATCGCAGATCCGGCTTGTCCACCCCGTAGGTCTCCATGGCCTGGTCATAGGTCATGCGTTCAAAGGTGGTCGGAATCTCAATCCCCAGAGTGTCCCTGAACACGGTCTGCATCATGCCCTCGGCCATGGTCATGACGTCCTCTTCTTCCACAAAGGACATCTCGATATCGATCTGGGTGAATTCCGGCTGCCGGTCGGCGCGCAGATCCTCGTCCCGAAAGCATTTCACGATCTGATAGTACCGTTCCAGCCCGCCCACCATGAGCAGCTGCTTGAACAGCTGGGGAGACTGGGGAAGGGCATAGAAGGATCCCTGATTGACCCGGCTGGGCACCAGAAAGTCCCTGGCCCCTTCGGGTGTACTGCGGGTCAGAATGGGAGTTTCCGTCTCAATGAAGCCCAAGTCGTCCAGGTAACGACGCACACTCTGGGCCGTCTTGTGTCGCAGCACAAGATTTTTGGCCAACCGGGGGCGACGCAGATCCAGATACCGGTACTTGAGGCGCAGGTTTTCGGACACGTCCACGCGGTCCTCAATGAGAAAGGGAGGCGTCTTGGACGTATTGAGCAGCTTGAAGGCACTGACCAGAACCTCGATCTCACCGGTGGCCATGTTGGGATTGATCATGTCATCGGGCCGGGCCAGAACCGTCCCCTTGACGGCCAGGACAAATTCCGTGCGCAAATGGCCGGCTTTCTCGTGGATTTCCGGATGTTCTTCCGGGGAAAACTTGATCTGGGTCAGGCCGGTCCTGTCCCGCAGATCAATGAAAATGATCCCGCCGTGGTCACGCCTGTACTGAACCCACCCCATGAGGCAGACCTCCTGGTCCACATCCGTTGCACGCAGCTGCGCACAGGTATGGGTTCGTTTCCAGCCGTCAAGTGTATCAAGTTGCAAGTCGGTGCGTCGTTCGTCCATGGAAATGCCTTTTTGAAGGATAAAGGGTAATGGATAAAAGATGTGAAATATTACGATATATGATGAATGATTTCAGGTAATTGTCATGATGGCGAGATAGAATTTCAAAAATGTAGGAAAGTTCGCCACCATTCAGGCCACTGCTCGTGGATGAAAAATGCCCAAGTGTTGCGTTGTTGCGGAGCCCCCGTACCTGCCCCTGCCAATAATTCTGGTTGGCGCAGGCATGCACGGGCAATGAGAGGCTGTATCCTTCCCAACCTGCGCACTGCCTACTTCTTTAACACTGCAATCCCAACGCCTGTTCGAGATCATTCTGGCTGACCGCCTTCTGGGCGCCCGTGGCCATGTCCTTGACAATGATCTGATCCTTTTCCAGCTCTTCGGGACCCAGCAAAAGACAGGTCTTGACCCCCAACTTGTTGGCCTGCCTCAAAAGGCTCTTGACAGACTTGGCCTCGAAACTGACCTCCCCGGCAAACCCCTTGTCCCGCAAGTTCTGGGCAATGATCATGGCCTTGTTCAGGGCTTGCTGATCCAGCACGGCCAGGAAAAAATCAAGCTGAGGCGAACCGATCTTGTCCAGGAGCAGGGCAAGACGCTCCATGCCGCAGGCAAAGCCCAGTCCCGGGAGATCAGGGCCACCGAGCTGCCTGATCAGCCCGTCGTACCGCCCTCCGCCGGCCACAGAGGCCTGGGCTCCGATGTCATGGGACACGACCTCGAAGGTGGTTCGCTGGTAATAGTCCAATCCCCTGACCAGCCGTTCATTGTGCTCGTAGGCAAGGCCGGCCTGATCCAGAATGGACAGGACCGTGTCAAAATGGTCCCGACACCCCGGGCACAGGGAATCGCTGATTTTCGGAGCATCCTTGACCAGCTCTTTGCACGTGGGAACCTTGCAATCAAGAACCCGCAAGGGATTGGTGGACGCCCGTCGCTGGCAGTCCTCACACAACCGGGACTGATCAAGACCTTCCAGAAAAGAGGTCAGCCGCTCATGAAAAACCGGTCGACACTCGCGGCATCCCAGGGAATTGATCTCAATGGACAGCTTGTCCAGCCCCAGCCCCTTGAGGTACGACCAGACCATGAACATGAGCTCGGCATCGGCCTGGGGCGCATCGGTCCCCAGAACTTCGACGTTGATCTGATGGAATTGACGCATGCGTCCCTTTTGGGGACGTTCGTACCGGAACATGGGACCGCAGGTGAACAGCTTGGCAATGGGGTGAAGGGAATGGATCTTGTTTTCGATAAACGCCCGGACCACCCCGGCGGTCGCCTCGGGTCGAAGGGTCAGAGAACGGTTTTTGCGGTCCGGAAAGGTATACATCTCTTTTTGGACCACATCGGTTTCCTCGCCAATGGACCGGGCAAACAACTCGGTTTTTTCCACCAGGGGAAGCCGCACTTCCTGACAGCCGTATCGGGAAAAAATGTCCCGGGCTGTCTGCTCCATAAACACGAATTTGTCGCTTTCCGGAGGGAACAAGTCGGCAAATCCCTTGATCTTTTGTATTTTGGACATAATGAATGGACGTTGTTGAAGGGGACGAAAGGGATGGTCTCCATTGAATGCAGAAACGTTCCTGCATAATGAATGATCCATGGGATGTCAAAAAACACGATTTGGCGCATGGCCTAGAATATGTTGTAAGGATCAAGACAGATCTGTACCCTATGAGCGCACCAACAGCCTCGCCATCAACCGCATACAAGGATTGCTTAAGGGGACGCCGTGGAGCCTGCGCCCCCCTCGAACAGACGTGCCAGGGGACACACCCTTTCGGCAGCCAGCCATCCGGCAGGCTCCGCTACCTTTGGCCTGACAAAGCTCAAGGATTGTGAATGACAGATAAAGATTTTCAAACCACGTTTTCCGTGGTCGGCAAGTGGACCTTCTATTGCGTGGGAATCGGTCTGGTGGCCGGTCTCGGGGCCATGATCTTCCATGTCCTCTGTGATGTGGGATTCCACTTCTTCATGCACCAGCTGGCCGGATACCATCCCCCTTCGCCAGCAGGGGAGCATTCCATGTTCCCCCAGCCTCAAAACGAGCTGCTCCGGTACATGCTCCTGATTCTTCCCTGCGTAGGCGGGTTGCTCAGCGGATTTCTGGTCTACACCTTTGCGCCCGAGGCAGAGGGACACGGCACGGACGCGGCCATTGACGCCTACCACAACAAGGGCGGTCTCATCCGGGCCAGGGTGCCGGTGATCAAGACCATTGCCTCGGCCATCACCCTGACATCGGGCGGTTCAGGCGGTCGTGAAGGGCCCATCGCCCAGATCGGGGCCGGATTCGGATCATTTCTGGCCACCAGACTCAAACTTTCCCGGCGGGAACGCCGGATCATGCTGGCCGCGGGCATGGGTGCAGGCATTGGCGCCATTTTTCGGGCTCCCCTGGCCGGAGCATTGTTTTCCGCCGAAGTGCTGTACAAGGATCCGGACATCGAACCCGAGGTTCTCATCCCCTCGGGCATGGCCTCGGTGGTGGCCTATTGCGTGTTCTGCTCGGTTTTTGGCTGGGGCTCCCTGTTCCATTCACCTGATTTCACTTTCCGCGATCCCGTGGAGCTTCTCCCGTACACGGTTCTGGCCCTTGTCGTGGCCGGGTTCGGATGGCTCTATGTCAAATCCTTTTACGGCGTGACCGGCCTGTTTCGCCAATGGAAGATTCCCAACCATGTCAAACCGGCCATTGGGGGGCTCATTACCGGCATATTCGGCTTCTTTCTTCCCCAGACCCTGTCCTTTGGCTACGGCTACATGCAGCAGGCCATCAACAACGAACTGTCCATTCTGTTTCTGCTGACCATCTGCATCGGCAAGATCCTGACCACCTCCTTCACCATCGGCTCGGGCGGTTCGGGCGGGGTGTTCGGCCCCTCGGTGGTCATTGGCGGGGCAGTGGGCGGCGTGGTGGGCAAACTGGCCAACACGCTTGTTCCCGGACTGGTCAACCATCCGGGTTCCTTTGTGGTCGTTGGCATGGCCGGATTCTTCACGGCCGTGTCCAACACCCCCATCTCGACGATCATCTTCATCAGCGAAATGACCAACTCCTACCACCTGCTTTTGCCGAGCCTTCTTGTCTGCTCCATTGCGTATATGATTTCCAGAAAATATACCATTTACGTCAAGCAGGTCCAAAACAAGATCGATTCTCCGGCCCATGCGGGTGATTTTTTCGTGGATGTCCTGGAGTCCATCCGGGTCCGCGATCTGAAAGACCGGCTCGTCCAGCCGACCCTGGTCAGAAACGACATGCCCATGTCCCGATTCAAGGAAATCTTCAGCCACACCAAACAGCACTATTTCCCGGTTGTGGACAAACAGAACCGGTTTGTGAGCATCTTTTCGTCCACAGACATCCGGGCGATTCTGTTCGACAAGGGATTGGATGATCTGGTGGTCATGGGCGATATCGGCACCAAGGAAATCATCGCCACCACCCCCAGCGAAGACCTGAACACGGTCCTGGCCCGGCTGACCATCAAGAACATCGACAGCCTGCCGGTAGTCAAGGAAGGGGATCCCTATACCCTCATCGGCATGCTCCCCAGAAGGGCGGTGGTGGATTTTTACAATCGGCGGGTGGAGGCCATGAAAAAGCGAATGGACGAGGAATGAGAAAGCATGAATCTCTGAAGAGGTGACATCATCTTGGACACAGAAGGTTTCGGCCAAGAGGGCAAGATAAGCCTTTCATTGAACGCTGTTGCATCCCAATATTTGCCACCAAAAAAAGGGCTTACACATTTCTGTGTAAGCCCTTGAATTTACTGGTGCTCCCGGCAGGATTCGAACCTGCGGCCCACGGATTCGAAGTCCGGCACTCTATCCAGCTGAGCTACGGAAGCATGAAGGTGAAACCTGTTATTCCTCGACGTGGCCGTGTTCGTTGTGCAGGGCCCAGAGGATAAGGCCGAGGGAACAGAGTCCTGTGAGAAGAATGATTCCTGTATACAGCATGGCGTCCTCCTTCAATAAAACGGATTGGCTGAAATGGGCTTGATGGATATTTGAATCAATTGTTCTGAAACGATCATCTAGTCCGTATCAGGCAAAATTTCAATAGATTTCTGCCCTCACAATCAAACCGGCCAAGGGACATCCACAAAACGCCCGCCACCAAGGTTCCCATGGCTTGGCATGCCTTGATTTTTGGGATGAATTGGAAGAAGAGTGGTCTATTGCTCTTCGCAGGGCATCTTTGTGAACAGATATCCCAAACTCCTGCTTCAAGGACCATCTCATGCACCCCATGCCATTCCGATCCGTTGTTCTGACCATCGTATGTCTGCTGCTGGGCTCACCATATGCCATCGGCGCTCAGGATCCTTTGACCCTGACCATGGAGGAATGCATTGCCAAGGGGCTGCGGGACAATCCGCAACTCAAGGCGCTACGCAGGGAGATCAGAGCCTCGGAATACGGTGTTGATGCCGCAAAGGGCGGTCTTGGCCCTTCGATGACCGCCAATTACCGGTATCTGCGCCAGGAACATGATACACCCCTGGCGGGCATGGCTCAGGACGACTGGATGCTCAACCTGAACCTGCACCAGCCCCTGTTCACCGGATTCAGGCTCCTGAGCAATCTGGAAAAATCCCGTTTGGCCAGGGATGTGGCCACGGCCCGATTGGAGCAGGCCAGCCAGGCGTTCATCCTCAATGTCCAGCGAACCTTCCTGACCCTGCTCCAGGCCCGGGAAAATGTGCGCAGTGCCAAAGATTCCCTGACCCGCCTCAAGTCCCAGCTCAAGGTCATAACCGCCTACTACGAAGTGGGATTGCGACCCAAGCTCGACGTCCTTCAGGCCGAGGTGGACGTGGCCCGTGCCGAGCAGCAGCTCCTGGCCGCCCAGATCGCCGTCAGGGTCCAGATGTCCAGACTGAACAGCCTGCTGGACATTCCCGTTCAAAAGGATGTCAACTACGTGGGCGCCCTGGAGTTCATCCCCTTTATCCGGGATCTGCAGCATTGTCTGGACACTTCCCTTGCCCATCGGCCCGATATGAAAATCGCGGCCAAGTCCATTGCCATGGCCCAAAAGAATGCCCAAATGGTTGCCAGCGGCTTTTATCCCCAACTGGCTGCAGACGTTGATTACTACTCCCACGGTGATGAACCCGATGCCTACGGCAACGATATTGTTGACGAACAGAACAATGACTACTGGACAGCCCGGGTAACCCTTTCCTACAAATTTTTCGAATCCGGAGCCAATTACCACGCATGGAAACAGGCCAGGGAAAAGATCGCTGCCCTGGAGCATGATTACACCGACCTGCAAAACGAAATCTCCTTTCAGGTCAAATCCTCCTATGACACCCTCAAGGAAAGCATCGAGCGCATTGAGGTGACCAGAAAGGCGCTGACCTCGGCCAGGGAAAGCTTTCGCATGGCCAAGGCACGGTACGAGGCCCAGGTGGGAACAAATACCGATGTCCTGGACGCCCAGGCCAACGTCACCCAGGCCGAGGCCGACAAAACACAGGCGTTGGCCGACTACCAACAGGCGCTGGCAGCCTTGTACAATGCCATGGGAGTCAGAAACATCAACCTGCAGCCCAGGTAGCATCAGGGGTTGGGCGATCCGGATTCGTGCACATCGGACGTTCATCCCGTTCCAGGATCCCGGCACCGGTTTCCTGACAACGAGCTGATCGCATACCGTCCACACACCATCACCATCAACGGTCCAAGGAGAATCGGATGACTGACGCAGAGATTGCAAAGCCTTTCATCAAAGCCACCCAAAATATTCTGTCAACAATGGCCGGATTGGAATCAAAACCTGGAACGCCGTATGTCAAAAAGGAAAAGGTTGCCAAGGGTGATGTGTCCGCGATCATCGGGATCACAGGTGAAAAAAACGGCACCTTTGCCATTTCCTTTTCCAAGACCTGTGCAATCCAGATCGTCAAGCAGATGCTCGGGGATGATGTGGATGACATCTTCAACGACGTGCAGGATGCGGTGGGGGAAATATCCAACATGATTTCCGGACACGCCCGGCTGGGACTTGCCGAGATGGGACTCAAACTCCAGGGGTCCACCCCGTCGGTCATCATGGGCGACAATCATGTGATCAGCCACATGACCAGGGCGGCGGTCATTGTCATTCCCTTTGAAACCAAATTCGGCCATTTTGTGGTGGAATTCTGCTTCGAATGAGCCCGGCGGTCCTGACGTCAATGGACTTATGGTTCTGACTTCACGGAGCACGCATCCGTCCAGGCGTCTGCCCTTGGCATCCAACCCATTCTCATCATGGAAAAAACACGTGACATCAATGCCCGTGTAAAGGCATTGCTCCTTGACGCCAGAACCCGGGAAACCCGTAAACTTCCTGCGGAATTCGACATGGTTGACATGCCGCTGGAAGGCGTGGCCGCCTACTGGCTTTCCCTCAAAAAAGTTCTTGTGGAAAAGAAAAAGCCGAACCTGTTGGCAACCGAAGCCGCGCACACCAGGGAAGCCTATGTCCGGCACCTTCTCGAACTGTGTACCTCCTCCCTGGATGCGGCCTCCATCCGCTGTTTTGCCGCGGTCAAAAAAAAGGTCATTCTTGCGGATCTCCAGCGAAAATTCGTACTCATGGCCATTGCCATTCTGGGGATCGCGGACAATGAAAATCCCCAAAAGGTCATGGTTCGGTTCCTGTCCAAATTTCCCATCTCACCGGTTTTTGAAAAACAGGTTTTCGAGGTTGCTCAACTGATCATCGCCAACCTGGAGAATGCCTCGTTCAACCATCGCAAGTTCCTGGCCCTGAACCTGCGCATGAAGCCCGAAGCCATGCTCATTGTTCTGGTTGTCTTTTGCATGCTTGTCCGCCGCAAGGGGGCAGGGGGCCTTGATCCCTTTCTGCAGCATGTCCGATGCAACTATTTCAACGAGGGGTTGACCCTGATCAAGGACGGTTTCGACAAGGACTTCATCAAATACCGCCTCAACCTGCAAAAACGCGAAATCCTGGAAGAAACCGAATTGAAGATGGATATGTCCGTTGAACTTGCCCTGGCCCTGATCCGCCAGGTCACCTATGACGACATGTATCTGATCGCCCGGTCATACATGCTTTCCTGATTCTGCCGTGGCCGCTTTCGCCCGGCCACGAACACGTCCTGTCCGTCTCTTCGGCCTCATGTTGTGACTGGATTACGTACCCCTTTTCCAGACAATCCCGGGCTCCATAAACACCTGTCACTCCGTGGCAGCGCTTCGTTGCTGCCTGGCCCCCTCCCGTCCGTAGAGCCATGTCCAGCGGGCCAGCTTGCTGGCCAGATCACGGGACAACTGGTCCGGCAAAACCCGCCACCCCCAATTGCCGTCCCGCTGTGAAGGCGTGTTCATCCTGGCCTCGTGCCCCAGGGTCAAAACGTCCTGCAGAGGAAGGATGCACAGATCGGCCCGGGACATCATGGCGACGCGAATCATGGCCGCATGCAAGGCATGATAGTCACTGTCCGTTCCCAGATATTCGGCCACCAAGGCTCTTTGCTCAGGAGCCAGTTCCTTTTGGTACCAGCCCTTGAGGGTGTTGTTGTCGTGTGTTCCCGTATACACAACACTGTTCTTGTCGATATTGTGAGGAAGATAGGGGTTGTTTGGCAGGTCATCGCCAAAGGCGAACTGGAGAATTTTCATGCCCGGAAATCCAAAATACGCCATGAGCTCCCTGACGTCCTGGGTGATATGTCCGAGATCCTCGGCAACAATATCCAGGTCGGGAAGCTGTTTCTGGACCAGTTGAAAGAGCTGTTTGCCCGGACACGGCCGCCACACCCCATTGCGGGCAGTTTTGGATCCAGCCGGAACCTGCCAGAAGGCCACAAATCCCCGAAAATGGTCCAGACGGACCGTATGATAAAGCATCCCGTTATGCCGTAACCGATCAATCCACCAGGAAAAGTTGCTGGCCGCCATGTGCTCCCAATTGTACACGGGATTGCCCCATAATTGTCCTTTTTCACTGAAATAATCGGGCGGAGCACCTGCCACGTGGATGGGCAGCAGGTTGTCGTCCAGTTCGAACAATTCGGGATGTGACCAGACATCGCAGCTGTCCAGACTCACATAGATGGGCATGTCACCAAAAAGCCGGATATGGAGCCCAACACAATGGGCCTTGAGCGCTTCCCACTGTTCGAAAAAAATAAATTGCTTGAAGCGCTCCCGCTCCACTTCCATGCTCAGCCGTTCACGCCATTCATCCAGAGCCCCCGGATGCCTGAACCGGATATCCTTGGGCCAGTAGTACCAGGGAAGGCCCTCGAAATGCTGCTTCAGGGCAGCAAACAGGGCGTAGTCTTCGAGCCACCACCCGTTGGCCGTCTTGAAATCCAGATATCCTGTTCGCCCCGGAAGCCAGGAAAGACCGTTTTCAAAGGCAATGCGCAGCAATTGCTCTTTCCATGCTGCCACCCGGGCGTATTCCACCCGATCGTCCGCAAACAAGGGCAGGGCACCAAGATTCTCCGGACTCAGATACCCCTGGGCAACAAGAACATCCGGACTGATGAGCAGGGGGTTGCCGGCAAAGGCCGAATAGGCGTTGTACGGAGAATTGCCTGTTCCGCTATTGGTGGGTGTCAGGGGCAGCAATTGCCAATACGTCTGTTGGGCACGGGCCAGAAAGTCCGCAAAAGCATGGGCACCTGGACCCAGGTCTCCGATCCCGTATCTGGAAGGCAGGGAGGTAATGTGCAAAAGAATGCCGCTTGCCCGATGCTTCATGAAATGAGCCCTCACGGCTGGGAAGCAGGCTTGAAAAAAACGGCTGCCAGTGGGGGCAGAGTCAGTTCGGTCATGTACGGAAAACCATGCCAGCTTGCATGGCGCGCTTCCACCGCACCCTTGTTGCCCACGCCGCTTCCGCCATACACCGTGGCATCACTGTTCAGGATTTCCAGCCAGGTTCCTCCCCGGGGCAGACCGACCCGATACCGGTATCGGGGAACCGGGGTGAAATTGCAGGCCACAAGAATGACCTCCTGTTGGTATTGGCGAAAAAAGGTCAGCACGCTCTGGTCCGAATCATGACAATCCTCCCAGGCAAAGCCGTTCTGGTCATAATCACCCGCGTACAGGGCTTGTTCGCGCGTATATGCCAGGTTCAGATCCCTGACCCAGTCCCTGATGCCCTGGTGAGCCGGCTGGTCCAGAAGATGCCAGTCAAGGGACGCATCATGGTTCCATTCCCGCCATTGGCCGAACTCTCCTCCCATGAACAGCAGCTTCTTGCCGGGCTGACCGGTCATGTAACCGAACAAAAGACGCAGGTTAGCCCTTTTCTGCCAGGAATCACCAGGCATTTTATCCAGAAGAGACCCCTTCAGGTGCACGACTTCGTCATGGGACAGGGGAAGAATGAAATTCTCCGTGTAGGCGTACCAGAGGCCGAATGTCAGCTGGTCATGATAAAATTTTCTGTGCACCGGGTCCTTGGACATATAGCTCAGAGTATCGTTCATCCACCCCATGTTCCACTTCATGCCGAACCCCAGGCCTCCCAGGTACACGGGACGAGAAACCATGGGCCAGGACGTGGACTCCTCGGCCATGGTCTGCACATCGGGATAATTTTCATACACGGCCATGTTCAGTCGGCGCAGAAAATCAAGGGCTTCCAGGTTTTCGTTCCCGCCATATTGGTTGGGAATCCATTCCCCTTCCTTGCGTGAGTAATCCAGATAGATCATGGAGGCCACGGCATCCACCCGCAACCCGTCTGCATGGTATTTTTCCAGCCAGAACAGGGCACTGCTGATGAGATAGGCCTGCACCTCATACCGGCCGTAGTTGAAGATGGAGCTGTTCCAGTCCGGATGAAACCCCTTGCGCGCGTCTTCGTGCTCAAAGAGGTGGGTGCCGTCAAAACGCGACAACCCGTGGGCATCTGCCGGAAAGTGGGAGGGCACCCAGTCCAGAATGACCCCGATGCCGTTTTGATGCAGATGATCGATGAGGTACATGAAATCCTGGGGAGTGCCGTAGCGACTTGTAGGCGCGAAATAGCCCACGGTCTGGTATCCCCATGATCCGTAAAAGGGATGTTCCATGATCGGCATGATCTCCACGTGGGTGAACCCCATGGCGGTCACATGCTCCACCAGCAGGTGGGCCATGGACCGGTAGTCCAGAAAACCGTCCGGATCGTCCGGACTCCGCTTCCATGAGCCCAGATGGACTTCATAGATGGACATGGGAGCTTGCAGGCTGTTTTGGGCCTTGCGTTGGTCCATCCATTCCTGGTCATGCCACTGGTAATCAAGCTCCCAGATTCTCGATGCCGTGCGCGGAGGTTCTTCCCAATACACGGCAAAAGGATCCCCCTTTTCGGCCACGCCACCACCGTTTCCCTGTTCGAGCCGGAACTTGTATTCCTGCCCGACACGGGCACCGGGCACAAATCCCTCCCAGATACCGGATCCGTCCTGACGGACCGAAAGGGGAGACGCTGTGGGGTTCCATTGATTAAAGGCCCCGATGACATGGGCGGAACGCGCATTGGGCGCCCACACCGCAAACCAGGTCCCGGCCTGCCCGTTCATGGTCGTGGGGTGGGCACCAAGCTTGTCATAAAGACGGTAGTGGCGTCCCTGCTTGAAAAGATAAATGTCGTGGTCGGTCATCATAGCTTCATCCCGTTGGCAATTGATCATGAGCCGGCACATCCGTTTTCCTGCACCATCCTGCTGCGTTCCCACCTCCTGCGCAACCCAGCGGGTTCAATAATGCCACACCTGGTCACGAATGCTGGTGAACCATCTTCCAAAACCGGACAGCAACCCAGTCCATGACCAGAGCCGGATTGACCCGCTTGTCCAGACGGTAAAACCCGTGGGCCAGAACATGTTCCAGCCTGTCAAAGGGAACGGGTTGGGGAATATTTTTCAGATAGCGACTTAGTTCGGTCCCGTTTTCTCCCTTGGAATAGAGGACAACGCCCTGTTGGCAATGGAGAAGCATTTTCCTGGCCAAGTGGGCATCCACCTCGTTTTTCTTCCCGGTCCTGGCAAACCAGCCCTGACCCGTTTTCATGAAATGGATCAGGGCCTGTTCCCATTCCAGGATGTCCTTGGAGGGTGCAAAACCTTTCTGCCACGGCAGGGTAAGCACAAAGCTCCGGGAAACCAGGGTTGGCAGAAGGGTCCCCCGTTGGGGCGCCAGGAGGACAAAAACATTGCCCGGCCCAGGTTCCTCCATGGACTTGAGCAGGACATTGGCGGCAGGAGGCTCCATGTTCTGGGCCTCGGCAAGGATGATCACCCGCGTTCCCTTGCCATGGGGAGGCTGCCCCATGAGCCCCCGCACCGTGCGCACATCACTGATGAGGATCTGGGATTCCCGGCCATCCACGATGGCCATATCCCTGAACACCTGGTCCTGTATCTGAAGACATGTGGGACAGCTGGAACACGGAGGCTGCCGGTTCGGACAATTGAGCAGTGCCGTCCAGTACTGGGCCAGGGCAAAACGGGAGGTCACGTCGCCTCCTTCCAGAAGGAGGGCGTGGGGAGGATTGCTGGCAAGACTGTCCAGGTAACGGACAATCCTGTCCTGCCCCAAAGGTCGAAGGGTGTTGCAAGAAGAATGTTCCATGTGAAACAAAATGGCGGGTTACGGTGAAAGGACGAAGAGCGTGCACAACACGCCCCTTGAACATGTGCATCCTTTCTTTCCTCATCTGCTCGGGGTCTTGTCAATGCAATTTTCATCCGCATGTTCCTTGCTACCAGCGTTCTGGCAGAAACGGATGCAGAGGGGATCACACCAGGTGCCACGCCGGGCATGGCCGGAACAAACCGGGCAAGGTTTGCCAGACGGCCACCTTTCTGCCCGCACTTTCTTGTCGGGCCTTGAACAGGAAGGCATAAAAAGTTCTTGACTCCCCCGCATCCCTCGGGCATTCACAGCGCATGAATACTCCCAACCAGACTCTTTTTTCCAACGCATATTTCTTTTTTTGGTATTATTTTGTGTTGACCTGTGGTCTGGACGGGAAGGTGTAACTTTTTATCACGCATACACATGTACCCCAAGGGCCGCAGGCGACACGCCGGCGGCCCTTTTTTTCGGCCGTCGCCGTCCGCCCCGACCCGCCAACCCACCATCCGCAATTGCGGGGAGGACATCATGCAGGCAGGAAAAGATCTTCGTTTGGAGCGCATCCTCAATGCCTCATCCGGAAAAACCATTCTCGTTCCCATGGATCATGGCGCCAGTCTCGGGCCCATCCCCGGACTGATTTCCCCACACAAGGCAGTTGACAGCGTGGCCAGAGGCGGGGCCGATGCCGTACTCATGCACAAGGGACTGGTCCGTTCGGCCTATGCAGGACACGCCCGTGATCTTGCCCTGATCATCCACCTTTCCGCGTCCACGGACCTTTCCACCCGTCCCAATGCCAAACGCCTCGTGGCCACGGTGGAAGAAGCCGTCAAAATGGGTGCTGACGCCGTGTCCGTGCATGTCAACCTGGGCGACGAAACCGAATCCACCATGCTCGCGGATCTGGGCCAGGTGGCCTATGCCGCCCAGGAGTGGGGCATGCCCCTGCTGGCCATGGTATACGGACGCGGGCCCAAAATCTCCAATTCCATGGCCCCTTCGGTCGTGGCCCATTGTGCCCGGGTTGGAGAGGAGCTTGGAGCTGATATCGTCAAGGTCCCTTACACGGGTGATATTGATTCATTCGCCAGGGTGTGCCAAGGGTGTTCGATTCCCGTTGTCATTGCCGGCGGTCCCAAAATGGATACCCGCGACGACATTCTGCGTATGGCCCATGATTCAGTTGCAGCCGGTGGAGCAGGGCTTTCCCTTGGGCGCAATGTCTTCCAGGATCCTGATCCCGCAAGTCTGGTCAACGCCCTTGGAGCCATTGTTCATCAGGGCCAGGGTTTGGAAAGAGCACGAACCATGCTGGCCGCCTAGACAGGCATGCCCGGTATTCGCCATTCATTCCAGCGGCCCCCGGCACGCCAGCATGGGCAATCCCGAGGGACAGATGATGACCTTTGCCTGCGGATTTTCGGTCATCCAGGTGACCATGCTCTGGGGATCACGCCATGAGGACGTGCGATCTTCCTGTCCTTGCCCCACCCTGCACGCGTGTTGCGCAGGAACAACCAGCCGAGCGTTTATACTGATTTTCAATAAGGATACTTTCCATGCGCCGAACCATTTATTTCAAAGCCATTCCCTTTTCCCAGGACGATGTCACCCTTGCCCTGGAGTCAGGAGTTGATGCGATTATTGCCGAACCCGAACATGTTCAGGAGATCGAAGCCCTTGGCCGCGTTGCGGTCATCCCTTCGGACGCGGTCATCTTCAAGGCACTGACGTGCAAGGACGACGAAACAGATGTTGTTGCGGCCCTAACTGCACAACGTACGGTCATCCTTGAAACCGGATGGGAAATCATTCCCGTGGAAAACATTCTGGCTCAAGAGCCTGCCCTGGGCCTTGAAGTGGATTCCCTTAACGCGGCCCGCGTTGGCGCCGGCATTCTGGAAAAGGGAGTTGCGACCCTGGTTGTTGTGCCCCAGGCCATTACCCAACTTAAAGACATTGTTCGCGAAATGAAACTTTCCCAAGGCACCGTGCTTCTTGAATCCGCGGAAATCATGGCCATCACCCCGGTGGGACTCGGCCACCGCGTATGCGTGGACACCCTGTCCCTCCTTGACACCGGTCAGGGCATGCTTGTGGGCAATACCAGCGGATTTTCCTTTCTGGTCCACGCGGAAACCGAAACCAACCCGTATGTGGCTCCACGGCCGTTTCGCATCAATGCCGGCGGTGTCCATTCCTACGCCATGCTTCCCGAAGACCGCACCGCCTATCTTGAGGAACTCGCTCCAGGCCGGGAAGTGCTCATCGTGGGCGCTGACGGCAAGGCCTCCACGGCCATTGTTGGCCGTTGTAAAACGGAAATCCGCCCCATGCTCATGGTTACCGCCCGAATGGGCGAACGAACCGGGTGCGTTTTTCTGCAAAACGCCGAAACCATACGCCTGGTTCGGGATGACGGAACACCCGTGAGCGTGGTTCTCCTGGCTCCCGGAGATCGTATTCTCTGCCATCAGGATGCAGCAGGCCGCCATTTCGGCATGCGCATCCAGGAAGACATCCGCGAATAGGGGGGGGCATGAACGAACCTTTTGGCAAGCTCAGACACCAGATCGACGAGGTCGATTCCCAACTGCTCCAGCTTTTGAACAAGCGGGCCGCCCTCAGTCTCGAGGTGGGAACCATCAAGGCCAAAGGCAAATTTCCCATTCTCAATCCCAAACGGGAAAAGGACCTTGTCCTCAATCTGGAACGCCTTAATACCGGTCCCCTGCCCAACGAACATCTGCGCCGCATCTATCGGGAGATCATGTCCTCGTCCCGCCGGCTCCAGGCCCCCCTTACCGTGGCCTATCTTGGTCCCAAGGGAACCTTTTCCTATTATGCCGGGGTGGAGGCGCTGGGATCAAGTCTTGATTACATTCCCCAGCGTGATCTGGAATCCGTGTTCCAGGCGGTTGCCTTTGGCAAGACCCGCCTTGGAATCGTGCCTTTTGAAAATTCCCTCAACGGCGGAGTAGGGCAGAGCATGGATCTTTTTCTGCGCTATGACGTTTCCATCCAGGCGGAAACCTATTCGCGCATCAGCCATTGTCTGCACGGCAGGACCCAGGATCTTGAAAGCGTCTCCCATATATTTTCCCATCCCCAGGCACTGGCCCAATGTACCCGGTGGCTCAGGAATACCGTTCCCCAGGCAGAACTCGTGCCCACGGTGAGTACGGGAGCTGCCGTGGAATTGGCTCTCCAACATCCGGGAGGAGCTGTCATCGGCCATGTCACGCTGGGTTCGGGAGCAACCCTGCGCTGTCTGGCCCAGGATATCCAGGACGAACCCGACAACTGGACGCGCTTTCTCATTCTCACCCGGCAACCCTATGCCGGTGAAGCCAGAGACAAAACATCCCTTTTGCTCACCCTTCCCGACAAACCCGGAGCTCTGCAGCGCGTTTTGACCATTTTTTCCGAGGCACACATCAATATGACCAAACTGGAATCAAGACCCCTTCGTTTTGAAAAATGGAAGTACGCTTTTTTTATTGATGTCCAGGCTGATCTGAGTGTTCCTGACGCACAGCCCGTCATGGACAGGCTTCGGGATCAATCCCAGTCATTGCGTGTTCTTGGCAGCTACACCACGTGGTCCGCATGATATGCCGGGCTCTTTCCCTTCATCCTTAACCCCCTGACCATCATGCAAACCATTTCCATTACCGCTCCCGCGTCCAAATCCCTGTCCCATCGAGCCCTTATCTGCGCTGCCTTGTCAACATCCGAGGCCGTGGTCGAAAATGTCCTGGCCAGTGACGATCTGGCCCGAACCCGGGAAGGACTTGCCGCTTTGGGCGCGCGGTTTCGCCTTTCCCACAACGCCATGCATGTTCAGGGCGTGCCCACCCGTCACCTTCCAGACGATACGGTTGATCTCTTTGTGGGTGAATCCGGGACCACATGCCGACTCCTTGCCGGAGTGCTTGCCGCTTTTGCCGGCACATTCCGCATGCATGGAGCAGGGCGGATGCATGATCGCCCCATGACCGCGCTGATCCAAGCCCTTTCCCAGTGGGGGGTGTCCTTTACCTTTGAAGACAAGCAGGGATTTCTCCCTCTTATCGCCCGCAGCCCCGGCACCCTGGGCGATACCATTGCCATTGATATTTCCGAAAGCAGTCAGTTCTTGTCCGCCTTGCTTCTTGCGGCTCCATGTGCCCCAACCTCCGTGACCATCAGTCTTGCCGGGACCAAGGTGGTCTCCTGGCCGTATGTGGCCCTTACTCTTCAGGTCATGGAAGATTTCGGAGTTCATGTTGATGTCCAGACCAAAACGGGCAATCTGTGGGAATCTGTGGACTGGCGATCCCTCAGGGCCGTCTCCCCTGAATCCGTTCGCTTTCGGGTTAAACCGCAGCAATATGTCATGGACCAGAACTATCATGTTGAAGGGGACTGGAGCAATGCGTCCTATTTTCTGGCTGCCGGAGCTGTAGGCTCCCTGCCTGTTCGTGTTCACGGCATTCGTCCCGATTCCATGCAGGGGGACCGGGCCATTCTCGACATCCTCCAAACCATGGGGGCAGCATCCGTGTGGGATGCACACGGATGCACGGTCTTTCCCTCACGCCTGACCGGCACACGGGTGGATATGTCTTTCTGCCCGGATATCGTTCCCACCGTGGCCACGGCAGCCTGTTTTGCAACCGGTCCCACCGAAATTCGGGGTGTGGCTCACTTGCGATTCAAGGAAAGCGATCGCCTGCAGGCCGTTGCCTCCCAGCTGCGTTTGGCAGGGCAGGACGTGACCATTCTGGACGACGGCCTGATTATTCATCCCAGGCCCATGCAAGCCGGAGACATGCTCTCCCTTGCAAGCTTCAGCGATCACCGCATTGCCATGAGTCTGAGTCTTCTTGAATGCAGCGGGCGCAGGATTGTCTTTGATGACCCCGAATGCGTCTCCAAATCCTTTCCCGATTTCTGGGATCTCTGGGCCCGTATTCCCAAGGGGCACGTTGCATCTTCGTGATGCCTTTGCGCAGCGCTTTATTATGAGGCCGCGACCTCTCGGTTCTTGCCACAGGAACTCGACAGCGGCCGGGGATGGCTGGCACCTGCGCGTTGCACGGAGCAAAAGTCATGATCACGACAGCACCTTTCCTTGGCAGCCTGACCGTCCCCAACCTGACATGGTTTGTCAGGAAATCCTTGCAAACCCATTATCATGCTGCTTGATAAGGCAGGATACCCAATGATTTCACCATTTTTGCAAAAAGTGGCCATTTTCGGATCTCGCGGCAACATGGGCGGTTTTTTCATGGACCGGTTCCTGAACATTGGTCTGGATGTCTATGGATTTGATCTGCCCATGGACATCAACCTCCTTTGCCGGGTCATCCCCACGGTGGACCTGGTGCTCCTGGCCGTACCCATTCCGGCCATGGATGCGTGTCTGGCCGCAATTTCCCGCCTTTTGAAGCCGACCACCATTTTGGCTGATCTTTGTTCCGTAAAAACATTGCCCGTAAAAAAAATGCTTCAGGCCTTTTCCGGACCTGTTGTCGGCACCCATCCCCTGTTCGGACCGCAGCCGCGTGACGAGGAGCTGCGCATGGCCATCTGCCCGGCTCGAGACCCCCTTGCTGCCGAACGACTGGAAGAGGTTTGTGCCATGTGTTCCCTGACCACCTTTCGAACCGACCCCACCCGTCACGACAAGGCCATGGCCTTTATTCAGGGGCTCAATTACGTGGGAACTCTGGCCTACTTCTGCGCCCAAGACCAGGAGGACGGCCTCAGGCAATTCATTACCCCATCCTTTGCCCGACGCATGGAAGCGGCCCGGAAAATGGTGGTCCAGGACGGCCCTTTGTTCGCAGCCCTGTGCGACAACAATCCCTTCATGGCAGCGGCCATCCGCAAACATCTGAAGATGCTTGGCCTGGCCGCTGCCGGGGATTACGAACTTCTCCGGGACAAGGCTCTTCACTGGTGGCAATAATCTGCTGGCCATTATCTACAAAATTGTCTATTTGTGCATCTTCATGTTCAACCGTACATCACGGTCGCGTTCGAATCCATGTCATGAACCCATGACGCATGTTTTTGCCACCTCTTTGCCAGGAGAAAGCATTATGGAAGAATATCCCATTTTCAACTGCAAGACCTCGGATGATGTCATCAAGGCCGTTCAGGACTATCACATTTCCTTTGTCCAGTTCTGGTTTGTGGATGTTCTGGGAACCCTCAAGAGTTTTCAGGTCACTCCCAGTGAGCTCGAGGCCGCCTTTGAAGAGGGGATGGGTTTTGATGGTTCATCCATTGAGGGATTCTGCCGTATCCATGAAAGCGACATGATCGCCTTTCCTGACGCCTCCTCGTTTCAGATGGTTTCCTGGCGTCCCACGGAACGACCTGTTGCCCGGATGTTTTGCGATATCGTCAAACCGGACGGCACACCCTATGAAGGGGACAGCCGCTACGCCCTGAAACGCATGCTCGCACGGGCTGCGGAAAAGGGATACACCATGTATGTCGGTCCCGAGCTTGAATTTTTTCTCTTTGAAAACGACCGTGAACCGTCCTACACCGATCTGGGCGGCTATTTTGATGCGCCTCCCCTGGATCTTGGCAATGACATTCGCCGGGATATCATTTTTTCTCTCAAACGCATGGGCATCAAGGTCGAATACTCCCATCACGAGGTTGCTCCCAGCCAGCACGAGATTGACTTGCGTTACGACGAGGCCCTGAAAATGGCCGACACGGCCATTACCTACAAGGTCATTGTCAAGGAAGTGGCCCGCAAGCATGGATGTTACGCCACGTTCATGCCCAAACCCGTGTTCGGGGAGAACGGTTCAGGCATGCATGTGCATCAGTCCCTGTTCAAAAACGGTCGTAACATTTTTTTCGACGCTCATGACAAGGACGGATACAGCCTGAGCGCCGAAGGCAAATCCTATATTGCCGGCATTCTCAAGCATGCCAAGGAACTTACGGCCATCTGCAACCAGTGGGTCAACTCCTACAAACGCCTCGTTCCAGGCTATGAGGCCCCGGTGTATATTGCCTGGGCGCGGCGCAACCGCTCCTCCCTGGTGCGCGTACCCATGTACAAACCCGGCAAGGAAGCGGCCACCCGCATTGAACTCCGCTCCCCTGATCCGGCGTGCAATTCCTACCTGGCCTATGCGTCCATGCTCGCTGCCGGGCTCAAGGGCATGGAAGAGAACTATATCCTTGAACCGCCAGTGGAAGAAGACATCTTCAGGATGGACAATGCCGAGCGCACGGCCAAGGGAATCGACAACCTCCCCGGTAGCCTTATCGAGGCAGTCCATTGCCTTGAAAAAAGCGAAGTTATACGCGAAGCTCTGGGTGAGCACATCTTCAACAAATTCATCGATAATAAAAAGGTTGAATGGGATGATTACCGTACCCAGATCACGGACTATGAAATCAAGAAGTATTTTCCCCTGCTGTAGCAGCCTTTGATCGCTGTCCATGCCAAAAGCCCGGAGGCCGTGCCTTCGGGCTTTTGGCATTCTTGACCCGGGCAGGGTTTCGTGCTTGTAACCCGCCAGGAAGAACTCGTTTATCCTCTACACGTCAGGAGACTTTATGAACATATTGGTCACGGGTGCAGCCGGATTTATCGGCTTTCATCTTTGCAAACGCTTTTTGGACATGGGCCACACGGTCACGGGCATTGACAATTTGAATGATTATTACTCCGTACAGCTCAAGAAGGATCGCCTGGCCCTGCTCCAGGGCCGAGACGGGTTCACCTTTCTCAAACTGGATCTGGCCGACCGGGAGGGGATGCAGCAGCTTTTTGCCTCCAACGCTTTCACCCATGTGGTCAACCTGGCGGCCCAGGCAGGTGTCCGGTACAGCATCCAGAACCCCCTGTCCTATGTTGACAGCAACCTGCTGGGCTTTGCCAATGTTCTTGAAGGGTGCCGGCACACCAGGGTGCAACACCTCGTATTCGCCTCGTCCAGCTCGGTTTACGGCCTGAACGCATCCATGCCGTTTTCCGTTCACGACAATGTCGACCACCCCATCAGCCTGTATGCGGCCAGCAAAAAATCCAACGAGCTCATGGCCCACAGTTACAGCTATCTCTACAACCTTCCCTGTACAGGACTCCGCTTTTTCACCGTGTATGGCCCCTGGGGTCGGCCCGACATGGCCCTGTTCTTGTTTACCAAGGCCATTCTCGACCAGAAGCCCATGCAGGTTTTCAATCAGGGCAAAATGAAACGGGACTTTACGTATATTGACGATATCATCGAAGGTGTGGTCCGCGTGACAGAGCGCGCCCCCAAGCCCAATCCCCATTGGGATGCCAAGGCCCCGGATCCGGGTTCGGCCCCCTGCCCCTACAAAATCTACAATATCGGCAACAACAATACCGTTGAACTCGGCCGTTTCATCCAGGTTATCGAGGAGCAGCTGGGACGCAAGGGGATCAAGGAGATGCTTCCCATGCAGCCGGGCGACGTTGAGGCCACCTATGCCAACGTGGATGACCTCATTCACGACACGGGATTCAAACCCCAAACCCCCATTGAAGAGGGTATTGGTCAATTCATTGCCTGGTACAAGGAATACTACCACATCAGTTGAAGCAACCTGATTCCTGAGCGGGCATGCCCTGGCAGCCCGCTCACACCTCCATTGATCGCCACCACAACATCTTTTCACCTCTGCCCATTACCCTTGAGCACCCCGTGCTGGGCGTGTGTGACACACTCCAGCTGAGAAAACCTTGCCAACAGCGCCTTGCGGAAAGGGCATCCATCCCAAGCCCAAGACGTCACGAATCCAGCGCAAGAGCCTGCATTGCCTGCGGGTCCCCACCTCCCGCCGCACACAGAATCCACCGTGGTTTTGATGCCTTTTCCATTGACACCGAATCATTGATCCCAGTATACACCGTGACGAATGGCCGTCACTTCATGTTTCACGTGAAACAATACTCAACCAACAAGCGAGGCAAAAGTGGCTCGGACGATTATTGTGGCGAATCAGAAGGGGGGGGTGGGTAAAACAACGACCACCGTCAATTTGGCGGCATCGCTGGCCGTGATGGAAAAAAAGGTCTTGATCGTGGACTGCGACCCTCAGGCCAACGCCTCAAGCGGATTGGGAATTGATGTGGGAGAGCAGGAAGACAACCTGTATACGGCCATGTTTGATGAGACACGGGTTCGTGACGCCGTGTGTGAAACCGAACTCCCGTACCTCCATGTTCTTCCGTCGACCCATGATCTTGTGGGGGCCGACCTGGAACTGGTGGACCGACGGGAACGGGAATTTTATGTGGCCAACCTGGTGGAAAGCATTGGAGAGAAGTACGAATACATTTTTCTGGACTGCCCCCCATCCCTGGGGCTGGTGACCATCAATGCCCTTTGCGCAGGCAGGGAACTGCTCATTCCCTTGCAGTGCGAGTATTATGCCCTGGAAGGAATTGCCCAGTTGCTACAGACCTATGAAGCAGTGAAAAAAAGGCTGAATCGGCGGCTGGAAATCATGGGAGTGGTGCTGACCATGTTCGACAAACGCAACCGCCTTTCCTTTCAGGTGGAACGCGAAGTCAGAACCTATTTTCCGGAAAAGACCTTTGCGACGAAAATCCCGAGGAACGTCAGGCTTTCCGAGGCACCAAGCCATGGAAAGCCCGCCATCACTTATGACATCCGATCCACGGGAACCCAGGCCTATATCTCCCTGGCCCGCGAAGTTCTGGAACGGGGGTAGATGCGTTATTTGTGATCGCAAAAAGGGGTGCAGAAGCAGGTAATCTTGTCCTTGAAATGCTGCTTGGTCACCCTGGCCTTGCATGCCAGACATTCAAAGCAGGTCAACCCGCCGATATTGGCGGCCTTAAGACGGAATTTCCGGGGATCATCGGCCTGCCAATCCTGAGTAGTATTGCCGCACAGGTCGCAGGTGACATCCATGTCCACCTCATAGGCAAAATCCCAGAAATCCATGAGGCGATTCCAATCGTCCATGGGCTCGGGAAGGGGAGTCCGGGTCTTTTCAAGGTACCTGTCGATGATCGGCTGGACGTCCTTGTGAATGGCCGCCCAGAGTTCCGGGGAAATGAACATGCCGAACATGTTCCCCTGCTTATCATAAAGAGCTGTTATATCTTTCTTTTTTTTCATATTCGCCAACTCCGTTCGTATGTTGTGAAACAAGCGTGACACAAGGTATTTTGTCGACATCACCACAAGACATTGGTTCTGGAAAGCCCACGGCTCTCGTACCGCAACAATCAGGGGATTGTCCGGACGATCCCCTGACGGCTGTCAGGTTTATAACCATGGTGCACGAAAAAGCAAGGTAACGATATGAGCGTCAAAACCAGAGGACTAGGCAAGGGGCTGGATCTGTTGCTCAAGGGCAGCACCCCGGATACAACAGATGAACGTCTGGAAATCAGGGAAATTCCCCTCACGGATATTTTTCCCAATCCCTCCCAGCCCAGACAGGAATTTGTCGAGGAAAGTCTGGACGAGCTGGCCCGATCAATCCGCAGTCAGGGCGTTCTCCAACCCATTCTGGTTCGTCCCCGCTCTGGAGCGCGCCACGGCTATGAAATCGTGGCCGGTGAACGCCGATGGCGCGCCAGTCAGCGCACCGACCTGAAAACCATCCCCGCCTTGGTGCGCGACATTGATGACAAGGAAACCCTGGCCATCGCCCTGATCGAAAATCTCCAGCGTGAAGACCTCAATCCCATTGAGGAAGCCATGGCCCTGGAACGTATCAAACAGGAACTGGAGCTGAGTCAGGAAGAACTCGCCCGGCAGGTGGGCAGAAGTCGGTCGGCCATTGCCAACAGCATGCGCCTGCTCAACCTGCCTCCCTCCATCCAGAAGGATCTGGCGGCTCACGTTATCACGCCGGGCCATGCGCGGGCCTATCTGGCCCTAAATGATCCGGACAGCCAAAAGACGGCGCATGACAAGGTGGTGAAAAACCATCTCAACGTCAGGCAGACCGAAGCCCTGGTTCGACAGATGAATGCGGCCCCTGCCAAAGACAGCCCTGCTGACGACCTCAAGGACAAGGCGGCAAACAAGCGTTTTTGCCAGGAATGCAAAACAACCATTGAAAAGGTGCTGGGGAAACGCAAGGGACTTTCCCTTCGGGTCAGCGGTGGACCAGCCAAGGGATCCATCACCCTGTCCTATGCCAATGCCAGGGAACGGGAACGGGTGTTGCGCATCATGGAACAGGGTGCCGGGCACGTGGATAATCAGGAGTAAACACCCATGGACCAAGTCAGCAAGACCGATGTGCTTGAGGGATTGAAACGACTTCAGGGCAAACCCGTTCTCATTGTAGGCGACTGCATGCTTGATCACTATCAATGGGGATGCGTGGACAGAATTTCTCCCGAGGCACCAGTGCCTGTGGTGCAGGTGGAACGGGAATCCTGGAATTTGGGGGGCGCGGGCAACGTGGCCCGGAACATCAGGGCCCTTGGGGGTAATCCCTGCCTGGTATCCCTGGTGGGAGACGATGCCGCAGGGAAAAAAATCGCCCAAATGCTCGACAAGGAAGGCATCCATCACCACCTGGTCACCTCCCTTCGCCCAACCACCATCAAGACCAGAATCATTGCCGCCAACCAGCAGATGCTGCGCGTGGATCAGGAAAAGAAACAAAGAATGTCGTCTGCAACCTGGAAGCGGTTTGCCTCCATACTCGCATCCCTGCGATCACAATACCAGGTCGCGGTGGTATCGGATTACGGCAAGGGCGTCATTTCAGAGGAACTTCTGGAGAGCATGCAGCACGGGGGAGGACTGGACAAGGTCCTTGTGGATCCCAAGATCGAAAGCTACCCCATGTACAAGGGGCATTACATCATGACCCCCAATGCCAAGGAGGCCGGGGAAAGCGCCCATGGCCCCATGGGATCCATCCCGGAAATTCTGGAAGTGGGCACAAGAATCCTCAAGGACAAGCAACTGGACAACCTGCTCATCACCCTGGGAAGCCGGGGGATGGCCCTGTTCAGACAGGGGCAACCCACCCTGCATATCCCCACGGTTGCCCAGAATGTCTATGACGTGACCGGTGCCGGGGATACGGTCATCGGTGTGCTGGCCCTTTGCCTGAGCAGCGGCCTGGATCTGCTGACAAGCTGCGTGATCGCCAATTGCGCAGCCGGCATTGTGGTCGGCCACGTGGGCACCGCATCCGTGAGCCCGGAGAAACTTGCAGCAAGCCTGGAATCCATAGCCCTTCCCCGCATCACCCCGTGGGAATGACGAGAAAATCACTGGCAGGCCACCTGGTGATCATTGACTTTTCAAGACATGATTCATCATTTTCTGCAGCTTGCCCATGTCCTCGAGAAACATGTCTTCAAGCTGGGTCAACCGATTGCTGATGCGGTCGATGGCTGGGTTGGAACCGGACTCAAGGGGCTGATCCCGAAGGGCCTGGATGAGGGCATGGTGATCCTTGTACCCGCGATACAGGGTGCAAAGGGCCTGCTTGTATTGGGCAGAGGTCTTTTCAAGGGTCTCACGGCGGGCCTTTTCGGTTGCAAGCTCCTCCTGCAGCCGGGCAATGGTCGCTGACGTCTGATTGTCACGCTCCATGAGAGCGTCGATCTTGCGGCTCTGATCGCTGACAATTTCCAGAAACTGGAACAACTTTTCCTGCAGGACAGAATTGTCGGACCTGACCAGGGACCGGCCCTCGGACAGTGGGGAAGATGCCACATCAATGGTTTTGGGCAGTTCCTGCTTGAGCAGGGCCTCCACCTCGTCCTTTTTATGTCCGTCGGAATACAGCTGAGAAATTCTGGTCAAAATGGGGCCGGCATCAGGGGCGTACAGGGTCATGCGTCCCACCTTACGGTGGGGCAGGTAATCGGAAAAAAGCTTTGCATAGCGACGAGCTGTTGGTTCCGGGATCTGAAGACGTCGGGCCATGGCGGTCAGGCTCAGCCAATCGTTCATGGTGTCCTCGCAAAAAAGGGTGTACGGACAACGCTTCTGGCATAGACAAGTAAGCGGTCCCAGGAAAAAAGTGATATCTCAAGTGGTTTGTCTTACAGACCAAGATAACCACGGCCATGAATTATCGAAGATTTTGCAGAGCTGTCAACGACGGGATCACTGACCAGCGTCACACAACCAGGGGCGGTATCGCCATCATGACCCGGCCGTGATGAAGGATGACGACAAAGATGCTAACGGATCAGCGTCTGAATCCTCCCCGCCACAAAAAGCCTTTTTCATCCCTGTTCCCCATGCGTGGAATCTCGGGAATCTGATAGACTTTGTACGTAACAGGATCGTCATCCATCTTGCGTGCATAGGTGGAACGGGCACTGAAAACATATCCGAGAATATCGTCCCTGGTGGGCGTTGCACCGGAGTCCAGGGGCCTGAGCAGCGCCTTGAGCGCAGGCTGTTCAAGACGGTCCCGTTCCCTGATCAGCGCAACCATGGTCGTAATGGCCGCAGGGTCTTCCACCGGATTCCATCCCTGACCCAGGCCCCGATTTTCAGGGATCAGGACAAACGGGGAGTTTCTGGGTACAAACAAGAGTCCTGACGGGTTGAAGGACCTGGCGGAAAAATAGGTCTGGTACTGGTCCACATGTTCCAGGATCGCGGCAAGATCAAGATCGCTTCCCGCACGTGACGGATGGACAAGGGGAGGGGTGGGCAAGGTTGCACAACCCCACAACAAGACAAAAAGACAAAGAAAAACAAAGGGCAGGGCGAACAGGCGATACGAACGCATAAAGCCTCCCGGGCTTAAGATCGGTTGACAAAAACGCCTCTCGGGAAAACCCGTAAACAGCGCACAACCACTGCATGAGAATCTGCCTGAACAGTAAACCTGTCAAAGTCTCTTGGCAATACCAGGAAACCAGAATGATCGGCAAAGCAAGCTGATCGTCATCTGTACGTCAACAGGGAGCACCCATGTACGCCAAGGTAATGGAACACGTCATCAATGCGGCCCACGAAGCGGGCGCACGCATCAAAAAGGATTGGTCCCGGCCCAAGGATGTATCGCACAAAGGCAGGATCGACCTGGTCACCACAACTGATGTCCAGGTGGAAAATCTGCTGGTCTCCCGCCTCGGGGCGATCATTCCCGGGTCAACGTTCTGGTCGGAGGAGACCCACGCGTCCTCGGGTCTGCACACCTCGACCTGGATCATTGATCCCATTGACGGCACAACCAATTTTGTTCACCAAATCCCCTTTGTGGCCACATCCATTGCCCTGTGGGAACAGGGGGAACCCGTGCTCGGGGTTGTCAATCTGCCCGTCATGGGTGAGTTGTTTCACGCCATCAAGGGCCAAGGTGCCTTTTGCAATGGCAAACCCATCAGGGTTTCCCAAACAGAAGAACTGAGCGCAAGCGTCATCGCCACGGGCTTTCCCTATGATATCGACCAGGAGATTGATCCTGTTCTGCAAAGCCTCAGACATGTTCTTGTCAATGCCCAGGGCGTACGCAGGGCAGGGGCGGCTGCCGTGGACCTGGCCTATACGGCCTGCGGGCGGGTGGACGGATTTTACGAAATCGGTCTCAAACCATGGGACACGGCCGCAGGCATGCTGCTGGTCACCGAGGCCGGGGGCCGGGTTTCCCGATTTGATGCCCGCAAACCCTACCACCTCGGCGACCGTGACATTCTTGCCAGTAACGGACATATTCACCAGGCCCTGGGGGCATGCATCAACCACGCGTGATCAACGCACAACCAAATTGCAAACATGCTGACAATTATCGGAATATTCATGGCCGGGATAACCCTGGGATTTGTCATGCGCGGTCACCAGAACCTGCTGCATCTTGGATCACGTCTTGCTGACCTGGCCCTGTACACCCTCTTGTTCATCCTGGGCCTGTCTCTGGGCGTGGACAAGCAGCTCATGGCCGATCTGCCGCATCTGGGACTGACCGGACTTGTCCTGGCCCTGGCCGCAGTGGTCGGGAGCATTGTCTGTGCCTTTTTCCTCGCCAAGGTCTGGGGTGATCGGGAATGAAAGACACCTGCATCCTGATCGGCTTTTTCATGCTCGGCATAGGGGGAGGACTATGCGGCATGATCCCCGAGGAATACCTGACAACCTCGCTGGAAATGGGCACCCTGTACGCGCTCATCTTTCTGGTGGGCATGGGCATGGGCAGTGACGGCAAATTTTTGCACAATATCCTGAATGTCGGGAAAAAAGACCTTATCGTGCCCATTGCAGTGGTTGTTGGTTCCCTTGCGGGCGGCTCCCTCATCTCCCTGGCTCTGGCTGATATTGATGTCATTGCAGGAGCGGCCGTTGGTGCCGGATTTGGCTACTACAGCCTGTCCAGCGTGCTCCTCTCGCAGCTCAGGGGGGATGAACTGGGCACCATCGCCCTGGTGGCAAACATTGTCAGGGAAGTGACCACCATTCTGGCCGCTCCCGTCATGGTCAGACTTGTCGGCCCCCTGGGGCCCATTGCCAGCGGAGGAGCCACCACCATGGACACAACCCTGCCGATCATTGTCAAATATTCCGGCAAGGCATACGCCATGACCTCGGTGATCAACGGGATCGTGCTGACCTGCCTGGTCCCGGTACTGGTTCCGTTCATCCTGGCCCTTCGGCTTCCTTTTTAAACGATGACCAGAACAACACGACATAAATCGTCACCAACAAGCACACCCACGTGTACAAAGCAGTGAACCCGTGGGTCCACAACGCTGTTAACCAGGAGGATACAACATGATTTTTGTGGTCAGCAAATGCAATGACTGCCCCTTTCACCAGGTGATTGACGGCAAGAGAAAATGCAAGGTCGCCTCGGTCGTTTACCAGCAGATTCCGGATGAAGAAAAAAAGCGTCCCGAATGGTGTCCCTTGCGCAAAGAACAGATGATCGTCAGAGACAAGAAAATGTAACCAATATGGTCAGGCAGGTGGATTGAGGGGTCTGTTAAAGGTTCGAAAACTGATTGCAGGCCGGCATTCATCCCCATAAACGAGCTCTCCCGAGCCAAGGCCGGGAACGCAACCAGACACTGCGTCACCCACGAAAAACGCGCCCTGAACGTGATGCATCAACGCCATGGCGCAACGTGATCGCCAGCTTCCAGAACAAACAGCTAAGGGCCCCCTGTGCTTGACGTTACAACAAAGCACTGGGGGCCCTTGGCTGTTTGATGAAGAACAATGCCGGAGGTGCGATCTATCCGGCAAGGGAGACGAGGATGGTTTCCAGTTCGGTGAGGGTAAAGGGTTTGGTCAGAAAATGATCAATCCCGCTGATGCGGCTTTTGGTGCGATCCTTGTCACTGGCCAGCCCGGTCATGGCAATGATGGGGATCCTGTTGCCCTGATCCCGGATGGTTCTGGCCACTTCAAAACCATCCATCCCGGGCATCTGAATGTCCAAAAGCAGGACATCGTACCGATGGGGATGGTCCACCAGCGCGGTGAGCGCTTCAGTGCCGTTTGCACACACATGATACTTGCCAATGCCGAGCACCTCAAAGATTTCAAGGATCAACTCCTGATTCATGGCGTTATCCTCGGCCACCAGAATGCGCAGATGCTGGTATGAGGCAGGCACTGCAGAACACGGACACGTTCCCTCTTTCAAGCCGTCTGCAGCCTCCCCGCTGTCTGCGGGCATCTCGTGCATGACTTCCAAATCCAGAGAGAAAAAAAACCTGCTTCCCTTGCCGCAAGCGCTTTGAACCATGATTTTGTCGCCTCCCAGCAAGGCAACGATTTTCGAGGCAATGGAAAGACCAAGGCCCGTACCAGGGTATTTTCGGGCCAAGCCGTCGTCGATCTGTGTGAACGGCTGAAAAACGACATCCTGACGATCATCAGGAATGCCAATGCCCGTGTCTTGGACAGCAAACTGGATCCTGGCCACCCTGCCTGTGGTCTCCTGAGGGGTCTCAAGGCGGGCCTGGATGGCAATATACCCCGAAGAAGTAAATTTGATGGCATTGGCCACCAGGTTGTTCAGGACCTGTTGCAGACGCAGGGAGTCGGTCCGAACAAACCGGGGAAGCTGATCACACTCAAGGCGCAGTTCAAGCCCCTTGGCCTCGGCAATGGGAACGTGCATCTGTTGGATGGAGCCAAGAAGCTCTGCAAGATCAACCTGTTGCTCGTGAACGGAAAATCCCTTGGCCTTGAGTTTGGAAATGTCGAGGACATCGTTGATGATGTCCAGAAGGTTGTGAATGGAAATGAGCATATTGGAGGCATACCGCTCCTGCCTGGGGGTCAGGCCGGAACGCTGCAAAAGCTGCGTCATGCCGTAAATACCATTCAAGGGAGTTCGGACTTCATGGCTGACCGTAGCAAGAAAGGCATCCTTCATGGCGCTGACGGATTCCGCCTGGGTTCTGGCCTTGTTCAAATATCCGGCCATGGCCTTGAAGGAATTGATGAGCGAACGGATCTCGTCCTTGGAGGGAGAAGGATAGACCAGCTTTTCCAGAGGGGCGATGGAATCGGTTTTCTGAATCTCCCGGGCTGCCCGGGAAAGGGCAACAATGGGAAAAATGATCCGGTGCTTGAGGTAGGCATAGAATCCGAAACAACCGCCTGCCACCAGAAGGGAAAAAAGAACCAGGATGACCCCAAGGGTTTGCAAGGGCTTTTGCACCGGAGCAAAATCCTGCAAAAGATAGATGCCCAACTTCTGGTTGGAAAGAAACAGGGTTGTGTTTCCCACCAGGAAATGGGCGGGTTCGCCCTCGCTGACCAGATGGATCTCCTTGTGGTCAAGCAGATCTTCCGCCGTGAAATGCTCCAGGGGAAGCTGGGTTGACGCGGCAACAACCTGGTTATCGGCAACCACGGCTATGTACTGGGGCTGATCCGTCCCCAGTTGGTCAAGAAATGACTGCTCGGGATAGATAAAGGCGACAACCAGAAATCCCAGCAAATGACGATTTCGGCTGTAAATGGGCTTGCGAACAAGATGGTTGAGACGCCCCTTGGCCACCAGAAACCGGTCAGAAGGCCCTGAAAAGCCCATGGGGCAGAAATCGGCTTCCGAAACAGGATAGGCACAGTTGATGGTCTCATCCGGCCCCATTAGCCATGCCGCCCGAACAGAAGCCTGCAAAGTTGATTGGGCCAGCACGTTCCTGGCCTGCGACCACAATTTGAGCTGAACAAGAACCCTCAAGGAATTGTCCGCAGCCATTCTTGCCGCATGCCGGCGGTTGAACAGCAGACGATTTTCAAGCATCTGCTCCACCAGGACTACTTCCCGATGGAGTTCGGAAATCACGGTCTGCTGCTGAAGATGGATGATGTAGCTGAAAACAAGCGCGCCCACCAAGGCGAGCAGACACAGGAAAATCAGCCACGCATTGAGCAGCCGTTTCTGCAGAGAAATATTGGAAGAGCTCATTATTGTTGTTCAATCAGCGGCATGGAGGTGTACACCGCATCAGCCGCCATAAGCAGGGGAAGCGGGATCTTCTTGGAGAGCATGGCCGCACGAGACGTGTTAAAGACAATGGCGAATTCGGGCGCATCCACAATGGGGAGATTGCCGGGATGCTGGCCTTCAAGAATTGCAACACCAAAAAGCCCGGCCGCATACCCCATGGATTCGAAATGGACGGCTGCCCCTCCAAACAGGCCAAGCCGGCACAATTCATAGTTGATAGCGAGCTCGGGAAGGGAAGAGTGGACAAGGGTCCATGACAAAATGGCCCTGCCCGAAACCGGACGGCCCTGTTCATCGACCAGCAGAAAGGCCAGAGGGAAAATGGCGTCAACGCTTGTGTCCCTGTTCAATGCGTCAACGAGCTGCTTGTACTCACGAAAGGTACGAACCTGGCGGAGCTCCCACTCAACAGGCAAGGAGCCCCTGTTCTGCTCGGCTTCCAGGAGCATCTGACGGTACAGGGCCTGACCTGTGAAGGACTCGTCGGTGATGCCCACAACCCGACGGCATTGGGGTAGAGCCTGCTTGAGGACCTGCAGGGTTTTGTACAGGTAGAGCTTCTCGTAAATTCCGGTGATATTTCCGCCCGGATACGAACGCGACTGCATGAACCTGTGCGTCTGGTTGTAAACTTCCGGAGGGTTGTTCAGCCCGGAAAAGACAACGGGGCGAGTTGCATCTCCGGCAAGATCAAGGCCCACGGTACGAAAGGCATTATCGTCAAGGGTCATGATCAGGTCGGGATCAAAGTCCTTGATGGCCCGCAAGGCAAGATCACCCCGTTGCCGAATCTCGTCCGGGGTTATGTACTGCGTCTTGGTCAGCATATAAAAATGCTCGAAAACCAACCGCCCCTTGCCAAGGCGTTCGGTCAAAGCCCGTTCAATGCCGCGAAACTGCGGTGCCCCGCAGATATGATCAGGGCCATAGCTGTGGACCACAAAGACCCGAAACACCTTGTCGTTTTTTCCGGCCCAAGAAACCGCCGAATAAGCGACAACGCCTACAATGGACACGCTGATCACGAAGACCTGAAGAAAACGGGAAACGAAACATGGCATGGTGGTCAGTTTGCCCGTATTGTCTGACAGAAGCAACGAAAAAAAATGCAAAAGCCTCTTGTTTCCAACATACTGAAAACAAGCGGCTTTATTTTTTCGAATACGGATTAACTGCAGAGTTGTCCTACAATTTTAGGACACGCACCAACCCGGACCCCTGTCAGGACCGGGTTGGGACCGTGTGCAACGAGGTCACGGCAGATGGTCCGGACAGGTCCGCTGTTTCTTCCTGGTGGCGCGTGCGTACCATGCGAATGTACTTCTGGCGAATGGCCTGAAAATCACGGGTTGTAGCATACCGCTCGGCAGGAGCGAGAAACGAGGCAAGGCGCTTTTCCAGCTTGCGCGGATGCTGTTCCTTCCTGATGGCCAGTACTCCCTCAAGAATGATCGAGGCGTTGAGCAATTCGTCATTGGTCCTGCCACGAACACTTTCGGCTAGGGGAGTGCAAAAAAACTGATTGAAAACGATCCCGTACAGGGTCGAGGTCAGGGCCATGGGAATGGTCTGCAGGATGATCTCGGTATCACCGAGTCCGGAAAGCATCCCGATGAGCCCGATCACGCTTCCGGCCACCCCAAAAGACGGGGCAATACGCCCCATGTTCCGAAAGATGACTTCGCTTTGTTGACGACGATTTTTGAAAAAAACCATTTCCATGGACAGGATTTCCCGGATTTCCTCTTGGGAGTACCCATCAACCAAGAGTTCAAGTCCATTGCGTAGAAACGCGACGCCGTGCTTGCCCGCACTCTTTTCCAGGCTCAACAGGCCGTGACAGCGGGACTTGATGGACAGCTCCAGCAGGGATTGGACAATGGACGCTGGCGGGGGAGGGGTTGTGGTGTAGATATGTTTGCAGGTTTTGAATGCCCTGATCAAAGCATCATAAGGATGACTCAAAAAAATGGCGCCGAGGGTGCCGCAGACAACAACAGCCAACCCGCTCAGATTCAGAAAGGCAAGCCCATTGTCCATGAACACAAAGGCCATCAAAAAGATACACAGGCACACGGCCGCTCCATAAAAGTTCTTTCTGGTCATGATCATGTTCCCTGACGGTTTCTGGTCAAGAAAATCTCAACCCGTCGATTGTGGATTCTGTTGGCCCGGGACGTGTTGGGTACCCGGGGATCGTTGGCTCCACGGCTGCTCACCGTGATCCTCGAGGGCGCAATACCGCCCTCATGCATAAGCCAATGGGCAACGCTCATGGCCCTGGCAATGGCCAGTTCCCAATTTCCTGCAAAGGTCGGGGTATGCACGGGCATCCCATCAGTATACCCGATGACTTCCACGTCCAAATGAGATTGCTGCAAAACAGGGAGCATGGACTGCAGCAGGGAAAGGGCCTCGGGCTCAAGCTTGTCTGAAAGATGGTCAAAAAGAAGCGGCTTCTCCAGGGAAAAAGCCTTCCGATCCGGCGTGTCCTGGCTCTGTTCCTCATCGCCTAAGCGCAAGCTGGGAGCGGTCTTTGCCTCCACACCGGCGGAAATATCCCGGTGCACGGGCCGCACCTTTGCGACCCGGGACTCGGGCCGGTCAAGTTCTTGACGTACATCCTGAGTTGAACCAGTCAAGGCCTCACTTACCTCTCGAAAAAAATCGCGCTTGGCGCTGGCATAGACAAACAGAACCGCAAAAAGGATGAACATGGTCATCATCAGGTCCGACCAGGGAACCGACCAGGAACCGGGATCAGAGCCCTGATCCGGGCTCTGATCGAGCAACCCGGCCATGGTTTCCTCATGGTGCGTCAAGGGAGTGCGAGGCTTGTACATGAAATCCTACAGAATGGAAAAAAGAGTCAAAATTCTGTTGCGCCATAAACACCTACGACAGAGCAAGGACAGTGCCGTTTTCAGATCTTCAGGCAAAACCTGCCGCTAATCCGCCAAAAAAAGAGGCGTGATTCCGTACAAGGGAATCACGCCTCAGGGCGTTCATGAAGCACAAGGGCAAGGAAGATGGTGCGGATGAAGCAGAGCCGGTTGAGAATGTGTGCTGATCACCCGCAGCCACAAAAGTTAGGTGGTAGCCACGTAATCAATCCTGCTCGCTACAAGGGAGCTAGACCCCCCATATGGAACGGGTGGCGGCCAAAGCGGTCTGGTACACGCTTGAGGGGATACACCCGAGAACCAGAACGATTCCTGCCAGTCCCAAGGCAGTGAGCCTGGCTCCGGGGGAAAGGTCAATGGTCCGTGGAGACTGTGCCTCACGGGTGTAGGCGTACCTGACCAGATTGAGGTAATAAAAGATGGAAAAGGCCGTGTTAATGGCCCCGAGAATGACCAGCCAATCGTACCCATGACCCCACAGGGAGGTGAACAGAAAGAGCTTGCCCGTAAATCCCATGGTCGGGGGCATGCCCACCAGGGCAAAGGCCCCGACAGCCAGGGCCAGGGCATAGGCTGGCGCGTACTTGTACATGCCGGACAGATCCTCCAGTTCCAGATTTTCACCGGTGGGGGAGATCCGGGCAATAACCCAGAAGCAGGTCAGGTTCATGAAGACGTAGGCCAATCCGTAAAAAGCGGCTGCAGCAAGTCCGCTGGCTGTTCCGGCCACAAGTCCCATGAGCACGTACCCGGCATGGGCCACACCGGAATACCCCAGGATGCGCTTGACGTCCTTCTGGGCCAGAGCGGCCAGGTTGCCATAGGTCATAGACAGGGCGGCCAGGATGGCCAGGACGTCGGTCATGGCAACACCCGGCAAAACCAGATTGGTGATCCGGATCAGGGCCACAACAGCGCCGAGTTTGGGCAGCGTGGCCACAAACGCGGCTGTCTCGTTGGTGGCTCCCGTGTACACGTCAGGACACCAGAAATGAAAGGGAAACAGGGCCAGCTTGTAAAAAAAGGATATCAGAAACATGGTCGTTCCGATCATGGCGATGGGACAATCCATGGAGATCTTGCCGGTCAGCTCGCCCAGATACGAGGTGTGGGCGCAGGCCAGAATAAAGGAAAGGCCGAACAGGGAAATGGCTGTGGCTGCCGCTCCAAACAGGATATACTTGATGGCTGCCTCGGCCGCCGGCTTGTCCCCCTTGCGCAGGGAAATGAGCGAATACAGGCTGTAGGAGGAAATTTCCAGGGCGATGAACATGGTCATCAGCTCCACCGCACTGGCAAGGAGCATGAGCCCCCAGGTGCTCAGGGCGAGCATGAGGTAGTAATCCGTACGCTTGAAGGGTTCCACTCCGGGAAGTTTCTTGCCGTTGAACACCGTGATGCAGAAGCCCACGGCAATGGCCAGCTTGAAAAACTGCGACAATCCGTCAACCCGGTAGGCATCGGCGAAAAACATGCCCTGACTACCCAATCCGGCAAAAGCGATGAGAACGCCCACCAGAGAGGTCCATGCGATCCATTCGGTTTTTTCGGTTTCACGTCTGCATATTGAAACCAGAAACAGGGCGGCAATGAACAGAAGCAGAAAAAGCTCGGGGCCGAGGGTGACAATGAAGGAAATCATGGGGGAGTTGGTCATCGTTACTGCACTCCTTGGCGGGACATCGGGATGGAGACGGACATGTGGGTAACCAGATCGGGTCGCTTATCCTGCAACACGGTCTGCACCCGCTTGATGGTTTTGGGAATGGACGCGTCAATGGTCAGCCTTGTCAGGGTAGGGGCCAGACCAAGATACAGGACCAGCACAGCCAGGGGCAGGATATAGGCCCACTCGCGACGGTCCAGATCAGGCAATTCCTTACCTGCGGAAGGAGCACCCCAGGCGAGCTTCTGCAGCAATCTGAGCATGTAGGCTGCTGCGAGCATGGCTCCGGGAATGGCCAGAGCACCGACAATGACGTTGTTTTGGAAGGCTCCGATCAGCACCAGAGCCTCGCCCACAAAGCTGTTGGTTCCGGGAAAACCCAGAGATGACATGGAAAACAATCCGAAAAAGCCGATATACGCGGGAAGATATTTGGCCAGACCAAGGTTATCGGCAATCTCCCGACTGTGAGTTCGTTCATAAATGGCCCCCACGAGCATGAACAGGGCGCCCGTGGTGATACCATGGTTCAGCATCTGAAAGACCGCGCCTTCAATCCCCCGGGTGGTGAAAACAAAGATTCCCAGGGTGACAAACCCCATGTGAGCCACCGAAGAATAGGCAATGAGCTTTTTCATGTCCTTCTGCCCCAGAGCAACCAGACCGCCATAAATGATGGAAGCAATGGAAATGGCGATCATCAGCGGAGCAAAATACACGGAAGCATCAGGAGTCATGGGCAGGCAGAAGCGCAAGAACCCATAGGTGCCCATCTTCAGAAGAACAGATGCCAGCAATACACTACCGGCAGTGGGCGCCTCCACATGGGCGGCCGGAAGCCATGTGTGAAAGGGAAACATGGGCACCTTGACCGCAAAGGCCAGGGCCAGGGCCAAAAAGGCCCAGAACTGGAACCTGAAGGAAAATTCGCTTTCCATGATGACAGGAATGGCAAAGGTTCCGGTCTGGAAATAAAAGGCAATGATGGCCACCAGAAGCAGGGTGCTTGCGGCCAGGGTGTACACGATGAACTTGATGGAAGCGTATTTGCGCCTGGGGCCGCCCCATACGGCAATGATCAGGAACATGGGCACGAGCATGGCTTCCCAGAAAACATAGAACAGAACCATGTCCAGGGCGGCAAAAACCCCGATGCACACCGCGATCATTAGCAACATGCAGATGTGGAATTCCTTGACCCGTTTGCCAATGTAGTTCCACGAGCAGAGCACACACAGGGGCAGAAGCAGAATGGTCAGCAGGATCATGAGCAGACTGATTCCATCAATGCCCAGGTAATAGGAAAGCCCCCATTGGGGAACCCAGGGAACCTGCTCCACGAACTGGAAACCCGTGGCGTGGATGTCGAACCCGATGAGCGGAAAGGCCAGGGCCATTTCCACGAAACCGGCTGCCAGGGTGACCAGCCGGATCGTCCGGTCGTTACGCAACCAGGCCAGAAGAAACGAAACCGCAAGGGGAAAGACGATAAGACTCGTGAGGGTCATGAATGCCGACTCCGATCAGATGGTTGAGGCCAGGAACGCACCCGGCCGTGGGTCTGATGCCATGTTTGTGTTAGAGGATGAAATAGACCGCAGCAATGATGCCAACGCCAATCAGGGCGGAGAGGCCCACATAATCCGACAGTTTGCCTGTCTGGAGTTTGGCCAGAAAACCTCCAATCCCCACAACCGAAGTGGCTGTTCCGTCCACCACCCCGTCAATGGTCGAAGCATCAAACCGGGAAGAGCCGCGGGCCATGTCCAGAAGTCCGGCAAGCCCCACCTTGCGATACACGGAGGTCCACCAGGAATCCACAAGGGCAACAGGATACTTGGCCAGAAACAGCCCGATCCATCCCACGATGCGATAGAGAAAATCAAAATCAAAATTCCGCCCCTCGTGGGGAGCTATGACCTTGCGGCAGATGTAAAAGCCAAGCCCGGTGAATCCCAGAAGCTGCAGGGAAGCCAGCACCTGCCAGGGGGCAAAGGGATGATAATCCAGGGGAAACGGCAGCAGCCGGTACAAGGCCTGGGGATACACACCCGTGAAGAAACACAGGAAGGCGGCCATGAACATGGCAACATACATGTTGGCGGGCAATTTCTTGACCTCGCCGGTGTACTCGGGTTTGGACCAGAACGCGAAATAGGGGAGCTTGATGCCAACCGAAAGAAAGGTACCAACAGCAGCGATTTCCATGCCCAGAGCAAGCCAGGTGTGATGGGACATGGCAGCTCCGGCAATGGTGATGTTTTTGGAGATGAACCCGTTAAACAGGGGAAATCCGGAAATGGAAACAGCAGCAACCATGTAGCAGAACATGACCAGTGGCATCCTGGAGGCCAGACCGCCCAAGCGGGTCAGTTTGGCAGTGCCTGTTGCATAGAGAATGCAGCCGGCAGCCATGAACAGCAGCCCCTTGTACAGGATGTGGGCATAAGCGTGGGCACAGGCACCGTTGACGGTCATGGCCGTACCGATACCGATACCAGCCACCATGTAGCCCACCTGGGAAACAATGTGATAGGCGAGAATACGCCGGGCATTGTTCTCAATGGTCGCGTAGGCCGCACCGTAGATGGTCATGATCACACCCATGATCCCGAGGATCTCGAATCCTGAAAAACCACGGGCCAGAACGTATACAGCCGTCTTGGTGGTAAAGGCGCTCAAAAACACGGCACCGGTCACGGTTGCCTCGGGATAGGCATCAGGCAGCCAGGCGTGCAGGGGAACAACCGCAGCGTTGACGCAAAAGCCAAGGAGAATCAGCCAGTCATAAAGCTGGGCCGAACCCGGCTGAACCGCGGTAAAGGCAAAGGTTCCCAGATCCCCGTACCGCAACAGCAGTCCGGCCAGCAGAAAAAGACCGCCCAGGGTGTGGAAGAGGAAGTATCGGAAACCCGCCTGGGTGGAACGCTTGTTCCTGCCCAGCCAGATGACAAAGGTGGAGGCCACGGACATGAGCTCCCAGAACAGAAACAGGGTCACGTAGTCACCGGAAAACACGCATCCAAAGCCTCCGGCCACGTACAAGGCTGCGGCAATATGCTGGTATTTGTCCTTGACGTGCATGGCAAAAATCATCCCGATCAACGCCTCAATGGCAAAAACATGGGCAAAAATGATGGAAAGCTTGTCCACGCGGCCAAAAACCATGTCCATGCCCAGCCAGCTCATGAATCCGTACGTTCCCTGATGCATGGACAGGACAGCGGCAATGGCTACCAGACCGGGGATGGGCAAAAGCCAGCGCCAGGCCTTGTTGTTCCGGGCAAAAGGAAGAATGACGGCCAGGACAAAAAATCCCAGGGCCGGATGCAAAAAATTACTCAGACCGGTCATAGAACGCCTCGGGTTTGTTGATCAGGGGGTAAATGATTTTCTTGAGTACCAGAACCATGGCCACGCTGACCACGACACCAAAAAGGGCCCAGAATCCGACCTTGGTTTCCAAGGCAAAATGGGCGTGGTGGGGATGAAGAAAAACATTGATCACGACCAGAAGGCCCAGGGCCGCGAACAACGCTTTTTTCCAGAAGGGGGCATTGTCCCTGGCCTTGACGAGCAAGCGCGAAAGTGAAGTGGTAAGGCTCATGACGATTCCGTTTCCTCGATGTTTTCGAACAGGATGCTAGATATCCGAGTGTCCAGGTGCAACAACGCTACATGCCCCGGAAAATCTGGATCAACTGAATGACCGGTTCCGGATAGATGCCGATGATAACGGAGATGGCCGCGGTAATGCACAAGGGAATAACCATGCACAAGGGGGCTTCCTTGACCCCTTCATAGGCAAAGGGGAGTTCGGCATATACCGGCTTGCCAAAAAAGGCCTTGTACACCACAGGCCCGAAATAGGCGGCATTGAGCAGGGTACTGGCCAAAAGACAGACCAGCAGAATGACCTGATGGATCTGCACGGCGCCATTGACCAGAAACCATTTGGTCACGAACCCGCACACCGGGGGAATGCCGATCATGCTCAAGGAGGCCACGGCAAAGGCCCCAAAAGTCCAGGGCATCTTGCGCCCGATCCCGGACATGAGCCGGATGCTTCTGAGATTGCAGGAAACAAAGATGGCACCGGCCGCAAAAAACAGGGTAATCTTGGAAAAGGCGTGGTTGGCAATATGAATGAGCCCCCCCTGAACCGCCACCGGGGTGAGCATGGCCACACCGATGATGATGTAGGAAAGCTGACTGACCGTTGAATAGGCCAGCCGTGCCTTGAGATCATCCTTGGTCAGAGCGATGATGGAGGCCACCACAATGGTGAATGCGGCCGCATAGGCAAGGGGAAGACCTAAGTGCAGATCGTTGAGCAGCTCCACGCCGAATCCGGACAGGATGACCCGGCTGATGGAAAAGACACCGGCCTTGACCACGGCCACTGCGTGCAAAAGGGCCGAGACAGGGGTCGGGGCAACCATGGCCGAGGGAAGCCAGTTGTGCAGGGGCATGATCGCTGCCTTGGCAATGCCCAGAATGTAGAGGACATAGGTGATGGTGACCAGGACCGGATCAGCGTCAGCCGGAAAAATGCCCTGCACCATGTCCCCCAGATGAAAATCAAGGGTACCGGCCAGAACATAGGTCAGGATCATGGCGGGAAGCAAAAAGAGCTTCGAGGTTCCCATGAGATAGACGATGTACTTGCGGCCGCCAGCATACCCTTCGGCATCCTGGTGGTGGGCAACAAGTGGGTAGGTAAAGATGGTGATGATCTCGTAGAACAGGTACAAGGTGAAGATATTGGCGCTCATGGCAACGCCCACCGCGCCAAAGATGGCCACGGCAAAACAGAAATAGTAACGTGTCTGGGCGTGTTCCTTGAGGGAGCGCATGTACCCGATGTTGTAGCTGGTGGCCAGAATCCACAAAAACGAGGCCACAAAGGCAAAAATCAAGGTCAACCCGTCGGCACAGAGTTTCACGTCAATGCCGGGCAGGAGATGAAACAGATTGAGGACAAGGATCTTGCCCGAAAGAACCGGCGGAAACAGGGACAAAACCGAAAGCAGCGTCAGGATGGCCGCACCAAAGGACACGGCCTCGCGCTTGTTCGGGTCCTTGCCCGTAAGCCAGATCAGAACAGGGGCCACAAGGGTGATCCCCAAGGGAACGACGAGGCGGAAACTGGTAACGATATCAGACATGGATCATCCTTTGAGCGTGGAAATTTTCTGTTCCTCAATGGTTCCGAAACGGCGGTAGATGACAATGACGATGGCCAGAACCAGGGTCGCTTCTGCCGCAGCCAATCCCATGATCAGCAGGGCGCCGAGTTGTCCCAGCTGCGCCGAGGCCGGTGTCAGCTGAGAGGTTGCCACAATGGAAAGCCCCGCACCGTTGAGCATGAGCTCCACACCGATGAGCATGCCGATGAGACGGCGACGCAGGAGCAGGCCGTACAAGCCCAGGGCGAGCATGCCCAGGGCAATGAGCTGGTACATGATAAATAGGTTCATTGTCTCCTCTTGAATCCGAGCAGAATGGCGCCAGCCATGGCCGCAAACAGGACCACGGAGATGAGTTCAAAGGCCAGACCATAGGGACCAAGCAAGGCCCGGCCAAGGTCTGCAACCGCCACAGGGGATGCATTATTGGTGGTGACGATGGAGTACTTGATCACCGTCATGGCCAGAAACGAGGCAGGAACAAATCCTGCCAGCACGGCCAGAACCCGCTTCTTCTTGGAAGTCTGGCTGCGATTCCTGGCTTCTCGCGAAGCCCCGGTAATGACGATGGCGAAAAAGATGAGCACGGCCACCGCACCCACATAAATGAGGATCTGCATCAACCCGATGAAGGGAGCGGCCAACAGAAAATACAGACCCGCCACGCCGAACAGGGAAATGACAAGCCCGGTAAAGGCCCGCACCAGACTGGGAATGGTCACCGCCCAAAGCGCCCCGCCCAGACAGAGGATGGTGTAGAACCCAAAGGCGATATAAGCCATCTTCTCCATGAATATCACTCCTTGTCTTCAAGGGCTTTGCGCGACCGTTCGATCAGGTCGTACTCGAAATCTTCCCGGGAAAATCCGGCCAGATACACATCAGTGGAAAACCTCAGCGCGTTGGTGGGACAATTTTCCACGCAATGGCCGCACAGGCTGCAATAGTTGTAATCCAGATGGAACAACGACGGATACTTGGCCTTTTTGGGTTTTTGCGGCTTGCCGTCCTCGCCTATTTCAGGCGGCAGGACCGCCTTTTCCACCGTGATGCACCCCGAGGGGCAGTTGCGGGCACAGGTACCGCAGGCGATGCACTTGGAATAATGGTCCGGGGCATCTGTTGGCACAAACTCGATATGTCCGTGATAGGTATCAATATTGTCCACGGTCTGCCGGGGATAATGCACGGTCTCGGTTTTGGTCAGCAGGGCACGCCCCGTGATCCTAAGGCCGATGACCAGGGAGTAGAGTCCCTTGATCGCTTGGCGTATGTCTTCGAAAAATGTCATGTCGTTTCGCTTTTCGGGTTGTATTTGTACGTCATTCTGGCGAAAACCGTTATTGTGTGGTCCCAAAGTTCCCCACACCCGCGTCGATCACAATCAGATTTTGACCAGTACCGCCACGTAAAAAATATTGATCAGGGCCAGGGGGATGAGCCATTTCCAGCTCAAATTGAGGAGCTGGTCGAACCTGACCCGGGGAAATGTCCAACGCATCCACATCATGACAAAAATCAGGAAATAGACCTTGGCTGCGAACCACCACCAGCCGTCAACAAAGGGACCATGCCATCCGCCCAGAAACAGCGCCGTGCCCACACTGCTGACAATGACCATATTCGTGTATTCGGCAAAAAAGAACAGTCCGAATCCCATGCTCGAATATTCCGTATGAAATCCTGCCGTAAGTTCACTTTCAGCCTCGGGCAAGTCGAACGGAGCGCGGTTGCACTCCGCCAGAGAGCAGATAAAGAAAATGAAAAACCCAAGAGGCTGGAGCATGATATTCCACTGCCACGGCCAACTGCCCTGCATGGCGACGATCTCTGAAAAATTAAGGGATCCCGAATACATGACAATACCGAGGACGGTAATGAGCAGGGGAACTTCATAGGCAACGGCCTGGGAAACAGCCCGGGAGGCGCCAAGAAGGGAAAACTTGTTGTTGGACCCCCATCCGGCCAGGATGGTTGCCAGCACGCTGAGTCCGGTAAAGGCCAAAATGAGAACCACCCCGATCTCGAATTCCATGCCCAAAAGCGTGGGGCCGAACGGAATGGGCAGAAAACAAAGAAACACGGGCGCAAAGGCCAGGATGGGAGCCAGCCAGAACAGCCGTTTATCCGCAGCAGCAGGAGCCACGAGCTGTTTGCCCATGAGCTTGAGTCCGTCACACAACGTCTGCAGCAGACCATGGGGACCGACTTCAAAAGGACCGGGACGAACCTGGAAATGACCGGCCAGTTTACGCTCCAGCCAGACCAGAATCAGGGCGTTCAGGGAGACAAAGGCCAAAATGGCCACGGTGAAAATAAGAAGCCGCAACAGTTCCGCGGGGATGGTTGGTATCATCGGTCAATCTCCGGGATGACAAGGTCCAGGCTGCCGAGGATGGAAATGGCATCAGCCAACAGAGTTCCCTTGGCGCACTCGGAAAACAGACTCAAATTGGAAAACGAAGGTGAACGGAGCTTGATCCGGTAAGGCACGGTCGTCCCGTCACTGACCAGGAAAATGCCAATCTTGCCCCGGGCTCCTTCCACAGCGAAATAGGTCTCGCCCTTGGGCGGCTTGATGACCTTGGGCACCTTGGCCCGTATCTTTCCTTCGGGAAGCTGATCCAGGGCCTGGGTGATGATGGCCAAGGACTGGGTGATCTCGTCCAGTCGAACAAGGTATCTGGCCATGGCGTCCTTGGTATCCCGGGTGGGGATGGCAAAATCGAATCGGTCATAGATGGAATAGGGCTCAGCCCTGCGGACATCATAGGCCACACCTGATCCGCGCAGCACCGGTCCGGTGGCCCCGTATTTCCTGGCCATATCAACGGGAATCTCGCCGATTTCCTCACACCGTTTCCTGAGAATGAAATTGTCCGTGACAAGGTCCTTGTACATGGCAAGACGCTGGGGCATGCGCGCGCAAAAGGCCCTGAGCCCCTCAACGAACTCATCGTCCACATCGTGGGCGACCCCGCCAATGCGAAACGAGCTGTAGGTCAGGCGAGACCCTGTTATGCGCTGCAGCAGATCCTGGGCCCGTTCCCGATCTTCAAAGGCGTACAGGATGGGCGTAAAAGCACCCAGATCCATGACATAAGCCCCCCACCACAGCAGATGAGAGATGATCCGGTTCAGTTCACAGGAAATGATCCGGACAAATTCGGCCCGCTCGGGGACCTCGATGCCCATAAGCTTCTCCACCGCGCCCACATAGGCCCAGTTCCAGGCCAGGGCATGCAGGTAATCCACGCGCCCCATGTTCGGCAAAAACTGGTTGTAGGTCTTGGTTTCGCCCATCTTTTCGTGCATCCGGTGCAGATAGCCCAGTACGGGCTCAGAGCGGGTAATGTACTCACCGTCCAGTTCCACGAGCACGCGGAGCACGCCGTGGGTGGAAGGATGCTGGGGTCCCAGATTGAGAATCATGGAATTCTCGGTGGGACCCTGCTGAAAATTCTGGGAGTAGAAATCTCCGTCCAGATTGAAGGTCATAACGGTCGGCTACTCCTTGTCGCCGGAATCGTCCGGGTTTGCGGCACAGGGGACCTTCATGCCGATGGTCTGGCACTTGGAAAGGGAATCGAACAGCGAAGCCCTTTTTTTCTCGTCCTTGATCAGGGGATGAAATCCGAAATTGTCCGGAAGAAGCAGTGGAATCAGATTGGGATGCCCTGTGAAATGGATGCCGAAAAAGTCGTAGCATTCCCGTTCGTGCCAGTCCGCTCCCGGAAAGATGTCGCTGATGGTGGGAAGGACCGGGTCCTCATGCACCGCCAGGGTGCGCAACGTCACCCGAAACGGTTTGTCGTACCGGGTAAAATGGTAGATAACCTCAAACCCTTCCTTGCCGTCCATTCCGGTGATGTCTTCCAGAAAATATCCCGCCTTGTCCAAAGAGGCGGCTGCCTCACGCAGTCGCTCATGCTGCAGGAACAAATTCCAGGTCGTTCCCGTAGCCTCGTTGGCACACGAGGCCAGACCAAAGGGTTCAATCTCCTTGAGCCAGTGTGCGGGTATCCAATCTTTCATAATTTCACTTCCTCGGGCATGGGCCACCAGCGCTTTCCGGTGATTTTTTCCTGAAGTTTGAACAATCCCTCAAGGAGCCCCTCGGGACGAGGCGGACAACCAGGCACATACACATCAACCGGAACGATCCTGTCCATCCCCTCGATGACCGAGTAATTGTCCTTGAAGACAAAGGGACCGCCCGAAATGGCGCAATTGCCCATGGCAATGACATATCTGGGCGCGGGCATCTGCTCATAGAGCTTGATGATCGCCGGGGCCATCTTCCTGGTAATCGTGCCGGCAACGATCATCAGATCAGCCTGTCTGGGCGAGGGACGAAACACCTCGGCACCAAAACGGGAGATGTCGAACCGGGACATGCCCGCTGACATCATTTCGATGGCGCAACAGGCCAACCCAAAGGTCATGGGCCACAGGGACATGGCCCTGCAGACGTTGAGAACCTTCTTGGGCAGGGCAAAGGGGATCAGTTCCGGTTCGACCGAAGAGGTCAGCGGACCTATGCTTTGATCTTTCGGGGCCATGTAAAGACACCTTTCCTGTAAAAATAGAGAATGGCCGCCCCAAGGACGGACAGAAAAAGCAGGATCTCCACAAAGGGAATCCAGCCAACAGTACGGGGATAGATGACAGCCACGGGAAAAAGATAGAGCACATCAACATCAAAGGCGATAAAAATGAGGGCGTAAAAATAATAGTTGATGTTGAAACTCCCCCATGCGCTCCCCTGGGGAGGCATGCCACACTCGTAGGGCATGGATATGGCCCCGCCCCGCGCCTTGGGCGCAAGGATCGTCGGAACGATGAGCGCCCCCACGGCAAAAAGAACGCCCGCAAGAATCAGGATGATCAGGCCCAGATGAAACCAACTGAAAACCATATGGTTCATTCTCCTGTGGCTGAAGGTGAGAGACAACGTGCGCCCTAGCCTTAGGGGGGAAAAACAAAAAGAACAGATTTAATCGGCTAAAGGTCGGCTTGCCCTGTTGAATGGATCAAACAACACCAGGAATGTTGTATACGCCTGTCAGTGACAGGAATGCTAATATGCAGGAGGTGAAGGACCGGCAAAAATGGGAAAAAAAGAATTTTCACCGGGTCAGGAGACCTTACGGAAGCAAAGAGTGTTCAAAACAATGTGACTAAATTCACATAAAAATATATAAAAACATAAAAAAAGGCTAGTTACAAAAACTTTAAAATTTTGCCGAGGGGGTTTAAGAATGCTTTTTCGTCAATTGATCAGTCAGCAATACCCAGGCAAAAGGGAAAAACATGCCCCCGGGCCCTGCAAGACCCCCTTTTTCCATACAGCCACAAATGCCCGGGCTCGCCACCCGATCCTGGCAATACCGGCAGATACTCCCGGAAGTTTACACAAAACCCAATGAAAAAGCCGCCCCCCTGCGGGCAGGCAGCTTTTCCCTCCAAGGTTCCATGCCTATGTGGCAGCCAGGGTATTACGGAAAAAGGCAACTATTTCAGGATAAAAATCAGCAGGGGTGTTCAGGCGGATGTTGTTGGCGCGGGTAGCACCGATCATGGTGGAAAAAAGGATGTACGTGGTCATGTGCGGGTCGCAGTCCTTGATGGTCTTATCCTCAAGGCCCTTGGTCACGGCATCCTTGAGCAGCCGAAAGATGCGTTCGCACTCGATGGTGATGGCCTTGTTCTCCTTGGGACCGGCCTCCAGAATAAAGGGAGAACACCGCAACAGGGTGGTGAACCATTCCTTGTTGTCCACGGAATATTTGAGAAAACATTTGATGAAATTGGTCACCGCGCCCAGACCATCTGATGAATAGAACAGACTTTCCTCAAGCTTGTCATGAAGGTCCCGGAGAATGGTCCGCTCCACCTGAATGAACAGTTTCTCCTTGCTCCCGAAATGGTGGGCAATGAGCCCTTCGGTCACTCCGGCCTCTTTGGCGACCTTCTTGTAGGTTGTTTCCGCGTATCCCAATTGTCCCAAAAGGCGGGCCGCTGCATCAAAAATATCATTTTTGGCGGTCTTTTTCACCATCTCCTCCCAAGTAATCCCACATACCCATGCCTCTGATCAGTTCATGATATAATGCGAACAAACACATATGTCATCTTTGCGCGCATATATTATGCATTCATTCAATATTTGCCAGTTGTGGCTCAATATCAATAAAATCAAGAGGCGGTCAATCAGGACCCAAGGCCTGCAAAAATGAAAATTTTCATATCAAAAAAGGATGTTGACCATGTCGGACTTTTTCTGTAGGCGCACGTTTAACTTTATTAAGTAAGTATTCAGTAAGGTCGATTTCATCTTGAGGTTACCCATGGTTTCCCTCCTGAAACTGCCCGATCGGGATGGCCAGCTGAAGAACACTCATGATGACAACCCAAGAAGGAGGAGTGATGCGCATACAGCTATGGAAACGGGTGGGATTACCTCTGGTCTGCCTGCTCATGCTTGTGGACTCGGCTTTTGGAGCGGGATTCGGCATTTATGAATGGAGCGCACGGGGCAACGCCCTGGGCGGGGCCATGATCGGCAAAGCGGATGACCCCTCTGCCGTGGCCTACAACCCGGCCGGGATTACCCAGTTACCAGGCGTGCAGGTCATGGGCGGGTTTACAGCGCTCATGCCCTCGGCAACCGTTGAAGTTGAGACCGACGGGGGAGAATCCGGATCGTGGGATACTCATGATCTGGGTCTCGACGGGATAGCCCCCCATGCGTACCTCACATGGCAGATGAACGATAAATTCTGGTTCGGCCTTGGCGCTTTCACCCGCTTCGGCCTGGCATCGGAGTATGATTCCAATTGGGCCGGAAGATATGCCGAGTATTATGCCGGGGTTGCCACCTATTCCATCAACCCGAGCATTGCCTATAAAATCAATGAGCAATGGTCTGTTGCTGCCGGCATCGAGGCCATGTACCTGGATATTGAAATCAAACGGAAAATTTATACCGGAGCTAAGGATATTGATGCCGACTTGGCTGGCGATTGCTGGGCCCCTGGGTATAATCTGGGTATACATTACAAACCCGTGAAATGGTTTTCCGCAGGTTTGACATATCGTAGCGAAATTCATCCTCATGTTGAAGGGGATGTAGATTTTAGCAATAATTCAAAAGGGCTATATGACCAAAGTGTGGTAGGCTATCTAAACCTGCCTGCGTCATGGTCCCTGGGACTGGCTTTTCAACTTAATGAAAAATTGAATCTCGAAGTGGATGGCATATTTACCCAGTGGTCTGCGTACAAAGACATACGGTTTGCCTACGATACATTGACTACTCAGAAAGAAGAAAAAAACTGGAAAGACGTGTGGCGATTCCAGGTGGGCCTTGAATATGCCTATAACGACTGGCTCGACCTGCGGTGCGGTTATGTTTACGACCAATCTCCCATCAACGACGCCCATTATGACTACATGATCCCCCTGACCGATCGTCACATTTTCAGTGTTGGTACGGGCATGCACTGGGGGAACGTTACCCTTGATCTGTCCTATGGATATCTTTTTTCGCAGGACAAGGATGTCGATATCGAAGTGGTGTTGTCTAAGGACTACGGAATTTCGCAAAAACAGGAAGCAACGTTTAAAAATGCCCACTGTCATATGGTCGGCATGACAATAGGGTACACCTTCTAGTATGCCAGTGTGTGTCCCCTGTAAAACCTGTAAAGCAAAGGCCCTGTTCCCCGGACGCGGGAACAGGGCCTTATTGCTTGTACAGTCTGTGACATGAAGAGCCATCAACGTTGTTCCAATTGGGTAAAGCAAGGAATACACAAAATCTTTCCCCCAAATCTGCGTGTTCTGGATTCCATGGTCTTTTCACCGCACTTTTCACACACCAGACTTTCCAATCGATGAGCCCTGGACGGGACCGGATAGAGGGGGTCTGTAACGGCAAACAGGGTCTTGAAAGAAGCCGTCATGATATCCTGGATACGATCCTCCCTGGACATCTCCCGCCCCCAGAACTCTTCCTTGACGGCCACACGCATTCCCTTGCCCGTATCCCGGTTGTAAAAGGTAAATGCTGCCTTCCCCCAATCCCGGTGGATCAGGTTTCCCTTGCCAAAGGTGCAACTCATGAGGAATTGAATGGCATCCACCGCACACATGTCTGTTTCCGTGACGCAGACAATATCCTCGTCATGGGCGCTGCCAAATTCCTTGAGCCCCAGTTCGGCAACCCGCAGGCCCAGAGCCAGTCCCGGGCACCAATGCCCGTGGAATGCCTGGGTCGCTTTTATTTGTTCCTGCGTCAGGGTACAACCGCTCATGATACACGCTCCTGGTTGGGGTTGAGGTGTAAACCCGTTGGTAAGGAACACCTTTTTTAAATTCGTAATACTTGCTTGGCAATGTTTTTTTGATCAGAACCGGATCCGTCCCATATCTTCACTGTTCCCAACACCACAACACGTTCATTTCACACGCAGGGCCATCCATGGAACATTTGCAATTGCAGAACATAACCATCCAAAAAGACGGCAGAAACATCCTGGACAACATTCATCTCAAGGTGTGCAAGGGCGACAAGATCCTCATTCAGGGTCCCTCGGGGAGCGGCAAATCAACCCTGCTCAAGGCGATTCTCGGTTTTGCAAAAGGATGTACCGGAACCATCCTGCTGGATGGCCAGAGCATTGATGCCCGATCCATAAAGACTTTCAGAAACCATTTTGCCTACATCGGCCAAAAGCCCCTGCTTTTCGAGGGAACAGTCAGAGAATACCTCGAGCTCCCCTTTTCGTTCCGGCACAACAGGGAGAAAAAACCGCCCAAAGACAAATGGTTAGCGGTTCTGACCGCCCTGGGATTCGGTCCGGAAATCATGGCCGGGACATATCACTCCCTTTCTGGCGGGGAACAGCAACGGATAACCATTGCTCAAGCACTGCTCCTCAGGCGGGACATCTACCTCCTGGACGAGGTCACCTCGAGCCTGGACCAGGCCAACATCTTCCGGGTCATTGATCTGTTCACAACATCCGAAGAACAAACAATCATTGCCGTTTCCCACAACAGGGAATGGGCGCAACACGCGACCAGAATATTCACCCTCCAGAACGGACAGATGCACGAACAAGGAGGCGCATCATGAATGCGGCCATGAACATTTCCGTGATCCATCTGGCATGTTTCTTTGTTCTGCTGATCATCCCCGGGCTTTTGTTTCGCTACCTGAATCTGCGCCTGACCCGGCAGATGATCATCGGATTCACCCGGATGATCATTCAGCTGTCCCTGGTGGCGGTCTATCTGGAATATATTTTCGCGTGGGACAGCATGATCGTGAACATCCTCTGGATCATGCTCATGGTCCTTGTGGCCAACGGAGCCATCCTCCGCCAAAGCGGCCTTTCCTTTCCCCGGTTCATCACGGCAACCTATCCGTGCTATGCGCTGCTGGCCATGGCCATCCTGGCCAGCTTTTTGATCGTTCTGGACAAACAGGTTCTTTTTTCGGCCCGGTACCTGATCCCCCTGGCCGGGATGATTTTTGGCAATATCCTTCGCACCAATGTGGTCGCCCTGGACCGCTTCTATGACCTGCTCATCAGACGGGAGGACGAATACATGGCCTATGTCTCCATGGGGGCGACCCAGGGGGAAGCCATCAGGCCCTTTGTCCGCGAAGCCTGCAGAGCGGCCTTTGGCCCGCAGCTGGCCTCGGTCTCCACCATGGGGCTGGTGGCCCTGCCCGGCATGATGACCGGCCAGATTCTCGGCGGGTCATCCCCGGCCGTGGCCATCAAGTATCAATTGATGATCATGGTGGCCATTTTCCTCACCTCCTCCCTGTCCAGTTTCCTGACAATCATGGTCTCCGCCCTGAAAAGCTTTGACGCATATGGCCGGCTCAACAGGGACATGTTCCTCAAGGACCGGTAACCAGACAACCCGGACCGGCATTATGACACAACTATGCGCACTCATGGGAAATCATGCACAAAAGGGACAGAAAGCCACTGGGTGTGTATGAGTACCATGATTTAGTCTGTATGCACCCCGGGCCTGATGCAGTGACCGGGAATCGACACGGTACACAACACACGCATCTTTCTTTGCAATATTTCCCGTGGTGTGGCACCTTGTCCCCAATTGACAGGAATCAGGGGGCGATCCATGCGCTATTTCATTCTCGGGAGTACCGGATATATTGGCAGCCATCTCGCAAAGTTTCTCGTATCCGAGGGACATGAGGTGACCGCAATGGTCCGTTCGGGCACCACGTCCCATCCCGATTCCCTGGACAACACGGACATCGTGTACGGGGACCCTCTTGCTCCGGGAGCATGGCAGCAGCACCTTCGGGACAGCAACGTGGACGCGATCGTCAATCTGGTTGGCAATCCGATCATCCAGCGCTGGACCCCCGCACGGCAGCAAGCAATCCACGACACGCGGATTCTGTCCACGCGCATGGTGGTCCAGGCCCTTGCCGGGGCCCAGCCGAAAATTTTTCTGTGCGCCAATGCCGTGGGATATTTTGCCGAGGGCGGCAACAGCCTGCTTGAGGATGACGCCCTGCCGGGCAGGGATTTCCTGGCAACCATCTGCCAGGCCTGGCAGCATGAAGCAGAAGGCGCCCAGGCCCAGGGACACCGGGTAATCATCGGACGCTTTGCCCCGGTCATCGGCAAAAACGGCGGTCTGCTCGCGCCCATGCTTCCCGTGTTCAGGGCAGGATTGGGCGGTATCTTGGGAAACGGCAGACAATGGATGAGCTGGATACACATTCATGATCTGTGCAGGGCCATTGCCTTTTGCGTGGACAATGCCTCCATGCAGGGACCCTGTACCATGACCTCTCCCCATCCCGTGACCAACAAACGGTTCACTGCCATTCTCGGGAAGGTTCTTCATCGGCCCACGTTCATGCGGATCCCTGCGTTTGCCCTCAAGATGATCTATGGGCAGGTGGCCCAAGCCATGCTGGCCAGCCAACGCTGTGTGCCGTCACGTCTCTGTCAGGCAGGCTTTACATTTCATTTCCAGGATATTCATTCAGCCCTTGAGGATGTTTGCCATTGAAGGAACGCACGTTCACCATTTTTACCCATATTTTTTGCTCACGCTACGTGCAAAGCGCTCTTTTGATGGCCTTGCTGTTAGTGCCTGTCAGAGCCATGTCCGCGCAACCGAACAAGGTTCTCCATTTTCGCGGAGACCGGGATTATCCTCCCTATGAATATTTGGATGAAAACGGCAACCCAACAGGGTTTGACGTCGAACTTCTGAAAAGGGTTTGCCAGATCATGGGCATTGACTGCCGCATCACCCTGGGCCCCTGGAGCGAAGTTCGTGCCCAACTGGAAAACGGAACCATCCAGGGTATTACCGGGATGTTCTACTCAGGCAGACGGGAGCAGAATATCGACTTCACGACCTATCACAATATTATCTCCCACTCTATTTTTGTCCCCAAGACGTCCTCCATCACGGGCATCAATGACCTCATTGACAAGACCATCGGGGCCCAGAAGGGGGACATCATGCACGATTATGTTCTTCAAAACGGACTTTCTTCAGCCGTGGTCGCCTACGACGATCAGGAACAGGTTCTTGCAAGTCTTGCCGCTAACAGGATTGACTGCGCACTGATCGCCAGAATTCAGGGTATATATTTCATGGAGAAGCTGGGGTTCGACAATATCAAGGCAGTCGGCCAATCCATCCTCCCCAGAAAATATTGTTTTGCGGTGAGAAAAGGGGATGAGCTCCTGCGTTCACAACTCAACGAAGGACTCCAACTCCTCAAAGAAAATGGAGAATTCGCTCTCATTCACGATCGCTGGTTCTCACCATATACCCACAAAGACATTCGCCAAAGGGTTATCAAAATACTGGTGTGGATCCTTGTGCCTTTCGGGATCACATTGTTCATCGTCATTGCCTGGTCCTACACGCTCAAACGTCAGGTCAGGGAAAAGACCAAAACCCTTCACAAGGAACTCACACGACGCAAGCGCATCGAAAAAGCCCTGGTTGCAAGTGAGGGCAATTACCGACGCGTCTTTCATAACGCCGCAACCTGCATGATGCTGCTGGATGAAGAAGGGAAAATCGTCATGGCCAATCAGAAGTGTCTGCAAACAGTTGGTTATGACCACCCCAACATGTTGCGGGGCAAACACATCACTGGCCTCATGCCGGACGCCAATCTGCAACAGATTGTTCAGGCATGTTTGCTGGGAGACGAAGAGCCCGTCAAAAAAGAAGCACAGGTTCGCACCCGGGATGGCAAAACCAAAGATGTGGTCTTCTCTGTCGGCTCCATTCCCAACAGAAAGCGGTGCATTATTTCACTTCTTGACGTCTCGGCCATCAGGGAAGCAGAGCGCGAGCGCAAGCGCCTGGAGCAGGAACTTGCCCATGCACGAAAGATGGAAGCCGTGGGCACATTGGCCAATGGCATCGCCCATGATTTCAACAACCTGCTGCAAACTATTTCGGGGAATCTTTATTTTCTCCAAAAAAAGACCCGGCAGAACGAGGAGCTCAGCGGCTACCTCCGAGATACCGCGTACAGTGTGAACAGGGCCCGGGAACTGGTCCGCCATCTGATGACCTTCAGCCGAAAGATGGAGCCCCAAATCGAGGTCGTGGATGTCCACGACATCATCACCCGGGCATTGGCTCTTTTGCAAAGAACGATTCCCAGGATGATCACTCTGGAAACCAGATTTGCTAGGAAACAATGTCTGGTCAAGGTTGATCCCGGACAGATCGAACAGATTCTGCTCAATCTGGTTCAAAACGCCTCCGATGCCTTGGAACAGAGTGGTCGCATTCTCCTGCAAACAGACCTGCTGGACATCCGCGAAACCAAATCTATGGATGGAAGCCTCCTCGAACCAGGTCGATATGTACGTATCCAGGTTCAGGACAATGGACCCGGCATACCGCCCGAGATTATCGAGCATATCTTCGAGCCCTTTTTCACCACCAAGGATGTGGGCAAGGGCACGGGCCTAGGACTTTCGTCGGTGTTCGGAATCACTAAGGCACACAACGGACACATTCAATGCACAAGCATTGTCGGCCAGGGAACCACCATAAATCTGTATTTTCCAAGTGTCTCTGCCCTGGAATTGGAATCAAAGGGCCAGGAACAGCCGGTCGACTCCATCCAGGATGCCCCGCCAGCAACAATCACTATTTTATTGGTTGACGATGAGGAGATGATCAGAGAGCTGACCCTCGAATTTCTCGAGGAGAAAGGGCATACGGTATTGACAGCGGCAAGCGGGGAAGATGCCCTGCGGATTCATGCCGCCCATAAGGATACAATTGACCTGGTGATCATTGATCTGGGCATGCCGGGCATGAGCGGTGAGCAATGTATCAGCAGAATGCTTGATCAGGATCCTGCAACCCGCATTCTGGTCGCTTCGGGATATTCAGGTCATCCCATCGCCCAGAACCCTCATGCACACGGCGTAATGGGCTTTGTAAACAAACCCTACAACTTTGAGGCCCTTGCAGCGCATATTGACGAGGCCCTTGCACGCAAGACGGCCAAGGATCATCACAACAAGTAGGGGAACAAGACGCTATACTGCGAACTTTTTTCGCAGTTGCGATATGGTCTTCACAGATGTCCACCAAGACTTTTCGTAAGTGGATGCTATTGAAGAATCCAGATTATTGTAGTAGCCTAGTAGCAAAATAAGTGTATCAACCTTCAGGAACGACGGAAGAGGATTATGGAAAAAACCAAAACGAACCAGCCGGTTCAGGAAAAAGGGTCCTGGGATTGGGATGTGGGCGAAAAGAAAATCGTCAGCACCACCTACTGCTCCACCCAGTTCGAGTGGATCGAAGAATTTCAGGCCAGTCCGGACGGCGAGAAAATCGCCATGGTAGCCAAGGTTGGTGGGTTCGAATTCAGCGTTTGCGAGACCGGAGATATCTGGGATCCTCCGTATGAAAAGATCTGGCACCTGGGATACGGTCCTGATGGAAGGCTTGTGGCCCTGGTGGCCCAGGATGGGGAATGGACCGTGGCCGTCAATGGTCAAACCTGGGAAGAGACCTACGGATTTTTGTGGGGGTCCATGTTCAGTGCCGACGGCAAAACCATTGCCGTTGCCGCACAGCAGAACATGGAGTACGGCATGGTGATTGACGGAAAACCCTGGAAAAAGTTTTTCGAAAACGCCAATCAGTTTGCCCTGAGCAACAAGGGGGACAGGTCCGCGGCCGTGGTCCAGACCAAAAGTTTTGCCCAGGCCGATATCCTGGCCTATCAGAAAGGATGCTATACGGTTGCTGTTGACGGCGATCCCTGGGAACGGGAATTCGTCAATGTGTGGACGCCGGTATTCAGCCCTGACGGCAGCCGGATTGCGGCACAGGTACGAACCTCCCTCTACGACTACACCGTGGCTGTTGACAGTCAGACCTGGTCCAGGGCCTTTGCCGGAGTGTGGACGCCCTTGTTCGCACCCAAGGACAAGTCCGTGGTCGCCCCGGTGCGGGAACGGGGAAAATGGGGCATGGCCAGAAACGGAGAAATCATCTGGGAACCCGTGTTCGATCAATGCTGGCACCAGCAGTTCTCGCACAACAGAGAAAACCTTTGGGCCATTGTGGCGCCCCAATACGGCCACTTCACCCTGGCCAGGGATGGCCAGGCATGGAAGACCCGCTTTCCCGTGGTCACGGATCTGGTGCTTGCTCCCCAGGGACAGCGGGCTGCAGCCCTGGCCAAGGACGACAAGAACCAGTGGACCGTCATCACGGACGATACCGCATGGCCGGGACGCTACGCCATGGTCTGGCCCGCCGTATTCAGCCCCAACGGGGAACACCTGGTCGCCAAGGTGGAACGCAACGGCAAGTACACCTTTGTGCTGGACGGCAAGGAACTGAGCGAATCCTTTGACCAGGCATGGGACCCCGTGTTCAGCCCGGACGGGGACAAGATCATGCTCAGATATATCAAGGATGATGCGTATTTCCGTCGGGTGGTGCGCAGGGAGGATTTCAAATAATGATCAAGCTGCAAGATGTTGGAGGCAGTCATGAATAGCGTGTATCAGTTCGTGGTCGGCCCGCTGGCCTGGGTCGCCTGGACCCTGTTTGTGGGCGGCTCGCTGGTTCGTCTGGCCCTGATGTATCGCTCGGTACGCAAAAAGGACCCGGTGGTCTTCGAGTACATGAGTTTCAAATACGGCATGCGATCCATCCTGCACTGGATCACTCCGTTTGGCACGGTCAACTGGCGCAACAACCCGGCCATGACCGTGGCCACCTTCGGGTTCCACATTCTGTTGTTCGTGGTTCCCATTTTTCTGCTGGCCCACGTGGTGTTGTGGGACCAGTTCTTCGGCATCTCCTTTGTGACCCTGCCCGAATGGCTTGGCGATATCCTGGCCATGGCCGTGGTTGCTGCCTGCTGTTTTTTCGGGGCAAGGAGAATCATGCGTCCCGAGGTCCGTTTTGTGACCAGAACCATGGACTGGGTGGTCCTGGCCATTGTGGTCCTGCCGTTTTTGACCGGCATTTTGGCCTATCACCAGATCCTGAACTATGACCTGATGCTCATCCTGCACATTGTATCAGGAGAGATCATGCTTGCGGCCATTCCCTTCACCCGCCTCAGCCATATGCTCTTCGGACTCGCTTCCAGGGCCTACATGGGCTCGGAATTCGGTGCCGTCAGGCATGCCAAGGACTGGTAGATGACAGGCAAGCAAGAAGGAGAACCAATGAAGACATCCATAGGACACATATCCCAACGCAAAATCCACGACGTGGGCATCCAGACCGGAGTGGACCGCCTGACCCCGGAACGGATTCAAGAAGTCGTCAATCAGGTCCTTCGGGGAGAAACCGGAGCCCGGCTTCAGGCCTACAGCGAAATATGCGTCCGCTGCGGTCTGTGCAGCGAGGCCTGTCATTTCTACCATTCCCATGACAAGGACCCCAGCTACTCACCCGTGGGCAAGGTCAGCCAGACCATCTGGCCCCTGCTGGAAAAAAAGGGTCGGGTCAGCCCGGAATTTGTCTATCAGATGGCCCAGCTGGCATACACGGAATGCAACCTGTGCAAACGGTGCGTCCAGTACTGTCCCTTTGGCATTGATACCGCGTACATGATGCAGATCGTCCGCAGAATCTGCCACAAACTCGGGGTCACCCCCCAATATCTCCAGGATACGGCCCAAAGTCATGCCGCCACCATGAACCAGATGTGGGTCAAGGATGACGAATGGATCGACAGCCTGCAGTGGCAGGAGGAAGAGGCCAGGGATGAGATCCCGGACCTGCGCATCCCCTTGGATAAAAACGGGGCCGACATCTTCTATTCCGTGATCGGGCCAGAACCCAAGTTCAGAACCCAGCTCATCTATCAGGCCGCCGTGCTCATGAACGTCACGGGTCAGGACTGGACCATGCCTTCCATGCCCGGCTGGGACAACAGCGACATGGCCATGTATTCCGGCGATTACGAGATCATGGGGCGGCTCAAGCAGAAGCATTTTGAATCGGCCATGGATCTTCGGTGCAAACGGATCGTCATGGGCGAATGCGGTCATGCCTTCAGATCGGTTTACGACATGGGCAACAGGTGGCTCGGGTGGCGGTCCCATCCCATTCGGGTGATGCATGCCCTTGAATTTTACTGGGAACTCATGGAGCAGGGTAAACTCAAGGTGGCCAAGACCTTTGACCAGCCCGTGACTCTGCATGATCCCTGTAACATTGTGCGTGGTCGGGGGCTGCATGAAAAGGCCAGAGAGGTTGTCCGTGCCTTTTGCCCCAATTTCATCGAAATGACCCCCAACAGGGAGCACAACTATTGCTGCTCGGCCGGAGGCGGGGTGATCAACTGCGGTCCTCCGTTCAAGAATACCCGGGTTACGGGCAACAGGGTCAAGGCGGATCAGCTGCGAAACACCGGGGCGGCCGTGTGCATTGCCCCGTGCCACAACTGTCACGGCGGACTCGAGGACATCATTCATACCTACAAACTGGATATGAAACTCATGTTCCTCATTGATATCATTTACGAATGCATGGAAAAATAGGAAATGCACATGGGAACGACAAACAATTCCGATCGCATACACGGCTTGGGATGGATTCCTGCGGCCATGATGGTCCTGATGCTGGCCGTACTCGCTCTCCCGGGGATGGCCATGGCCCAGGAAGATATGACCATGATACGTTCGGACGCTTTTGAACATCATCAACGGCCAGCAGTCCGTTTTGTCCACGACATGCACAATGAAATGGCGGAGATTGACGACTGTTCCGTCTGCCACCATGTGTATGAAGACGGCAAACTTCTGGAAGGGGAAACCTCGGAAGACGAGCCCTGTTCATCCTGCCATCCGGCCCAGCCCGAAAGCGGGGAGCTCGGACTCATGCGGGCCTTTCACAAACGGTGCATCACCTGCCACGATGAAACCGGCAAGGGTCCCCTCACCTGTGGTGGATGTCATGTGAAAAACTAACCTGGTTGCACCATCCCTGTCCCCTGTCCGTATTCACGGTATAACAAGGAGCAAGATCCATGTTTTTCAAAAAGATTCTGCTGGCGGTCACCCCCTCTCCGGAAAGCGATTATGCTGCCCGGGAGGCCATTGAACTGGCACGGGAAAATGGAGCCAAGCTGTATGTCTTCCATGCCTGCGGTGTGGAGTACGGCTGGGGACAGGTTCGTCATCTGGTACCCTGCGGTGAGGTGGAAAAAATGAAAAACCATCTCGAGGAATATTACCGCAAGATGACGGATGGACTTCAGGACGTCACCTTTGAGGTCACGCCAGGACTGCCCCATAACGAAATCCTGCGCTTTGCCCGAAAAAAGAAAATTGACCTCATTGTCATGGGTCCCCACGCATCCGAGCATATTGAATGCCGATCCACCATCTGGGGGGCGGCCGGAAGCTGCCTGGAAAAGGTCAGTCAAAAGGCCCGCTGTCCGGTATACATTGTCACCCGCCCCCGTCCTCTCCACAAGGACCATCCCCTGCAGATCGTGGTGGCCACGGATTTTTCCCGGCCAGCCAGCCATGCCCTGCAATTTGCCCGGCGCATGGCCCGAACCTACAAGGCCGGACTGCATGTGTTCCATGCGGTGGACGTCAAGGGAGGCTACCAGGGAATACGCGAGGATCAGGAAAGTATTGAACAGGAATGCGAAGAAGCGGTCAAACGCATTGAAAAAACGTGCGCAAACCGGCTGGCAGGGGTGGACTCTTTCACGGCTCAGGCCTGGGAAGGCACGCCCTACCAGGAAATTATCAAATGCGCCCGGTGGAAGCATGCGGATCTCATCATCATGGCCCACCATTCGGGTGACGCCCCGGAGGACGAGGCCTTCATGGGCTCCACCGTGGTCAGAGTGGCCTTGCGCGCCCATTGCCCGGTCATGTCCGTCAACTACCAGGCCATTGCCGGCAAGTTGCGCGAAGAGGAACAGTAAAACAAATCATTCAGAGGGGGTACCCTTTGAAGCAACAAAAGTCCTGGAAACCGCGTTCATGCCTTCAGGCTCTGTAAACCCCACAAGATGATGACACGGTCGCCGTGATCCCAAAAGGGTTTCAGTCGACGGCCTGCATGACCGCAACAGGGACACACCCGTTGTTGCCTGCAAAACAAAACCCCGGCAGCTCTCTTCAAAAGCTGCCGGGGTTTTGTTTGCACAGAGTCAGGGCCGCAAGTTCATGCACAAAAGGCTTGTGTTATTGACCTGCGCATGAATCACAGCACCTGTTGCGCAAGGCATCCCGTTTGCTGCTGATGCCCAGAATAAATCTGTATGGTCCGGGCGTACCCGGAGGGATCAGGGCAACCCGATCCCCTGGTTTAAGCTCCGTATGCATGGGATGAACCAGGCCGTTGACAAAACATCCTTCGACCATGGATGTATCAATGCCCAAGCGATCCAAAACGGACTGGATGGTGTCTCCGGAACACAGGGGGATCACATTCCCATCAGCCTCAAGCCCCTTTTGCCGGAATATGGGTTGCAAAAAAGAAAATGCCTTGAGCGTGATCGTGGAATTTTGCATGGTTTTTCTCATGGTGTTGAATCATTGCAGGATCAAGTCCAATCAACTCCTGCATACGATAAGACCTGAAACGGGAAAGTCACGCCCGTCGCCCGGGTTCTGCTTGATTTGAGCTCCAAAGGGACCTAACGGTTGTACATTCCAAGATGTATCATGGAAAGCGTATCTTCGTCTCAAGCAATACAGTTCTGGCTACCGGGAAACCAGCCTCTTGTCGATGCCTGGCACACACGACGACCGTGTGCATTTTTCATAAGAAACAAATGGTTGCATAAAAAGTTGCAACCATGATCATCTTGCATGCTCTCAGGCAGACAAGGAACATCCTGCATGATTCCAAGATCACCTGCTGGGGATGCGCCGGAAAACAGTGATCATCCCCTGGTCGCCCAGAAACATGCCCGCTGCCGGCCAACCGTTTTTCCCGGCACGTGCCAGCTTTGAATACAGGCGGCATGCCTGGGGACACGGGTGTTGCCACCTGTTTGCGCAGATCCCGCGAGAACCACTCTTCATTCAAGGAATGCACACCATGCACATTCTTTATTACGACTGCTTTGCCGGTATCAGCGGCGACATGAACCTGGGAGCCATGATAGATCTTGGCGTGGACCCGGACCTGCTTGCAGGCGAACTTTCCAAACTGGGACTTGATGACGAATTTCGTTTGGAAATACAATCTGATAAGCGCAAGAACATTTCCGGAACCCGGGTGGACGTAATCCTGACCCATCAGGAACACGGCCACCGGAACCTTGCTGATGCACACCCGCCCCACAGAAATCTCAGGGATATTCGTACCATTATCCACCATTCCACGCTCAACGAAAAGGTCAAGCAAACCAGCCTGGCCATGTTCGACCATCTGGCCAGAGCCGAGGCCAAGGTGCACAACACCACCATCCAGGATGTTCATTTTCACGAGGTGGGCGCAACCGATGCCATTGTGGACATGGTGGGCGCGGCCATCTGCTGGCATTTTCTCGACGTACAAGCGGTCTGGTCCTCACCCGTGGAACTGGGGGGAGGCGTTGTTCACTGTGCCCACGGGATCATGCCCGTTCCGGCCCCTGCCACAGTTGAACTCCTGACAGGATGTCCCACATCCAGGGGAAGAGTGAACAAGGAGGCCACCACGCCCACGGGCGCGGCCATCCTGAAAACATTGGTCAACCGATTCACCAGCACCCCGGAAATGGTGGTGACCCGAACCGGATACGGCATTGGACACCGGGATACCACCATCCCCAATATCCTTCGTGTCCATCTGGCAACGGTCCAGGACGAGCCGGATGGTTGGCAGACCAGCGCGGCCTGCATGCTGGAATGCACCATCGACGACATGACCCCCGAGGCCCTGGGTGTGGCCATGGACGTGCTTCTTGCCGCCAAACCCATGGATGTGCATTTTACCCCGGTGTTCATGAAAAAAAACCGCCCCGGAACCAATGTCTGCGTGCTCTGCTCCCTTGAAGACGAAGACCGGTTCAAACGACTCCTGTTCAAACATACCACTACCCTGGGCATCCGGAGCATGATTGTTGCCAAATCGACTCTGGCCAGAACCTTTGAGCCCCTTGTTACCCGATGGGGCACAGTGACCATGAAAAACGCCCTCATGGACAGACAGGTGATCCGCTCCAAACCGGAACTGGAGGACTGCCGGAACATCGCCCAAAACAACGACATTTCCCTGGACCAGGTCTACAGAGAAATTTACAGGGACCAGGACTCATGATCGCCAACCCGCCCCTTTGCCCGAGATTGCAGGACAAGTATGCCCGTCTTCTGGCTGAACTCCAAAAAGGCGGATCCGTCCTAGTGGCCTTTTCAGGAGGAGTGGACAGTGCGCTGCTCCTTTATGCGGCCAAACAGGCCCTGGGGCACAAGATTCTGGCCGTTACCCTGGCCCCGCCCTATGTTCCTGACAGGGAAGTCACGGCGGCCGTCAATCTGGCCGCAACCATGCGGGTGCGCCATCAGGTTCTGCACATGCCTTTCCCTGAAACTATTCGCAACAACCCCTCAAACCGTTGCTATACGTGCAAGAAAACGCTGTTTTCCCTGCTCCAGAAAACAGCCCGGGACCAGGGTATGAAACATGTTGTGGAAGGAACCAACACCGACGATCTGGGGGATGACCGACCTGGTCTGCTGGCCCTGCAGGAGCTCAACATACACAGTCCGCTTGTGTGTGCCGGCCTGAACAAGGCGGACATCCGCGACCTGTCCAGGGCATTTGAGCTGCCCACCTGGAACAAACCCGCCTTTGCCTGCCTGTTGACCAGAATACCCTTTGGGGTCCGCGTGGATTCCAAGCAGCTCGCAAGGATCCAGCAGGCCGAGGATTTTTTGACGCGCCAGGGATTTCCCGAGGTCCGGGTACGCACCCACGGCAACCTGGCCCGAATTGAGGTGGATCAATCCCGGATCAGCGATCTGGTCAGGGCTGATGCCACAAACCGGATCAACACACACCTGAAAGCCCTGGGCTATGACCATGTCTGCATCGACATGGAGGGATACCAAAGGGGAAGCATGAACATGCCCAAAGAGCAAACACGGGAGAGGGATAATGAATGACCAGCAGGAACTCAGGGAGCTGCTCCAACAAATCAGGGACGGCCGCATGAACGTGGAGCAGGGCATGCAGGTTCTCCGAAATCAGATGGTTCAGGATCTCGGGCACACCAAGATCGACCTGCACAGGGAGCTTCGCAACGGGTTTCCCGAGGTCATTTATGCCGAAGGCAAGACCCCCAGGCAGGTGGGGGAGATTTTCGGGCACATGCGCGCTCACGGCAATGTCCTGGCCACACGGGTTACATCCAAAACCGCCGAGCACGTCCTCTCCCTGTTCCCTGACGCCTGCTACGATCCCCTGGGCCGGACTCTGACCCATGTTCATGAGGAACCTTCCCCCGGCAGGGGAAAGACGGTCATTGTCACCGCCGGAACATCGGATCTGGGCGTGGCCCACGAGGCCCGGACAACCTGCCGGATGCTCGGCATCCCGGCAACCATTGTCTCGGATGTGGGAGTTGCCGGGATTCACCGTCTCTTTGATCAAATGGAACATCTTCGCCAGGCCACGGTCCTCATTGTCATCGCGGGCATGGAAGGGGCGTTGGCCAGTGTCATTGGCGGACTGGTGGACAAACCCATCATTGCCGTGCCCACATCCGTGGGGTATGGCGCGCATTTTGCCGGACTAGCCGCCCTGTTGGGCATGCTTGCTTCCTGTGCCAGCGGAATAAGCGTGGTCAATATCGACAACGGCTTTGGAGCGGCCTGTGCCGCCTGCAGAATCACCCGCCTACTGGGCCAGAAGGACCATGCAGATTAAGGACACTTCGGATTGATATTGGCAAGCGCCCGCAAAGGACCGAACAAGCTGGTGCAAAAAGGTCTGTTTCTCCCCGGGCGACCTTCGTGCCCCCAGCGTGCATGGATCATTTCTCCTCGCTATCCCAATGTCTTGGAAAACCGCACCCGGGCCAACCCGAGAAAACACAGGGCCAGCCCCCATTGCCAGGCAATGGGGCCGGCAAGTTCGCGGATGCCCACGCCCTTGAGGACCACCCCGCGCAGGATCTCCATATACCAGCGCATGGGATTGATCACGGTCAGATACTGAACGGGCTCGGGCATGTTACGCACCGGGTACATGAACCCGCTTAACAGCACCAGGGGCATGAGCACGAAGAAACCGGTCAAAAGGGCCTGCTGCTGGGTTCGGGCCGAAGTGCTGATGAACAGGGCAATGCCGATGTTGGCCGCCAGATAGACCCCGGTCATCAGGTAGAGCAGGGGAATGCTTCCCTTGATGTTCACCTGGAAAATGACATGGGCCATGCCGAACATGAGCGTCATGAGCAGGTAGCCCACCAAAAGATAGGGCAGGGACTTGCCCAGGATGAACTCCAGCTTGCCAATGGGGGTGACCATAATCTGGTCGATGGTGCCGATTTCCTTTTCCCGGACAATGGCAATGCTCGTAAGCACGATTCCGGACACCGCCAGCATGACCGCAATGAGTCCGGGTACAAAATAGAAGGTGCTCTCCATGTTGGGGTTGTACCAGGCCCTGGTTGCCAAGCTGATGGTGCCGGCTCCTGAATCCGGATTGTTTGCCGCGTTCAGACGCTGGTTGAACCTCTCGACAATGCTGCGGGCATACCCGGCAACCACCGAGGCGGTGTTGGAATCCGAACCGTCTGTCAGCACCTGGACCATGCCGGTTCTTCCTGCGGCCATGTTCTGGCCAAATCCCGGCAGGATGCGGATCCCGGCCCGGATGCGCCCCTGATCGAACAACCGGATCATCTCCTCCGGGCTCGTTGGTCTGGCTGTGACACGGAAATGGTTGGAAGAGGTGAACGCCCGTACAAGCTCCCGGGAACGCACGCTCTCGTCCCCGTCAAGAACGGCCGTGGCGATACGAGTGACGTCCGTGGTCAGGGCAAAGGCAAAAACAAGCATCTGCATGCAGGGGAGCACCACGATGATCATCCGCATGCGTACATCCCTGAACATCTGCAGAAATTCCTTGACGAGCATGTTCTTCATTCGTCGCATGATCACTCCAGGACAAGGCGCATCTTTGCATGAGCCCATACGATCATGAGCACCATGTACACGGCAAGAAGAACCGCATTAACCAACAGGATTTCCAGACCGATTCCCTTGAGATAGATCCCCCGGAGAATGGCGATGAGGTAACGTGCGGGAAGGATGTAACTCAATTTCTGGATGAGCCAGGGCATGTCCGCAATGGCGAACATGAACCCCGAAAGCATGATTGAGGGCATGAAGCTGGAGAGCAGGGCGATCTGATTGGCCAGCACCTGGGATTTGGTCACAATGGAAATCATCAGTCCGTAAAACAGGGTACCGATGAGAAAAATGGAGGCCAGACCAAAAACCAGTCCCGTGGAACCCCGCAGGGGCACGTCAAACAACACGTACCCGAGACCCACGGAAAGGGCCACATCAACCATGCCGATGACAAAATAGGGAATAACCTTGCCCAGAAGCAGCTCGGGAACCCGAATGGGTGTAGCCAGGAGCTGTTCCATGGTCCCGGTTTCCCACTCCCGGGCAATGGTCACCGAAGTGAGCATGGACGCAATGACCACCATGACAATGGCCACAATCCCGGGAATGATCCCGTTCTGACTGCGCAGGTCCTGATTGTACAGGGTCCTTGGCCGAAGATCCACCAACGCGCTGTTCCCGCTGATATGGCGGCCCTGCATCCTCATGGCCTTGACCTGCAGGGAAAAGGAAGCCCCGATAGCGGACACGTAATTCATGGCCAGCCGGGCCGAATTGGCATCACTCCCGTCCACCAGCACCTGGATGGACGTGTCTTTTCCCGCAAGAAGACAGCGGGCAAAATCATCGGGAATGACCAGACCAACCAGAATGTCCCCCCGGTCCAAACCTTGCTCCATCTCCTTGTAATCGTTCGTAAACCGGGTGATCTCAAAATAGGGTGACCCCTGAAACAGGCTGATGAATTCCCGGCTCTGGGGTGTTTGGGAACGGTCCAGGACCATGGTCGGCACGTTCTTCAGATCCAGAGACAGGGCATAGCCAAAGAGAAGAATAAGCAGCAGGGGAATGGCCACGGCCATGACCAGACTCCTCCAGTCCCTGATCACATGGAGAAACTCCTTGCGCGCCACAGCGGCCAACCGGGAGATGCTGATCATGTCCCCTGCTCCTGATTTCTGTCCGTCTCCTCGATAAGGGAAACAAACACGTCCTCCATGGACGGGGTGATCCGTTCCAGGGAGTATGCAAGGTGACGCTGACGCGTCATGAGAGCGTCAACGTCACGTCTGATGGCCTGTTCATCCCAGCCCACCAGATGCAGCCCCGCACCAAACAGGGCCACATCGCGAACCGTTGGCAGATTGGCCAGATCGTCCATGAGCTCCTGGGGTTTCTCACAGGCCAGATGCAAAAGAACGTCGTGCATCCGTCCGGTCTTGAGCTCAGCCGGAGTGCCCAAAGCAATCATGGCCCCCTTGTAAATGAGGGCGATGCGATCGCAATACTCGGCCTCTTCCATGTAATGGGTGGTCACGAACACGGTCACCCCGGACTCGGCCATGGAGGTGATCAGATCCCAGAACATGCGCCGGGACAAGGGATCCACGCCACTGGTAGGTTCGTCCAGAAAAAGAATGGGCGGCTCGTGGAGCACGGCACAGGCCATGGCCAGACGCTGCTTCCACCCGGCCGCAAGGGTTGCGGTAAGACTTGCTTCCCGTCCTTCAAGCCCGGCCATGCTCACGGCCCACTTGCGTCGCATGGCCAGATGATCGCCAGAAAGCCCGTAGATTCCCCCGTAAAAATCAATGTTTTCCGCCACAGTAAGATCATCGTACAGGGAAAACTTCTGACTCATGTAGCCGATGTGCATTTTGATCTTTTCGGGATCCCGGGCAATATCCAGTCCCAGAACACGGCCTGTGCCCGAACTGGGAACAAGCAGGCCGCAGAGCATCTTGATGGTGGTGGATTTGCCAGCGCCATTGGGACCAAGAAAGCCGAAGATCTCCCCCCGGGGAACCGTGAAGCTGACGTTGTTGACCGCAGTAAAGGTCCCGAAGCGCCGGGTCAGATGGTCAACAACCACTGCGGGCTCATGTTGAAGGAGCCCCTTGCTGGTGGGGGAAACCGCAGGTGGTTGGGGTGTCTGCGAATCAGGAGCCGCTCCCGGCATACGTTCGCCATCGGCCTCCCCGGAAGTGCCCTCACCCCTGAGCAGTTCCACGAACACGTCTTCCAGTCCCGGACTGAGCTCGGTAATGTCCTCAAAGGGAATATGGTCACGGGCAAGGAGGGAACGGATGCGTTTTTCGGTTTCCTGTACATTGGCGCACACCGCATGCACACGGTCGCCAAAAACCTCCACCCCGGATATGCCGGGAACACCCTTCATGATATTGCGCAACGCACGGGCGTTGGGCGAACGCACGGCCACCACATGGCCCGGGAGCAGGGAACGCACCTGTCCCGGGGTTCCCGTGGCCATGAACGACCCGTGATGCAGAAGGCCGATGCGCGAACAGCGCTCGGCCTCGTCCAGATAGGAAGTGGACACAAGGATGGCCACCTGATCGGCAAGGAGGCGGTACAAAATGCGCCAGAAATCCCGGCGGCTCACAGGATCAACCCCGTTGGTGGGTTCGTCCAGAAGAAGAACCTTGGGCGTGTGAATAAGGGCGCAGACCAGTTGCAGTTTCTGCTTCATCCCCCCGGAAAGGTTGCCTGCCTGCCGCCTGGTAAACGGGGTCATGTTGCTGAAATCAAGGAGCTCGTGGATGCGCTTTGCCCGTCCCCGCTTGGGCTCTCCGTACAAATCAGCATAAAAATCAATATTTTCCTGTACCGTAAGATCCGGATACAGGCCAAAACGCTGACTCATGTAGGCCAGCCGGTCCTTGACCGCGTCAGGCCTGGCCTGGGTATCAAACCCGGCCACCGTGGCGGTTCCCTCGTCCTGGGCAAGGATGGTTGCCAGCAGACGCAGGGTGGTGGTCTTGCCCGCCCCGTCAGGCCCCACCAGCCCGAAAACCTCCCCGGGCATGATAGTAAAACTCAGGTTGTCCACGGCCCGGACCTGGCCAAAGGTCTTGGTCAGATTCCGGACATCAATGGCAGGTTGCAGGGAAGGGTTCATCTCATTGCCCGGGATTGAGCGGGATGTGGACCCTGGCCGGCATGCCCGCCTTGAGGAGTCCTTGGGGATTGTCCACATACACCTTGATCCGATAGACCAGTTTGATCCGTTCCTCAGGAGTCTGAACTGTCTTGGGCGTAAACTCGGCCTCGTCGGCAATAAACCCCACCTGGCCCGTGAAACGTGTGTCCCCAAGACCGTCCACGCTCACCTTGACCGAATCTCCCTGCTTGACCCGGACCAGCTGGGGTTCGGGCACAAAGGCGCGCACAAAGACCCGGGAAAGATCAGCCATGGTCAGTACCACGGACCCTGCTCCGAGATATTCCCCGGGTTCGGCCACCTTGGTCAGCACCGTACCGGCAAACGGGGCGTACAACCGGGTATACGAAAGCCGCAACCGGGCCTGCTTGACTTCCTGCTCGGCAGCAGCAAGCACCGCCCTGGCCTTGTCAATATCCCCGGAACGAAATCCTTCGCGCACAAGATCCAGATGGGCCCGGGCACTGCGCACGCTGGCCCTGTACTCGTCCACCCGTTTCTGAGCCGTGACAAACGCGGTCCGGGCCCTGTCAAACTCCTGCTTGCTGATCACGGCATCGTTGTACAAGGTCTGAAATCGCTTGAAATCCATCCGGGCCAGATCAAGGTCGGCCGTGGCCCGATTCAACCCTGCCCGAGCCTTGGCAACCGCTTGTTCCGCCTCACGGATCTGCTGCTTCCGATTGCCCTGCAACAGATCGTCAAGGGCAGCCTGGGCCCGGGTTTTCTCGGCAAGGGCCCGGGCAAGGGCGGTCTTTTCATCCCCGTCATCAAGCTCGGCCAGAAGCTCGCCCTGACTGACCAGATCTCCCTCATCCTTGAACCTGGCAATCAATCGACCGGGGATGCGAAATCCCAGGGACGATTCCGTGACCTCCACATTGCCGTTGAGCACCAGTTCGGTTTGCGGGTTGGCCTTTCGTTCGAAAACATACCATCCTGCACCCCCAGCAAGACCAAGGACAAGGATGATCAGCACCATTTTGATGGGTGTGGACACGTCAATCCTCCTTCCGGCTTGGAACATCCCGATCCACAAAAAGTTCGAGAAGAAGATCCTTCATCAACTCCAAGGAGACGTCCTTTTCGGTTCCTTGTGGGATGTTGGCAGCCAGCCGCATGGCCACAGATCCCGAAAGGGACGTGAAAAACAGGGAGCCGATAATCATAAGATGCGCCAGCAGGGGCGAAACACCGCCCTGCTGCACCATGGGAAGCGCGGACAAGGTGGTCAGGCTTGTTTGCAGTACCCGGGCAATCCCGGCAAGGACATCGGGTGACAGGTGTTCTCCTCCCGAGGCCAGCTCGTGCAGCAAAAGGGGAGGCATGTCGCCATGTTCGGCAAAGATGGCGGCCAACGTTTCCACCAGAATCCGTGCTCGATCCCGGGGAATGGGGACTGCATGCAACCGTTGTTCGAGAACCTCGGCTATATGGCAGAAATATCCGACCAGCACGCGCTCGTAGACCCTGGCCTTGTTGCCGATTCGATAGTAGATGGTGGCCTTGTTCACCCCGGCCGCCCGGGCGATCTCATCCATGCTCGTACCTGCGTAGCCACGAAGGGCGAATATCCTGGCTGCGGGTTCAAGAATGGAGCGTTCATTGGGAGAATGATGGGTAAAGGGATGCATGATTAACCATGTGGTTCAACTTTAAGGTTGAACTAAACGGTTAAAAAGGTACTTCCATTCTGTCAAGGGAGGGACACGTTTTTTTGCCGTTGTTTGATGCTTGACCTTGCATCCGGACACGTCCGACAAGGAACTCGCCTGATCGCGTCCGTCTTGTTCCAAACGCCTTGCCATCAGGTGCACTCGCACACTCCAGCCCCTGTGACACCATGACCAAACATCCCTTTACCGCCAAAGCCATCCAGTGCATCAGGGCCATCCCTCCCGGCAAGGTGGCCACCTACGGACAAATAGCGACCATGGCCGGCAATCCCCGGGGAGCCAGACAGGTCGCACGGATTCTTCATGCCTGCTCCCAAAGGGAACAACTGCCCTGGCACCGGGTGGTCAATCGGGAAGGCCGCATTGCCCTGGGACGATTTCAGGGAAAAAAGGACCAGCAACGATTTTTGGAAAGGGAAGGGGTGGTGTTCGACCCCACCGGACGGATCGACCTCAAACGATTCCTGTGGCGGCCCGAACAACCGTTTCATCATGGATGCGAACCTGCCTGACAAATCACCTGCAGGAGAGTTCAGAAGGTGTTTGTGCCCCTTGCGCGCCAGAACGATGCAGAAAGATGCGTTGATCGCAACGGAATGACCGTGTCAGTGATAAAAAAACATCAAATCAGATGATTGCGAATAAACGTCGAACTTCATCCACCCTTTGGGCCATGCGAAGCTGCATGCCCACCAAAAAATGCATCCCAATACGGTCATCCCTCTGGCTTTTGGCGATTTCGTGTGTATAATGCATACGCGCCTCCATGGCAGAACAGGAAGAGACACCGTCCAAGACATCTGCCCGGGAAGTGACGGAACAGACACGAACCACCAACCACCAACAGGAGTCAAACCATGAACGGATTCGACTATTATATCCCCACAAAAATTCTTTTTGGACCCGGAAAACTCAATCAGCTGGCCACGGAAAAACTGCCGGGCACCAAGGCCCTGATAGTCATTTCCAGCGGAACCTCCATGCACAAATTCGGGTACCTGGAACGCGTGCAGAACCTCCTTGCCAAGCAGGGCATTGAATCCGTGGTCTTCAACAAGATCCTGCCCAATCCCATCAAGGAACACGTGAATGAAGGAGCTGCAATGGCCCGGGAAAACGGATGTGATTTCGTCATTGGCCTGGGAGGCGGTTCGTCCATTGATGCGGCCAAATCCATAGCCATCATGACCGTGAACCCCGGGGATTACTGGGACTACATTCATGGTGGCAGCGGCGGGGGCAAACCCGTTACCAACGGCGCCCTGCCCATTGTGGCCATCACCACCACCGCAGGTACCGGCACCGAAGTCGATCCCTGGACCGTTATCACCAACAAGCACGAAAAGATCGGATTCGGCGATCCCTCCTGCACCTTTCCAGTTCTGGCGGTTGTGGATCCGGAACTCATGGTGTCGGTTCCCCCCCGCCTGACCGCCTATCAGGGCTTTGACGCCTTTTTCCATGCGGCCGAAGGGGTCATGGCCAATGTGGCCAATCCCATAAGCGATCTGTATGCGCTGGAAAGCATCAGGCTGTTGACCACCTATCTTCCCCGCGCGGTCAAGGATGGCAGCGACATGGAAGCCCGGGGGTATGTGGCCCTGGCCAACACCCTGTCGGGCATGGTTGAATCCACTTCAAGCTGTATTTCCGAGCATTCCCTGGAACATGCCTTGAGTGCCCTGCATCCCGAACTCCCCCATGGGGCCGGCCTGATCATGCTCTCGGAAGCCTATTTCCGCCACTTTGCCGACAAGATTCCCGAAAAGTTTCAGAAGATAGCCACGGCCATGGGCAGTGACAACGCCGTGGACGCTCTGATCAATCTTCAGGAGGCCTGCGGAGTACGCGATCTGAAGATGTCCGATTTCGGCATCACCGAGGATGAACTTCCTCAAGCAGCTCAAATTGCACGTACAACCATGGGCTTTCTCTACTCCCTGGACCCGGTTCCCCTGTCGGATGCAGATGCCGAGGCCATCTTGCGGGCCTCCTTCAAATAAGCAAGACACACCGATCACAACAAACCGTGATGCACGGACAGATCGGTGCCACCATCCGCTTCTGCCAGGCATCATGCACATACAGCAAAGCCCCTCTTGAAGGTTCAAGAGGGGCTTTGCTGTATGAAGATGCAGTACGTATAACGCAATCATCAGGTAAAGGACGGTATATACAAAACACTAGCCATATCAGCAGGCACTGGTGTCATCTCCCTTATGCCACATGCCGTTCTTGTAGCGTTCTTCCAACTCCTTGATGGCCACCACAAGCTCGTCATCCAGCTTCACGATATCGGCATAGGGATAGACCTTGCCCAGGTTGGTGTACTTGGGCTGACCCATGCGGTGAAAGGGCAGGGCTTCATACTCGCATTTTTCCCCTGGCAGACCATCCACAAAATCAATGATGGCCCGGATGTCTTCCACCGTGTCATTGAAGCCGGGAATAACCGGAGTGCGGACCCTGATCTTCTTGTTGGGATAGGCTTCCTTGATGCGCTTGAGATTGTCCCGGATCTGCTTGCCGCTCCATCCGGTTTTCTCCTTGTGCTTGGCATCATCCAGGGATTTGATGTCAAAAAGGATGTGATCCAGATAGGGCAGGCACGATTCAATCACGTCCCAGGGGGCCTGGCCGCAGGTTTCAACGGCCGTGTGGATCCGTCGATGCTTGGCCTCCCGCAAAAGGGCAAGGGCAAACTCGGGCTGGGCAAAGGGTTCGCCTCCCGAAAGGGTCATGCCCCCGCCGGAACGGGCATAGAAACGCTCGTCTTCCTCAACCCGCTTGAGCACCGTATCCACGCTCTGCTCCTGGCCGTACACAATGATGGCGTTGCCAGGACAGACATCGGCCAAAAACAATTCGTTTTTGATCAGATCATGATCAATATCCACCTTGCCGTCTTCGGCCATGGTGATGGCACCGCTGGTGCAGCGTTCCAGACAGAACCGGCACTTGTCAGCTCCAATGCAGTTGTTCCGGTTATAGGCCAGCTGGGGTTTGAAATCCTGGGATTCGGGGTTGGAACACCAGGCACAATGAAGAGGACATCCCTTCATGAAGACAATAGTTCTGATGCCCGGTCCATCATGCACAGAATATTTCTGAACACTGAACACGGTCCCGGTCGTTTTTCTATCCACAATCGAGCTCATTGTATTTCCCCTTATCCCTGAGAAAAAAGTGAAAGGGGGCAGGGTATGTGCCCCTGCCCCCTTTGAATGGTACCTTACATGACATCGTGGGCGGTACGGGCGATCAGATCATCCTGGAGATCCTTGGACAGGTCGCAGAAGTAGGCGGAATAGCCGGCAATACGCACAATCAGGTTGCGGTACTGCTCGGGATTCTTCTGGGCCTTGATCAGGGTCTCGGCATTGATCACGTTGAACTGGATATGCCACAGGCGCAGATCACAGTAGGCTCGGATGAAGTCAACCATCTTCTGGGTACCTTCCTCGCCTTCCAGACACTTGGGAGTGAACTTGATGTTCACCAGACGGGCGGCCCGTTCACGATGGTTGAAGTTCTTGGTGGTGTAGTTGGACATGAGGATGGCGGTAGGACCATTCTTGTCGGCACCATGGGAAGCCGAGGAACCATCGGACAGGGGGTACCAGGCTACACGGCCATTGGGAGTGGCAGAGACCACACGGCCAAAGGGAACGTGCGAGGTAAAGGGCACATACCGGACATCCAGATGCACGCCCAGCTCATCCTGGTACTTCTCGGCAAATTCAACGCTCAGGGCATCAACATATTTACCGAGCTCATCGGCATAAGGATCATTGTTGCCATAGCAGGGAGCGGTCTTGAGCAGGGCCTGCACATCCTCATGACCCTTGAAGTCGGCCTTGCAGGCTTCAATGACCTGCTTCATGGTCAGCTTCTTGTCCTCGAAAACCAGCTTCTTGATGGCCGCCAGGGAGTCGATGACGGTTCCGTATCCAATGACCTCAAAGTAACCAAGATCAATGCCTTCGGGCACATCGGGCTGGTGGATGTCCACACAATGCTTGCGGCAAAGGGCGTGCATGGCATCAGCCAGAGGTGCGGCAAAATGATTCTTGCGCAGGTCGATGACCCGGGCTTGCTGGGCAAAGGCGTGCTTGAGCAGATTTCTGTGCTGAATGGTGTAGGCGTTCAGGAATTCATCAAAGGTCTTGAATTCGCAGGGATCGCCTGTGGCCGGAGCAAGCTGCTCGTCGCCGTATTTGAGCATCTTGCCGTTGTACATGACCATCTCGAGGGCCGCGGCAAAGTTGATGTACGGGCAACCCGAGGTGTAGGTGTCGCGGTTGGGCATGCGGATCTCGGCACATCCGGAGATGGAGTAGTCGTAGATCTCCTCGAACTTGGCACCCTTGGCCAGATGCAGGGGAATGACTTCCTCGTCGTTGATCAGCTTGGGGAAACCGGAACCTTCCTTGATGGTCTCGGCGATCTCGGCCAGAAACCGCTGGGGCGCACGGGCGTGGATACGGGCAGCCAGGTCCGGATAATGGTGCGGAAATTCACGCTTGGAGCGCAGAAACAGGTAGGAAAGTTCGTTGGTGGCATCCAGGCCATCCTTGGTCTGGCCGCCAATGGTCACGGCTTCCCAATGGGCATAGCCTTCATTGAAGTCACCGCCCTGGGGAGAAATGTACAGATCAATGAACTGGGCCATGCCTACAAACATGCACTCGATCAGTTCCATGGCCTTGATCTCGTCCATGCGGCCTTCTTCCACGTCCTTTTTGTAGTAGGGGTAGAAGTACTGATCCATGCGGCCGTTGGAAACAATGGTTCCAGTCTTCTGCTCCAGACGGGAGAACATCTGGGTGAACCACTGGGACTGGACAGCCTCGTGAAAGGTCTCGGCAGGATGCTCGGGAACCTTGCGGCAGATTCTGGCCATTTCCAGAAGCTCGGCCTTGCGGGTTTCGTCCTTTTCCTCGGCAGCCTTTTTCTCGGCCAGATCAGCATGGCGGTTGGCCCAGAGGATAATGGCGTCACAAACCGTGATGATGGCTTCGATAAAGGGCTTCTTCTCGGTGTTGTCCTTGGGAGAGAAGGGATCCAGGGCATCCAGCTTTTCCTGCATTTCTGCACGGATGCCACCGAAACCACGCTTCAGGACGACTTCGTAATCGTGTACCCACTGGAGGCAGGAACGAAAGGAAGAAGTTTCGTTGACAATGTAGCGGGAATGAAGACCGTCGGCATCGTCATAGGTCAGGGCATGGGTCTCGGGCCCAAAGGCCTTGTTCAGATCTTCATGATATGTCTTGCCCTTCCAGTAAGGAGCGATCTCATTGATGATGATATCGGCATCTTCCTGGGTCAGGGTAAAGGGAGAATTTTCCCGGTTGGGCAATTCCTTGACTGCCATGCCCAGAAAATCACCATCCAACTCGGGATACAGGATGCCGTAACGACCTTGGGCACCGGCGCGACCACAGAGCAGGTTATCGTCATCAATATACACAGTGATGTTCTTGGCGATATTGTACAAGGCCTTGGCCCAACGCAGGGTCAGGTGCTGGCCTTCGGTTTCCTTCATTGATTGAGTGAAGTACAGAGCACGTTCAACATCAATGGAAGGTGTCTGGTTTTCGATGGTTTCAAGAATTTTGAAAACGCGTTTGTGGGTTTCACGGTAGGGATTATCAAGACCTTTGATCTTGTTCTCCAGCATCTGTTCCTGGTGTGAAAGGCAGCATTCCATCCGTCTGTCTCCTATTGAATGTTGGTGTGTCAGTAAGCTGCAGTCCTTGTTGCGGACCAGTTAGTCCCCATAAAGCATAGCTTGTGCCAAGAAAGACAAACAGGTACAACACGCTGAAATGAAACAACTTATTGTCTCTGCGTGCAAAAACAGCCTGCAAGGACGGCCACCTGCTGCCTGGTGCAGATACGCATCAAAACCGTGGGCAATCGATGCGTGGCAAAGCATACAAGGGGAAAACGAAAATGGTGCCATTTTGCATCGGTCTGTTTGGCGATGCAAAATGGCACCATACTTCTTCCAGAGGCCATTCCCGTTCATGAGGTCTTGACCGCGCCCCCCCAAAAAAGTCCCCGGCAACACATGGCTGCCGGGGACTTTGGGTGTCAGGGAGGGAAGTCTACCCGTCAATCAGACACAGGGATATGGCGGGAATGTAGGTGATGGCCAAGAGGACCAGAATCATCAGGGCCAGAATGGGCACAATTTGTTTGGAGATATCACCCAGTTTGACCCGGGCAACGCCAGCGGCCACGAACAGGTTCACGCCCACCGGCGGGGTGACAAACCCGATGGCCAGGTTGACGACCATGATGATACCGAAATGGATGGGGTCAACCCCGACCTTGAGCACGATGGGCAGCAGGATGGGCACCAGAATGACAATGGCGGCCAGGGCTTCCATAAAGGTACCGATGAACAGCAGCAGCACATTGATGAGCAGGAGAATGACGATCTTGCTGTTGGTCAGGCCGAGGATGAAATTGGCAATGGCCGTGGGTATCTGTTCAATGGTCATGACATTGCCGAAGACCTTGGCCATGGCCATGAGGATGATGACAATGGCCGAGGTGGAGCAGACATCCATGAAGGTCTTGACCAGATTCTGGCGATTGAGCCCCTTGTACACGAACAGCCCGACAATCAGACCGTAGAATGCAGCCACGGCTGCAGCCTCGGTGGGGGTCATCAACCCACCATAGATACCCCCGAGCACGATGACCGGGACCATAAGGGCCAGCTTGGCATTCCAGAAAGCCTTGAACACGGACTTTATGGAACGATCCTTTTCCTCACCCATCCAGCCTTTCTTTTTGGAATAGACATAGCTGAAGCCCATGAGCACCAGGCCCGTAAGGAGGCCGGGCACGATACCGGCGATGAACAGGTTGCCGATGGAGGCCTGGGCGGCAACACCGTAGATGACAAAGGGGTTGCTGGGCGGAATCATGACCCCGATGGCACCGGCTGCGGCAACAACGGCACAGGAAAAGAACTTGTCATAGCCGCGTTCGATCATGGCCGGAATGGTCAGGGAGCCAATGGCGGCCACGGTGGCTGGTCCGGAACCGGAAATGGCGGCAAAAAACATGCAGGTGGCAATGGTTGCCAGGGCCATGCCTCCGGGTAGGGGGCCAAGAAGCTCGTCAGCCAGGTTCAAAAGACGGGTGGATAACCCTCCGGCACCCATGAAGATACCTGCAGCAATGAAAAAGGGAATGGCCATGATGGGAAAACTGTCAATGGAGGTGAACGCGGTCTGGGCAATGTAGGCCACAGGAAGCGTACCCGAAACAGTTACCGTCACCAGGGCGGCCAGCCCCAGGCTGATGCCGATGGGCACACCAATGGCAATGAACACCAAAAAGTAGCCGAAAAGCAGGGCAGGCGCACTGAACTTCACACCAATGAGCACAGGAGTGAAGAGCACGGCCGTGATGAGCACGGCAAGCAGGGAATCGTTCAGGCCGGTCTTTTGGTATTGCTGGTAGATATCCTGGCCCAGACGCAGGCACATGAGGGCAAACCCTATGGGCAAAATGGCATAGGGAATGGCATAGGAGATATTCAGGCCAGGAGCGATCTGCGGATAGTCGGTGAGGATTCTGAGCTTGTCGGCACCCAGAAAGGTCACGGCCACAGCCAGAACCAGAAAGCAGAGATCATTGACGATCCAGAAAATGCCCTGCCACCGCTCGGAAAGACGGTCAAAAAGGATGTCCACCCGGATGTTTTCCCGGTTCTTGATGGCCAGGGGAATGGCCAGATAGGAAATCCAAATGAAGATGAACCGGGCCAGTTCTTCGGACCAGGCCCCGGCACTGGCACTGCCGGTGAGTTTTGCAAGGATGTACCTGGACAGGGTCTGCCAGGTGATGATGAAGATGATGGCCAGAAGTCCGACAAACAGAAAGGGCTTTTCAAGATTTTCGTCCAGCCAGCCCCAAAAGCCCCTGGTTTTGTGGGCGGGATCCAGTATATGTGCAAGCATGTTGTTTCCTCGTATCTCACTAGAAAATTACAGGGAGGTGGCTACAGCGTTGTAGAGCCCCTTGTTCGTTCCGGAATCGGCATCTCCCACAGCCACATAGTCGTCCGTCTGGGTCGCGGCCACCATATCGAAAAGCTCCTGGGGAATTGAACTGCGGTACTTGTCCCAGACGGAGCGGGTCTTGTCCTTGAAGGCCTGGAGTTCCTCGGGAGTCAGGAAATGCACGGCAATGCCCTGGTCCTGAAATTTTTTGGTGGCAACCTCTTCCAGAGTTTTTGTTATTCCCCGCTGATAGACAAGGGCCTCGTGAGCGGCTTCGGAAATGATGCGCTGCTGTCGGGCATCAAGCTTGTTCCAGAACTCGTTGTTCACCATGAGCATATGCATGCTGTAATTATGACGGGAATCTATGGCCGACTTGATGACCTCGTTATGCTTGGCATCGCAGAGCAGGGAAAAGGTATTGCCTTCGCCGTCCACTGTACCCTGCTGCATGGCGGTATAGGTTTCACCCCAGGCCACCGGCGTAGGACTCATGCCCAGGGCCTCGGCCGTGGCAATTTCCACAGGCGAGGAGGTCACCCGGACCTTGAGGCCCTCAACCGTATCAACCGTGGAAATGGGCCGCCCCGTGGTCACGAAATTACGGTACCCGTATTCGCTGAACATGACCGGACGAAGGTTGATCTTTTCGGCCAGGTTGTCGAAATATTTACCCAAAGGACCGTTATCCAAGGCATCATAGAGATTTTTCTGATATTTGATATCCGTGACATAGGGGAGATCAAAGATCATGAAGTCATTGGAAAAGTTGGCCATGTTCGGCGAAGAGCTGGAGGCCATTTCCAGGGAACCGCTCTGGGCGGATTCCATGCCCACTCGGTCGGAGCCAAGCATGCAACTGCCATACACCTCGACAACGATCTTGCCTTTTGACTTTTCCTTCACCAGTTCGGCGAATTTCTCATACCCCAGGGTCACATTGTTTCCCGGTGCCATGGGATGGGCCAGCCGGATCTTCACCACCTCGGTCCGACTCTTCCCGGCATAGGCATGAAAACCCAGCACAATAACTGCCCAGCCCAAAAGCAGGGCCCCATAGAGCCACGTTTTACGATCAATCATCGGTCCCCCTCGAATTGTTTCAGTTACGGATGAGACATGGTGCCCCGAAGGTCAGCAAGAGACATACCACGGATACGTACAATCTCCAGGTTCCTGTAAAATGAAACTTTTTGCCGTTCTCTCCAGGCCCGTCCCTGTTCGGGAAGCAGAAGCCTTCAGGACAGACAGAAACGGTGCCGTATTTGGTGCAAAAAAACACCAATACTTGTGCAAAAAATCACGTTTCCCCTCAAAGCTTCCATATGCCGTACAAATAGCGTAGCGGTGCAAATCTGCATCCTGATGCAAAACAGCATCTTGAGAAAATAATCACTTGGAATAACATTAAAAATCCCCGAAAAACAGGGTTTCCGGGGATTGTGCAGGCAACAGAATCAGCAACTACATCCCGAGAATGCGGGCGGCATTGCCATACATGACCTTTTCGTACACCTCGTTTTCAAAGGGAAGATTGGCGTATTTTTCAAGCTGTTCGCGGTAGTCGATAAAGGGGTGGGCCGAAGCAAAAAGCATCTTGTCGGCAATGAGCTCGTTGGCGGCCGTGGTGTAGGCTTCTGCATGGGGCCAGAGTTCGTATTCGGACATCTCAATGAATACGTTTTTGTTACGCTGGGTAACGATAATGGCCTCATCCACCCAGGGATATCCACCATGGCTCATGATGATCTTGAGCTCGGGGAAATCACGGGCCACAAAATCAATGTACCGCGGGGCAACGTGATCAATGACCGCACCCGGAACAAAACTGGCTGTTCCCGTGGTCATGATGACGGGGATCTCAAGCTCGCAGCACTTGGCGTAAAGGGGATAATACCGGGCATCATTGGGATAGATCTTGGCCAGATAGGGATCAATGGCCGCTCCCTGAATGCCGTCGTGTTGCGTCACGGCCTGCTCCAAATCACGGATGGCGGCCATGCCCTTGTGGGGGTCAATACCCCAGAAACCAATAAACTTTTCAGGGCACTTCTCACAGAATTCCAGCAGGCTGCCATTGCCATTGGCCATGGAGGCATATGTGCTTTCGCAGTCGCGTCCCGTGATAACGGCCTTGACGATATGATTCTCGTCCATACCCTTTATGATGGCGTCAAAGGATTCGGGCTTGCATTTTTCAAAATGGATGGCCTCGCAAAGGTCCTTGAACATCTTGCTGTTGGCAATACCATTGACCACTTCCGGAGTATGGGGTCTGAATCTGAAATCAATGACGTTCATGGAAATATCTCCTGTTAAGTTTTCACATTGAATGCTGCACCCGATAGCAAGGTTGATACCAAAAGCAGCACTCAATCCCGGCCTGTTTTTTGCTGACAAAAAGGTCGTTACGGGTCCATCCGGTTTCCATGCCGCGCCTGCCTGCACCTGTCCGGGACCATGAGCCCGGCATGTCCCTTCCCCTCAAAACAGTGGGATTCGACAGCCTGACCCAGGCAAGAAACCGACGTGCCGCAGTACGCCAGCCCTGCTGCTGAGAAGGGGCCAGCACACGGACACGCACGCCCGTACCGAAGCAACCCTTTTTTGCAGCGAGAAAATAGCCATGGGATTATTTGTGTTCTGTGCCGCCTGGTTCATTGCCGGGTTTGTGAATCATGTTGTGGGCCTGGGAGCGGCCATGGTGGCCATGCCCATTGCGGTTCATTTCATGCCCCTGAATCTGGCCGTTCCCAGCTCCACGCTGATCGTTCTGGTGCTGAACATGCAACTGGCCTGGACCTACCGGCAGAGCATTCGCTGGGAACATCTGCTCTATGTCCTGATGGGGGGAATGGTGGGAGCCATTGGGGGTATAGCCCTTGTTACGTCCTTTCATGACGAGAGTCTGGAAAGGTTGATGGGAATGTTTCTCATCGCCTATGCGGTGTACTCCCTGTTTTTCGAGAAAAAGGAACCCCAAGGTGTTTACCCTGTGTGGGGCATACCAACGGGCATCTGCTCCACCTTTTTGGGCACGGCCTTTGGATTCAACGGGCCACCTCTGGCGATTTTTGCCACCCTTTCCGGCTGGAGCGCCGACGAGGCCAAGGGGTTTCTCGGGGCTTCATTCATCATCACCTGCAGTGCCATTATCACCGGGCAGACATTGGCCGGATTGCAAACCGGGCAGACCCTGCTCAACTTCGCCCTGGCCTGTCCGGCATCTCTTGTGGGAGGCCTCATGGGAATACGCTTTTCCAGACGGTTCTTCCGCACATCCAACCGCAAACTCCTGCTGGGCGTCCTCTTGTTTGCCGGCATTTCCCTGGTCATGCCTCTTTCCAAGGAGCTGTTTCAATGAATCTGAATCTCAACAGACATCGACACCACATCCTTCAAGAACGCAAAAGCCTCATTGCCACCTACCTGTGCAATGTGTTCGACACGCTCAATGACGGATTGTACATCACGGATAAAAACGGAGTGACCCTGGCGGTGAACTCCATGTACGAGAATCTCACGGGGCTGAAAGCCGAGGATCTGCTGGGGAAAAATGTTGCCGAGCTGGTGGAAACAGGGATTTTCGACCTGGCCCTCAACCCCGAGGTCGTTCAGAAGAAAAAAACCGTCACAGCCGTGCAGGTCAACCGCAAGACACGCAAGGTGGTCCTGATTGCCCATCCCATATTCGACTATGACGATGATGTGGAAATGGTGGTCACCTATGTCCGGGATATTGCCCTCATCTCCCAGCTCAAGGACCAGGTAGCTGCCCAGCGCCAGCTCATTGATTCCTTTCAAATGTCCATCAAGCAGGACAACTCGTCCCTGTACCTGACCCCCAAAAGCGCCATCATGCGGCAATTGTTCAAACAGGTACGCAAGGTGGCCAAGACTGATGCAACGGTCCTGTATCTGGGCGAAACCGGCGTGGGCAAGGATGTCATGGCCAAGGAACTGCACAGGAACAGCCCGCGCAAGGACAAATCATTCTTCAAGGTCGATTGCACCTGTATCCCGGAAAACCTCATCGAGTCGGAACTCTTTGGCTATGCTCCGGGGGCCTTTTCCGGAGCCGATTCCAGGGGCAAACTGGGACTCTTTGAAATGGCGGACAAGGGAACCCTGTTTCTCGACGAAATCGGCGAGCTGCCTCTGGCCATGCAGGGCAAGCTGCTTCGGGTCCTGCAGGACGGCGACATCCAGCGGATAGGCGCCACCACCACCAAAAAAATCAATGTCCGGATCATTGCAGCCACCAATCGTAACCTGGCCGAAGAAGTGAAAAAGGGAAACTTCAGAAGCGATCTCTTTTACCGGCTGCGCGTGGCGGTCATCAACATCCCCCCTTTGCGGGAACGGGGAGAGGATCTTTTCGAGCTCATCTATTTTTTCATCAAACAGTTCAACAGGCGCTACAAACGGCAGGTCACCCTTTCCTCCATGGCCGAAGAAACCATGCTCAACTACGCCTGGCCCGGCAATCTGCGTGAACTGGAAAATCTGATCCACAGCCTGGTTGTCACCTGTGACAACAACAAGATTCAGGTGGAAGATCTCCCGGCGGCCATGGTGGCCAAAAGCACGGTGGACAATACATGCCGAGCCCTCAACATGGGACTGGAGGATTTCAGCGGCAAGAGTTTCAAGGACATTGTCACGGAATTCGAAACCCAGATTCTCAAAAACGCCGTTTCGGTCTACGGATCCATTCCCAAGGCAGCCAAGGCCCTGGACCTGAACCGGAGCACGGTGTTTCGCAAACTGCAAAAGGCCGGATTCACGGAAGTTGACACCTAAAACACAGCCGGGTCCTCACGTTGAGGGAACGGAACTCTCGGACCGACATGAAAATTGTGGGTACACGACCTTTTTGATTCATGGGTCAATGTTTCAGACTGAGGAAAAAAACCCGCGGATATCCCCACAAAGCCATAACGCCCCTGTTCTGCCGGCAGAACAGGGGCGTTATGGCTTGTGTCATGTGCGACGAGAAAAATTCGAATCATTCCTTGCCAGGCCAGGGCAACCAGGGCAGTCCCTGACGCAACCCCCGCCGGATCTGCTCGGCCGAATCCTGCCTGTAACCATACACCCGTACACCAAAAATATGCAGCATGATGCTGGTGGCGCGATCCCGGCTCACCTCTCTGGAGTACTCCTTTTCCAGATACGTACGAAAAAGTGCCTCCACCTCGTTGAGTTTGGCATCAGCCAAGCTTTGCAGCTCGCTTTTCTCATGAGCCAGTTCGAGCTGGGTCTTGACGAGAAAACAGCTGGTATAGTCGGCAGCAGTGGTTTCACCAACGATTTGCTCGAAAACCGCACAAATACCTTCCCCTACACTTGGTGCGCCATCCAATACGGCACGAAGCTGCTCCTTTCTCTTGCGGGCATACCGTTCCAGGGCTTCCCGGAACAACCCCTCCTTGTTGGTGAAAGACAGGTAGATGGAACCAGGCTTGAGGCCGGTGACATTGACTACCTGCTGCATGGAAGAACCGCTGTACCCCTTTTCCCAGAACAGTTCGATTACCTTGTCGAGGACTTCTTCTCTGTCAAATTGGGCTCTTGCCATGATTGTTCCTTTATCTGCTTGTGCAGGACACCATCTCGCACAGGTTTATTGACCGGGTGGAAGTTGAATATTCATTCAATCTGCAATTGACAAGGATTTTTGCCTTTACCGCAGGACACACAGGCAACAGGAAGACGTGTCGTCCCCCGGAATCAGCTGCAGCATCCCCTCAGGTCAGCTTGTTGCCAAGGCCACGATTTCCCGGTGCCGGAAGCAATCCACGGTGTGATCGTTGACCATGCCCACCGCCTGCATGAATGCATAGCAGATGACAGGCCCGAAAAAACAAATCCCCAGTTTGTTCATTTCCCTGCTTATCCTCTGGGATAAATCGGTTTGGTCAGGCACGTCATCCACACACGTCCACTGATTCTGAATGGGCTCACCATCAACGTACTGCCAGAGATACGCATCCAGAGAGCCGTATCGTTCCTGGATGCCCAGAACGGCCCGGGCGTTCCTTATGGCCGAGGTAATCTTGAGACGATTGCGGATGATGCCGGGTTCGGCGAGAAGACGTTGTACATCGGCCTGAGTATACCGGGCCATGCGTTGGCAATCAAACCCCTCAAACGCTTTTATGTACTGCTCACGACGTCTCAGGATGGTCAGCCAGCTGAGTCCTGCCTGAGCGCCTTCCAGAATCAACAATTGGAACAGAAGCCGGTCATCATGAAGAGGAACACCCCATTCTGTATCGTGGTAGGCCACGTACAACGGGTCGCTACCACACCATGTGCATCTGTTTTTCATATATCTCCTTGCAGGTACGCGTCATGAACATGGCGGTCTGCCCGGCAGGGGACCCCTTGCCGTTTTTTTGAACAAAAAGCGATAAAACACCCTTGACGACATCAGGATACATTTTTATTTGAATATGCGTTCAAATGAACCTGCTTGTCGGGAGAAATCAGACACCATACCCTGCCGCTGCGCCATGGGGAACAACCCATCACGTTCTGCCGGTATCAAGGATACATCCCACTGAACCGTTGCGATGCCTTCCTGTCCACCTCTCCGACCAACAAGCTGACGTTTGAAATCCGCACAAACGCAGAGACATGCCAATACGAAACGCCAATCCCGGCCATACTTTTTCATGCACACCCATCCAGGAGAACGTCTATGTGGGAATATACCGATGCAGTCAAAGACCATTTTTTCAACCCCAGAAACGCAGGAGTCATTGAGGACGCCGACGGTGTCGGCGAAGTGGGTTCCCTGGCCTGCGGTGACGCCCTGACTCTGTACATCAAGGTACAAGACGGCATTATCACCGACGCCAAATTCAAAACCTTTGGATGCGCCAGCGCCATTGCTTCCAGTTCGGCCTTGACCGAGCTGATCATCGGCAAAACCGTGGAAGAAGCGGAAAAGCTGACCAACAAGGACATTGCCAATTACCTGGGCGGTCTGCCCCGGGAAAAAATGCATTGTTCCGTCATGGGCCAGGAAGCCCTGGAACAGGCCATCAAGAACATGCGTGGTGAAGCAGGCCCCAAGGCCGAGCACTCCCACGAAGGAAATCTTGTCTGTGAATGCTTTGGTATTTTTGACGAGGAAATCCTGCGGGCCATCAAGGAAAACGACCTGCAAACCGTGGAAGATGTGACCAACTTCACCAAGGCCGGTGGTGGCTGCGGCAAATGTGTCGACGAGATTGCCCGGCTTCTGCGCCAGGCACGGGGAGAAACATCCTGTCCCGCCCCCTGCAAGGCTCCGGCCTTTCCGGCTGAAGGCATGACCAACATCCAGCGCATGCACCTCATTGAATCGGTCATGGACCAGGACATCCGTCCCATCCTCCAGGCTGACGGTGGCAACATCCAACTCATTGACATTGAAAAAAAACAGGTCACCGTCAAATTCACGGGCATGTGCTCAAGCTGCCCGTCCAGCAAGGCAACCCTGGAAAATCTGGTGGAAGCCAAACTCAGGGAAAAAGTCGATCCCGACATCAAGGTCATTCTGGAGGACTAAACAGATGCATACCATATATCTGGACAATAACGCCACCACCCGTGTGGACCCCAAGGTTTTCGAAGCCATCAAGCCCTATTTCACCGAACTCTATGGCAACCCCTCTTCCATGCACCGCTTTGGCGGACAGGTGGGCGGAAAAATCAGGGAAGCCCGGGACCAGGTGGCCCACTTCCTGGGGTGTGATGCCAGGGAGATCATCTTTACCTCCTGCGGGTCCGAGTCCGATAATACCGCCATCAGATCCGCCCTGGAAGCCTTCCCGGAAAAGAAACACATCATCACCACAGCCGTGGAGCATCCGGCCATTTTGAGCCTGTGCACCCACTTGGAGAAAAAGAAAGGATACGAGGTCACCTATCTGTCCACGGATGAACACGGCAGGCTGGATCTTGAAGAATACAAACAAGCCTTCCGTCCGGACACCGCCATTGTGTCCGTCATGTGGGCCAACAATGAAACCGGCAATATATATCCCATTGAAAAGATGGCTCATATTGCCCGGGAAAACGGCGTGATTTTCCACACGGACGCTGTGCAGGCCGTGGGCAAGGTGGATATCAATCTGTCCGCAATCCCCGTGGACATGCTCTCCCTTTCCGGGCACAAGCTCCATGCACCCAAGGGAGTAGGGGCCCTGTACGTACGCAAGGGTCTTGCCTTTCATCCGTTTCTCATCGGCGGCCACCAGGAGCGCGGCCGACGGGCAGGAACAGAAAACACCACCGGCATCGTGGCTCTGGGCAAGGCATGCGAGCTGGCCCAAACCAACATGGAAGCGGAAAACACCACGGTGAAAGCCCTGCGCGACCGACTGGAAACCGGTATTTTGCAAGCCATTCCCCATACCAGGGTCAACGGCGACCCGGAGAACCGTCTGCCCAACACCACCAACATCTCCTTTGGATATGTGGAAGGGGAGGCCATTCTGCTCATGATGGATCAGGTCGGCATCTGTGCCAGTTCGGGATCGGCGTGCACCTCCGGCTCTCTGGAGCCTTCCCACGTGCTCATGGCCATGAACGTGCCCTTTACCTTTGCCCACGGATCCATCCGGTTCAGCTTGAGTCGATTCACCACCCAGGAAGATATTGATTTCGTGTTGCAGACCATGCCGTCTCTCATTGAAAACCTGCGTACCCTCTCTCCCTTTTCCGAGGAAAAGGAAGCACCAGCCATAACCAAACGTTTTGCCAAATAACCCCAAGGCGTAAGCATGCACACCGCTGCAGGGCCCGGTTGTGCTGGAAAATCCAAAAGACTGGAACCCATATTCCTTCCGGCCCGTAAACATCCAGGGGCATCGTCCTTCTCCTGAAAGACGATGCCCCTGGTATATGATGCAGCCGGGTATAATGTGCAGGCTGGGCCCGGAAACCACATACAGCAAGCTCTTCCATGACATGGAACAAGGACGAGCCTTCTCCCTGTCCCGCCAGACGACCCTCTTTTGGAACAAGCCCCTTTTGAACCATCATCCGTACTCAAAATAATGACCCGGGGTTTTTCCGAGCGCCTTTTTGAACATGGATATGAATGCACTCGGACTCTCATATCCCAGATCAATGGCAACGGAAGTGACAGGTTCCTTTTCTGCCAGCCGTCGCAATGATTCCAAAATCCGTATCTGCTGTCTCCACTGCCCAAAACTCATACCTGTTTCCGATTGAAAAAGTCGGGTCAAAGTACGCCTGGTAGCCCCCACAATCCTTCCCCATTCATCCAAGGTTTTTTTGTCCCCAGGATGTTTTAGTAATGCGGAAAATATTTTTTTGAGCCGGAGATCCCTGGGAATGGGAAGACGCAGCGATTTCAAATCCACGGCATGAATCTGATCCAGAAGTACCTTTACCAGTCGTTCTTCCGGCCCGCCAAGGGGATATGGTTGCGGCATGCTGACCACATGCAAAATAAGTTCTTTCAGCAGGGGAGACACGGCCACAACACAGCACCCTTGGGGAAAACCGGAAGAATAATCGGGGTCAATATACAACGTCCTCACGGACAAGGGACCAGATGTCCGTCGCTGATGCCGCATCCTGGCCGGAATCCAGATGGCCCGAAAAGGAGGAACAACCCAGATCCCGTCATCTGTCGTCACCGTCATCACGCCCGAAGAGGCATAGAGAAGCTGCGAGCGTGCATGATGGTGAAACGATGTAACATGCCCGGCTGGAAAATCTTTTGCCAAAGCAACAACCGGACGGGGAAGGGCCATGAAGCTCCGGGTCGCATCGGAAGCAACAGAGATTGTCTCATTTGCGATATTTGTTGTCTTCATATCGAAAGTTCAAAACATGATTGCATGTCAGCTTTCCCCCTAACCGACTCGATCATGACGTAAGGGGGAGAGGTCATGAAAAACCGATTCATCTGGATGTTGTCTCTGGGACACCTGGTAACGGATATCAACCAGGGGGCGTTACCGGCCTTGTTGCCCTTTTTTATCACCGAGTATGATCTCTCGTACACGGCAGCGGCCAGTATTGTTTTTGCCGCCAATGTGGCTTCAAGTATTATTCAACCCTTGTTCGGCCTTGCTGCCGATAGATTTTCCAAACCATGGTTGCTGTCCGCAGGCTTGATGACCGCTGGTCTCGGCCTTGGAATGAGCGGATTCTGCACGACATACCAACTCATCATGGTGCTGGCCGTTGTAAGTGGGATCGGCATTGCTGCCTACCATCCCGAAGCGGCAAGGCTGGTCCATTTTGCAGCGGGCAATCATAAAAATACAGCCATGAGCATTTTCGGGGTTGGCGGAAATATCGGTTTTGCCGTGGGTCCTGTTTTCATAACCACTGCACTCATGCAATGGGGGTTACCCGGCACAGTCGTCCTTATTGTTCCTGTTTCTATCATGGCCATGGTTATGGCGACCCAGTATTCCGCATTCAGCCAACTGACACAGGTCACGAAGCACTCCCCCAAAGTACCCGGCAGCCGGCAAGAGCAAGAAGACTGGTGGGCGTTTCTACGATTGACCGTTGTCATCATCGGGAGATCCATCATCTTTTTCGGGCTGAATACCTTCATACCTATCTATTGGGCAAGCCACCTGAATCAGTCACAAGTTGCAGGGTCACTGGCTCTTTCATTTTTCGCTGTCTCCGGCATCATGGGCAACCTGGCGGGCGGCAACCTGGCAGACAGATGGGGTCAGAAACGGGTCATCATCATGGGATTTCTGGGACTGACATTGTTTTTGCCCATTTTCATCTTCATTGAAAATGCCCACATGGCCCTGCTGGTGATGATCCCCATCGGATTCTTCCTGTACGCAACCTTCAGCCCTTCCATTGTCCTTGGGCAAAGCTATCTTCCCCATCGCGTGGGGCTGTCTTCGGGTATTACCCTCGGGGTGGCCATCTCCATCGGAGGCGCTGCCACACCGTTCCTTGGCAAAATTGCCGACGTCTATGGCATATGGTTCGCCATGGTTGCTGCTGCATACTTGCCGGTATTCTTTGCTCTCGTGGCCATGAGTCTGCCTGATCCCCGAAAGATCAGGGCCAGGGTGAATCCCCGGTCCTCACGCGACCAGCAGCGTGCCTGATCGCCCAAAAGGCCTGGAGGCAGACAAAACGACGTTTCTCCCCGGGGTGAATCAACTGATCCTGAACAACCAATGCTCCAGTAAAGTCTTCATCAACAATGCCCCGCAGCAAGGAGTTACCCGTAACAGATGATATGAACGAACCGGTTTGTGCCCATTGCATCCGACAGGTTGTTGCCTTGAAAAAGAACGCGGGTGGCGTTGACAGGAAGACATATCGTCCTTACTCCACCTGATCCGAGAACCAACAACATCTTGCTACAGGAAGGACGATCATGAAAATAGCACTGCCATCAAACGGAACCCATGTGGACGGTCACTTTGGTCATTGTGAGTTTTTCACCATTTTGACCCTGGATGATGCTCAAAACATTGTGGCAAGGGAAACCGTGACCCCTCCTCCCGGCTGTGGATGTAAATCCAATATCGTCAGCACCCTTGTGGAAAAGGGCGTTTCTGTCATGCTGGCCGGAAACATGGGGCAGGGCGCCGTCAATCTTCTGGAAGCCAACCATATCCAGGTTGTACGGGGCTGTTCCGGACCCATTGATGACGTGGTGGCCCAGTGGCTGGCAGGCAAGATTCAGGATCAACAGATTGTGTGTGATCACGTGGATTGCGGGCATCATGAAAGCCCGGATGCGAACTGAATCCGGCCAAGTGCGGCAGGGGAGTGCAACCCGCCCCTGCAACGCAATGACAAGGACCATGCAAAAAAAAGCAGCCTGAGACGTATGCGTCTCAGGCTGCTTTTTTTTGCATGGCATAAAACCGGACCTGTTGGAGATACGAAAAAGGAGATCAATCCCGGTCGGCTGCAACAGGCACAAAGGAAAACGTGGTTACATCAAAGAGCCCGCAGTCTGTGAGTTTCAAGGCCGGAATGACAGGCAGACTCATAAAACTGAGGGTCATAAACGGCTGTAATGCCGGGTTGATATGCAATGTTTGGGCAAGATCCAGCAGCTCTTTCATTTGTTGTGCAACCTTTTGAGCCGGCTGGTCGGACATCAGGCCTGCAATGGGCAGCGGGAGGTGGCCGAGCACTTTGCCTTCACGCACAAGGGTGATGCCGCCGCCCATTTCCTTGAGATCGTTGACGGCCACGAGCATATCTGCATCGTTGTCGCCCGCCACAACGATGTTGTGTGAATCGTGGGCAACGGTCGTTGCGACGGCCCCGTTTTGGATATGATAGTTTTCAAAAATGCCAAGACCGATGTTGCCGATGGCCTTGTGCCGTTCAATCACGGCAATTTTGGCAAGCCCTGCGTTGTCTTGTGCGTTAAAACACCCTTCCTCATCCAGAACAACGTTTCTGACGACGGACTCGGTCAGGATCGTTCCCGGAATAACGTGGATGGTGCGTACCTTGCTGCCGGAAACCTTGAGTTTGAAATCCTCAAGAGAAAGAGGGGGGATATGCACAGAGCTGCGAACAGACTGCCGCTCAAGTTCCCTGGGCTCCACAAGAAGGGTGCCGTCCTGAGCGATGTGCTCGCCCCGGGTGAACACGTGGCTTACTTCAAAGTCCACAAGATCCCGGACAACCATGATATCCGCGTCATACCCCGGCGCAATGCCCCCTTTGCCCTTGAGACCAAAACATGTGGCAGCATTCAATGTCCCGATGGTGATGGCCTGAAGTGCGTCCACGCCTTCTTCCACGGCAATCCTGAGGCTCTTGTTCAAATGGCCGTTGGCAAGAATGTCTGCTGGTTCACGATCGTCAGTGCAAAAGACACAGCGGTGATAATTGGCATTTGTAAGCCCTTTTACCAGGGCACGAAGGTCCTTTGTTGCGGAACCTTCACGAATGAGAACGTACATGCCAAGGCGAATGCGTTCGTGCATTTCTTCCACAGTGGAACACTCGTGGTCGGTTTTGATCCCGGAAGCTGCATAGGCAATGAGGTCACGCCCGGACAATCCAGGGCTATGTCCATCAACGCCACGCCCGCGTGAAGAAGCCATGCAGATTTTATCCAGCATTGCCGGATCGCTGTTGACGACAGCAGGGAAGTTCATCACTTCGGCAAGGCCGTGCACGCCTTCATGATCGATGAGGGTTGCAAGTTCTTTGGCGTCAAGTGTTGCCCCTGCATGTTCAAAGGGCGTGGCCGGTACACAGGACGGAAGCATGATGCGAACGTTGAGCGGAAGGTCCCTGGCCGCATCCAGCATGTATCGGATGCCTTCAAGGCCGCATACATTGGCGATTTCGTGGGGATCTGCAATAATGGTTGTTGTCCCGTAGGGCAAAACGCATCGTGCGAACTGGGCAGGAGAAACCAGGGAAGATTCAATGTGAACATGACCATCAATCAGGCCCGGCATAACGTATCCACCGGCAACATCGATGATTTTACCGGCCTCGTATTCACCGAATCCAACAATTTTGCCGTCACCAATGGCAACAGGGCGCTCAAAAATGGTTTGGGAAAAAACATCAACAACCTTGCAGTTCGTGATGAGCGTATCCACGGGAGTTCGCCCGGCAGCCATGTCTATACGCCGAGCAAGGGTTTCTCGATTACTCATGATCGTTTTCCTATGAATTGGCAGGACTGATTTGACTGGCTCCCCATACCTCGACAGGAACAACAACACCTCCTGTTGGAGGCAATGGGGACTTCAGCACGGGGTGGCATGAATAATATAATGAAACTACATTGTTCCGGGCAGTTAATACATTATTTGTGACCAACCATCAAGAAATTCTCCTGCATTGCCCGGTTGGCAACACTGATCACGAAACGTTGTGTTGCAACAGCGGCCTTGGGAAAAGGAATCATTTACCCGTGCATACCGGGAGCAGCTTCTACAACCGTGCTTGCCGGGAACAAAGGGGACAGGCGACACGATTCAAAGGTCTTGTTGTTCCGTATCAAGCAAAGCCTGCTTGATCCCAAGTCCAAAGGCAAACCCGGTAAGGGAACCATTGGTGCCAACGACCCGGTGGCAGGGGATGATGACCGGAATGGGGTTGTTTGCCGCGGCCATGCCCACAGCCCGCGCTCCATTGGGATTACCCAGAGACGTGGCCACCTCCTTGTAGGTGCGCACCTCGCCATAGGGTATGTCGCCAAGGACCTGCCACACCTTCTTCTGAAAAGGCGTTCCAAGGGGATTCAAAGGAACGGAAAAAACCTTTCGCGTCCCCTCCAGATATTCCTCAATCTGCTTCCGGATGTCCCTGAACAGTCCGGGGCTCCTGGTCCATGAGTCCTTGATGACAAGGGAACGCCTGCCTTCACCCGTGTCCATGTGCAGATTGGTCAGGCCGTTCTCATTGCCCACCAGAACAATACGGCACAAAGAGGTGTCAAACACCGTATAAGAAAACATGTCATTGCTCCCTGATTACGTTTTACTCTTTGTTACGTCAGGTTTCCTGTTTCCAGCACCTATTGATATGTTTTCCTGAATCTGATGCAACAGGAAACCTGACCTGAGCGCCGGTCCCTATCCGTCCAGGAGGGCCAAGAACCCCCAAACGCCCATTGCAATGTCATCCAAAGCCTTTTACGTACGCTGAAGTAGGAATGGAAAAGCTCCCTTGGCGTAAACCCTTCCAACACCATCATCTTGTATGCAACACCCTTCACTTGCACAATTTTTCGACTGGGGCATGATCCTTTTGGTCATGCTCTTCCTGGTCTGCATCATCCATTTCACGCCGGGTATCAATCCATGGATCGCGGGAACGGCTTTCCTTCTGCTGGGCGGCTACCATCTCTACACCAATCACCAGCAAACATGGGACCTTTTTCGTTCACCTGCCATTGCCACGATCCATCTGGGTATATCTCTTGTGCTCTGCGCTTTCATGGTCTGGAGCACCACCACACCCCAGGAAGAAAGTGCCTTTTGGGCCATATTTCTGCTCCCCATTCTGACGGCGGCCATGCGCATGGAACTGGAACCGACCCTGCTCGTTACCGTGGGCGCCACCATGCTCTATTTTCTCCTCATCCCCATGGATCAGTTTCCCACGGAAGAGCTCAGAGAAGATCTGCCGGAATTCATCACCCCGGCCCTGGTCTTTTTTCTGGTGGCGGTCCTGGTTCAATTTCTGGCCAGAACAATGCGCCACCAACTCCACAAACAGGTCGCCCTCAACCAATCCCTGCGTGAAAGCCAGCAATCCCTGAGAAACTCTCTGCACCAGCTGGCCGAGGCCAAAGAACAGCTCCACCGTCAGGAACGCCTGGCCGCCCTTGGCGAAATGGCTGCAGGCGTGGCCCATGAAATCAGAAACCCTCTGGGCATTGTGGCCTCATCAGCGCAATTGCTGGAAGATAAGGTTGCAGCCAGTGATAGCGAGGCCGAGGAATTATTGCACGTCATTGGGGAAGAAACCCACCGACTCAACAACCTGCTCAATGATTTTCTGGCCTTTGGACGACCCACAATCCCGCAGTTTCAGTCCTGTCAGATGCACACATTTTTGCGCACCTGCCTGGACCGCTTCAGCAACCTGCCCCAGACCAAGGATATCCGACTCGCCCTGTACTGTCAGCCTGACCTCCCGATGGTACGCATAGATCCCGATCTGATGGAACAAACGCTTTTGAACCTGATCCTCAACGCAGCAGAGGCCTCCTCACCGGGAGATACCATTGAAGTCACCTGCACGTACTCTGCAAACCAGCTCATCATTGGAATCCAGGATCAAGGCACGGGTATCCCCGAAGCAATCCGGGAAACCATTTTCACCCCCTTTTTCACCACAAAATCCAGGGGATCCGGGCTGGGACTGGCCAATGCCTTCAAGTACATCCAGGCCCACAACGGCAGGATTGATATCAAGGACACGTCCCCAGCAGGCACCTGTGTCCGCATCCTTTTGCCCACGGAGACTGCTCAATGACACCAGCACATATTCTGGTTGTTGATGACGAAAAAAACTATTGCGTGGTGCTTGGCCAGCTGTTGCGTCGCGAAGGATACACGGTCAGCACGGCGGACAACGCATTTGCAGCCCTGGATATCCTTGCCAGGGAACCCATCTCCCTGGTGCTTTCCGATTTGAAAATGCCCCGCATGGACGGTCTGGCCCTGTTTCAGAAAGTCCGTGAAGACATGGGTGATATGCCCTTTATCATCATGACCGCCTTTGCCACGGTACAAACGGCCCTGGAGTCCATTAAAAACGGTGTATACGATTACCTGCTCAAGCCTTTTGACAATGACAAGGTCCTGGTGACCATTAACCAGGCCCTCACCCTGTATCGCAGTCAACTCCAGATCCAGGCGCTGCAGATGCAGGTGGAAAACAGGTACGATCAGGAAATCATCGGCCAGGGACCTGCCCATCAAAAACTGATGAGGGAAATCGCCCTGGTAGCCAACGCCCCTTCGCCTGTTCTGATCACCGGAGAGACAGGGGTGGGCAAGGAACTGGTGGCTCGCAGCCTGCACAAGGCCAGCCCCAGGCATCACAACGCATGGGTGGCTGTCAATTGCGCTGCCCTGACCGAAACCCTGCTGGACAGCGAAATTTTCGGCCATGAGCGTGGAGCCTTTACCGGTGCTGCCCAACGCAAAAAAGGTCTGGCCGAGCTCGCTGACGGGGGAACCCTGTTTCTGGACGAAGTGGGAGAACTCCCCCTTGCCTTTCAAGCCAAACTGCTGCGCCTAGTGCAGGAAAAAAAATTTCGCCGGGTAGGGGGAACCGTAGAACTCTCCAGCAATATCAGAATACTGGCGGCCACCAACAGAGATCTGGCAACCATGGTCCAGGAAAAAACCTTTCGTCAGGATCTGTTTTTCCGGCTCCGGGTGGTGGAACTGCGCGTTCCTCCCTTGCGGGAACGGGCAGAAGATATCCCGCTTTTGGCCCTGTTTTTTCTCAAACGCCTGGCCAAGGAACTTGATCGACCGGTGCAGAAGATTGCCCCGGAAGCCATGAGCTGCCTTGAACGCTATACCTGGCCGGGCAATATCCGGGAACTGCGCAACGCCATTGAACGCGGTATCCTGTTCAGTTCCAAGACAATCCTTGAACGCGATGCCCTGCCCGAGGAAATCCGATATGCCGGAGAAAATCCTCCGGACCTTGCCTCACGCATGACCATGATCCCTCCCAACTTTTCCCTACCTGCACATCTTGAACGCATGGAACAAGAGATCATCAGCCAGGCCCTGATCCAGTGCCATGGCATCCAGGCCCGGGCAGCCGCCTGCCTGGGCATCAGCCGAAGCAATCTGCAATACAAACTCGGCAAACTGCACCTGGAATAAGCAAGAACAGACCGTGCCCAGCCCCCCGGACGTACTCTCCCCAGCAAACATCGCGCATGCTCGACAACCTCTGAGACCATTCCGCGAGCATCACCCGTGTGTTGTGCCCAAACAGGGCCAAACATCATTCAGACCTGCCCCCATCCCCACGTCCAAAAATCAGAACATCCATCCATATCCCGCATCTATTTGTACAAAAATTTGTACAAACCATGCCCTCAAAAAGAAATAACTATTTGTTTTCAAAGACAAATAATTCTTGGCGCGCTCCTTGATAGATCCCGAAAAGGTCTCTTTGCTGCAGGGATTGGCAGCCAACCCTTGTCCCATGAAAAAACGCGTGGCCCCATGTCACTACCCGATCGATTCAGACCTCTTTATGGCCTGTCAGCCATCTACCTCACCATGTCGCTGCTTCTTCGTCTTGCCTTGTGGAAACTCTCAGGTTCTTCAGGAGGCATGAGCGGGGCAGACCTTGTTTTCATTCTGGGGGCAGGTGTTCTCAATGATTGCGCGGCCCTTGCCATTCTTTTCATGCCATTGGTCCTGTATCTGACCTTCCTGCCCGACACCCTGGCCCGCACAAGGGGACAGCGCATCGGCTTTGCCCTGTTTGTCTTTTGCAGCCTTTACTGCCTGCTTTTTCTCGTGGAAGTGGAAGGCCTCTTTTTTCATACATACAACGCCCGCTTCAATCACGTGGCCGTCAGGTATCTGCTTGCTCCCGGTGACCTTCTGACCAGCGCCTGGAAATCCTATCCCCTCATATGGATCATATTCACGGATATGCTGCTGGCCGCCTTAATTTTTGTTAAAATCTGGCCCAGCCTGGACCAGGCTTTTGAACACCCGGCCGGCTACACCTGTCGCCTTGCCGTTCTTGCCGTATATGGTCTTTTTCTGGTGCCGGTCCTGTGGACCTTCACGACCAGCTACACCATTTCCGACAACAATATGGTCAATGAACTTGCCCGCAACGACATTTCCAGCCTGCTAAGAGCGTTTCACTCCAGACACCAGGACAACACCCCCAAGGACCGGTCCGCCCACCAGGCCCCTCAGAAAACAGGGACACGCCAACCCGACATGTTGCAGCAGTCAGCACCACCCACCGGCATGAAACTCTCTCCCCACAGCCAAAACCATCTGGTGCATGACTGCACACCCAAACGGGAAGAAGACACGCGACCGATCATGGAAAAAATGGCTCTACTTCTTCTTTTGTACAAAGGATGCTTATGAAATCGTGTGATAATTGCCTTGGCCGATACCGACTGTTTGTTTTTTTCGTGCTGGCCTGCCTTGCCACGTTCTTCGTGGTTCGACTGGTTTTCACGGTCCTTGTTTTTCCTGAAATACCCCATACACCAGGATCGCTGGTACGTATTTTTGCCACAGGTTATGCGTACGATCTGGTGGCATCCCTTTACATGTCCCTTCCCCTGCTGATTTATCTGACCATCCTCCCCGGACAATGGTTCAATACCCGAATAAACCGCGGCATCCTGCTGGGCCTTTTTTTCGTGATTTTTTCCCTCTTGCTGTTTGATGGGGTGGCGGAATTTCTGTTCTGGGACGAATTCGGCGTCCGGTTCAATTTCATTGCCGTGGACTATCTGGTGTATACCAACGAGGTTATTGGTAATATTTGGGAATCCTATCCGGTTCCAGCCCTGTTTACTGGCATCTTTGCCGTAGCGGCCGTGCTTGTGACCGTATTTCGTCACCACATCGGCATAATGGAACAAACGACTTTGCCTCTAATCAAACGGACCATGATCAGCCTGCTGCTGGGTATGGTCATGTTCCTGAATTATCAGTTGATTGATACCTCATGGGCATCCTTGTCCAACAACATGCATGAAAACGAACTGGCAAAAAACGGCGTGTACCAGCTTTTTTCAGCCTTCATCAATAACCAGCTTGATTATGAGACCCTGTATGCCACCATGCCCGTTGCCAAGGGATTTGCCGCACTGCACAAGGCCATGGGGCGAAAACCCCAGGACTTCCAGGACGGAATGATAACCCGCCGCATTGTACATCAGGGACAGGAACACAAACCCAACGTGGTTGTAATCATGGTTGAAAGCCTCAGTGCCAAGTATCTGGGAACCTTTGGCAATACCAGGAGGCTGACCCCGTTTCTGGATGAATTGGCCAAGGACAGTCTCTTGTTTACCCGGCTGTACGCCACCGGGACCCGAACCGTCCGGGGCATGGAGGCTGTCACCCTGTCTGTCCCGCCCACACCGGGGCGTTCCATTGTCAAACGTCCCGACTGCGAAAACATGTTTTCTGCCGGATTTCTGTTCAAAGAACGGGGCTACAAAACCATGTTCCTGTATGGAGGATACGGCTATTTTGATAACATGAATGCCTTTTTCAGCAGCAACGGATTTGACGTGGTGGACAGAAGTGATCTGGCTGATGAAGAAATCACCTTTGCCAATATCTGGGGGGTATGTGACGAGGATATATTGCGGCGTTCTCTTCGGGAGTTTGATGCGTCCTACAAGCATGACCAACCGTTTTTCGGATTTGTCATGACCACATCCAACCACCGTCCCTTTACCTACCCAGACGGAAAAATAGATATTCCTTCCCATGAAGGCCGCAGCGGCGGGGTCAAATATACGGATTACGCCCTGCAGCAATTTTTTAAGGAAGCCAGAACAAAACCCTGGTTCGACAACACCATTTTTGTGGTGGTGGCAGACCATTGTGCCCACAGCGCGGGTAAATCTGAACTGCCGGTACATCGCTACCATATACCGTTATTCATCTACGCACCCAAGCTGATCACTCCCGGGCACGTGGACACTCTGGCCAGTCAGATAGATCTCATGCCCACCCTGTTGGGAAGGCTCAACTGGAGCTATACGAGCAAATTCTTTGGTCGCGATATCCTGTCCAAGGAATTTGTCCCCCGTGCGTTCATCGGCAATTACCAAAAACTGGGGCTCATTGAAAACCAAACACTCACCATCCTGGAACCCCAGAAAAAAATAACCAGTTATCATATCAAGACAGAGACCATGCAAGATAGTTTTGTTATTCCAGCTCCCCTGACATCACGACAAAAAGAGACCACTATCGGATACTACCAGAGTGCCAGCTATCTGTACAAACATGGACTCAACAGATGGAACAACCGTAACCCCATTGCCATGACCGAACACAGCACCAAATAACTCATCAAAAAACGACACATATTACATCATCAAAAATATGCACGACAATTCATAATAATCATTTTTTCAATCAACATATGAAATAGAACAATATGTGCAAACACAATAGCTACGATACATTATACCTATGAGTACAAAAAGTATATACGCAAATATATTGGGATCAGTCATTCTCCTGATCATGGCAATGATCATTTTCGAATACACGAATATTGATATTCGTGTTCAGGATCATTTTTTCAATTTTGATACAGGAACATGGATGGTCGGCAATCATAATGAATTATTACGCAGCATCTTTTATAATGGATCAAAAAAATTCATTGTTGCCATGGGTATTTTAAGCATTCTTTGTTTGATATTTTCATCTCAAAAAAAATATCTTCGATCAAAAAGAAAAGAATTGCTGATTTTTATTCTTGCATTGATCATCGTGCCCTTTCTGATAGCCCGCATAAAACAGGTTACCAACATGTATTGCCCCGAACAGATCCAACGCTACGACGGTGTTTATCCCTATGTAAAATTATTTGAACACTATCCAGAAGGGTTTCACACGAAGCACAGGGGTAAATGTTATCCAGCAGGCCACGCTTCAGGCGGTTTTGCCATGATGGCCCTGTTTTTCGTATGCAACAGACGTTCATACAAACTGGCCGGCTTGGCCACTGGTCTGGTCATGGGTTGGATCATGGGGCTGTATCAAATGCTCAAAGGTGCCCACTACCTCAGCCATACCGTGGTGACCATGCTTCTTGCCTGGATCATCATCTGTCTGATCCATGAGGGGGTACACATGCTTGCCCGCCAAAAAACCTTTGCATGGCTTGCTGACTCTCCCACAAACCGCCCCTTGAGAACGACCCCGGCCAGCAGGTTCCAAACCCAGAACCAAGTACATTGAATGGATGACCATAATGATAATGCCGGTACGTGGAGACTCCTCAGCCGGTATTAGTATGATCGGAAGGACAAGGAGCTTTAACCCCCATCCATATGGAGATCAGAGCAAGGACTGCTCCCAGCACGCCTGTGGCACCTGTTGGCCGAGCAAAAAAAAGAATATCCCAAATAAAAGACAAGGTAGGCATAATCAAAATGGCCATCCCGGCCACATAGGCGGGAATATGGGGCAATCCCGTGGCAATAAGCAGCCAACCAACTCCTTGGGAAATCAGGCCATACAAAATCAGCCAAACCCCATCCTGAACCGTTGCAATCCCGAGAGTCTCTCCCTGAATCCAACACACGCAGGCCAGCAGGGCGGCTGAGGTCAAAGAGATAATGGCCACATTGGGAGCGCCTCCGGAAGCTTCGGGAAAACTTTGGGAAATACGCACCTGCAAAGTGTAGAGGCCAAACCAGAATGCCGCCCCAAGTCCCAACCCGATGCCAAGGAATATTTCCTGGGGAAGAACGTGTAGATCAACACCCACGAGGAGCCACAGACCCATCAGGGCCAAGGGAATGGCAATAAAAAGCCGTTTGGGCAAAGTTTCTGAAAAAAACATCCACCCCACAGCAGCCAGGACAAAAACCTGAAAATTGATCAGAATGGTAGCCAGACCTGGCCCCACAAGGGCAATGGATCGATGCCAGAAAAGAAGATCAAGAACCAGACAGACCCCGGCACTCAGGACCCAGGGCAAAATTCTGCCTGAAATCCGCAATGATTCCTTGCGCGCCATTGATACCAAAACCAGAAAAATTCCACCCACAAACGTTCTGTAAAATGCAGCAACATCTGATTCCGCATGGGTGAGTCTCACAAAAATGGCGGAAAAGCTGATCATCACTCCACCCATCAAAACCCGGAAAAGGGGGGCACAGAAAAGACGACAAAAAAAAGCAACCATGAAACAATTCCTACGCCGAGGAGTTTTAAACGCAGGCAACAGAAGCAAGGCTCATCCGTATGGCTACCTGATATGCCTTGTCCTGGCTGTGTTTTCTGGAAAAGGGGAGTACATCTGACTCACGAAAAAAGGGCCCTGGATTATGCATCCAAGGCCCTTCTGGTTATTATTGGTAGCGGGGGCAGGATTTGAACCTACGACCTTCGGGTTATGAGCCCGACGAGCTACCATGCTGCTCCACCCCGCAACAAGAGAAAGAGTTTCTATAGGTTTACCCAACCATTGGCAAGAACTTTTTTCATTTTTTTTGGCCACCCGTACATGGGGTTGCCTGTACAGGTCCTGCGCCCATAACCGCCCGTTGCAGCAACCTCGACAGATGTCGTCAGCTACACGGACACGGCCAGAGTCAGGTACGGGCGATGGTCAGGAATTCCTTGAGGTCAGAATGAAGCAGCTCCCTGAATTCCCTCAGATCATTCTCCGGAACCCGGGCAAAGAGAAAGGCGAACACCGGATACTCGTGGACATCAATCCGCCGAAGTTCCAGCGGGTTGGAAAACCGGGCTGCAAGGGAAGTGTAATCTATCCGGGTGATGGATGCACAATCCACATCTGCAGCCACATCAGCCACAAGCACACCAACGGCCTGGCCCTCATGCTCGGCCAGAATGCTTTCCCAATCAGGCTTGTTGCCGTCAAGGTAATAGGTATAAGGATTGAATCCCCAGGCGTGAAAGGTCAGATCGGCCACACACCATCCGGCAAAACGCATGGGATTGACCTCAATGGGAATGATATGGCCTTCCTTGTCCACACGCAGTTCCACATGGGCCGGAAAATGGCTCAGATGCGCCCGGGAACCCATTTCACCCAGATATGCGGTGAACCGATCCAGCCAGGTACGGATGATGGTGGGGGATGTCAGGTAAACCCGGTCGCTGACATCATCAGCCGAGGCAAAAAGATGTCCCAGAATGTTCAAAATGACGGGTTCGCCCTTGTGGTCAAAATAGACATCAACCGCAAACTCCTCTCCCTGAATGCACTCCTCAACGATGAACCGGTCAAGGCATACAACCTGGTCAGGATACTGAGATCGTATGCGTGAGACCTCATTGGTGATGGCTTCAAGAACACGAGGCCAGTCCTCATCCGAATCCACCTTGTGCACGCCCAGGCTGAAAAACCCCACAGCCGGCTTGATGATGAACGGCTTGGGAAATGCCGACGGGTCAAGGTGTTCGAGTTCGGCAAAATCCACTCCCTTGAACACATAGCCCGGATGCATGTCCCGGATAAGCTCGCGAAAACGGATCTTGTCCTTGAACACCCCGATGGTGTCGGGCAGCCCGGTTGTTCCAAGGTGGGTGTTGATCCAGTCAATGGCGTTTTCAGAATTGGAATACACGGGAAGACCCTGGCCTGATCGGGCAACAAAATCATCGTCCGTACACAAAAAGGGCGCATCCGGCCCGAAATGGCGTATGGCCATCTCATTGGCCAGAACAGGTGCCTTCCTGTCCGCAATGGTCTGCTTCAAAAAATCCGAAACATAAGGAGCTTCAAGAATAAACATGAGAACAATGTGGTTGAGGATTAGAGGGAAAAAAGGATTGAGGCCGTTGACAAAAAAATCCCGGAGCAATCCTTTGGCCGTTAATGATTCTGTGCATGGTTCAGCTTACGGGCCACCATCTCGGCAACCCGGATGCCGTCCACGGCCGACGAGGTAATACCCCCGGCGTACCCGGCACCTTCTCCGGCAGGATAGAGCCCTTTGACGGATACGGATTCAAGACGTTCATCGCGCAGAATGCGCACGGGCGAGGAGCTGCGAGTCTCCACGCCGGTTAACACGGCATCAGGCAGGGCAAACCCCTTGAGCTTGCCATCCAGGGCCACAATGGCTTCCTGCATGGTGGCCCGGACATACTCCGGCAGGCATGATCTCAAATCGCACAGTCTGACTCCCGGGGTATAGCTGGGCAGAACCTCGCCCAACACCCTGGAGCCCACCCCCTGAAGAAAATCACCCACCAATTGAGCCGGAGCATGAAAATCCGCTCCGCCCAGTTCAAAGGCCCTGGTTTCCCATTGACGCTGAAACGCCACCCCGGCCAGGGGATCATCTCCCTGCAGATCCGAGGTTTGTATACCCACAAGCAGGGCGGCATTGGCGTTTTTTCCGCTTCGGGCCCGAAGGCTCATGCCGTTGGTGACCACTTCTCCCGGCCCGCTGGCTGCGGCAATGACCTGTCCTCCGGGGCACATGCAAAAGGTGTATGCAGATCTTCCTCCCCGGGCATGGTGAACCAACTTGTACGGAGCCGGCCCCAGTCGGGGATGACCAGCATCCCGTCCGTACAGGGCCCTGTCCACCAGTGATTGGGGATGTTCAATGCGACATCCCAGGGAAAAGGGCTTTTGAGCCAGGGCAACACCAGCGTCTTTGAGCAGTGCAAAGGTATCCCGGGCCGAATGACCAATGGCCATGACAAGGTGCCTCACATCCATTTCTTCATGGTCATTAATGGTTATCCCGCACAATCGTCCGTTTTGGAGGCGCAGCCCGGTCACCTGAGCCTGAAAACGGACTTCTCCCCCCAACGCAGTGATCGTCTCTCTGATATTTTGGACAACCGAGACGAGCAGATCCGTACCAATATGGGGATGACTCACATACAGGATATCCTCGGGAGCACCAGCAGCCACAAACTCGGTCAAAACCTTTCGGCATCGGTTGTTCCGATCCTTGATTCCGGTATTCAACTTGCCGTCGGAAAAGGTTCCTGCCCCGCCTTCACCAAACTGAACATTGCTTTCAGGATCCAGGATTCCGGTCTCCCAGAACCGTTGCACATCACGGGTCCGCAAATCCACGGGTTTTCCCCGGTCAAGAACCAGGGGACAATACCCGGCCCGGGCAAGAATGAGTGCGGCAAACAGCCCGCACGGACCCGCACCAACAACCACCGGACGGGGCGAGGGTGGTTTCACAACACGTGGCGGAGGGGTATACTCCAGATGAGGAGATAGGGTATACGGGCAGGATCCGGAAGGCGTTGTGCCCGAAGCCAGTTCCACATCCAGGGTATAGACGAAAAAGACCATCCCCCGCTTGCGGGCATCAATGGATTGCCTGCGCACCTGCATGGTCCTGATGCCACAGGGGCTGATTCCCAGACGCTGGGCCACAGCCCTGTGCAGATCTTCCTGGGTATGATCAATGGGGAGTTTGATCTGGGTTATGCGTAAAAAGGTCATGGAAAATCCCGAAACATGGGTGAACAAAACAGAGCCAACCCACATCCCCTCAATGGTCAGGCCGAACAACTACACGGGAAATGGGTCAATGAAGGATTGGGTGGCTGAACTTTCATGCCAGGTCAAGCACATTTCCCGGAGACTTGAGCTGATAGGGGAGATAGTGCTGGATATTTTGTGCTCCGTGTGCCATGTTTGCAGGAATCCATGTCTCAAATAGTCATGGTCAAATACATGACTGGCACAATGCCACCATCTGGCAGAATATCAGCAGCATTGATTCCCGTTCTCCAACCAACAAGGAGGTACCCCTATGGCAGACAAACCCAAACCCACAACCACAGATGCTGGCATTCCCGTATCCAGCGATGAATTTTCCCTTACCGTGGGTCCCGACGGTCCCATCCTGCTCCATGATCACTACCTGATGGAACAGATGGCCAACTTCAACCGGGAGATGATTCCGGACCGCCAGCCCCATGCCAAGGGCTCAGGGGCATTCGGGCACTTTGAGGTGACCAGTGACGTGAGTGCGTACACCAAGGCGGCCGTGTTCCAGCCAGGTACTAAAACCGAAGTACTGGCGCGATTTTCCACTGTGGCCGGGGAGAGCGGCAGCCCGGACACGTGGCGGGATGTGCGCGGGTTTGCCCTCAAATTTTACACCACGGAGGGCAACTACGACATGGTGGGGAACAACACCCCGGTGTTCTTCATCCGTGATCCCATGAAATTTCAGGACTTCATTCATTCCCAGAAGCGTCGTGCCGACAATGGTCTTCGTGACAACGACATGCAATGGGACTTCTGGACCCTGTGTCCGGAATCCGCCCACCAGGTGACCATTCTCATGAGCGATCGGGGCATCCCCAAGAGCTACAGACACATGAACGGGTATTCAAGCCATACCTACATGTGGATCAATGCCCAGGGTGAACGCTTCTGGGTCAAGTATCATTTCAAGACCGACCAGGGGATTGACTTTCTCACCCAGGAAGAGGGGGATCGTATCGCAGGCACGGATGCGGATTATCACCGGCGCGACCTTGCCGAGGCCATCAACCGGGGCGAGTATCCCAGCTGGACCCTCAAAGTCCAGATCATGCCCTTTGACGAGGCCGCAACCTATCGATTCAATCCCTTTGATCTGACCAAGGTCTGGCCCCATGGCGACTATCCCCTCCATGAAGTGGGACGGTTGCAGCTCACCCGGAATCCCAGCGACTTTCACACGGAAATCGAACAGGCAGCCTTTGAACCCAACAACATGGTACCCGGTATCGGCCCAAGTCCCGACAGGATGCTTCTGGCCCGCCTGGTTTCATATTCTGATGCCCATCGGGCCCGTTTGGGGGTCAACTACAAACACATCCCGGTGAACCGGCCCAAATCGCCCGTGCACAGCTACGCAAAGGGTGGGGCCATGCGCATGATCAATGTGTCTGATCCCGTGTACAAACCCAACTCCAAGGGAGGACCCAAGGCGGATCCCCAGCGCTATCCCGAACAGGCCGTATGGAGTGCTGACGGCGAGTTCATGCGCACCGCCTATACCCTGCGCAAAGATGATGACGACTTCGGCCAGGCCGGAACCCTGGTGCGGGAAGTTATGGACGATGCCCAACGAGACAGGCTGGTGGCCAACGTGATCGGCCATCTCAAGGGGGGCGTGAGGGAACCGGTTCTCCAGCGCGCCCTGGACTACTGGCACAACATAGACAAACATATCGGGGACCGCATAGCCAAGGGGCTCCGGAATACGTGATCATGATTCCGGATGGGGTTGATTGTTCCAGAACCAGAGGATGATCAACCCAATCCGGACCCCAGGAACATTGTCCTGGACATGTATTTCCCATGCCTGGGGCAGTGTAACCCTGTTTCTTGCTGCCACGCCTCTTTTCCCCTTGACCAACCCAGTACTTTCACATACATCTCTTTGAAGCGACTCCGGAACCACTTGCATACACCAAAGGGTTATCAGGACCAACTGATGACCCTTTTTTTGTGGGAGCATCCGTGTACCAAGATGCGGAGTCGGCATCCCTTCATCTTTTGATGCAGCGATCCTTGTTATCTCCCCGCGATACCGTTTTTCCGTCTTGCCAGATCCCCTCTTCATCTTTTTTGAATTGCAGGTTTATCAGGACAGTGCACGCAAGGAGATGTCTCCCTTCAGGGACACGACATCCGTATTTTCTTTTCCTCACCGGCAGGCAGGAAAATGGAACAACACGCCGGTAAGGATATCATCCATTATATGTTGACCCAACGTACCACCCGCACCGCAACTCATTCGCAAATCCGTCAGCCCCGCAACAGCCAGAAAGCAGGCCAGACACAACCGGACCCAAAAGGGGTTTTCGCCCGGCTCATCCCGGAACTCCAAAAGGCTGTAGCCGACAAGGGATACTCGCATCCAACCCCCATTCAGGAACAGGCCATTCCCTTTCTGACCAAGGGTCAGGACATTATCGGATGCGCCCAGACCGGAACCGGCAAGACAGCCGCCTTCAGTCTGCCCATTTTGGAGTATCTCTTTACCAACCCGAAAAAACGCATTCCCGGCAACCCCAGGGTGCTTGTTCTTGCGCCCACCCGTGAACTGGCCGCACAGATCGACGCCTCCATCCAGGATTACAGCAAATACATGCGCATCCATCACACGGTCATCTTTGGCGGTGTGAGCCAAAATCCCCAGGTCAAGGCACTGAAACGCGGCCTGGACATTCTCGTGGCAACGCCGGGCAGACTTCTGGATCTCATGGGCCAGGGGTACATTGACCTGAGCCGTATTGAAATCTTTGTGCTGGACGAGGCCGACCGGATGCTGGACATGGGATTTCTCCCGGATATCCGCAGAGTCATTGCCCAACTGCCCGTCAAAAGACAATCTCTGTTCTTTTCCGCAACCATGGAAAAACAGATCATGGATCTGGCCACCACCCTGGTGACCAATCCTGCACGGGTGAACATTGCTCCGGAACAACCCGCTGTGGAACGGATTGTACAGAAACTCTATTTTGTGGACAAAAACGCCAAACCGACTCTGCTCAACCGGCTCATGCAGGATGCCTCCTTCAAAAAGGTCATCGTGTTCACACAGATGAAACACATGGCCAACCGAGTGGTTGCCAAACTGACCAGTGCCGGGGTCTCTGCAGCAGCCATCCACGGCAACAAGAGCCAGAATGCCCGTACACAGGCCTTGAATGCGTACAAAAAGGGCAAAATCCGCGTGCTCGTGGCCACGGATATCGCGGCCCGGGGCATTGACGTGGACGGGATCACCCATGTGATCAACTATGATCTTCCCGTGGAACCCGAAACCTATGTCCACCGCATCGGACGGACTGCCAGAGCCGGTGCCCAAGGCATGGCCATTTCCTTTTGCAGTGCCCCTGAGCGTGATTATCTGCGCAGTATCGAACGATTGCTGCGAAAGAGCGTGCCTGTGGTCATGGATCATCCCTTTCACAGCGAAGAGGCCAAAAACGCCACGGGTGCAGCAGCCCGGCCTGCCCCCCGAGGACAACAAACCAGATCAAGACGTCCACGATCACAAACCAGCAGGATCGCACCGGCCAGCCCCCGATCCAGACAGGGACAACGGACACCACGACGCTCAAGACGGGCATCATAAGCTTTCCAGCATTACACCGGGACGTCTGGGGCAATCAGACAATATGCCTGCAACCCAAAAAGAAAATGGGAGAAGCCTTGAGAGCACCTGTTTTCCAGGGATATAATCGTCCTTGAGGCGCACCCCTTACCCAAACAAGAGAAAAAGGCTGTCGGAATATTTCCGGCAGCCTTTTTTCATGGCAATTCATGCAAAATGGTTACGGGATCAATGTTCCCCCATGAAGCCCCAGAGTCTGGTCCAACCCAAACATGATATTGGCATTGGCCAGGGCCTGACCTGATGCTCCCCGGCACAGATTGTCAATGGCCGTGACAATGATCAGCCGATCGGTTCGGGGATCAACAGCCAGGCCGATGTCACAGAACATGGTTCCCCGCACCCATTTGGTCTGGGGCAATGCGCCCTGGGGCAGAACCCGGACCCATGATTTGTGGGCATAAAAACGGGTGAACAGATCATGCACAGCCGTTAACGTGGCCGGTTGGTTAAGACGTGTATAGATGGTGGAAAGAATGCCCCGGTCAATGGGCACCAGGTGGGTGTTAAAGGACAGGGTCACCGGGGTGCTGGCAGCCACGGAAACCTCTTGTTCAATCTCGGGCGTATGCCGATGCTGGCCCAGATTGTAGGCCCTGAAATTTTCATTCACTTCGCAAAACAGGGAAGAAACACTGGCCTTGCGTCCGGCACCGGTTGCCCCTGACTTGCTGTCCACCACAATGTCCTCGGTCTTGATGAGCCCCTGTTGCAAGGCAGGGTACAGGCCCAGGATGGCAGAAGTGGGATAGCAACCGGGATTGGCAATGAGCTCGGCATGGGCAATGTCCTGGGCATAGAGTTCAGGCAGGCCGTAAACCGCCTGGGACAGAAGCTGCTGCTGGGTATGGGTGACATTGTACCAGGCTTCATAGACCCCGGCATCATGCAGACGAAAATCCGCACTCAGGTCGATCACTCTGACCTTGCGGGCCAGAAGTTCGGCAGCAATGTTCATGGCTGTTCCGTGGGGCACGGCCAGAAAAACCAGATCGCACTCTTTGGCCAGAACATCCGGATCCGGCGAAACAAGGGGAACATCAGCCAGAATTGTGGCCTGCAGATGGGGAAAAATATCCACCAGCGTCTTGCCGGCCTCCTTGCGCGAAGTGGCCAGAACCAGTTTGAAAACGGGATGACCGATCATGAGCCGGGCCAATTCCATACCTGTATAGCCGGTTGCGCCGACCAGGCCTGTTTTTATGTATTGTTCCATGTGGTTATCTTGTAATTGTTAAGGGTTGAGGAAGCGAACCAAGAGGACGGATGAAACGCAGTGGTGGTTGAAGATGCTGGCATTTTTTACTGCGCACATGTTTACTTTCTTTCGCTGTACCACTCGTTCATGAATGTCCGGTATTCGCCGGACTGTACATCACGAAGCCATTTCATGTTGGAGGTGTACCAGGCAATGGTCTCCCTGATCCCCGAGGCAAAATCATGATCAGGAGTCCAGCCCAGTTCCCTGGTAGCCAGGGAAAAATCCATGGCATAACGGCGGTCGTGACCCGGACGATCCTTGACAAAGGTGATCAGGGACTCGGATTTGCCCAGTTCCCGGAGAATGATCTTGATGATGTTGATGTTGGCCATCTCGGCATGACCACCGAAATTGTACACCTGACCAGGCTGGCCCTTTTCCAGGGCCATGGCCACACCCTTGCAATGATCGCGCACATAAATCCAATCGCGCACATTAAGGCCGTCCCCGTACACCGGGATGGATTCGTCCTGCATGGCCCTGGTAAAAACAAGGGGAATGAGTTTTTCAGGAAACTGGTACGGACCGTAATTGTTGGAGCACCGGGTAATGACAACGGGCATGCCGTAGGTCTTGTGATAGGCCCGGGCCAGCAGATCGGCCGAAGCCTTGGATGCCGAATAGGGACTGTTGGGTGCCAGGGGAGTGGTTTCGGAAAACAGCCCTTCAGGTCCCAGGGAACCATAGACTTCGTCCGTTGATATCTGAACGAATCTGGGAATATCCAGCTGGCGGGCCGCTTCGAGAAGGGTCTGGGTACCGTTGATATTGGTGGTGACAAAGGGAGAGGGATCGTTGATGGACCGGTCCACATGGGATTCGGCTGCAAAATTGACCACCGCGTCAATCTGGTGAGCACGCATTGTTTTCATGATCAAGGAGGCATCATTGATGTCCCCGTGAACAAAAACATATCTGCTCCCACCATGTTTTTTTTCAATGGAGGCCAAATTCTGGAGGTTGCCGGCATAGGTCAGCTTGTCCACATTGACGACGAGTACATCGTCCCTGGTGTCAAAAAGATAATGGATAAAATTGGAACCAATAAAGCCACATCCACCGGTTACGAGAATATTCATGCGTCTTCCTTGTGGGGTCGTGTTTGGGAAAGAATCCGGGAACAACAGGGTACCTTCCGGATCCATAATACAATGTTTGAAAGATATCAGAAAAAAAGAACTTGCCTTGCAAGATCTTTTTTTCTAGAAAACGTCCCTGTTCGGGCGGTTAACTCAGCGGTGAGAGTGCCATCTTCACACGGTGGAAGTCCGGAGTTCAAATCTCCGACCGCCCACCACATACAACGAGCAAGGCCCTGGTTCTTTCCAGGGCCTTTTTTTATACCCCGGTGGATCAGGGTGCTTCTGTTTGGGCTCCCTGTTTTCGTCCACAGCGCTGGATATAAAGTTTGACTCCAAAGAGCAACCCTTATGCAGATAGCCCTGTACGAACCGGAAATCCCTCCCAATACGGGAACCATAGCCCGTCTCTGCGCCGCCGTGACCACGCCCCTCAATCTTATCGAACCTCTGGGCTTCAGCCTGGACGACCGATACCTGAAACGGGCGGGCCTGGATTACTGGCCCCATGTGGACGTTCGTGTGTGGAAGAACTGGTCCTCGTTCACCGCATCCCTGGACCCGTGTGTGCGCCTGATCATGACCAGCGCCCGCAAGGGACAACCCCATCATACCTTTTCCTTTCACACAAAGGACATCATTGTTCTGGGTCCTGAAACCCGGGGACTACCTGGTGAAATCATGGACCAGGCGGATTATCTTGTGCGCATCCCCATCTGGGGGCAGGTAAGATCCATCAACCTGGCCAATTGCGCGTCCATACTCCTGTATGAAGGTCTCCGCCAGACAGGAGAACTGGACAGTCATTGACCTCAGCACCGGTTTTGCAGGTCATCAGCGGGGTGAATGAATAAAGCATACTGCGCCGGTCGATGTTTCCCGGGGCCGTATGCAATGCAACATCAGGGTGGTTGCCGCCTACCTCCGCGCCGATATGAACGTCTGTTGCCTGCTGTGTGCTGTGCTTCCTTCTGTGCTACTTGCCCACAACGAACAGGCTGATACCTGTGCCGGTGTACAGGATAATAATTCTCCAACCTCAACCAAGGTCTGATATGTTCTCCTTTGCATTGATCATCCTGCTCATTGTCCTGGCTGAGATCAAGGCCAGGAAGGACTATCTCAAGAAACACTCCATTCCGTTTGAACCCAAAAAGGTCGGTGAGTATCCATATAACGAGTTCATCGATGAATGCGGTCCGCCGCTTCACTGGAGACTCAAACAGGGGTACGCATCAAAGCAGGTCCATATCAACAGCCTGGGACAGCGCGGACCTGAACCACAACCCGGGAAACGCAAGATCTGGGTTGCCGGGGAATCGGAACTGTTTGGCGCCAAATTGCCTGAAGAACAGCACTTGTGGTTGAACGTCCTGCAAAACAGGCTGGACGAGGCAGGGTATGACTATCAGGTCATGAATGCATCCATCATCGGCTACAACGGCCAGCAGACTGCAGAGGCAGTGACCGCGCTTCCCATCGGTCCTGGCGATATTCTGCTGATCCGGCCCAATATGAACGATCTTTCCATCGCCGTTGTCAACGGAAAGGACTGGGAGCCAGGCACTCCCTGGCCCATGGCGTTTATTCACAAGCTTCAAAGTCACAAGCCGTGGTACCAGAAAGCGCTTGACCAAACCTGCCTTGGTACTGCCCTGCGGAAAAAATGGATGAAGAGTGACGAAAGACAAAAGGCCTTTGCCAGCAAACCCGGTTTCCAACAGGAACGAGTGTTTGAAGAATCCCTGCATCTCCTCAGGCGGATGACCGCTTATGCACGAGAAAGGGGGGCAGATGTGGCCATGTTCGACTACGTTTTCAGTTATGAAGCCGAGGTCAACCCCGAGGATGAGGCCAAGCTCTCGGCTATTCAGTCCAACTGGCGATTTTACATCGACAAATGGAGCACAATCCAGTTCGCTCTCCAGGACTTTGCCGTGGACAGATTTGCCGTCCCTGAGGGATTGCCCGTACTGCGCCTGGCTCCGTACATCTGGAAACATCCCCGACGTTACCAAATGTTTATTGATATCGTGCACTTCAATGCAGAGGGCCATACCGTCTATGCCCAGGCTCTTTACAACGAGCTGCGTGACAAGAAAATCATCGCAAAAGACACTTAATGAACAGAGAAAAACGCATCAAATCCCTTATTGAGGCTCGACAGGATATCGAACCGGGACAGGATGTGGAGATCGACATGTTCCGTCCGAGCGATGCGTTGGGCATTTCCCTTGCCTATCTGGCAATCCATGAAGATTCATTCCCCATCGATCATGTCTACACCTAACGCCACCAATGATCAGTACACCATTGTTGCACGAACGCCCAAGGGTGAAGTGGTGGGGCTGGTTGGTCTCTTTCGCCATGCGCCCAATCCGAAAGTGCACGAGATCGGTGAGCTCATGATTCTCAAATCCTACCGTAACAGCCATCTTGCCGTTGACTTGAGCCAGGTAGCTGGAGGCAACTGTCCGAAACGTTTCGGGTTGCAGGTGCTCTTTAGCGAAACAGTGTGCAACCATCGAGTGTCACAGCGGCTTGCCCTGCAGCAGGGGATGGTGCCCACCGGACTGGAGCTGGAATGCATGCCCGCAGGAGCCTACAAAAAATGAGGGCGGCTTCGCTTGCAACGTCTCCCTGACACTCATGTTTCTGGTCAGGGAGAAATCGGTCTGTTCCGTCTGCCTTCCTGACGAGTATGCTCCATTCATACAGTCTCTTTACGCCGGGCTCGGACTTGTCCGGGAGCATATGAAGGGTCGGGCACTGTCCGGAAAGACCGACAAGCAGGATTTTGTGCTTGCAGATTCCAAACTGGTCCGACTGACTGTGAAAAAAACCGGGACCGACTTCGCAGGGATCATTGAAAAGGGCGAATCCACATTCGGTCCCGGCGGTCTGATGCAGGTATACTTGAATCTGGGCGATCCCGGTGTTGCAGAGGCTGTCACCATCCTGCGCCAGCGGGGGTACTTTTTTGGCGGCCTGCTTCCCTGCTGGTTCGGGTCTGACGGCATGATCATGCAAAGGGTGCCCCGGCAGCCGGACTGGGATGCCCTGCAACTCTACGGCAAAAAGACCAGGGCTATTTTCGAATATGTCCGAAGTGACTACATGGATCAATAGGTGTACTGGTCGACCAGTGACCGGAATTGTTGAGGCGTGAGTTCCTCGCCTGTATCCTGCTCCCTGTCCCGCCAGACCACTGACGGGTGATCCTCCTCCCATCTATCAAGGCACTTTGCTGCCCCGGACCCGCTGCCATGGGGTACAAAATGGAAAATGGGGTCTTACAAGGATTAAAGTTATAATACTTTGATACACTTGTATTTTTACCGTTTTTTATGTGGTTAAGCGTGAAAGTCGAGTCCAGTAGAATACAAAAGAAGTGCCTTTTCTACTTTGATAGAAAAGGCACTTCTTTTTGTTCATGGCATGAATGATATCAGATATCCCTTTTCAAGCTATTCCACGGTCACACTCTTGGCCAGATTTCTGGGTTGATCCACATCCTTGCCCAGGTAGACGGCCATTTCATAGGCAAAGAGCTGCAACGCCGGGAGCACGAAAAAACTGCCCAGCGGTCCCCTTACCCGCGGGATGACCCAGGTGTCCTCTTCCTGGATATTGGCTCCCTTGTGGGTCAGGGCGATGATCCTGCCACCGCGGGCCTGTACTTCCTTGAGATTGGACTTGACCTTGGGCAGGAGAAAATCGTCCAGGGCCAGGGCAAAGGTGGGAAAATCCGGTTCGATAAGGGCAATGGGTCCGTGCTTCATTTCGCCGGAAGCATACCCTTCGGCATGGATATAGGAAATTTCCTTGAGCTTGAGGGCCCCTTCCAGGGCCAGGGGAAAATTGATGCCCCGGCCGAGATAGAAAAAACTTTTGGCCCAGGCATATTCCCTGGCCAGCTTTTTGGCCTTTTTGCGGATCATGGGCAGCTCTTCCTTGAGCTGCTTGGGCAGGGCAAGAAGACCGGGCAGAATCGTATCCCTGACTTCCTGACGCAAGGTCCCTTTCTTCTCCCCCCAGTAATAGGCCAAAAGGGTCAGCAGGACCAGCTGGCTGCACATGGCCTTGGTGGAGGCCACACTGATCTCGGGACCTGCCTGGGTATAAATGACCGCATCCGACTCCCTGGCCACGGAGGATCCGACCACATTGCACAGTCCCAGTACGGGAACCCCCTTTTCACGGACAATGCGCATACCCGCCAAGGTATCGGCCGTCTCTCCCGACTGGCTGATGGCCAGGACTAGGTCATCCTTGTCCAGGACCAGACTCCGGTAACGAAATTCCGAGGCAATCTCCACCTGTACGGGGATCCTGGCCCACGACTCAATGATATACTTGGCCCACAGGCCGGCATGATAGGATGTCCCGCAGGCCACAATGCTCAACCTTTTGGGCACGTCCATGGTTTTCAGTTCCGGGATATCCAAAGTCTGTTTGCGCTCGTCCACACGACCGGCCAAACAGTCCCGGATGACCTGGGGCTGCTCAAAGATTTCCTTGAGCATGAAATGCTTGTACCCGGATTTCTGAGCAGCCTGCAGATCCCAAGCAATGTGCTGGTTTTTCTTGCTCAGGGGTTCCAGGGTCTCCACGTCATAAAGTTTCCAGGAATTGGCATCCATCTCCACCATCTGGTTGTCTTCGAGAAAGATGACCTCCCGGGTGTAGGGCAGAAAGGCCGGAATATCCGAGGCCACAAAATTCTCGCCCGCTCCCAGACCAAGGAGCAGAGGACTTGCATTGCGCGCCGCCCAGATCTTGCCGGGATTTTCCAGATCAATGAGGGCAAAGGCATAGGAGCCATCCACCTGTTTCAGGGCCCAGGAAATGGCCTCGGGGATGGAATCCTTGAGCCGGGCACCCTTGGAGATGAGATAGGCCAGCACCTCGGTATCCGTATCTGACCAGAATTTGTGACCTTCCTTTTGCAAGGCATCCTTGAGTTCCTGATAATTTTCAATGATCCCGTTGTGGACCAGGGCAAGGCGGCCCTGGTCATCAATGTGCGGATGGGCGTTTTTCTCCGTGGGCAGTCCATGGGTGGCCCAACGGGTATGACCAATGCCATAGGTGGCCGAAAGGGCGTTGATCCTTTCCAGCTTTTTTTCCAGGACACTCAATTTACCTTCGGAACGAACCACATTGATCCGATCCTTTTTCATGTAGGCGATGCCGGCCGAGTCATACCCCCGGTATTCAAGGCTTTTGAGTCCTTCCACAATGATGGGCAAGGCAGGCCTGTGACCCGCATATCCGATGATCCCGCACATGTATTACGCTCCTTGTTTATCCCCGAAAAGGCAGATGCAAAAAAATGCTCTTCACCATATTATTTCAGACCCTTTCCCAAAAAAGCGGCCATTGTTCAAGCAAAGATTGCAGGGCCTTGCCCCTGTGGCTGCGACTGTTCTTCATGGCCCGGTCCATCTGGGCCGAAGTCATGCTGGCCGCATCATCCCAAAACACCGGATCATAACCAAAACCGTTATCACCCATGGGAGACGTGGTGATCCTTCCCTCCCAGGTACCTCGGCTGACCAGCATCTCTCCATTGGGCGCATAGGCCGTTATGACACACACAAAACGGGTGGTTCGTTTGCTGGTGGGAATATCTTTCAACTCATCGAGAAGTTTGCGATAATTGCGTTCATCGGTTGCATCAGGCCCTGAATATCTTGCCGAATACACGCCGGGACGGCCGTCCAGGGCATCCACTTCCAGGCCGGAATCATCAGCAACAGCCACGTGCCCGGTCAGTCGGGCAACGGTCTCGGCCTTGATGCGTGCGTTCTCCTCAAAGGTGGTTCCGGTCTCCTCGATTTCGCCGATCTGGGGAAAATCCCGCAATCCACAGATGGTGATATCCGGCATGAGTTCCTTGAACATGGATCTGAATTCCGCAATTTTACCCTGATTGCCCGTGGCAAGTACAATGGTGCTCATCAACTCGTCCTTATCTGTTTCTATGGTTATACATCATCCATGCAATATGATGAAATATCGAGTCATTCATGCATACCCGCTGCACAGGAGTACGGTTCGGGAAACAACCACGCAATGACAGCACCAGGTGTATCCAGCGCAGTCACTTTGCTGCATTGTTCTTTTTGAGCAGCAGGGTTACCATGGTTCCCTGTCCCTTGGTACTGGTCACCTCGATACGGCCCCCTATCTCCTCGATGACCTTCTTGGTCATGGCCAGTCCCAAACCCGAACCGTTCTTCTTGGTACTGAAAAAGGGGTTGAAAATGTCTTCCATATGTCTTGTGTCGATCCCCGTACCTGTGTCCACCACCTCGATACTCACATATGCACCCTGATCACGGGTGGTCACGCTGAGCTCTCCGCCCTTGCCCATACTTTCAATACCGTTTTTGACCACATTGATCAGGCTCTGTTTGATGGCTTCGGCCCGTCCATGCACCGGAGGAAGATTTCTGGTCAGATGCAGCTTGAGATGAACGCCCTGCTTCTCGCACCCCATGCCCATGACCTGCATGGTCTCTTCAACAATCTTGTTCACCTCGACCATGCCGTGTTCATGGGGTGTGGGCCGGGCAAAATTGAGAATACCCCGAAGAATGGTGTCCAGCCGTTTGGATTCGTCCAAGATGATCTGTACCTTCTGAAGCGCAGCCGGTGAAAGCTCCTCCATCTTGAGCAAGGATCCGGCAAACCCGCCAATGGATACCAGGGGATTACGGATTTCATGGGCAATATATGCGGCCAGTTCTCCCAGGGCCGCCATTTTTTCGGACTGTTGCAGCTGCTTTTCCATATGCGTCCGTCTGGAAATGTCCCGACGCATCTCCAAAAGCGACGTCACACGGGATTGGTCGTCCAAAATGGGGTACACATAAATCCGGAAATAGGTGAGCTTGCCCTGACGATCAATGCGCACATGCATGCCTTCGCTTTTGGTGGAAGTCCGCAAAGCCTGTTCAAAGGGATCGATATCCTGTTCATCCCATGAGAGGGTATGCTGATCCCAGGCCATTCTTCTGGGTTTACCCAGAAAGAACGAACGCGGTTGCCCAAGGCGCTCACACACGTTTTTGTTCACATCAAGAATATTGCCATCGGTATCAACAAACAGGATGTCATCGGCCACTTCGTCCAGCAGGGTTCTCAACATGGACCTGGCCGTGGACAGATCATTCTGGCAGGATGGGCAATATGTTTCCCTGGTCACAAAATCCCTGAGAATGGATACGGTCCTGGCATCGACCAAGGACAGCGTTGCGGGAATCCTTTTACGAAGACGGGCAAGCAAATCAGGGTCATCCTCGAGAACCACCAGCATCTTCGTATCGGGCCGATGAGCCAGCAGGGCAGGAACATCATGACTGATGGCAATGCCCTGATCACGGATCAAGGCGGCATCCGTATCCTGCTCGGAAACCACAACCCCTGTCAGGAAGACTTCCGGAAACAGTTCCTGCAGGGCGTGATCGTCCAAGCGCTGGATAAACTCATGTATCTGTGAAACCTTGCCCACCAGACCCATGCCAATCAGCAGACTGTTCCTTCTCATTCTTGCTCCCTGCGCACCCCGGCGCTCCCTGTGGTAGTGACAAAGCCCGACAAACATGGCTCCAGCAATATCCCGCGAAGTTGCGCGTGGCAATGGCTAATGGCTGCAATCTGTCCTGTTCCCTCAGCAGTTCACGGTGCTTCATGGAATCCACCCGCCCGGGCAAGCCTCCGGATTGCCCTGATCCGTTCAACCACCGGAGGATGGGAATACCGCAACGCCACATACCAGGGGTGTGGGGTGAGATTGGACAGATTATCTGCAGCAAGTTTTTTCAGGGCCGTTACCAAATCTTCAGGATCATCAATATGAAGGGCCGCGAATCTGTCCGCCTCCCATTCATGTTTCCGGGAAAAAAAATTGCTTACCGGTCCAAGGACCAGAGACAGGGGGGTATACAACAGGGCGAAAATGACCAATCCCGTGTGCACCGAAGGAACTTCAACACCAAAGGCCGCGGACAATTCCCTTGCGCCCATGACCTGGGCCATGAGCCAGAACACGACTCCTGTCTTGGCAATGCCCATGATCAATCCCTTGATGATATGTTTGCACTTATAATGCCCGACCTCATGGGCCAAAATGGCCACCAGCTCCCTGACAGTGCGTCTTTCAATAAGGGTATCAAACAGGGCTATCTGTTTTCTGGATCCAAATCCGGTGAAAAAGGCATTGGACTTGGAGGACCGTCTGGATCCGTCCATGACAACAATACCGGCAAGCCTGAATCCGACCCGTTCGGCAAATTGCGTGACCGCATCCCTGAGCTCTCCCTCCTTAAGCGGGGTAAAATCATTGAAAAGAGGTAAAATGAATCGGGGAGCGCCATAATGTATGGTAATCATGAACAGGGTAGTACATCCCCAACACCAGATCCAGGCCTGATGGTCCGTGCGCATGAACAACCAGAGCACGACTCCCAGCAAGACACCTCCCAAAACCATGGTCAATGCATAGCCCTTGAGTCGATCCGACCAGAAGGTGCGCATGGTCGTGGTGTTGAATCCGAACCGTTCCTCCAGCGAAAAGGTCAGGTAGAGGTCAAACGGAATGGACAGCAGATCCGATGCCAGACCGAGAATACCAAAATACACCAGTCCGACCACAAGGGGGGAAAAACCCAGGGATCGCACCCAACCATCCAGCAAGCCAATGCCTCCAAGGGAGATGAACATGACCACAAGCAGGTACTCAAAGGTTCCCTTGACCATGGAAAATCGGGATCGGACACGTGTGTAGTCCTGGGATCGGGCGTAGGCCTTGGCATCAAGGACATCCGTGAATGCATCGGGAATGGCCGAAGAAAGACAGGACAGATTCCTGTTTTCCAGAACGAGATCAAGAACCCAGGCAAGGGTCAGAAAGATGAGCACCAACAACAAAAAGGGATTCATGACAATCATGCTTACAGGTTGAAAATGAAAAAGCCCAATCGCACCCGCAATGCGGGATCAAAAGCCCCTGCCTCTCAACTGGCGTATCGGACCGTTGCACATCTGGCCGGGAAACAGTTTGCAAACAGAATCAGCGCGACTGTCTTTGAAGACCGCCGCGCTGACAGTTGACGCCATGACCCAACCGGCAAGACGCTGGCAAGACGCTAGAAAAGGTCACCGGCAAGGCGGCAGGCCTTCTGCATGGCAAAGGCCTCGGCAACCGGTTCACAGGTCAGGGTACCCTTGTAAATATTCAGTCCACGCATCAGGGCTCTGCTCTCGGTGCAGGCCTTTTCAACTCCCTTGTTGGCCAGTTGCAAGCCGTATCTGATGGTGGCGTTGTTCAAGGCAAAGGTGGACGTCCGGGCGTAAGCACCAGGCATGTTGCTCACACAATAGTGGACAATGCCCTCTTCTTCGAAAACAGGATCATCATGAGTGGTTGGAACGGATGTTTCCGTGCATCCCCCCTGATCAATGGCCACATCGACAATAACAGCGCCCGGACGCATGGAACGAAGCAGGGAACGGGTTACCAGTCTGGGAGCCTTGGCCCCGGGAATGAGCACCGCACCAATGACCAGATCGGCCCGTTCAAGGGTCCGCTTGAGGTTGATGTGATCACTGTACACCGGAAATACATTGGCCGGCATGATGTTTCCCAGATGTTCCAACGTGGCATGATTGATATCCAATATGGTCACCCGTGCGCCCAGACCGGCGGCCACACGGGCTGCATTGGCCCCCACGGTACCTCCGCCAATGACAACAACATTGGCGGGAAGAACCCCGGGAACCCCTGTGGGTAGAACTCCTCTTCCTCCCTTGGGACGCCCCAGATAAAAGGCCCCCATGAGAGGTGCCATACGGCCAGCCACTTCGCTCATAGGTTTGAGCAGGGGAAGCAGACCATTGTCTTCCTGAACGGTTTCATACGCCAGGGCCGTGATCTTACTGTCCATGCACGCCCTGGTCAGCTTGTGGCTGGCTGCAAAATGAAAATATGTGTAAACGAGCTGGCCTGGACGCATGAGGGGATATTCAGCAGGCAGGGGTTCCTTGACCTTGACGATCATGTCGGACTGTTCCCAGACATCGGCTGCCGTGGGTACAATGGTTGCTCCGGCCTGAATATACTCCTCATCGGCAATGTCCGAGCCTTGTCCCGCCCCTTTCTGGATGAAAACCGCATGGCCATTGTCCACATAGGTATGGACCGATGCCGGGGTGAGACCGACCCGATATTCATGATTCTTTATTTCCGATGGGCAACCAATGTTCACAACAACCTCCGAGAGGTAAAAAATCCAATGATAGGCAACACATCTCAAGAATGGATGTTCAGAAAGAATCGTCAAAGGGAATGGACAGGATATCCTCGAGATAGGTTTTGCTCACTCCAAGCCGGGCAAACCACGCAAAATGCTCAAGCATGAAAACCAAACTGTCCTGGAGATCCTTGGCAGAATGGGGTTCAAGAGTAATGGTAGGCACAAGCTCCATGAGCTCCAGGGTGGCAAAGACCTCGTTCCAGGGCACGGATCCGTTGCCAAGCCCCAGATGAAGATCCCTTAATCCGCTATTGTCATGCAAATGCACATGGCCAAGAAAGGAGCCGAGTTTTTGAAGCCACAGTCCGAAATTTTTGCTGTTGGCCCCGCGTGCAAACGAGTACCAATGCCCAACATCCAAGCAAAAACCACATGTTTCGGCATGAATTTCCGAAAGAAAATCATGCATGACACCTGGTTCCCGGCAATACACGTTTTCAAAGAAGACCTGGGGATGATCCTGCCAGGCATGCAGGATGGATCGCCATGATTCCAGAGCCCAAGATGACCATTCGGAAAAACAATCGGCATAATGTTCCTGATAGCCTGTATGCGCAATCAGATGAACCGGATTGTACAAACGGGCTATTTGAAGGGAGTCCTGCAGCCGTTTGCACGATGCCTTGCGTATGGCAGCATCAGGGCTGCCCGGATGGAGATCCATAAAGGGAAGATGCACAGCGCAGTCAATGCCGGCCTTTTGGAATTCGCCTGACAAAAACTGATGGTAGCCAACATCAAGGCTATCCAAGGTTTTGGCATCCAGGCCTATTTCAATATTGATCTTCCGATGTACACAGATATCAAACACATTTTTGTTATGGGCCAAGAGTCGGATGGGAAAGGCTACAAAAAAAGACATTTTTTTCCAACCTCGTTGTTTGGGTGAACAGGAAGGATCATGCCATTCTCCATGCGCCATTTTCCTGATTCAACCCCCATCAGGCATGGATGGGTAAGGCTACTATGGCAAAACAGCTGTCGCTTCAGCAGCCAGGGTGTCAGCCACATGAATCCGTATGTCATGAAGATGTTTGAAATCCCTTGCTGTGTACATACGAAGAACATGTGATTCACCCGGCTGCCAGGTCATGAACTCATTGAACGACACGGGCCAGTCATCCACAAGAATCATGGCGTCTGAAACATCCCGCGGTGTCCAGATATCGCTGATCCGATATGATCCCGGCGGCATGACAATGGATGTATCAGCCAATGAAATAACGGTTTTTTCGGATACTGCATTCACTAGTTCAATAGCTTTGACAACGCAAGGATGAACTCTGAAATGTAAGACATTTCGAGGTGATCCAGGCGTTTCTCGGACAACCCGGAAGAGCCAGCATCCATCGGCTTCCTCGCGTAGATATTTCCCCAGAAAATTGGATTTTCTGATCAGCACGGGATTTTCTACGTCCTGACCACTATTCCCATGTTTTTCAGATACAAATCCCTTGACGTTCAGAATTTCATTTTTCCTGCCATTCCAGATTCCTTCCATGATAAGCTGATCTCCTTCAAAAACATCAACAATGGTTCCGGAAGGTCTGCAATGTATGTTGTTATTGAGTGAATAAATAAAAATGGGATGAACGGCTGCCTGGTTCTTGGACCACGTTCCCTTCCACTGAATGGGAATTTTTCTGACAATTTTCCCATCCACGGCAAACAGTAAATATTGAAAGGGATCAAGCGGGAGGAATTCCATGCCAAGAATATTGTAATCCCGTCTTCTTGATGTATAAACAGCATACTCCCTGGATCCATCATACTTTTCTGATCCAAACAGGGAAACGGAAAGAGGTGTATAGGCATGCAGAGTTATGTGACCATTACCAACAGGTTGTCCATTGATACGCACATTATGCAGGGGATCATGCCATGTTGCAATCTCGTCAGGTCCTATATCCGGGATGGTGCAGGATACACCGAATTCATCCAAAAACGCCTTGACCACCTCGATCTGCCGTCGAACCTTCCAGTCAAGGTCAAGAATGTTCTTGCTCACCTCAACAGCCACTGCCGGAATGTGCAATTGCTTGACCGCATAAAAACTCAGTGACTTTTGCTGCTCGGGGTAGCTGGTACGCGGAGAGAACGTCTGGGTATTGAACAGTCTGAATGCCCATTTGCTGGGAACAAGGTTTCTGTTGACCCGTTCCAGAACCTTGTGGGCCATGTCAGCCAGATAGAGCTGGTCCTTGAAAACAGCCGTATCAATAATGACCGACTGTCCGAAACGATGGGGACCGCGCAAACGGTCAATGGGGGTGGGATGATAAAAGCCGCTTCCTTCGTGCAGATGAATGAAGCCATCACACTTGCCGATGAGAAATTTGATAACCCGAGCCAGGCGGTCTTCGAAATACCTATCATAATCGCGATCAAAACGGCGATTGAGATCAACATTGCATTGGCGTTGGTGCATGTTGATGGAAGGAACATCAGCCCTGGGAACGACAATGAGATTGCCGGCGTGCACCTTGGTTCGACTCAGGATCTGCCCGGCAATAAATCCTGCATCCTCATCACCCTGGATGCCCCCTTGAATCATAATTGTTGGTCCGGGCTTGTCTCCTTGTATAAAATGAACCCGGAGAGGATATTGGGTATCCTTGAAAAAAACAAATTGCCTATGCCCTGATTCACCTTCATGAGACATTGCAGGAACAGAGCACAGCAAAATCAAACTACAAAAGAATATTTGACAACAAATATGTTTCACGAAACACCGTTTTACCTGGTGATTGATTAATTGTAATGCGAATACCAAAAATATCATTCTTCACAAGTTGTTTTGGAATAGGAATACGTACATTGTATTGTTTCATCCTTCTAAGCTCAAAAAACATATCACTTCGTGTTTCTACGTCAACAACATCGCCAGAAGATGAAACAATATGAATTACAACATTTCCATTAACAACTCCATTATCTTCAAAATTACGTTTATTAATATCAAAAGATAAATTTATAAATTTTTTTATAAATTTTGCCTGAACATTACTAGCAATCAAAACATTTTTATCTATAGATCCAAAAATATCATTAAGATTAATATACGACTTGTCTGTATTATTATTCTTTATCTCTATAATTTTCGTATCAAGAGCAGCACTACCATTAACATCATATTGCTGCATCTTTTCAATATTACGAAGACGTTTCAACTCCATATTATTATCAAGCAAGGTATTTTGCATATTTTGCAGATCAATATCGAGTTGTTTATTTTCATTCCAAAAATAAAAAACACCATACCCGCCGAGAACTGCACACAATCCAACGAGTATGGTTCCATATATTAAGGCCTTGACACACCAAGGATGCATCCTCACGCGGTATACATCCTTGTCGTCACGCATAACGAGAATACTTATTAAATTTTTGTCATTCATGGATCCAGTCTCTTCCATGTTTCAGAAATGATACGCCAATGATTTTCGTCTATTCGCTTCAGGACAAGCGTTTTGATCCCCTTGTCGGCATAGCCATTTTCAGCTTGGTAATATTGGGTAAATCGAACACGAGCACCATCGTTTTGCAGACGCACAACCGGATTTTCCATGAGAATCCTGGTCGGCTTTTTTCCCTGCTTGATGAGATTGTTCTTGTGTTCAGCAATCGACCGTTTCCCGTGGATACCGCCTTGTACGGCATTATGGGTATAACAGGTCATATACTCTTCAATATTGCCTTGTTCCCATGATCTTTTCCAATACTCAACCCACTCAACAATCTGGGTGGTTATCTTGTTCACATATACATTTTCCAACCCAGTAGGAGTGCTGAACCATTCACTCCCGATAATTTTCCATCCTCCCGCATCATCAGCCTTCCAATACAACCGCTTGATGCCTTCTGATGTAAAGCCCGGAGCCTTATACAACTGTTTGAAATACGTTACACAATATTCTTGACCTTCAATACATTTTATGTCGTCGATCACGACATCAATCCACGCATATCTTTGAAACAATCCCTGCTTATGTTCAAAAAAGCTCTTGGAAAAAAAATGGGGATCATAAAACGAAAAAAAACGAGATGCTTTGTTATCCCATGCCTGGGCCCAGGTGGTGGTGGCCTGTATCAATTGTTCACTGATGCTCTCGTGTGCCGGCACATCATTGTTCAGGGATATGGTATGACCGATAATGACCGGTGTTGTATTGATCTGAACTTCCGACTGGAAGGTTTTGATGTCATGGTTGTTAAGGGCAACACACCCTCTTGTCTCGTGAGGCTTGATGGGTTTGCCCCGACCATGCAGCCATATGCCGTGCCCGGTCTTTCCCTTGGCCTGATCAACAGGATTGGGGAAATTGAGCACAAAGGCGAGATCCCCATACAGGCCGAAATTGAGTCCCTGCTCCTTTTTCCCCTGGATGAAATAGATTCCTTCGGGGGTTTTCATGTCTCCCTCGCGAAACTTGTCACCATTGACCTTACCTGTTGCGCAAGGGATTTTTTTCACCAAATCGAGCTGTTGGGAAACATTGTTTTTCCGAAAATACAACAAAACCTGCTTACTTTTATCAATGGCAAACAGGGAATCAGGACCATGGGAACTCATGGGCCAACTCAGGGCCCAGGTTGGATGCGCGTTGCCAAACACGACCAACATACACATCCCGACAATAAAGAACATGCTTGTATGACAACGTGTTTCAATCATGACTGCAGTATTCCTCGTATATACAATGCGCCAAAAAGGGTTGTGGAGTCATGGCGTTAGGCGAAATGGCCTTCCTGGAGAAGGGAGGCACGAGTGAACAGAGCCTCAAGGGTGTATCCTTCCAGGGCAAGGGCATCGGCTCCTCCTTGTTCGCGATCCAGAACACAGATGACCTGGGCAACCTTGAGCCCCGCATCCTCTACACGTTTGCACGCGGTGATCAGACTTCCCCCAGTGGTGACCACATCCTCAAGCATGCACACCTGGTCACCCGGAGAAAAATTCTTCAATCCCTCCAGGTACTGGTTGGTGCCGTGTCCCTTGGAGGTCTTGCGCACAATAAATCCCGGCAGGGGCATGTTTCTTACCTGGGAAAGAACACTGACCGCAGACACCAGGGGATCGGCCCCAAGGGTCATTCCACCAACTCCCTGGATCCCTCCATGTCTGGCAATGATATCCAGGCACAGGTTGCCGATGAGCCAGCCCCCCTCTGGATGCAGGGCGGTCTGCTTGCAGTCAAAATAATAGTCGCTTTGCTGGCCCGAGGTGAGCACAAAGGAACCCTCCAAATAGGATTTTTCCAGAAGGAGCTCAGCCAGACGGGTACGCATGGACGTATTGGTATGGGTCATCATGTACTCGAGAAGTTAGTGGCTTGAAGCATCAAACACCCGGGAAAAAATCATGTCTTCATGGCGCAGGTAATAGGAAGGATCAAAAACCCTGTCCATGACCTCGGCAGAAAGGAGTTCCTTCATGGCCGGGTCATTGCGGACGGTCTGGGGGAAAGAGATCTTGTTCTGCCAGCAATGCATGGCCAGTTTCTGGACCATTTCGTACCCTTTTTGTCGTTCCAGGCCGGCATCCACCAAAGCCAGCAAGACCCGCTGGGAAAAATAGATGTCAAAGGAGCCATGAAGATTGCGCTCCATATTTTCGGGAATGATCCGCAGATTGGTGACCAGCGTGTTCAGCCGGTGGAGCATATAATCGATAAGAATGGTTGAATCGGGCATGATGACCCGTTCTACAGAAGAATGGCTGATATCCCGCTCGTGCCACAGTCCGGTGTTCTCCATGGCACTGACACTGTTGCTGCGAACGAGACGGGCCAGTCCGCACAGGTTTTCCGCGGAAATGGGATTCTTCTTGTGGGGCATGGCCGAAGACCCTTTCTGTCCCTTGGAAAATCCTTCCTCAACCTCCAAAACTTCTGTGCGCTGCAGATGTCTGAGCTCGATGCACAGTCGTTCGATGCCACCGGCAATGAGAGCCAGGGAGGTGAAGTACTGGGCGTAACGATCACGCTGGATGATCTGCGTGGACACGGGATCCACATGCAACCCGAGAAGATCGCAGGCAATGGCTTCCACCTGGGGGTCGAGCTGGGCATAGGTTCCTACGGCTCCGGAAATCTTGCCCACCTGGATATTCTCGAGGGCAGCCTTCCACCGTTTTTGATGGCGTTTGAACTCGGCGTAAAAACCCGCCATTTTCAAACCAAAACTGGTAGGTTCGGCATGGATGCCGTGTGTTCGGCCCATGACCATGCGTCCCTTGTTGTCCATGGCCTTTTTTTTCAGGGTGGCAAGGATCATGTCCAGATCACGGGCGATCTGTTCACCGGCCCGAACCAGAAGAATCCCGTTGGCCGTATCCACAATATCCGAGGAGGTACACCCCAGATGAATGAACCGGGAGGCAGGTCCGACCTTTTCTTCCACAGCGGTCAAAAAGGCGATCACATCGTGCTTGGTGATCTGTTCCAGCTCCAGAATCCGATTCACGTCAAAATCCGCCTTGTCGCGGATGACCTGCATTTCCTGTTGGGGAATACGTCCAAGACGTGTCCAGGCTTCGCATATGGCCAGCTCGACTTCCAGCCAGACCCTGAATTTGTTTTCCAAAGTCCACAGGGAAGCCATTTCTTGGCGACTATATCTCTCTATCATGATGGTTCCGTAGGTTGGTGAGCCGTGGCCGGCTCAACTTTCATGACTGCAAAAAAAAGGCAGCCGAAGCTGCCCTGCCCTGCATGGGGCACAAAACAAATGAAAACAGAAAGGGTATATATCAGAAATGACAGTATGTATTTCGGGACAAAAACCCTTGGGCGATTCGTGCATAACAATGATGCCTACCTGGTCTCTACGCATGTTCCTGTCCCCGGACATACTGAATCGTCCCTTCTTTATTTGCCGGCAGCCTCCTTGGCTTCCTTGATGCGCTGCTTGAGACGTTTTTCCCTGCGCTGACGACGTCGATCAAGTTCCTTTTTACGTTCGATTTTCTTGTGAGCCATGGTATGTAAGCCTCCTGAAGGTATTTTCTTGAAAAAGAAGTTGCATCAATAACCAAAGAAGGGCCGGCTTGTCCAGCAGTTCAACCTCCTCAGATTCTGATCAGCTCATACTGTCGCGTCCCCATGCCCAGGCTCTGGGCGTGTTCGAGCACATGCGTTCCGTCGGCATGGGGATGAATGGCAGCGAACTTGTCCTCTCCAGGAAGGATGTCTGCAGGCAGTCGGCTTGGATGCAGACAGGGGGCCTGATTGACCAGGTCCAGACAGGCCTGGTCCAGGGCAACGGGATCATAGGAAACAGCCACACCCAGATCCGGACAGATGGAGGCGTCGGAAAATCCAGTGCAATCACATCCCGGTGAAACATGGGTGATGAAACTGACATGCAAGCAGGGGCGTTTGTGGGTTGCCACCACAGCGGCTGCGTATTCGGCCATGCGTTCGAGAAACACGCGAACATCCACCTTCCAGTTTACGGTCAAACCCTGATGCCGGCATGCAGCAAGGCACGCAGCACACCCCACGCATTTTTCCGGATCCAGGGCGATTTTGCCGTTTTCCAGCACCTGCAGGGCCCCGGGTTGACAGACCGAAACGCATGCCTTGCATCCCGTGCAATGATCGGTGTTTACCAGGGGTCCCATGCCGCAATGCTGCTGCATCTTTCCCTTGCGGGTGGCACATCCCATGCCCAGATTTTTGATGGCTCCGCCGAACCCAGCCAGATCATGTCCCTTGAAATGGTTCAGGGTCACAAGCATGTCCGCGTCAACAATGTCACCGGCCAGAAAACAGGTGTCAAAATGAACGCCCGGGCAGGGGACCTCCCGTTCATTATTGCTTTTCAGACCATCAGCAATAATGACGGGTGCTCCTGTCACATGGGGCGTGAAACCGTGTTTTTCCGCCCGAAGGTGATGGGACACGGATTCGCCTCGTTCTCCCGTGTACAGGGTGTTGGTATCTGTCAGAAAGGGGATGCCGCCTGCCTTGCGAATGAATTCGACCAGAGGAGCCACCATAAGAGGGGATATGAACCCCGTTGTTCCGGCTTCGCCAAAATGCATCTTCAGGGCGGTGAGACTCCCCGGGTCAATGTGTTTGCCCAGGCCTGCTGTTTTGAGCAGCTTTTTCATTCTGAGGTGGAAAGGCATTTTTCGGCTGGTTGCCAGATTCCAGAAGATGACGTTACTGGCCATGATGGTTTCCTTGTGTTGAAAGGGAGTTTGCTATTCGGGAACAGGTTGTTGTGTTGTTATTATAAAAGAAGTTTTTTGATAATAAGAAATAATAGGGGGTGTAGGTTTGTTCCTAAGTTCGATAACTTGTTTGAATCAAATATTTTTTTATGGTATTTTTTAGCAACGATCAAGGAACGAATGAACAGGTGGGGGCAGGATGTGCATTCAAGCGACATATTGGAACACACAAGGAATAAAATAATCCACAGATTGTTCTTAAGTTTTTAATCTATTGAAATAATGTGATATATGAAAAAAACACCCATTTGATCCCAACAGCTGAACCGGGTAATTTCTGCTGATGGATGAACGTTTGCAGGAGGCACTATGAACACATTCACCATGGTCAGGCCCGAACATCTCAATCACCACGGTTACCTGTTCGGGGGGAGCATGCTCAAGTGGGTTGACGAGTATGCATGGCTCGTGGCGGCTCGTGATTTTCCCGGGTGTACCCTGGTGACCCGGGGCATGGATCGGATTGTTTTTTCCAAACAGGTGAAAAACGGTTCCATTCTCCGATTTTCCATTCTTCCCTGGAAACAGGGCAATACCTCGGTGACCTATGCGGTGGAGGTCCATGCGGACAGTCCCGGAGCCATGCAGGAGGAACTTGTTTTTTCCACCCATGTCACCTTTGTCCGGATTGATGAAGATGGTCACAAGACCGCACTTCCCAAGCGCGAAACCTACCGATCCATGGAAACGTCATGAGTGCCCGGTTTGTACAATGGCTGCGTTCTGATTGGACCATCGGCCACAAGACCGTTCACGGCCGTTTGGTCCTGGCTCCCATGTCCAAGCTCGGGCATGTGGCCTTTCGCGAACTTGTGGCCGGGTACGGCGGATACGGTCTACTGTTCTCGGAAATGTGCAGTGCCCGGGCCCTGCCTACGGCCAATCCCGATGTTTCTCCCTGTTTTCGATGGCGAACAAGTGAATTGCCGCATCTGGTCTGTCAGATTTTCGGTTCAGATCCCCAGGACATGGTTTTGGCTGCCCAGCGCATCCAGAAGGAAGGATTTTTCGGTGTGGACATGAACATGGGCTGTTCCGTATCCGGGATATGCAAGCACGGGTGCGGTGCAGACCTGCTCAATCATCCGGATGTGGCCGTTGCCATGGTGCGTGAGGTCAAAAGGGCCGTGTCCATTCCCGTATGTGTGAAGTACAGAACCGGCTGGAAGGATGACCCGGATTTTGCCGTGGACATGGCCAAAAGGTTTGAGGATGCCGGAGCTGATTGTCTGACCTTTCATCCCCGAGTGGCTCCGGACAGACGCTCACGTCCCCCAAAGTGGGAGTATATCGGTCGTGTCAAGCAGGCCGTGTCCATTCCTGTTCTGGGCAACGGCAATGTGTTTACCCTTGAAGATTGCCGGAAGATGGTGGAACAAACAGGATGTGACGGTGTGGCCCTGGGTCGAATGGCCATTGCCCGGCCGTGGATCTTTGCCCAGTGGACCGGAAGGCTTGAACCGGATGATGATATTTTTTACCAGGCCGCCCTCAACCTTGTGGACCTGCTGGAAACCCATTTTGGAGAGGATATGGGATTGCGCTATTTCAAGAAATATTCCCAATATCTGGCCGCCAATTTCGTGTATGGCCATACCATCTGGCCCCGGCTGTGGAAAGGGAACAGCCTGGATGCGGTGCGGGAAAACATCAGAAACTATCTGCATTCGTGTCCGGCCCTGTCTTCACGACCAAGTCTGTACATGTTTACCACCTGATGCAGGGATCAGGTGGCATCCGTGGCGCCATATACTTGAAGGAGAAGAGCATGGAAAACAAGGATCATGGAAGCGCGTTGGTTCTGGGCGTATGTCTGATCATCGGTTTGTGCGGTTTGGGATATGTTCTTGGGAATGCGGCCCTGCAAGTCAAGGAATTGGAGCGCACGGTCCGGGTCAAGGGACTTTCCGAGCGGGAATACAAGGCCGATGTGGTTATCTGGCCCATCCAGTTTACCGAGGCGAGCAACAACCTGGAAGAACTGTACGAATCTCTGGAAGCAGGCACAGCCAAGATCACCCGTTTTTTGGAGAACAAGGGGGTCAAGGCCGGTGATATTTCCCTGTCCGCACCCTCCATCACCGACAAATCGGCACAAAGTTACAGTGATTCCAGGCAGGCTCCCTTTCGGTACACTGCCGTGCAGAACGTGACCGTATACTCCCGTGATGTCCCCCTGGTCCGGTCCCTCATGACCCAACTGGGAGAACTGGGAAAACAGGGGATCGCGTTCACCGGCGGGGGGTATGACTATCAGACCGAGTATCTTTTTACCCAATTGAATCAGGTCAAGCCCGACATGATCAAGGAAGCCACTACCAAGGCCCGGGAAGTGGCCCTCAAGTTTGCCGAGGACTCCAAAAGCCGTTTGGGCAAGATCAAACGGGCTTCACAGGGGCAGTTCTCCATTACCCCAAGGGACAGGAACAACCCGCATATCAAGCGGGTCCGTGTGGTTTCCACTGTGGAATATTATTTGTCGGATTGATGGTGCAACACGTTGTGCCGACTTCTCATGCCAGGAGCGTGGTCGGATGGCTGGAATCTGTATGCGCAGGCATGGCATCTCAGTTTTCCATCTGTTAAAAGATCCTGGAGCAGCATGTTCGTATGTGGATCCGAAAGAGCAGACAATTGTTGTCAACAAGGATGCAAAAGGGATGATGGCATGGCGTACAAACATGTGATGCGTGAAGCGCCTTTGGTTTTTCTCCTCACGGATTTCGGGATTCGTGATCCCTATGTGGCCCAGATGAAGGCGGTTATCCTGAGTCATGCTCCGAAAGCGCATATTGTGGATTACACCCATCATGTCAGGCCGTTTGACATAGTGCAGGCCGGATTTTTCCTCTGGTCCGGATTTGCTTATTTTCCCCAGGGCAGCGTGATTGTTGCGGTGGTTGATCCCGGGGTGGGCACAACCAGGCGGATTGTTCTTGTTGCCTACCACAACAGGATCATCATTGCTCCGGACAATGGCCTGACCGGTTTGCTGTTGCCCGAGGATGGCCGGGGAGTCAGGGTTTTTGCTGCTCATGTTGACCAGGCTGCCACAAGCCGGACTTTTCATGGCAGGGACGTATTTGCCCCCTTGGCGGCCAGGGTAATCAATGGTGAAAGGCTGGAAACCCTGGGGGAAGAGATACCGCCAGCATCGCTTGAGCGCTCGACATGGGCCGATTCAGGAAGACAGGGAAACAGGATATGGACCCATGTTCTGCATGTGGACGGGTTTGGCAATTGTCTGCTTGGTCTGTGCATCAACCAGTGGGAAGGAGTATTGGGAAAGGTACGGGTCCTGAAAGGGCATCCATGGGGAGAGGGGGTGATCCCGGTTGCGACCTACAATGATTTGCAGCCCGGGCAAACAGGCATTCTTGCAGGTAGTCAGGGTGTTTACGAACTCTGTATGTGCCAGAGCAGTGCGGCCAGGGCGTTGCATCTAAAGCCTGGCAACCGGGTGGAATTGGAGGTGATCTCCTGAACAGGCAGGCTATTTTTTGTCCTGGGGATATTCCACATATTCCAGGCAGAGGCCCTTGGCCGGTGCCGTAGCCGGAGCCAGGGAGCGATCCCGAGCTTCCAGTATTTCCTTGGCCTGCTCGGGAGACAGCTTGCCGCGTCCAACCTGATAGAGCAGGCCGACCATGTTTCTGACCATCTGTTTGAGAAATCCATTGGCCGAAAAGGTCCATACCTGTTCGTGGTCGGTGATTCCCGAAGATCTCTCTATGCGGGTTATGGTGCGGATGGTGGACTGAACGTCCGTGCCCAGATTCTGAAAGCTCTTGAAGTCGTGCTGCCCAACGAGATACGCGGCAGCCCTGTCCATGGCCTGAAAATCCAGGGGACCGGTATCCCACACGTAGCGCCTGCGCTGGGGCAGCACATAGTCCGGGTTGGTCCACATGGTGTAGGAATAGGTCTTGGAAAGGCAGGAATACCGGGCATGGAAATCAAAGCCCACGTTGGCAACCTCAAGAATCCGCACAGACCGGGGGAGCATGGCATTAAGGGCCTTATGCCAGGGAATGTGGGTTCGATCTGCGAGAATATCCACATGGGCCACCTGTCCCAGGGCATGGACCCCGGAATCGGTCCGTCCTGAGCCGAAGATCCGGGTGGGGCGGCCACAGAGAACGGAAAGATGCGTTTCCAGGCATTCCTGAATGCTCGGCTGGCCTTTCTGGATCTGCCACCCGCAAAAATCAGTGCCTTCGTAGGCAATGGTCAGGCGAATTCTTTTAAGTGCGCAGTACTCAGGAGGCAGTGCGCAGAGTTCATGGTGGCGTTTTTGTTTACTGCCCATTGTGACCTGTGCACTTATTTGTTATTTTATTATTATTTCGTAAAAAAACTATGTCATTATGGATAATAGTCAGACGTGTTCGATGCATGATGGTTTTTAAGTGCGCAGTACGCATGAGGCAGTGCGCATGATGGTGTTTTTCTTCACTGCGTACTGTGCCCTGTGTACTGCGCACTTTTTTATTCTTTTTCACTTATTTCCTTAAGCGTCCTGGCATAGGCCGCAAACACGTCCTCTCTGGCCAGCTGGCCCAAGATTCTGGTGGGGTCGTCATGGTCGATGACCGGGATCTGTCCGTAGCCCGAATCCACGAACCGCATGAGGGCTGTGTACAGATCATCGTCCGTGTGCAGGGTAACGGGTTTGCCGGCCACGTCCTTGGCCACCAGGAGATCCGATAAACAGTCCTCGAACATGACCTTGCGCAGGTTTTGGACCGGCAGAATGCCGGTGATTCTGTCTTCGGCATTGCGCACGGGAAAATAGAATTCATTGGTATTGGCAATGATGTCCGTGATGGCGCAAAAGGAGGTGCCCTCTTCCAGGGTGGTCACCAGGCCTGGTTTGTAAAAGTCCTTGACCTGCAGGTCTTCCAGCAGATTGATGGTGGCGTCCTGGATATGCGCCGGAGACTCGAATTTATTGTCCACCTGATTTTCGTACAGGGAGAAATTTCTGGCCAGGACAATGCAGATGGCTGAGCCAAGCATGAGCGGTGCCAGCAGGCCATAGCCCTTGGTCAGTTCGCAAACCATGATCAGAGGGCCGATGGGAGCGTTGGCAACCCCGGCAAAAAACGAGGCCATGCCCACGAGCACGTAGGCCCCTGGCTGGGTGACAATGGTTGGGAAATAGGCATGAGCCGTGAATCCGACCATCCCGCCTGTCAGACCGCCAGCAAACAATGCCGGGGCAAACATGCCGCCGCTGATTCCCGATCCCAGGACGATGGCCGTTGCAATGGCCTTGCCCACAACGATGGCCAGCATGGTTCCCACGGTCAGCTTGCCCAGGATGGCCAGTTCGAGCCAGCCATACCCGCCGCACAAAAGCTGGGGAAAGGCCCATCCGATAAGCCCCATGAGCAGACCAGCAATACCCATGGTCCAGACAAATCCGAGTTTGTCGGTCATGGGCCAGAAAATCTTGTATTTTACCGTGGTGAAGGTCTTGATCCAGAACCAGCCGGATGCAGCACATGCCACGGCCAGGATGGCGTAAAAGGGCAGTTCCCTGGGATCGTTAAAGGTGAAATGGGGAATGCCGAAGATGGGCTCCGAGCCAAAGACCAGGGTGAACAGGGAATAGGAGACCACCGAGGAGATGACTGCCGGAAGAATGGCCTCGGCTTCGAAATCTTCACGGTAGATGACTTCCACGGCGGTCAATGCCCCGCCCAGAGGGGCCCGGAAAATGGCTCCCAAACCGCCTGCCGCACCAGCCAGAAGGAGAATCCTGCGTTCCTTGGCCGAAAGATTGATCTTCTGGGCAATCCACGATCCGCATCCTGCACCGAGCAGGGAAATGGGACCTTCTCGTCCTGCACTGCCGCCTGTGGCGATGTTCAGAACAGCGATGCCGGCCTTGAGCAGGGGAACAATGGGCCGCATGAGACCGGACTGCTGATGGAAATTCTTGATCATCGCGTCAGTGCCGTCGGTCCCGCTGTACCGGGTATCAGGGAGATATTTCCAGGTCAGCCAGCCTGAAAGCAGGCCCACCAGGGTGGTAAATACCGGGATGAGCCAGGGACGGTAAACGCTTCCGCTTGGAGCGTGAAAAATTTCCTCGCCAGCAGGAGCCGGCAGATTGAGCCCGGCAGCCTGGTGCAAAAGAAGAAATTTGATACCTTCAATGGAGGAAAAAAAGATGATGGCGCCGATTCCGGAGACCATCCCCACAAGCACCCCGAGGATGAGCCATCGGGCGTTGGTGATGGACGTATAGGTCCGGACGGCTTCGTTCCAGATTTTTGCAAATGGTTTCAGAACAACAAAAGGAGACATGACAGGTTGGTTGGATGTGAAGGCTTATGCGAGACGGGCTTCGGGTGAGGCGAGAATGGTTCGGGCGATATCCTTGTCCTTGCCGATCTGGGCCTTGAGTTGGTCCAGGCCAGCGAATTTTTTTTCCGACCTGAGACGCTGGACAAAATGGACGAGAATATCCTGATCGTAGAGGTCACCCTTGAAATCCATAATATGGACCTCCACCGAAAGAATCTCATTGCCGAATGTCGGGTTGAATCCGATATTGGCGACTGCAGGCAGGACCATGTCCTGCACTTCGGCCCAGACGGCATATACCCCGGTTTTGGGAAAGAGTTCGTCGGTGAGATGGATGTTGGCCGTGGGGAATCCGAGCATGGGACCTCCCCGCTTCATGCCATGGATGACCGTGCCGGCCACGCGGTAGAAACGGCCCAAAAGGGGACGGGCCTCCCAGACCTGACCGGCCTCGATAAGATCCCTGATGCGGGTTGAGCTGACAATGACTCCGTCCACGAGCACGGGATTGAGCTGTTCGACCTCAAAGCCGTAAACACGGCCCAATCTGCTCAGGAGCTTGTAATTTCCGGCCCTGCCTTTACCAAAGGCGTAATCATACCCGATGATCAGTTTGCGGGTTTTCAGGGTCTCCACCAGATACTGGGAGACAAATTGCTCCGGAGCCATGGCTGCCAGATGGTGATTGAATTCCAGGCACAAGGTGTAATCGAGATGTATGCCAGCCAGAAGTTCCAATTTCTGGTCCAGCAGGGTGATGAGGGGCGGAGTGGAATTGCCCGTGAACAGACGCAGGGGGTGTGGCTCAAAGGTCACGGCAACACTGGACAAACCAATGGCCTGGGCCTGGGAAACGGTTTTCTCGAGAAGGGTTCGATGGCCGAGATGGACCCCGTCGAAGTTCCCGATGGTCACGCAGGAACCGGAAATCCTGGGAGCTATCTCTTCAGCTGTGTGGCATATGATCATGAATCCTTGAGCCTCCTCGAACAAAAATGAAGCACAGGATCTATCCCAAAAAGGACCAGGGTTCAAGTGAGCCACAAGACACAAATTTGCACCAGACGCGAAAAAACGCTTGCCAAGGAATCCGGTTCTGGATAAGAAGCCTCTTCGTTGATGCCGAAGTGGTGGAATTGGTAGACACGCTAGGTTCAGGGTCTAGTGGGTTCACGCCCGTGGGAGTTCGAGTCTCCCCTTCGGCACCATCTGGCTCCAAGGCCCTTATGGAACATTCCGTAAGGGCCTTTTTGTTTACTTTTGCCCGGTTCGGGTCATCTGACCGCTAAGGTGGGTTGAAGAACGCATGCATCCGGAATGCTTCGGCTTGCATGGTACCAAATCATCTCAGGAGTCTCTTGATGCACATTCCTCAGGGATTGGACATTGTTTATGCCGACCAAAAGATTGTTGTGGTCAACAAGCCAAGCGGTCTGCTTTCCGTGCCGGGCAAGGGTGTGGAAAACCAGGACTGCGTGGTCAGCCGTGTCCGGGAGATGTTCCCTCAGTCACGCCGTTTCCCTTCGGTCCACCGGCTGGACATGGACACCTCCGGGCTCATGGTTCTGGGTATAACGGCCAGGGCCAACCGGGAGCTTTGCGCCCAGTTTCAGCAACGGAAAGTGGGCAAGAAATACGTGGGCCTTCTGGATGGCCTGGTGCACAAGCCCGAAGGCATGATTGATCTTCCCCTGCGCATGGACCGGTTCAACCGGCCGTATCAGGTCTATGATCCCATCCACGGCAAGCGGGCTCTGACCCGATGGCAAAGGCTTGGAGTTGAACATGGCAAAACCCGGGTCGAGTTTGTTCTGCTCACCGGAAGAACCCATCAGCTTCGCGTGCACAGTGCCCATCCCCTAGGGCTTGGCTGTCCCCTGGTTGGGGACCGCCTGTACGGGACAGGCACGGGGCCGGGGCAGCTCAAGCTTCATGCGGGCTATCTCTGTTTTACCCATCCCAAGACAGGTGAGGCCATGGAGTTCGTGACCAAATCGCCTTTTTGATCAGGCAGGCTGGCTGGGATGAAGATCCCGTCTTGGCAAAGCAATCAAATAAACATGAAAAAGGGCGCCTCTTCTGATGAAGAGACGCCCTTTGAGGTCACAGTGCTTGCTGACAGCTAGACGATAGTGACGTTTGCGGCTGCCGGGCCCTTGGGACCCTGTTCGATTTCAAAAGTGACCCTCTCGCCTTCCTTGAGGGACTTGAAACCACCGCTGTTGATAGCGGAATAGTGAACGAATACGTCAGGACCACCGTCCTGCTCGATGAAGCCGAAACCCTTGCTGTCATTAAACCATTTTACTGTTCCATCTGCCATTGTGGCTACTCCTTGTAAAAAATTGTACTGGGTGCATCTGTTTCTAACATCAGGTGGAGCCACTATGAGAAATGGAGCTTTCCTTCTGTAACGAAACCCAACCGTCACCATGACGATTGTTTGCTGCAAGAACAATGTCTCCACGAGAACGCGAAACAAGTCAAGCATTATTTTAAAAAAAAGAAAAAAAGATGATAAGAGCCTTTTTCGGTTAGATCATGATGGGATCGAAAATACGCCCGGTCAGGCATTTTCCTCCGTCTGGGGTGATCTCAAAGGTGTTTTCAACCCCGACCATTCCCAGACCCGGGATGCCGATCTTGGGTTCAAGGGCCATGGTCATGCCCTCTTCAAGGGGCTCGTCAAAGCCTTGGGCAATGACCGGGTATTCGTCAATGGCCAGCCCAATGCCGTGACCGATAAACCGGACCTTGTTGCCCCCAAGACCCATGAATCCCTCCATGTGACCCAGGTTGCGGGCCTTTTGCCAGCATGTTGTGAAGAGCTGGCTGGGAATGGCGCCCGGGCGCAATCGTTCCGCGATCCAGGTCTGGATCTCCAGACAGAAATCCTGGGCCTTTCGGGCTTGATCCGGGATGATGGCATTTCTGTCCCAATATATCTGGGTTTTGTCTGAATGATAGCCGTCCAGGCAGAAACCGCAGTCCAGCGTCAGGGGCTGATGTTTGTGCCACACGGTGCCGGCATCTCCCATGTGGGGAATGACCGGATGCACGCCCCGAAGGCCCACGGGACCATTGAACACGCTGGGATAATTGCCGCTGTCTCCGGCGGCCACATGGCCGAGAAATATCTCTTCCCCAAAATGTTCCATGCGCATCATCCCGCAATGACCATGTTCCATGAAAACCTCCCAGATTTTCAGGCTGATCTCCCGTTCATTCATGCCCGGACGAAGATGATGGGGCAGGATATGGCACAGACAATGGTTGTGAATTTCACCGGCCCTGCGCATTTTTGTCAGTTCCCATGGTGACTTGATCGCCCGGGTTTTTGCCAGAACATGATCACCGGGAACAAGGGTTGTTGTGCCCAGGTGTTTTTGCAGGGATCGCCCCAAGGACCAGGGCAAACCGGTCATATCCACGGCGACCGTGCTTCCCATGGGCGCTTCAAAGTCCTGCAAAATATCTTGAAGCTGGCCAAAGGAGCGGTATTCTCCCATGTTGGTCATGGGCGAATCCAGTCGGGCCCGGTCGATTCCCTTGCGGCACAGCAGGACAGGCTCCCCGTCCCTGGGTATCCAGACCAGACCGTTTACCCATGATCCGGTCAGGTAATAGATATTGAGTCGGGCGAAAACGAGTATACCCGATGCCTGGGGGATGGTGCGGATCAGAAGTTCCTTGAGCCGACGGATTCTGAACTCATGTTCAGCAAGGGGAAGTTGTTCAAGGGATGTGAAGGTCATGGGTGCCTCAGGGTAAGATGTTGCAGGAGAATGGCCATGGGCCACATGATAATGGTTCACCCGGTGAGTTGTTTCCACCAGGTGACCTTGTCCCAGGAAAATCCTCCGGGAACGCATGGCCATATGGAATTGTTCTGGGTCAGAGGTTCCTTAGTCAAGGGAAAGGGAGATACTTGGCAGGCGCGGTCAAAGAGTCTGCTGCCGGGAATGGGTGTGTAGTGGGCCAGTTCTGGTCGGATACCCCATTTTTTGACCTGGTTGATGGTGGCAATGACTTCGGTTTCCTCCTGGTCGGGCAGGCCAAAGAGGATGTAACAGGCCATGTCCTTGTGGTCGAATCCGGCGGCAACCAGAGTACGGATACCCTGTTCCCATTCCTCCCGGGTAAGTTTGGCGTCATGGCGGTGACCAAAATCAGCTGTTTCCAGGCCCAGACGGATGGTGGTCATGCCGGCCCGCTTGAACCGGGCACAAACATCCGGGGTCAGATAACGGATATGCATGGCGTTGGGCGTGTGCAGACGGATGGGCGTATCCAGCGAGGCCAGCCAGTCAAGCAGGGGCCAGAGCCATGTTTCAGGCTGGACCAGCAAGGCATCGTCGTAAAAGGCGAAATCGCGGACACCACGGGCCAGCTGGCTCATGATCCCGGCCTTGATGGTTGTGAAGTCTCCCTGACGAAATTGGGGATAGAGCTGGTTGCTTGCACAGTATTCACAGTGAAAGGGGCACCCTCGTGAACCAAGAATGGGGGCAAACAGCGGCCGGGAATACAGATCCAGGGCTGAGGTCATGCCTGCGCCATGGGGAAGAATGGGCGGTGTGGTCCCCAGAAGGTTCCAGAACCTCTGCCAGTTGTCTTCCCGTTCCAGGGGGCCCTTGATGAGCAGGTCGGCTTCCTGGGTGTGGGCATGCTCCGGACACAGAGATGCATACGTCCCGCCCAGGATGATGGGGACCCTGGGCATGGTTTGACGAACAAGACGGATCATGGCGGTCACGCCCGGATACCAATAGGTCATCACCGAGGTGATCAGGATGGCATCGGGCTTGGGGGACAGGTTGGCAAGGGCTCCCCTGACCAGATCAAAGGGCAGACCATACCTGCCGTATTGGCGGGCAATGGTGCGCAGGGCATGGGGTTTGGCAAGGGGCTGCTTGGGATAATGTCCCCGGCCGAACCTGTTTTGTCGGGGCCAGGAAATACCTTTCCACGTGGGATCCATACAGTCCAGGAGGCTGATGGAACTTCCAGATCTCCTGAGCATGTCCAGACAAGCCAGAAGACCCATGGGCCGCGACCACAGGTTGTAGGCCGCAAAGTCGTAAACCCAGGGGTTGATGCCCAGAATATGAGGGATGTTCCCGGAATCAGCGGATGGATTCCAGGTAATTGTGGGCCATGAGGGCATCATCGGAAGATGGGTTGGTTTCTATGACCCGCTCAAACCATTGGCGGGCCTCGGCAAGTCGGTCCAAGCGGATGAGGTTTTCGCCCACAGCGAGCATGATGGCCGTGTTTTCCAGATCGGATTCAGCCCCTTGCTCCAGCCATTTCTGGGCATCCTGAATGCGGTCCTGATCAATGAGGATCTTTCCCAGCAGGAGGTAGGCCGGGATGTACCGCCAGTTTTTGTCCACGGCCATGCGAGCATAAGTTTCGGCCTTGGCCAGATCGCCCTGCTTGGCGTACATGTCGGCCATGTTGTAGGCGGGAAATTCCTTGCGCAGATAGTTGGGGATTTCAAGTGCCTTGGTGTAGGCCTTGAGGGCCGCGTCATGGTCGCCCTGGGCCGCGTAAACCTGACCCAGGTAGTTCCAGGCGTCGCCAAATCGGGGTTCCAGATGCACGGCACGTTCAAAACTGGTCTGGGCCATGGAAAAATCGCCCATAAGGCTGTACACATGACCCAGATCGAAAAACACCCGGGGATTGTCAGAAGCTTCTTCCTGGATCACAAGGAGTTTTTCCAGGGCCGGGCGGTTTTTGCCTCCCCGGATATAGCTTTCAGCCAGGTCCAGCTGGATGGCGATTTCCTCGGGGCTCATGTGGGGCTGATCCGTGAATGCTGGATCAGCATGGTGAGCGCATGCGGAGAGAAAAAAAAGGGCTGCAAAAAGAGATATGATATAAGATCTTGGAATGGTGGTGACCCATGCAGGGGTAGATTCGGATGGCCGTACAAAATGGTGCTGGGAGTTGGTGTGCATGGTCGGTCCCATCCTGGGTTGAAGGTGCATAGTGTGTTGCGGCATCCATGTGGATGCCGCAACACCAAAGGATATCAGATCATGCTGTTATTAAGTGGAGCCGTTTTGACTTGAACTGCACACTGCGTTCTGTGCACTGCGCGTTTTTTTATACAACCTTGTTCAGGGCATATTCAATGATGGCCTCGGCCCCTGCCTCCTGGAGGCGGGGAATGAGATCCCGGACATGGCTGCTATCCACGACCACCTCAATGGACAGCCAGTCGGAATTATATAGATGGGCGATGGTCGGGGAAGTCATGCTGGGAAGGATCTCCATGATGGCGTCCATGCTCCCTGCAGGTGCGTTCATCTTCAGGGCCACCAGTTTTTCCGCGCGCAGGGCCCCCTGGAGAAGGGTGTTCATGTTTTCGATTTTGGCCCGTTTCCAGGGATCTTGCCAGGCTTCCTTGTTGGCAATGAGCTGGGTGTTGGTCTGCAGAATTTCCGCAATGATCCGAAGTCCATGGGCCTTGATGGTGGTACCGGTCTCCGTGATTTCCACAATGGCGTCGGCCAGGCCCTCCACCACCTTGGCTTCGGTGGCCCCCCACGAATAGTCAACGGTTACCGGTATACCGGCGTTTTTAAAGTACTTTTTGGTGTAGGTCACAAATTCGGTGGCAATCTTTTTCCCGGCCAGGTCTTCGGGACGTTTGTAGGGAGAGTCACCGGCAACGGCCAGAACCCACCGGGCCGGTTTGGCGCTGACCTTGGAATAGATCAGGTCGGAGACCACCACCACGTCGGCCTCGTTTTCCAGAATCCAGTCCTTGCCGGTCAGGCCGACGTCCAGAACGCCCGAGGCCACGTATCTGGCCATTTCCTGGGCCCGACACAGGCTGCACTTCATGTTTTTGTCATTGATGTCCGGAAAATAGTTGCGGTGGTGGGATGTGAGTTTCCATCCGGCCTTGGCAAAAAGTTTCTTGGTGGCTTCTTCCAGGGATCCCTTGGGGATTCCGAGTTTGAGGATATTCTTGGTTTCTTCGCTCATTTATTTGTAAACCTCCTTGGGATCGAATACTTTTTCACAACATGTTGTCCATGAACCATTCTGGAGATCCGAGAGCTCCTGGAAAAAACAGCTTTCATACCCCAGGTGACAGGCGGCTCCGCCCTTTTGTTCCACAAGCAGAAGTACGGTGTCCTGATCACAATCCAGGCGAACGGCATGGACCTTTTGCACATGACCTGAAGATTCACCTTTATGCCACAGGGCGTTCCGGCTGCGGCTATGGTAATGGGCCTCACCCGTTGCCAGAGTTTGTTCCCATGCCTCTTCATCCATGTAGGCCATCATGAGTACCTTGCCCGTTTTGGCATCCTGGGCAATGGCCGGCACCATTCCGTTTCCTTTCTTGAAATCAGGTTGCAACACGCTTGTTCACTCCACTTGGGGTTGAGGTTGAAAAGCAGGTCGGCCCGCATTGCAGGCCGAGAGCGTATGAAAACCCGCACAGGGCGGGTTGACTGACAACGGGTCTCCGGTTTCAGGAGCCGGAACGGTCCGCTTTGGCCCGTAGCTGACCGCAGGCCGCAGCAATATCCTGGCCTTTGCTCTTGCGCAGGATGCAGGTCATGCCCTTGTCCCAGAGAATTTGTTCAAAGGCGAGCACGGCTTCCCTGGTTGGACTCTTGTACGGGATGCCCGGTCCTGGATTAAAGGCGATAAGATTCACCTTGCACTTGAGACGGGCCAACAGTTTGACGAGCTGTCTGGCGTGCTGGGGCGTATCGTTGACCCCGCCCAGGAGGATGTATTCAATGGTCACCCGTTCCCTGGGTTGCAGGGGATAGGATTCCAGCAGGGCCATGAGTTCGTCCAGGGGAAGTCGGGCCGCCCCGGGCATGATCTGTTTCCTGAGTTCCTGGGTCGGGGCGTGCAGGGAAATGGCCGGCAGGGCCAGACCATGCTTGGCAAATTCCTGAAGTCCTTTTTTGATCCCGCAGGTGGACAGGGTGATTTTGCGCCGGGAAAAGTTCAGCCCGTGTTCGCTGTGCAGAATTTCCATGGATCGCTTGACCTCGGGCCAATTCATGAGGGGTTCGCCCATGCCCATGAACACCAAATTGGTCAATCGGTCCCCCTTGCCCTGTTGGCCCAGCAAGTCCCTGGCCACCAGCACCTGCATGGCGATTTCCCCGCCGGTCAGGTTGCGCAAAAAGCCCATTTTTCCGGTACTGCAAAAGGTGCACCCCATGGCACAGCCCACCTGGGTGGAAAGGCACTGGGTGAACCGGTCCTTTTCCGGGATGAGTACGGTTTCCACAAGGGCCCCGTCCGCATATTGGAGCAGGAGCTTGACCGTGGTGTCCGTGCTTTCCTGGAGGGTATGTATTCGGGGCCAGGCAATGACCCAGGTGGCGGCCAAGCGTTCGCGCAGGGATTTGGCCACATTGGTCATTGCCGAAAAATCCCGGCATCCATGCCGCCACAGCCAGGCCCAGACCTGTGATGCCCTGAATTTGGGTTCGCCCATTCGGGTCAGGCGGTCTTCGAGTTCCGCCAGCGTGAGATCCAGGATGTTGTCTATTGGATCTTCTCCTTTTCCTTGTAGTCCAGCACGAATTGTTTGGCTTCTTCCACATTGCTCACATCACCGGAAATCTGGGCCTGGAGCAGGGCCTCACGAATCAGTCCGACCATGGGACCGGGATGGATCTTGGCCAGTTCCATGATTTTCTGTCCGTTGAGCAGGGGTTCGAGCATGTCTTCGTCAATATCGGCCCGTTCAAGCATCTTCATGTTGTGGTTGAATTCGGTGTATGTGCCGTTGCTCGCCTTGACCTCGGCCCGGGCCAGTTCAATGAGCCGGGGGTATTCGTCAAGGCCCTTGAATCGTCGGATGCCCTTGTCATTGAGCATGAAATGAAAGCGCATGTGGTGTTTCACCAGATGGCAGATGAGATCAATGTCCTCGGGGTCGAACCCGAGACGCCTGAGGATTTTGCGGGTTACCTTGGCCCCCACCTGATGATGCTGGAAAAAGAACAGTTTGCCATTGAATGATTCGCCGGTGTAGACCTTGCCAATGTCCAGAAACATGCACGCCAGGGTCCCGTACCAGTCATAGGGCAGCTCTTCGGGGTAGTGGCGCATGGTGGCGATCATGTGATCCCAGAGGCTTTCCTGGCTATCTCCGTTTTCCGCAGGCAGATGGATGCGGGTAAGGGGCATGAGTTCGGGAATGATCCCGGGGATGATCATGGTATCCAAAAGGTATTGGACAAACTTGTACATGTTTTCCGCTTCAACCTTGCGCCATTCATCCATGATGTCGGAGATGCGCACATAATCGGCCACCCTGCGGGCCGAGCGGAGCAGGGAAAGCCAGGTGTTGGTCTCAATGGGCAGGTTGTAGTTGGCGGAAAAGCGCAAGGCCCGAATGGCCAGCAGGTAGTCCCTTTTCAGGGTTTCATCGGGAAGGCCCACCAGTTTGATTTCGCCTGAGGAAAAATCTTCGAACCCGTCATAGACATCCTTGGTCTGGGGAATGGTGGGGCAGGCACCGTCCAGGAACAGTCCTTCCTGGTCACCCAGCTCCCTGACCAGTCTTGGCGTCAGTCTGGTCACGCTGGCATCAATGTAGGAGCCTTTGCCCACATCACCCTGGTAAAAGGAAAAGGTTACCCCGTTCTGGGTGAGGACGCCCTTGCGGATGGCATCATCGGCCTTGCAGATGTCCGGGAAGAGCTTGCTCAAATTGTCGAAATCCATGTCCGTGCAGATATCGATTTCCCGACTTGTTCCCAGTTCAAGAACCTTTTGCTGCAGGGGAAGGTTGATGATGTAGGCATCAAACCCGTTTCTCATGATTGTTTTACATATGGAAGCCGCGTCTTTGATAGGCTGCATCGAGATATCTCCTTGTCCGATGGCTGAACGCATGGTCGCGTAGGGTGACTGATGGATCTGTTTCAAAGGGTATAGGCGAGTTGTCCTTTCAGATAATGTGCAATGACTTTACCCAGAAGAGTCGTACCCATGCAAGGGGTGTTTTTACCCTTGGAGAGCATGGTGGAAGGCTCAACAATCCAGGCGTGGTCGGGATCGAAAAGAACGAAGTCGGCCCGGTTTCCAGGAGCAAACCGGTTGACCTCCAGGTTGAAGATCTCGGCAGGGCGCAGGGCACAGCGGGTGACAATGTCCTCCCGGGTCAGCACCTTGTCCCGGACCAGGGAGGCGTACAGGGAAAGGGCCGTGTCCAGTCCGGAAATGCCGTTGGGGGCCTCATCCATGGTGGTTTCCTTTTCAAAGTCGGCATGGGGGGCATGGTCCGTGACCAGAATGTCGATGACCCCTTCCTTGACGGCCCGGCGAAGGGCCATGACATCTTCCCGGGTGCGCAGGGGAGGGTGCACCTTGGCCAGAAAGTTGTAACCCTGGACCATGGTTTCATCCCATACAAGGTAATGGGCACAGGTTTCCGCTGTCACCGGAAGCCCCTTTTCCTTGGCCACAAGGATCTGTTCGACAGATTCCTTGCAGCTGATATGGGCCAGATGCACCGGGATGTTCAGATATTCGGCCAGCATGATGTCCCGGGCCACGTGCAGGGTTTCGGCCACCCAGGGGCTTCCCTTGAGGCCCAATTGACCGGAAAGCACCCCTTCGTTCATCACGCCGTGGCCCGACAGGGTGGGATCCTCGCAGTGATCAATGACCTTGAGGCCGAGATCAGCGGCATATTCCATGGATCTGCGGAAGAGGTCGTTGTCCCCCACGGGAACGCCGTCATTGGAAAAGGCCACGCACCCGGCCCTGGCCAGTTCGGCCATGGGGGCGAGTTCCTTGCCTGCCAGTCCCTTGGTCAAGGCGCCCACAGGACGAACCCGGGGACCCATGGGATGGGTCTTCATGGCGGTTTCAAGGATATATTCCGTGACCTGGGCGTGATCATTGACCGGGTCGGTGTTGGCCATGCACATGACCTGACCGAAACCGCCTCCCAGAGCGGCCTGCAGCCCGGTTGCAATGGTTTCCTTGTACTCCTGCCCGGGTTCGCGCAAGTGAACGTGGGCATCAATGAGACTGGGGAGGAGCCAGGCTCCCTGACCGTCCATGTCGCGTTCCAGCGGGGTGATTTCCCGGCCCTGATCAACCGGAACGAGCCCCATGATGGTTCCCTGGTCGATCAAGAGATCCATGGGCTGATCGAGCCAGATGACATTGCGGAGAATGGATTGGGGTGCTGCCATGGGTTTTACCTTTTTGTTGGTGCCAGATGTGTTGAAGCGTGGATGAAAGGTGTGCTCCCTGGATGTCTATACGGAGATGGTCCGCGTCAGATACAGGTACAAAAGGGCCATGCGTACGGCCACTCCCGAGGTCACCTGATCCAGAACAAGGCTGCCAGGGGCGTCGGCAAGGGCCGAGGAAATTTCAATGCCGCGATTGATGGGACCGGGATGCATGATGCGCACGTCTGGTGCGGCCTTTTCCAGATGAGAATCGTTCAGGCCATAGGTCTTGGCGTATTCGCGCAGGTCCGGCAGCAGACCGGCCTTCTGGCGTTCCAGTTGCAGACGCAGACAGATGATGGCGTCCACACCCCGACAGGCCTTGGCAAGGTCGTGGCCTACGGTAACGGGCCAGGTGCGCACACCACTGGGAAGCAGGGTGCGCGGTGCGCACAATCTTACCTTGGCCCCGAGCATGGTCAGCAGACGGATGTCAGATCGGGCCACGCGGCTGTGGGCAATGTCCCCAAGGATGAGCACTGTTTTGCCGCCAAAGTCGTCTCCCCACACCTGACGCAGGGTGAACCCGTCCAACAGGGCCTGGGAGGGATGAGCGTGGCGGCCGTCCCCGGCGTTGATGATGGAGCATTCCAGGCGCTGTGCCAGAAACGAGGCAGCTCCACTGGACCAGTGACGAAGAACAATGGCATCCGGGGACATGGCCTGCAGGGTCAGGGCCGTGTCCTTGAGGGTTTCTCCCTTTTGCAGGGAACTGCCTGTTTTGGTCAGGGAAAAGGTGTCTGCGGAAAGGCGTTTGCCAGCGATGTCAAAGGAGGTTTTGGTGCGGGTGGATGGTTCGGCAAAAAAAAGGACAACTGATTTGCCCTTGAGGACCGGCACCTTTTTCACCGGTCGCTTGTTCACTTCCACAAACCGGTCGGCAACCTGGAAAACATACCCGATCTCCTCCCGGTTCAGTTGGTCTATGTCGAGCAAGTCCTTGTGATTCCATTGCATTGATCTGCGTACCCCGCCCTGGTCGGCTTTTTGAACCTTTAAGAGATTCCTTTGGGACAAACCATAATTTTCCACTCTAAAAACAACTTGTGCGGCAAGCAAGGAATTTTTTGGGGAGATGGCAGTAAGGGGCGGTTTGGCAAGGGGATGGCCAGGACCATCGTGATCTGAAGGATACGCATGGTCCTGGCCGGAGAGAAAGGAATGGGAACTAGAAACGGTAGCCTACGTTGAGGGCAAAGAGGTGGGAGTCTCCGTCTTCAAAGGTGCTGTCTTCCACGCCTGATGCCTCGCTGTCATTGAAATTCCGTTCCTTGACGGTCAGATAGCTGTAGGCCACGTCAATGGTCCAGGCGTCCCAGTGAAAACCCGAACCAATGCTGTAGATCTGGCGGTCGTTGGAGGGAATCTGATATTCGGCATGGTCCGGATCCACCGGGGATTCGTCGTACACATACCCAAGACGGAGATCCATCCAGTCCAACAGGGCGTACTCAACACCGACCTGGTAGCGGTTCACGTCTTTCCATTTTTTGGGGCTAGTAGCTTCATCTTTTCCCAAAGAAGTCGAATCGTCGTATTCGATTTTCAATTCATTGTAGGCGTGCCAGTAGGTGCGCAGGACATCAAAGGAAATGCTCAATTTGTCCACGGGCTTGACCATGATTCCCAGGGAAAGCATGGCTGGCAAGGGTTCTGTGGCGGTGAACGACGTTCCTTGTACCTTGCTGTATTGTTGTGCCAAATTTAGTGTTTTTGCTGTTTGTCCTATATTGCTGAAGTCGGCATCGCCATGCATGGTCACATCAATTTCGCTGCGATAGGAGGCCCCAAAAGAGAGCCAGTCCAAAGGCTTGTAATGCAGGGCCAGGTTGAAGCCGTACCCGGGGTCACCACCTGTCAGTTTTTGTTTGACATCATAATCACCTGAGTGTCCTTGATTTGGGTCAGCATCTATCATGTTCTGCAGATTGACTTCAATATAGGCCACTTCCAGGCCCACGGCCATGGACAGGCTGTCCGTGAGTTTGATGGCCATGTTGGGGGTCAGGGAAACCTGCTTGATACCCGCGTACAGGGCGCTGTACCGGCCGAACCAGTCTTCATCGCTGCGGTATTCCGTGCCCAGCCCGGTGCGTGAATACAAGCCCACGCCGAACCAGTACCGTTCACCCAGCTGGGTGGTGATATAGGCATTGGGGATGACCCAGGTGTTGTCCACACCTTCACCGCCCGGCAGGGAAGAGTCGTCGGGGTTGACCGTGCCCGAGGGCCGGATGATGGTCATGCCGGCACTCATCTGGGTGCCTGGCAACTGGGTCATACCGGCCGGATTGTAGACCACGGTGGACGGGTCCTCTCCCCGTGCGGTCATGGCGCCGCCAAGGGCCTGGCCCCTGGCACCCCATTCGTAAATGCCGTATCCGGCGGCCCCGGCCAGATGTGGTGCGGTCAGTATGAAAAGGACCATGGCCACCCAAGTTTGCCACCTGCAACTCATTCTCAACTCCTTGTGGGATGATTGTGTAAAGAAAGAAATAAGGGCTTGTATCATAAAAAAATTTAAGTTCAATGAATTTTTCTTGATGAAATTTTCATTTTTAATGAATATTTCCTTGATCCTTTCACGGATGGTGAAATAGGGAAAAAGTACGCAGGGCACAAAATAGTAGGCAGTGCTCAGTGCGCAGTACACAGATGGGATTAGCTCAATGGCAAAACCGGGCGGGGTGTGGCAATAAATAGTCCTATCCCGCCCAAGATTTCGTCCTTGGCCGGGATAACGTCAGTTCTCGAAGCTCGCGTTTATCTGACCGACTTCCTCCCTGCGTACTGCGCACTGCGCACTGAGCACTGCCTACTGTTGTGCACTTTTTCATCCTTTACCCTTGAAACATCATGAACGCCTTTTCCTTTTATACCGAAGCCCTGGCCCGAAGCAGCGATTGCGGGCTCATTTTCGATCGACAGGGGAGTATTTTGTACATCAATCCCACCCTGAGTTCCCTGTCCGGGATCACGCCGGATCAGGCAGTGGGCAGGTTGATCTATGAATTTCTCGACCCCCTGGAAGTGGACCAGGCCCGGGACATGGTGGACAAACTGTTCAATGACACCCACCTGGGTGATTATCGGCTGCAATGCAGGACTCCTGGAAATACCAAGCTCGGCCGGACGCTCATGCATTGGCGGGTTCAGGAGGTGTACACACGGGAAGGCCGGGAGCATTTTGTGCTGGCCCTGGGCAAGCTGGAAGGAAGGCTGGGGGAGCATCTCGAATACAAGGAAGAGATGAACTACCTCATTGGCATGGATGGAGAGATCATTGATATTCATCCGGGCATTTGCGCCATGTGCGGATACACCCGCAAAGAAGTCATGGCCATGGGTACCTCGGATTTTTATTTCAATCCCGGGGACAAGCAGCGCATTTTACGCCGTCTCAAGAGCAAGGGAGAGATTGTCAACGGTCAGGTGACCCTGCGTTGCAAGGACGGGACACCCAGAACCTTCCGGTTCAATTCCCATCTTGTCAGCAGACAGGGCAAACCTGTTGTTGTTGGCTATTTTGTCCAGCGTGATGTTACCTATACCCGCAAGCTCATCCATGACTTCAGCAAGATCATCAATGCGTTGCCCGATATTGCCTGGGTTGCGGGATGTGACCACGCCATTGTCTGCGCCAATGATGCGTTTTGCCGCTTCATTGGCGTCCAGACACAGGATGATTGTGTGGGAAGAACGCTTTTTGATTTCATGCCCGAATCCAGGGCCCGGGGATTCATTTATACCGCCACAACGGTTTTTGAGGAGCGCAGGGAGATCATTCTTCCCATGCTTGCCCATTTCTCCAATCCCGGCATCTGGTACCGGGCCATTCATACGCCTCTTTTTGACGATACCCACAAGGAGGTTATTGGGCTGCTGGGGATCTACCAGGACATATCCCTGCAGGTTGCCAAGGAAAACAGCTACCTGGACGACATAAGCTCGGCCAATGAGGCTGTTTTTGTGCTGGATACCCAGTGTCGGATCATTCGTCGGCGTGGTCGGGTCCTGCGCCCGGGGGTCACGCAGGTGGACAGTGATCGGTATCGCCACCTGGACCTGAAGATCGTTTTCGAGATCATCCATCCCCAGGATCTGGAGAGGGCCCAGGGGTTCATCCGGCGCATCGTGCAGACCAAGACCCCTCAGCAGGGTGAATTCCGGGTCAAGCGGGCATCCAGGGACTATGCTCTTATGGAGGTTCGGGGCGTGTATTGTGATGCCTACTTTCCCGAGGGCAGGATTTATGTGGTGGTTCGCGACATTTCGCATCTGGGTGATCTCAGACGGCCGGACAAGGTGCTTGCACGTCTCAAGGAGGCAACGGGCACAACCACCAACAAGGGGCTTGCCGCATTTTTGCATGTCAGTCCGACGTCCATATCCAACGCCCTCAAGAATCAGAAGATTCCGGCTGACTGGATGATCCAGGTGGGGCTGGAAACCGGTTTTTCCGTGGATTGGCTGGTTACGGGAAGAGGAGTTCCCAAACGCGGTGTTGAGGAAGAAAAAGACTGATCTTCGTGGAGCAGGGTTGAGCCGATGGTATTGATCAGGAACAACTCAAGGACAAGGAAACAAACCCCCGTGTTATGCTCTGAGGCGGGCCCATGCGGTTCGAAAAGGCTGCATGGGGTCTTCAGGATGCGGGGGCGGTCAGGGCACGTTCACGGATTTCAAGGGCCCTGGGGTTGGGATAATCGGGTTTGATCTCCTGGAGCAGGTGCAACGCATCGTTCAGGCGGCCCTGGTGTTCGGCAATGTCAATGCGGGTCATGCCGATTCTGGCGCGCAAGGGACCGGAAGCGGCATCGGCATACACGGTGGCAAGGAATTGTTCGGCCTTGTCGTACTCATCCATGCACACCAGAGCGAGACCGGCAAGATGGGCTGTTTTCAGATAGCTTGGCTGGTCAGGAGCCAGGGGAAGGGCTTTGACAAGACAGCTGTGTGCGCGGTCAAAACGTTGGGCCTGAAAGGCTGTTTTGCCTTGGGCAGAGATGAGTTCCCATTGTTGTTCCGGCGGAAGATGGGGCAGAGATAGTCCCTTTTCCAGGGTGGCCAGGGCGGTTTCCGTATCTCCCTGTTCTGCCTGAAGGGCGGCCTGTTGGAGGAGAATGGCAACCGCGCGAAGGGGATCCTCTCCAAATTCAAGATACATGCTGGCCAGCAGTTTGCTGGCCGTATCCGCATCCTTGAGGATGTCGCGGCTGATGGTCACCAGTCGCTGCCATGCCGTCCAGCGTTCCTTTCCCTGTGGATATTTTTGGAGATAGTTCTGGTAGGCCGTGGTGGCTTCCTGAAATCTACCCTGGCTCATGGCCTGCTCTCCCTGGGTCAGGAAGGGGTGGCCTGCGTCGCCTTCCTGACATCCCTGGAGGAAGACCACAAGGAACATGAAAACCAGAACAACCATCAGGCCCTGGGCGGCACTGATGGTTGCTCTGGTGTATGTAGTCAAGAGGGTGTTCACTGATCAACGGGAGGTATCGCGATCCTCGTCCCTTTCCACCAGATCGCAACAGATAAGGGTCTGATTGTCACCCATGCGGACCAACCGTACGCCCTGGGTTGCCCGGCCAACCAGGGAAATGTCATTGATGCCTATGCGGATGATCTTGTTGCCGGAAGTCAGGAGGATGGCTTCGTCTTCATTGTCCACCATGAGGGCGCTGACAACAGGCCCGGTCTTGGGGGTGATGCGCATGTTGATGATTCCCTTGCCCCCGCGGGACTGGTTGCGGAACTGGTCCACATGGGTTCTTTTGCCGTAGCCGTTTTCCGCAATGGTCAGAAGCTCCCGCTTGCCGGTCTCGGACAGGATGACCCCGGCAACAACCGTGTCGCCTGGTCTGAGGGTAATTCCCTTGACCCCGGCCGCGCTCCGTCCCATGGAACGGACCTCGGAACAGTCAAACCGGATGGAAAATCCGTTCTTGGTTACCAGGATGATTTCGTCCTGCTGGGCAACTTCCCTGACGGCCAAAAGCTCATCATCTTCCTTGAGCCCCACGGCTATGAGCCCTTGGCTGCGGACATTCTTGTACAGGTCCATGGCCGATCTTTTGACAATGCCGTTGCGGGTGATGAACAAAAAGTACTTGTTTTCGGGAAATTCCCGATAGGTCATGGCCGTGGCCACCCGTTCGTTTTCACCCAGGGAAAGCAGGTTGGCCACGTGAATGCCCTTGGCCGTTCTGCCGCCTTCCGGGACTTCATGCACCTTGATCTGGAACATGCGGCCCGTGTTGGTGAACAAATTCAGGTATTGATGATTGCTCGTGGTCAGCAGTTGGGAGATGAAATCCTTGTCCGTGGAAAAGGCCCCGGCAATGCCCACACCGCCACGTTTTTGCTGCTGGTAGTTGTGCAGGCCGGTACGCTTGATATACCCCTTGTTGGAAAGGGTGATGACCATGTCGTCGTCGGGCACGATATCCTCGATATCAATGCTGTCGGGGTCGTGGGCCATGATTTCCGAGCGCCGAGGGGTGCCGAACGTCTCCTTGAGGGCGAGCAGCTCGTCACGGATGACGCCTTTGAGGACTTCAGGGTTTTCAATGATGCTGCGTAAAAACTCGATGCGTTTGAGCAGTTCGGTATATTCGGCAATGAGTTTTTCCCGCTCCATATTGGTCAGGCGTTGCAGCCGCATGTCCAATATGGCCTGACTCTGGATGTCGGAAAGCTCGAACCGTTCGCCCAGACGCATCTTGGCTTCGGTGGGCGTGCTCGAAGCGCGAATAATGGTTACCACCTCGTCAATATTGTCCAGGGCGATGCGCAATCCTTCCAGGATATGGGCCCGGTGTTCCGCCTTGGCCAGGTCAAACCGTGATCGACGAACAATGACTTCTTTGCGGAAGTCGATGAAGTATTCCAGTATCTGCTTGAGATTCAGGAGCTGGGGCCGGTTGTTGACCACGGCGAGCATGTTGATGCCGAAGCTGGTTTGCAATGCCGTATACTTGTAAAGCTTGTTGATGATGACATCTGCGTAGGCTGTCTTTTTCAGATCAATGACAATGCGGATGCCGCCCAGGTTGGATTCGTCCCGCAGATCGCTGATGCCTTCCAGCTTGTTTTCATTGACCAGGGCAGCGATTTTTTCCACCAGTTTGGATTTGTTCAGAGCGTAGGGAATTTCCGTGATAACAATGGATTCAAGGCCGTTTTTGCGTTCTTCTACCTGAACGCGACCCCGTATTTTTACACTGCCCCTGCCGGTTCTGTAGGCCTCGGCAATGCCGTCCCGGCCGTAGAGAAGCCCGCCCGTGGGAAAGTCCGGTGCTTTGACCACGCGAATCAGATCGCTCATGCTGGTTTCGGGCTCGTCCAGAACCAGCAGCACGCCGTCCACGATTTCCACCAGATTGTGGGGGGGGATATTGGTGGCCATGCCCACGGCGATTCCCGAAGATCCATTGATGAGCAGATTGGGCACCTTGGTCGGCAGGACTTCGGGTTCCTGAAGGCTGTTGTCGTAATTGGGCCTGAACGTGACCGTGTTCTTTTCGATGTCCGCAAGAAACTCTCCGGCCAGCCGGGACATGCGTGCCTCGGTATACCTCATGGCTGCGGCCGAGTCGCCGTCAATGGAGCCGAAGTTGCCCTGCCCATCCACCAGGGGATCGCGCATGTTGAAATCCTGGGCCATGCGGACCAGGGCGTCGTAAACCGCTGAATCACCATGGGGATGGTACTTACCAATGACGTCACCAACAACACGGGCCGATTTTTTGTACGGCCGGTTGTAGGTGTTGCCAAGCTCGTGCATGGCATAGAGAATTCTGCGGTGGACCGGCTTGAGACCGTCGCGCACGTCCGGAATGGCTCGTCCCACAATGACGCTCAGGGAATATTCCAGGTAAGATTTTTTGATTTCTTTCTCTATACTGACATCGTTTAACACGTTTTCCTCGCTTGCAAGATGTGCCCCCTTTCTTGTTCGGGGATGGATGATTCAATGGCTCGATTCGGGGCGGTGGTGAAGTTATATGTCCAGATCCGTGACCGAGAGGGCGTTTTTGACGATGAAGTCCCGTCGGGGTTCGACCTTGTCACCCATGAGTTTGACAAAAAGCTCGTCAGCTTCGGCCGCATCGGCAATGGTTACCCGAAGAAGATTCCGTGTTTCCGGGTTCATGGTTGTTTCCCAGAGCTGTTCGGGATTCATTTCACCAAGACCTTTGTACCGCTGGATATGCAGCCCTTTTTTCGCTTTTTCCATGATCAGGGACAACAGCTCAAAAGGACTCTTGACCGGTATGCCCTTTTCATTGTCGGCATCAAGAATGGTAAACGAACATCCCGGACTTTTTGCCCGCACCGACTGGTACAGTCCATAGGTGGTCTTGTAGAGTTTTGAATTGAAGAACTCGGCACCGATACGCACGATATGCTCGTTGGCGTCGGTAAAATGGAGGAATATTCTGGGTTCTTCATCCTCTTCGCTGTCCAGGATCTCCCGTGAAATGTCCAGGGTATATCCCCACGAGGCCATGTACTCCTGAAGTTTTGCCACCTCGCCGTTATGAAAACTGTCGGGCGAGAGTTTGGTGTCAAAGGAAAACAGGTGGCGGGACAGGGTTGTGTCGATGCCTATGTTGTCAATATCCGCAAGATTGTCGCGGATTCTGGTGATGGTCGTCAACAATTCCTTGAGCTCGTCACCAGTGAGCAATGTTTCCTGTTCGGTTTTCACGGTTTCCTGGGAACTGATCCGGTCAATGAGAAACCGGTCCATTTCTTCCTCATAGGTGATGTACTGTTCGAATTTTCCCTTGCTGACACGGTACAGGGGGGGCTGGGCAATGTAAATATGCCCTTGGTTGATGAGCTCCTGATACTGTCTGAAGAAAAAGGTCAGAAGCAGGGTCCTGATATGGGCTCCATCAACATCGGCATCGGTCATGATGATGATTTTGTGATAGCGCAGCTTGTCCAGGTTGATGGCGTCTTCCCCGATGCCTGCTCCCATGGCTGTGATCAGGGCCTTGATTTCCTTGTTTTGGAGCATTTTGTCGAATCGGGTCTTTTCCACATTTAAGATCTTACCGCGCAAGGGGAGAATGGCCTGGAATTTGGAATCCCTGCCCTGCTTGGCCGAACCGCCTGCAGAATCGCCCTCGACAATGAACACCTCGCTTTCCTCGGGTTTGCGACTCTGACAATCTGCCAGTTTGCCCGGCAGGGAGTGATCCCCGAGGGCCCCCTTGCGCCGCACCATTTCTCTTGCCCTGCGGGCGGCCTGCCTTGCCCTGGAGGCATCCACGACTTTTTCCAGAATCTGTTTGGTTTCCTTGGGATGTTCGGCAAAAAAGGTGGAAAGCTGCTCGTACACGATGCCGGCCACATACCCGACCACTTCGCTGTTGCCGAGTTTGGTTTTGGTCTGCCCTTCAAATTGCGGATCGGGAATACGCACGTTGATGACCGTGGTCAGTCCTTCGCGTACATCATCACCCGAGAGTTTTTCCTTGAATTTCTTGGGCAGGTCGGTGTTCTGGATATAGGTGTTTACCGCCCTGGTCAGGGCTGAACGAAACCCCTGCAAATGGGTCCCGCCTTCCTTGGTCCTGATGTTGTTGGCAAAGGTGAACATGTTTTCCTTGTAACCGGTGGAATACTGCATGGCGAATTCCACGAACACGTTGTCCACTTCACCCTTCCCGTAGATAATGGGATGAAATCCCTTGGTTTCATTGGTGTCCCGCACAAAGGAGACAATGCCCCCCTCGTCATGGAATGTCTGGCTGGTCTGGGTTTTTTCATCCGTGAATTCAATGGCCACACCTTTGTTCAGATAGGCCAGCTCCTGAAAACGTTTGGCCAGGACCTCGTACTGAAAGTTCAGGTCTTCGAAAATTTCTTCGTCAGGCCGGAACTTGATGGTTGTTCCTGTCCTGTCGGTGGTGCCCACAACGGTGAGTTCGGAAACAGGGACGCCCTTTTTGTACTGCTGTCGGTATTTCTGACCGTTGCGGTGGATGGTCACCTCCAGGGTTTCGGAAAGGGCGTTGACCACGGAAACACCCACCCCGTGAAGCCCGCCGGAAACCTTGTAGCTGTCGTTGTCGAACTTGCCGCCGGCATGGAGCACGGTCATGACCACCTGGACCGCTGGAATCTTTTCTTTGGGGTGAATATCCACGGGGATACCCCGCCCGTTATCGGAGATGGTCACGCTGTTATCCAGATGGACGCGAACCTTGATGCGGTTGCAATATCCAGCCATGGTCTCGTCAATGGAATTGTCGATGACCTCGTAGACCAGATGGTGCAGTCCATGGGTATCCGTGCTGCCGATATACATGGCAGGACGTTTGCGGACGGCGGACAGTCCTTCCAGAATAGTGATGCTGCCTGCGTTGTAGTCAGTCGTTTCGGGTGTGTTCATGCGTTTTCTTACTCGTAGGTTCAGGTGATTCCGGGAGGGTGATGCAACACGGAAAAGGGCCATGCGTCATATCGTCTAGGCGTCCTCTTCTTCCGTGTAATAGGTATCCTCGGTGATTTCCACGGGCATGGTGATCACGAAATAATCGGGATCGTCTTGACCGGTGATTTTGCACGGATCAAGAGGGCCAGCCAGCCGGAAAGTGATTTTGGTTGACGTGAAATGAGACAGGATTTCCAGAAGGATTCGGGTGGGTATGGCTATCATGTCCAGATTGCCCTGGAATTGGGCGGCAATGATTTCCGATCCTTCGCCAAATTCTTGCCCATGACATGACAGGCCCAGCTCTGTTGGATTGAAGTGGAGATAGGTGGATTTACTCGATTGGGTATTGAACAGACTGATGCGCTCCAGGGCGTCGGTGAGCTCGTATTTGTCAACTTCCAGGGTACTTTGAAACAAACTTTCGTAACTATCGATGAAATTGCGGTAGTCGGGAAATTCATGCGTTCTGCGGGGCACGCTCATGAGTTCATGGCCCTTGGCCGAGCGCAAAAACATCCGTTTTGCCCCCAGGCTCACGGCAATGTCCTCGGGTCGGAGCCATTTGGCTATCTCATTTAAATCCTTTTTGGCGATGAGGACTCCTTCTGTACCCAAAGATACATGGATGTCGGGAGTTGTGAACCGGATCATGCCGAATTGATGCCCGTTCATGCCGCACACCTCCACAACGCCTTCGACAAGGGGCGTGAATTTGATACAGTTCATGGCCCCGGTATCCTCTTCGTCGTTGATGCAAAAGGCAATTTTGTCGATGACTCGTTGCAGGAGTTCGCCCGACCAGGTGCCTCCGATTTCTTCGGGCATGGCCTGGAATTCCTGGAACCAGGACGGATTATTCAGGGGAAGTTTGTATTTTTTCTTACCTTGATGGATCAGGATGGTCGGGCCGTCAGGATCGGCTTCAAAAGTCAGTTCCCCGGGAGGAAGCTTGCGGATGAGATCACTGAATTTTTTGCCATGGATACCAACCCGACCGGCTTCCAGGGTCTGGGCCGGATAGGTGCCGGTGAATTCGATGTTCGAATCAGTGGCCATGATGGTGAGGGTGTTTTCCCGGGTTTCCAGCCAGATGGTCCGCAAATAGGCGGTTCCGGTTTTGGCAGGAATGATGTTGGCGGCCAGCTGGACGCCTTCGACAATATCTTCCTTGAGAACCTGGCATTTCATGATGAACTCCTTACGTGGTCGTGGGCTTGGCTATCGTACCCCGGTACAAGAATACTTACGAACGGTTGAGATGCTGCTTGTTCATGTGGTCTGGAAAAGATGATTCTGGTCGGGATGACCAGCACGGTTTTGCTGGGTTTCCCGGCATTTTTTGCTCAATGTATCGAGCTGGTGTCGCATTTCGGGCTTTGCCGCCCGCAGTGATTCCATTTTTCGGCAGGCATAAATGACCGTGCTGTGATCCTTGCCGCCAAAGATACTCCCGATATGGGGAAAGGAGTAGTTGAGCAGTTTCCGGCACAGGTACATGGCTGCCTGCCTCGCAAGGACAATGTCGTGTTTGCGGGTGGAGGACAGCATTTTCGAGCTGGGTACTCCCAGATGGTCGGCAACCACCGCGATGATCATTTCATGGGTGAGTTCCGTATTGGCCTGAGCATCAAGTCCTTTGAGAATATTGATGAAATCTTCTTGCGCCATCTGGGGCGAAATGAGATTCTGGAAGGCCAGAATCTTCAGCAGACACCCTTGCAAGCTGCGAAAGTCCGAAAAATGCTGGGCCAGGGTGAGCATTTGTTCGGCACTGAGATCAATGTGACGCTGTTCACAGGTTTGACGGATGAACTGCAAGCGGACATCAAGATCCGGACGCTTGAGGGTCACCATCAACCCCCATCCCAGACGGGATTTGAGGCCGGGTTCCAAAAGGCTCATTTCCTGGATGCGCTTGCTGGTGGCCAGAATGATCTGCTTGTTGGCATCGTGAAAGGCGTTGAATATGGATAAAAAATCGTATTGAAAATTGATAACCGACTCCAATTCTTGGAAATCATCAATAATCAGGGCCTCGGCATCGAGTATTTTCTGCATGCCAAAGGGGGCGCTGACCTGTTTGTGAAGCTGGGAAAGGGTACCCCAAAAAAGCGTCTTTGCTGGACTCCTTTTCTGCAACGCATTGAGTATGGCTTTGCAGAGGTGGGTTTTTCCGGAACCGCTTTTTCCGTAAAGCACAAAGGGATTATAGACGGTTTCCTTTTTTGATACAATCTCTTGGGCAGACGCAAAAGGAAAATAATTTTTATGATTCACTATGAATGATGTAAAATCTACATCACTGCTTGTATTGTTTTTTGTATTATCGGTTGTTATTTTTTGTTGTATGAATTGATTTTTATTTTTGTTATTACGATTTGAAACGCAATATCTTATATTTCCTTTGTTATCAAAACATTTTGAAACTGCATCCTCGAAATGGTGCTTGTATGTTTTGATGAACATGTTCATAAAAAATGTGTGAGGAAAGCTCACGTCCACTTGTGAGTCGTTTAAAGAAATATCAAGAGGATCAAACCAGCGTTTGAGTTCTTCCTCTTCGAATTTCTGCTTCAGGATTCGACGTATTTCCTTTACCATTACGGAAAAAATCACCACAAAAGCATGCAAAAGGGTTTTTGAGCAAATGGTTGCCCGTGTAGCCGGATTGTTGTAGGTTCGAATCGAACGTTGTTTACGAGGAGGAATGACACATGGGAAAAGAATTCATAGTTACCAAGACCATCACGGAAATCAATAAAAAGATCAAAGCCGGCAAAGCCGTGGTCCTTGATGCGCAGGAAATGACAAAACTAGTTCGGACCGAAGGCAAGGTCAAGGCTGCAAAAAAGGTTGATGTTGTGGCTACCGGCACCTTTTCTCCCATGTGCTCCTCGGGGCTGCTGTTCAATATTGGTCAACGTCCGCCGACCATCAAGACTTCAAGGGTTTGGCTCAACGGGGTTCCCTGTTTTGCCGGGCTGGCTGCCGTGGATTCCTATCTTGGCGCAACCGAACCCAGTGAAGACGATCCGCTGAACAAGGTGTATCCGGGAACGTTCAAGTATGGCGGGGCCCATGTCATCGAGGACCTAGTCAGGGGCAAGTCCGTGCATCTCAAGGCAGAGGCCTATGGCACGGATTGTTATCCCCGAACACGCCTTGAACGGGATATCACCTTGAACGATCTGCGGGATGCGGTTTTGCTCAATCCGCGCAATGGCTATCAGAACTACAATTGTGCGGTGAACAGCACGGACAAGGTCAAGTACACCTACATGGGACCCCTCAAGTCTCATTTTGGAAACGCCAATTTTGCCACGGCCGGTGCCTTGAGTCCCTTGTTCAATGATCCCTATTTCAAAACCATTGGTCTTGGAACCAGGATCTTTCTGGGAGGCGGTGTCGGGTATGTGCTGGGCCCGGGAACCCAGCATGTCCCTGATCCCCAGCGCAACGAACGGGGCATTCCCCTGACCGGTGCGGGGACCCTCATGGTCAAGGGGGATCTCAAGCAGATGAAGCCGGAGTTTTTGCGCGGGGTCAGCATTGTGGGCTATGGGGTTTCCATGGCCATTGGCCTGGGCATTCCCATTCCCATCCTCAATGAGGACATGGCGTGGTACACGGGAGTCGGGGACGAGAATATCCACATGCCCATTGTCGACTACGGCTATGACTATCCCCGGGCCAACGGCAATATCCTGAAGCACGCCACCTTTGCCGAGCTCAAGAGCGGCTTTGTGGATATCAACGGCAAGCGCGTACCGACCGTTCCCGTGACCAGCCATACCAAATCACTGGAAGTCGCCCGCATGCTCAAGCAATGGATCCAGGAAGGGTCCTTTCTCTTGACCGAACCCCAGGAGCCCATTCCTGCGTGGTAGGCACCTTCTTTACGTTACCTTATAGAAGCGCCCGGCATCCGGAAGACGGATGCCGGGCGCTTCTGTCATATCTGCCGGCGGGGCCAAGCGTGTTGCCTGCTACTCGTCCTCGTCAAAAATGGCTGCGATTTCGTCGTATACATATCGCAGATACATCATTTTGGGGCTTCCTCCCATGGCCACGGCCAGCCAGGCGGCATCAATGATTTCATCCTTGGTTGCGCCACTGGTGGCTGCCCCCTGAACGTGCAGGGCGATACACATGTCACATTGGGAAATGATGGCGTTGGACAGTAAGATCAGATGCTGCACCTTGTCATCCAGGGAGGAACTTTTTTTGAGCTCCCTGGAAAAATCCTGATACTTTTTGTAAATGTCCCTTCTGGTCCGGTTGATATCGCGAAACGTCTGGGCAATGTCTGTTGAGCGATCTGCAGCCATGAGCTCTCCTCCTGTTGGCGTGGTGGTGAAAGAGGGCAGATAGGGGCACCCCTCACCGCATAATTAGGAATCTATCTCCTGGAAAATGGTATTTACGGCATCCAAAAGTTTTTCCAGCGGGTCTCCCTGGGCCTGAATAATAGCAATAACCTTGTTCAGCTCTTCCGGGTGCTGCTGGGCAAATGTCATAAGGGAGGTCATGATCTCAGGTGTTACTTCCATAGCATATACTCCATAAGATTTGTTGCGTCTTTTCAAGACAGGAGGGTCATGCTGCTTATCGGTTCTGCATGGCCTCAAGGACCTTGAACAAAGCCTGGGTGCCCTTGTGCTCCATGCCCTGGTCGGCTGCGGTCTTGTAGAAGTCATGGACCAGGGAAAGGCCGGGCAGATTGATGTTCATGGCCTGGCATTCATCCAGGGCAATGCCCATATCCTTTATAAAATGCTTGATGAAAAAACCGGGCTCAAAATCCTGTTTGGCGATTCTGCGTCCCAGGTTGTTGATGGACCATGAGGAGGCGGCGCCGCTTCCGATGATGTCGATGACCTCGTCCATGTTCATACCGGCTTTTTGGGCGTACAGCAAGGATTCTACCACGCCGATCATGGTTCCGGCAATGAGGATCTGGTTGGTCATCTTGGTGTGCTGGCCACATCCGGGACCGCCCATGAGGGCAATGGTCTTACCCATGATGTGCAACAAGGGCAGGACCCGGTCAAAGGCGGCCTGATCTCCCCCCACCATGATGGCCAGGGTTCCCTGGCGCGCGCCCAGGTCGCCACCGGAAACTGGGGCATCCAGGGCCGCGATGTTCCGTTGGGCTGCCTCGTCATAAATGGCCTTGGCCAATGATGGTCGTGATGTGGTCATGTCCACGATGATCCCTCCCTGGGGCAGGGTGGACAATACCCCGTTTTCTCCCAGAATCACGCCGGCTACATCCTCGGGAAAGCCGACAATGGAGAAAACCATATCGCATTCACAGGCCAGCTCTGCCGGGGAATCACACCAGACAGCTCCACGGGCGATCAGGGTGGCGGCTTTTTCCCGGGTTCGGTTGTACACCCGCATGGGGTATCCGGCTTCCATCAGGTGGGCGCACATGGGTTCGCCCATGACCCCGGTTCCGATCCAGCCGATTCTTTCCTTATTCATCGCGTGAACCTCCGTATCTTCAGCATATCGTCACGTTTGCGGCAGCGCATGCCGCAAACGTGGTCAGCCCTCGGCCAAAAATCCCTGGCGTACCGCCTTGTCAATAATATCCTCGGCAAATTGCCAGAGTTCCGGTGAGGCTTCCCTGATCTTGGCCATGCGCTTCTGGACCTGGCTTTTCAGGGTTCCATGGGTCTTCCAGGTTGTTCCTTGGGAATAATAATTGTGCAGCAGGGGCATGAGCCGGTCCATGGAATGGGCGAATCTGGCTTCACGGGTCTGGCCCTGTTCGAATTCTTCCCACAGGTTGCGTAACGCCTGGGTCTGATCGTGGGGAAGCAGGCCGAAAATCCGTTCGGCCGCTGCTTGTTCCCGCGCTTCCTTGTCCTTGTATCCCTCCGGATCGTAGGCATAGGTGTCGCCCGCGTCGATCTCCACGATATCGTGGAGAAGAAGCATGGTCACCACGCGGAAAAGATCCACATCCTCCCCGTAATCCTGTCCCAGCACCAGGGCCATCAGGGCAATATGCCAGCTGTGCTCGGCCGAATTTTCCCGCCGCAGGCTGGGCCTGATCCGCGACTGCCGTCTGACATCCTTGAGCTTGTCCAATTCCAGAAGGAAATCGATTTGTCGGGTGAATCGTTCGTTGTCCATGGCCCGACAAATATCCCAAAGATGTCTGTTTGCAAACCTTATCTGTCGCCCCCTTTAGAAATATCATTTTCAACTCTTGTGCATCTCTGAGAAGCAAGGCCATGGGCAATCTATAGGTGCATAGACATTTTTGATGCGAATAAAAATGAATATAGATAAAATAAATGTATCGTGTTTTCAAATATGATCATGTTTGTATGGGGGATAAATCCTATTTGACAATTTTTTTGGCAACAATCTATGGTGAGATGAAAAACATAATTCAAGGTATATGCTGTATTTTATGGTTTATACGTTGGGCACTACGCATGTTGACTTGCTTTGCCCATCGTTGTTGTGCTTGGATAATTCTGGATGTTTTTGTGGTTTTGGCCTTGGCATAAAGCAATGCTTCTTGGTGTCTCTGCGAGCGCATGGTGAAAAATTGTCTGGACGTCACCATCTTGAACTTCATGGCCGTTTATAATCTGATTGTGTGAGAAGTATCAGGTCGTCACATTACAACCAATCTGCAATACGTTTTTGGAAGGCTCATTTGTTCATGTGATCTTTGTTATCATGCCAATGGGCAGGAAAACAAGGTGCCATCTCTTGCCATGTCCGGCTCCATTGGGAGTGTGCGGTAGAGTGTTTGCTGGTGTGAGACACTACCGTGGGACATCATGGTGAAGATCTTCAACATACTAAGGAGGACTCAATGGTCAAAGTTGGGGTGTATGTGTGCCACTGTGGCACGAACATCGCCGGAGTGGTTGATGTGGAGGCGGTTCGCGCCTTTGCTGAAACCCTCCCTGGGGTGGCCCTTGCCCGGCGTAGCCTGTTCATGTGTTCGGATACGGGCCAGGAAATGATCAAGCAGGACATCAGGGACGGATTGGTGGACAGGGTGGTTGTGGCCGCGTGTACGCCAAGGACCCATGAACCCATTTTCAGGGCTGCCTGTGAAGCCGCAGGCCTGAACAAGTATCTGTTCGAAATGGCCAATATCAGGGATCAGGATTCCTGGGTCCATGGGCAGGATCATGCAGGGGCCACGGAAAAGGCCAAGAAGATCGTATCCAGTGCCGTGGCCAAAGCCACGCACCTCAAACCCCTGGAAGACAAGTTCGTGGATGTGGAGCCTACGGCTCTGGTCATCGGTGGAGGAGTGGGCGGTATATTCTCTGCCCTGGAATTGGGCGGTATGGGGTATAAAACCTATCTCGTGGAAAAACAGCCCTCCATCGGCGGGGTCATGGCCCAGCTGGACAAAACCTTTCCCACCAATGACTGCTCCGCTTGCATCCTTACGCCGGTCATGGTGGATGCCGGCAACCATCCCAACATTGAACTGCTGACCTATTCCGAAGTGGAGTCGGTAGACGGGTATATCGGTAACTTTACGGTCAAGGTTCGCAGGAAGCAGACCTACATCGACTGGAACAAGTGCACGGGCTGCGGTGCCTGTGCCGAAGCCTGCCCGGCCAAGGTCCCCGATGAGTTCAACTGTGGGCTGAATGAGAGGGGTGCTGCCTATATTCATTTTCCCCAGGCCGTTCCCAAGAAAGCGGTCATTGACATGGAGCATTGCATCAACTGCGCGGGCCGTAAGATCGGCACCGAGCCCAAGATCAGCAAAAAAACCGGCAAGCCCATGCTCGCTCCGTGTGAAAAGGCCTGTCCGGCCGATGCCATTAATCGTTCTCTTCCATTGAATCCCGAGGGTGAACTCATTGAGTTGAAAATCGGAACCATTGTGGTGGCCACGGGATACAAGGTCATGGGAAAGGAGTCGTTCAAGGAATACGCGCCCCAGTCCCCCAATGTGATTACCGCCCTGCAGCTGGAACGGATCATTTCGGCCACGGGACCCACCGGAGGCAAGCTGCTGCGTCCTTCAGACCAGGTCAAGCCCAAGACCTTGACCTTTGTCTCCTGCGTGGGATCCCGGGATGAGCGGTATCATACCTACTGTTCCCGGGTCTGCTGCATGTATATGATCAAGCAGGCCAGACTTCTCAAGGAAAAGTATCCCGATCTGAATATCAATATGCATTTCATTGACGTGCGTTGCGCAGGCAAGGATTACGACGAGTACTATGTGGGCGCTCGCAAGATGGGGATCAACATTTTTAAGGGCAAGGTCGGAGGGGTGGAAATGCTGCCCGACGACAAGCTCAGAGTCCTGGCCTACGACATGGAAAGCGGTACTCCCATGGAATACGAGTCGGACCTGGTCGTTCTGGCTACGGCTATTGAAAGTAATGAAGACGCCAGAAAGGTGGCACAGGTGACAGGGTTGCAGTTCTGCGGGGCCCATTTTTTCCGTGAGCTTCATCCCAAGCTTGGTCCGGTGGAGACATCGGTGGAAGGCCTTTTTGTGGCCGGTTGCTGTCAGGGACCCAAGGATATTCCGGATACGGTTTCCCAGGCCAAGGGGGCGGCAGCCGCTGCTGCGGTTCCGCTGGCTCAGGGCAAGGTGAAGATCGAACCCATCATTTCCGAGGTCCATCCCGAAAAATGCAGCGGTTGCGGCATCTGCGTTCCCCTGTGTCCCTATGATGCCATAACCCTCAAGCCCTATGGGGATCGACCCAGGGCTCAGATCGATATCACCCAGTGTCACGGTTGCGGCGTGTGCACGGCGGCCTGCCCGTCGGGCGCCATTGTCCTGCACGGCTATACCGAGGATCAGATATTCTCGCAGATCGCGGCACTCACCGCCTAGAGGAGATCATTCATGCCTGCCATCAAGATAGATCAAGACAAAATCAAAGAAGCCGTCCAGACCATCGTGGATCTGGGAGGAGACGGTATCAGGAATTGTGTCCAGTGCGGGGCCTGTTCCGCTGTCTGTCCCGGGGTCAAGGCCGGTTTTCCTGTTCTCTGCCGGTTGCTCATCCGCAAAATTCTCAACGGACAGCTTGAAGAGACCATTGAAGAGGTCTCCACTTGGGGCTGTCAGTCCTGCAACCGGTGCACCGAAGTCTGTCCCCAGGGGGTGCGTCCCCAGGAAGTGGTTTTTGCCTACCGCAGATACCAGGCTGGCGAGCTGGCCATGTCCGCATCGGCCTTTGGACCGCAGATGAGTTTGTACGAAACCGGCCATGCCGTGACCACCGATGCCACGGCAGCCAACCGGGAAAAGGTGGGTCTTAACCCGGTGCCGCCCACGGCGCTGCAAAACAAGGCGGCCCAGAAAGAAATCCAGACATTGCTGGATGAAAGCCCCATGGCCGACCTGGGCATCTTTTAAGAACAAGGAGCAATGGAACATGCACAAATACGGACTTTATCTGGGATGCAACATCCCCTTCAAGGCCCCGGACATCGAGCAGTCCATGCGCAAGGTGTTTCCCGCTTTGGGCATTGAACCGGTGGATCTCCAGGGAGCCACGTGCTGTCCGGCCTGGGGCACTGCACCGTCTTTTGACCTGGATACCTGGTTGGCCATTTCTTCCAGGAACATCATTCTGGGCGAAGACAAAGGCGTGGACGTGATGACCGGATGCAACAGCTGCTTTGGCGTGCTCAGCGAGGCCAAGCACATGATGGATCACAAGCCCGGCAAAAAGGACACTGTCAATAAAAGGCTGGCCTCCATTGGCAGGACCTATACGGGAACATCCAAGGTTTATCATGTGGCCCATGTGCTCCATGATATCATTGGGACCGAAGCCATTGCTTCCCATGTGAAATATTCCCTCAAGGGGCTCAAGATCGCTGTCCAGCCCGGATGCCACATTCTGTGGCCTACGGATGTAATGGAGGTGAAAGAGGAGAATCCTTTCTTCCCCACGCAGTTGGTGGAGTTGTGTCAGGCGTTGGGAGCGGAAGTGGTAGACTACAGCCGCCTGTCCGATTGCTGCGGCATGGGTGCCATGCGCAGTACGGATCAGGAAAAGTCTTTTGAGCTGCTCAAGCGTAAGTTCGATTCCATCAAGGAAGAGGCTGATCCCGATATGATCGTGACCACCTGTTCCTCGTGTTATCTGCAGATGGACGGTGCCCAGAAGACGTTCCGGGAACGTGGACTGATCGATTACGAGATTCCGGTTTTCTACTACACCCAGCTTCTGGCTTTGGCCATGGGCTTTGATCCCAAGGAAGTGGCGGCCATCAGCAAAACATCGCGGGATGCGATTATCGCCGAGATCTGCAACGACAACCGCAAGGTTCAAGAGGAGGTTCAATAATGGAATTTAGTCCGAACATTGTCGGATTCGCCTGTCAGTGGTGCACCTATGCGGGCGCTGATCTGGCCGGAAATTTGCGCTGCAAGTATCCGCCTACGGTCAAGCTCATCAAGGTCCCCTGTTCGGGGCGCGTGGAACCTGAATATGTGTTGGATGCCCTGTCCAAAGGGGCAGACGGCGTGTTTATCGGCGGGTGTCATTTTGGCGACTGTCACTACAAGGAAGGCAACTACAAGACTGATCGGCGGATGCAACTCATCAGTAAGCTGATTCAGGAATTTGGTTTTGAAAAGGAACGATTCCGTTGGGAATGGATTTCCGGTGCCGAGGGCAAGAAGTTTGCCGAGGTCATGACCGAGTATACGGAGCAGCTCAAAAAGCTCGGTCCCAATCCGGTCAAGGAGGGCAAGTAATATGGCGGACAAGATAAAATTCGGTTTTCTGCTCACAGGCGGATGCGCCGGGTGCGAGATGGCCATGGTTGACCTCTCTGAAAACCTCCTCGGGGCACTGGAACATATTGAGGTGGTCTTCTGGGCTCCCACTGTGGCTGACGTGAAATACAAAGATCTAGAAGCCATGGAGGACAACTCCATAGACCTGGCCTTTGTGGACGGCATGGTTCGCTTGAGCGAGCACGAGCACATGGTCAAGGTTCTGCGGGCCAAGTCCAAGGTTCTTGTGGCCTTTGGTGCCTGTGCCGCCCTGGGAGGCATTCCCGGCATGGCCAATGTCCATCCCACAGGGGAGCTGTTTCAGCAGGCTTACAAGGATACCTTTAGTACGGAAAATCCCGAGGATGTTTATCCTCAGCCGGAATATCTCCTGGATGGCAAGTATAACCTGACTCTTCCCGCTTTCCAGGACAAGGTCAGAACTATCCAGGATCTGGTGGATGTGGATTATTTTGTGGGCGGATGTCCTCCGCATCACGAGTTCGTGGCCAAGGCCGTAGAGCTGATCATTTCCGGAAATCTGCCTCCTAAAGGATCCTGGCTCACCAGCGGCAAAGCGGTCTGTGATGTGTGCAAGCGCAATCCTGCCAACGAGAACATGGAGCGAGTGCCTGTGGAGCACGTCAAACGAACGGTTGACGGTCATCCCGAGGAAAAGGGGTGTCTGCTTCAGCACGGCTATCTCTGCCTGGGACCCATCACCCAGGGTGATTGCGGGGCATCATGCCTCAATGTGAATATGCCCTGTCGCGGCTGCGGCGGACCTATTCCCGGAATCACGGATTACGGGGCCAAGGCCGTCAGTGCCATTGGATCCATTTTGGGCAGTCAGGAGGCCGTGGATGAGTTGATGGAAAAATTCCCCACCCTTTCCAAACTCGTGTACAGGTATTCGCTTCCGGCCAGTCGGCTCAAGAGCAAGGCGTAGCGCCTTTCTTGTTGAACACGATGGTTGAGATATTTGTGAGATTGAAGAAATTGAAGATGTTGGAAAATATGAAGGGCCGGGAGGTTTCATTCGAAGGATATCCCGACTCCCTTGTCTGCAATTTTTGAAATCTTAGAATTTTGTAATCTTCTTGATCAACACTCAGTGAATCGCTGAGGAGGATTTGCGTGAAAAAAATAGAGATAAATCCCATCACCCGATTGGAAGGACATGGCAAGATTGCCATATTCCTTGACGATGCGGGCAACGTGGACGACGCCTTCTTTCAGGTGGTCGAGTTCCGCGGCTATGAGAAATTTCTCCAGGGCATGCCTCTTGAAGAAGTCCCTCGCACGGTTTCCACCATCTGCGGGGTGTGCCGTGGGGTGCATTTTACTGCGTCCATGAAGGCCTCGGACCAGGTTTTCGGTGTGGAGCCCACACCCACCGGACGCAAGCTGCGCGAGATGTTTTTCAACGCTCATTACATTGAAGACCATGCGGTCATTCTCTATGCCCTGGGATTTCCCGATTTCGTGGTGGGACCCGAGGCCTCACCGGCCGAACGGAATATTATCGGACTTATCGGCAAGGTTGGAGCCGAGATCGGCCGCGACGTGCTCAAAAAACGTGGGCTGGCTGTCAAGATTTTCGAGATGCTGGGCGGTAAGCCCAACCATCCGGTTGCCGCACTGCCTGGTGGATGGTCCAAACGGCTCACCGAGGAAGAGCGCAAGCAGATCGATACCTGGGCCGACGAACTCATTGATTTCGGCCAGCTGACCCTGAAGATTTTCGACGATGTGGTTCTCAAGAACGAGAAGTACATGGATTTGGTCACCGGAGACATGTACAAGATTCCTGTGAACTACATGGGCAGCGTGGATGATCAGGACAGGATCACCTATTATGACGGGACCCAGAAGGTCGTTGGATTGAACGGAGAAGAGATCGGGAGGTTTCAGGGTAAGGAATATCTCGATTTTATTTCCGAACGGGTTCAGCCATGGTCGTATCTCAAATTCCCCTACCAGAAGAAACTTGGCGGATGGAAGGGTATAGTGGAAGGCGAAGGCACCAACATGTATTGTGTCGGCCCCCTGGCCCGATTCAATGTTGCCAGCGGCATGGACACCCCTTTGGCCCAGGAGGCCTTTGAAAAGTTTCATGCCACCTTCGGGGCCAGGCCAGTCCATTACATCCAGGCCTACCACTGGGCCCGGGCCATCGAACTGCTCAATGCGGCCGAACATATAAAAGCGTTGGCCAATGATCCGGCCATCACCGATCCCAATACGGTCAATCAGGACTACAACATCACCGGTGAAGGCGTGGGCATCATCGAGGCTCCACGCGGAACCCTGATTCACCACTATCAGACGGACGACAAGGGCGTTGTCACCGATGCCAATCTCATCGTGGCCACGACCCATAATAATGGTCCCATCAACCTGGCAGTGAAAAAGGCGGCCAGGCATTTTATCCACGATGGCAATGTGGACGAAAAACTGCTCAATTATGTGGAAATGGCTTTTCGGCCTTATGATCTGTGTCTGGCCTGTGCCACGCATACGGTCAACGGTGGTGTGCCATTGAAGATTGAAATCCGGGATTGCGAAGGCAAGCTGCGTAAAGAAATGCGTAACTTCTGATTGCTGTCCGTTGATATCCCCTCAGCACGGTCCCGTGTTTGGGACCGTGCTGTCTTTTGGTGACCGTGCCGGACCGATGCCGGCTGGATAGAGGGAGGTTTTCCTGCATGAAGATGGATGATGGGTCCGGAGCTGCGCAACAGGCCGGAACGGTTGTGGTGGGGATCGGCAATCCGCTGCTCAAGGACGATCGGGCAGGACTTGAGGTCGTGGAACGCATAGGTGCTCTGAATCGCGATGTTGACGTGGAAATTCTGTATACCGTTGGTTTCGAGATCCTGGACAAGGTACTGGGATATGAAAGGGCCTTTATCGTGGATGGCTGTCAGCTAGGCAATGAGCCGGGAACAGTTCTTGACCTTGCTGTCGATGATATTTTTACCGACCAGGCCCTGATCGGATCGCATGCGACCACGCTGGGTGGTACTCTCAAGGCCGGGTATGAGCTCTTTGCCCAAGAGATGCCCAGGGATTTGAGGATCATCCTCATCGAGGTTGAAGATGCCATGACCTTTGCCAATCACTGTACCCTCGTGGTTCAACGGGCCGTTGACAAAGTGGTCAATCAGATAATGCAAACGCTGGCGGAAAAACCTCTTTCTGCTGTTTCGTAAACCCGGTCACAGGAAAAACAGAAAAATGACAAATCCTGCTTGACAAGGGAACGGCTTTCTGGAAAAAGCCTCTTCACGCAACGCGTAGGCGCGTAGCTCAGTGGGAGAGCACTTGCTTGACGTGCAAGGGGTCAGGAGTTCAACCCTCCTCGCGCCTACCAAGTAAGAAATCGACGATTAGGGAGGCTAACGCCTCCCTAACTTGTTTTAAGCTTTGAAGCATTGGACGGCGAACATGATCAAGATCAACGGCGAGGAAAGAGATGTCCTGGCGGGTCAGACCTGCAAGGACGTTTTGGCACAGGTGCTTTCCGGAAAAAAGCTCAAGTCTACAGTGGCCTGTCTGTGCGATGGCGCGTTGCTGGATCTCGGCCGTGAAGTTCCTTCCGGATGCAGGGAAATGGAACCGGTTTTTCTGGACAGCGAAGCCGGGCTTGAGGTGATCAGGCACAGCGCTGCTCATGTCATGGCCGAGGCGGTCAAGGAACTGTTTCCTTCTGCCAAGGTGACCATCGGTCCGTCTGTGGAAAACGGTTTTTACTACGATTTTGATTATGAGCGGTCCTTTACGCCCGATGATCTTGCGGCCATCGAGGCCAAGATGACCGAGTCCATCCAGGCGAACAAGCCGTTTCAGCGTACTGAAATGTCCGCTGATGCAGCCAAGAAATTGTTTTTGGGCATGGGCGAGACCTATAAGGTTGAGATCATTGACGATCTGGGCGAAGAAACGGTTTCTTTGTACACACACGGAAATTTTACGGATTTGTGCCGTGGTCCCCATGTGCCCTCTACCGGGTTCATCCGGGCCTTCAAACTGACTTCAGTGGCCGGGGCCTATTGGCGGGGCGACGAAAACAAGCCCATGCTCCAGCGCATTTACGGGACCGCCTTTGCAACGGCCAAGGATCTCAAAAAGCATCTCCATCTGATCGAAGAGGCCAAGAAGCGGGACCATCGCAAGCTGGGCACTCAGCTTGATCTGTTCAGCTTTTCCGATGAGGCGGCTCCGGGCATGCCCATCTGGCATCCCAAGGGAGCCCTTGTCCGGACCATTCTCGAAGACTTTGAGCGCAAGGAGCATTTGCGCCGCGGCTATGACATTGTGCAGGGGCCGATCATTCTTCGTCGGGAGTTGTGGGAGAAATCAGGGCATTACGACAACTACCGTGAAAACATGTATTTCACGGAGATTGACGGCCAGGCCTATGGGGTCAAACCCATGAACTGTCTGTCCCACATGCTCATCTACAAGTCCCAGATCCGCAGCTATCGGGATCTGCCTATCAGGTATTTCGAGCTGGGCAACGTGCACCGCCATGAAAAATCCGGGGTGCTCCACGGTCTGCTCCGGGTTCGCGAATTCACCCAGGATGATGCCCATATCCTGTGCCGTCCCGATCAGTTGCAGGACGAGATCAAGGGAGTCATTGCCTTTGTTCAGGATGTCATGGAATTGTTCGGGTTCGAATATTCCATGGAGATCAGTACCCGGCCGGAAAAATCCATTGGCACGGACGAGGATTGGGATCGGGCTACCGGGGCCCTGCAGCAGGCGCTGGAAAGTTCCGGCCTGGAGTATGAAATCAACGCCGGAGACGGAGCCTTTTACGGGCCCAAGATTGACGTCAAGGTCAAGGACGCCCTGGGACGTGAATGGCAGTGCGCAACCATTCAATGCGATTTCACCTTGCCAGAGCGTTTCGATCTGGTCTATATAGGTGAGGATGGTGCACGGCACAGGCCGGTCATGTTGCATCGGGTCATTCTCGGTGCGGTGGAGCGGTTTCTGGGCATCCTCATCGAGCATTACGCGGGAGCCTTTCCCGTGTGGCTGGCCCCGGTGCAGGCACGGATTCTCACCGTGACCGAGATGCACAACGAGTATGCCAGCAAGGTGCTCTCCATTCTCAAGCAAGGCGGCATCCGTGTGGAGGCCGATCTGCGTAACGAGAAACTTGGCTACAAGGTCCGCGAGGCCCAGATGGCCAAGATTCCATATATGCTGGTTGTTGGCGAAAAAGAGATCGAACAGGGTCTTGTCAGCGTCCGGCTGAGAAATGGTAAGAATCTGGGGGCCATGCCCCTGGAGGAAGTCATTGAATTGGTAACGGCCGATACCTTGGAGCCGTTCAAAAAGGGAGGAATGAGCTATACAATCTACTAAGGCCCGAAGGAATAGGCAGATTCGAGTTCGTGAAGTACGGGTAGTGACCGATGACGGAACCCAGCTTGGCGTCATGCCCACGCATCAGGCGTTGCAAACGGCTGAAGAACAGGGGCTCGATCTTGTGGAAGTGGCTCCCAATGCACGCCCGCCGGTGTGCAAGATCATGGATTACGGGAAGTATCAGTATCAGCAGAAAAAGCAGCAGCAACTTGCCCGGAAAAAGCAGACCACCATCCAGCTCAAGGAAATCAAGTTTCGTCCCAAGACCGACGATCATGACCTTGAGACCAAGGTTCGGCATATCCGCAGGTTTATTGATGAAGGAAACCGGTGCAAGGTAAGCATCTTTTTCCGTGGTCGGGAAATGGCCCACAAGGATCGTGGCTATGCCCTGCTGCAGCGGGTTACCGAGCTGGTCAAGGATATCGCCAAGGTGGAGCAGGCCCCCAGGTCCGAAGGGCGGTCCATGCATCTGCTCTTGACGCCGTTGCCCAAAACCAAATAAGAGACTCCTCTGCGTTTCCAGGCTGTGCGCTTTCTTTTTGTCCCCGGACTATCCGGCAGGACACATGGATCTGGTTGCGGGGCGGGGTTGTGCCTTTTTTGAAAAGATAATCATGAAAGCGGGTGTACCTTCCCGTTACAAGCATCCGTTTTTTCGATATATAATGAGTTCATTACAGGAGGGTTGTATGCCTAAGCTGAAAACCAACAAGAGTGCTGCCAAACGGTTCACCACGACCGGCACCGGCAAGGTCAAGCGGAACCGGAGCAATAGCCAGCACATTTTGACCAAGAAGAACGCCAAACGGAAACGAAGACTGCGTCAGTCCACTACCATGGACAAGAGCACGCTCAAATCCGTCAAACGGCTCGTCCCCACTATTTTCTAAAGGAGTGGCTTTACCATGCGTGTTAAAAGAGGCAAGGCCGCAAACAGGCGGCACAAGAAATATTTGAAGATGGCCAAGGGCTACCGCGGAGCCCGAAGCAAGCTGTATCGTACCGCGCGGGAAACGGTTGAGCGGGCTCTTGTCTACTCCTACCGTGACCGCAAACAGAGAAAGCGCGAATTCCGCAAGCTCTGGATTCTTCGCATCAGCGCAGCCTGCAAGGAACACGGCATTTCCTACAGCCGGTTCATGCACGGTCTCTCCGAGGCCGAGGTCGGACTGAACAGAAAGATGCTGGCCGATATGGCCGTCAACGATAAGGGATCCTTCGCCAAGTTGGCTGAAATGGCCAAAGCAAAAGTGAATTAGCGTGACAAGACAAGCATTGATCGAAATGTTGGAGAGCCTGGTCGGGGAGCTTGAAAAGGCCCTCGGCCAGGTTTCTTCTTTGGAAGACCTGGAAGCGATCCGGGTTAGGTTTTTGGGACGCAAGGGCGCTCTGGCCGGGCTTATGCCCCAGGTGGGAGCATTGCCTACAGAAGAGCGTCCCGAAGTGGGCAAGGCCGCCAACCGGGTCAAGACCGGGATGATGCAGCTTTGGGAGACCAGAAAGCAGGAACTCGAACAGGCTCAGGAGCGGGAATCCCTGGCCGGGTTTGATCCGACCATTCCCGGACGCACTCCTGACCAGGGTTCGCTGCATCCCATCACCCTGGTGATGAACGACATCTGCAAGACCTTTACGGGCCTGGGTTTCGAGGTGGTTTCCGGACCTGAAGTGGAAAACGACTTCTACAATTTCGAGGCCTTGAACCTGCCGCCGGACCATCCGGCCAGGGACATGCAGGATACCCTGTACATCACGGACAAGATCCTCATGCGTACCCAGACCTCGCCCCTGCAGGTCCGGACCATGGAACGGCAGAAACCGCCTGTGGCCATCATTGCTCCTGGAAAGGTCTATCGGCGGGATTCCGACCTGACCCATACCCCCATGTTTCATCAGATCGAGGGCCTTCTGGTGGACCGGGACGTGACCATGGCCGATCTTCGCGGTACCCTGAATGCCTTTATCCGGACCACCTTTGGCGCGGACGTGAAGATGCGTTTTCGCCCCAGCTTTTTCCCCTTTACCGAGCCCAGCGCCGAAGTGGACATGAGCTGCGTCATGTGCAACGGCACGGGTCGCGTGGACGGCAAGCCCTGCCGGGTTTGCAAGGAAAGCGGCTGGGTGGAGATCCTTGGATGCGGGATGGTGGATCCAGCGGTTTTTACCAACGTGGGGTATGATCCCGAGGTCTATCAGGGCTTTGCCTTCGGGTTGGGGATCGAGCGCATCGCCATGCTCAAGTACGGGATTGGTGATCTGCGCATGTTTTTTGAAAACGATGTCCGATTCCTGGGACAGTTCGTGTAACCCGGGTGTACTCCCCGAGTATGCTTTCGCCCTTTTTCGCGTCATTCCGGACCTTCCGGAAGCGCAGATTTACATAACAAACAGAGATTTTTCGCATGCTGCTCAGTCTGAACTGGCTACGAGATTTTACCCCCTATGAAGGGGATCTGGACGAGTTGGCCGATCGCTTGACCATGCTCGGTCTGGAAGTTGACGAGATATCCCATCCCTTTGCCCATCTGGACTCCATTATTGTCGGTCATGTGGTCCAATGCGAGGCGCATCCGGAATCCGACCACCTGCATGTGTGCAAGGTGGATGTGGATGCCGGGGAACTTCTTGACATTGTCTGTGGTGCTCCCAACGTGGCGCAAGGGCAGAAGGTTGCCGTGGCTCCGGTGGGAACAATCATGCCCAACGGCATGAAGATCAAGAAGGCCAAACTTCGGGGCATGCCCTCCCGGGGGATGATCTGCTCGGCCATGGAACTCGAACTTGGCAACGACCACAGCGGGATCATGGTTCTTGACGACTCCCTGGCGCCCGGAACCAAGCTCATTGATGCCCTGGGCCTGGAAACCAGTGTCCTGGATATCGACATCACCCCCAACCGCGGGGATTGCTTGAGTGTTCTGGGATATGCCCGGGAAATCGCAGCCGCCTACAATCTGCCCCTGACCATGCCCAGGGTGGAGTGTGTGGAAACCGGACCTTCCTGCCAGGACATGGTTTCCGTACAGATTGATCAGGCCAGCCTGTGTCCGTCCTATCTTGCCCGCATTATTCAGGGCGTTTCCAATGTTCAGAGCCCGGACTGGATGCGCTACCGTCTTCTGGCCGTGGGCCTTCGCCCCATCAGCGCGGTTGTGGACGTGACCAATTACGTGCTCATGGAGCTGGGTCAGCCCTTGCACGCCTTTGACCGCTCCCTGATTCGAGGTGGCAAGATCCGGGTCGCCCCGGCCCGAGAAGGTATGGTTTTCACCACGTTGGACAACAAGGAGCGCAAGCTGTTGTCTTCGGACCTGCTCATCTGGGACGGTGAGCGTCCCGTTGCCCTGGCCGGTGTCATGGGTGGGGCCAATTCCGAAATTTCCGAAGCATCCACCGAAGTCCTGCTTGAAAGCGCTGTTTTCCATCCCGGCACCATCCGCAAGACAGCCAGACGACTGGCCCTTGGCAGCGATGCCTCCTTCAGGTTCGAACGCGGTGTCGATCAGGTGGGTTCACGTCTGGCCCTGGATCGGGCCGCAGATCTCATTGTCTCCTGTTGCGGTGGCCAGATCGCCAAGGGTGTGGCCGGATCAGTTCCCAGGCCCTACTCACCCCCGTCCATTGTGTTCCGCCCTGCCAAGGCCACCCGGCTTTTGGCCCTGGACGTGGAAGAGGGGTATTGTGAAAAGGTGCTCACCTCCCTTGGCTGCGAGCTTGCCAAGGCCAGTGACGGCTACCAGGTGACACCGCCCAGTTACCGCCTTGATCTCGAGCGTGAGGCCGATCTGATCGAAGAGGTGGCCAGGGTGTACGGCATGGACCGCCTGCCGGTCCGTCTCCCCAGGATCACCAAGAATCTGGACGCCATGCTCAATGAAGATCCCCTGTTTGCCTTTAACAGCCGGATCAAGGCCTGGGCCATGGGATGCGGTCTTCATGAAGCCGTCAATTACAGTTTTGTCGCCACCAAGGACATGGATCGCCTGGCCATCCCCATGGAAGGGCGAGTCGAGATCCTCAATCCCCTGAACGAAGAGCTCAATGTTCTGAGATCCCAGATCGCTCCGGGGCTGTTCAACTCGCTGAAACACAACCTGGGCCAGGGCGCTACCCGTCTCAGGCTCTTTGAGGTGGCCCAGGTCTTTGTGCAGGATCCGACTTCGGATACCATGACCAAGGAGACCAACCGTCTGGGGCTTCTGGTGTACGGATCCCGTGAACCCCAGCGTTATCCCTTTGCCGCAGGTGATGTTGACTACAGTGACATCAAGGGGCTGGTCGAGAGCCTGACAGGGCATCTGGGTATCGGAACCCTGTCCTTTGCTTTGGCCGAAGAGCACCCCTATTTGCAGCCCTGTGTCCGGGTTCTGGCCGGAGAAACCTTTATCGGTCTGATCGGCATGCTCAAGCCGGCTCTGGCTGATGGGTACAATGCCAGTCACCGGGTCTGGTTTGCCGACATGGATCTGGAAACGATCATGGACCTGACCGCCCGGTCGACGTGCACGTTCAGTCCCATTGCCAAATTCCCGGCGGTTCGGCGTGACATCACCATTATTGCCCCCAAGACCCTGCCTTTTGGCCGGATTGCCGAGGTCATCCTGGCGCGCAAGGAACCCCTGGTGGAGGATGTTGTTCTGCTGGACATCTACACCCCTGAAGAAGGCGCAAAGGAAAACCATGTCAGTCTGCGCGTGACCTACAGGAGCATGTCCAAGACCCTGAAGGACAAGGAAGTTGACAAGGTGCATACACGCATAGGACAAGAACTGCTGAACAAGCTGGAAGTCAGGTTCCCGTAACAGGGGCCAGGGGAGCTAATCATTGATCGAGGTCGCATGTCCGAACCCTTGCCAACGACGTACAAGATTGGTCAGGCAGCCAAGGCTGTCGGGGTGGAACCGCATGTGCTCAGATTCTGGGAGACCGAATTCCCCCAGCTCGTTCCCTGTCGCAAACCCAGCGGCCAGAGGTATTACACGCAGGAGCATATTGATCTGCTCAACCGTATCAAGAAACTGCTGTATGAAGACAAGCTGACCATTGAAGGCGCCCGCAGGCGTTTGCAGGATCATTCCAGCTTGTCCGCCCTTCTGCAGGAGATACAAACCGAATTGCAAGACCTCAAGAGCCTTCTCCAGGAAGACTCTTGAGGTCTTTTTTGTTCCAGATTCACGTCTGTTGGTGGACAACAGATGGTGTTACAAGGTGAGAAGGAGAGACCATGCGACTTTCACAACGGATCAACCAGATCCAGCCCTCGGCCACACTGGCCATGAACGCTTTGACCCAGAAACTCCGGGACCAGGGAAAAGAGGTCATCAGCCTGGCTGTGGGGCAACCCGATTTTTCCACCCCGGATCATGTCTGCGCAGCCGCCCATGCGGCCATTGATCAGGGATTCACCAGGTATACGGCTGTTCCCGGTATCCAGGAACTCAGGACGGCTGTGGCCGGGTATTTCAAACGATTTTACAATGTAAACGCCGGGGCTGACAACGTTGTGGTGACCAACGGGGGCAAACAGTCTCTGTTCAATCTTTTCCAATGCCTGCTTGATCCGGGTGACGAGGTGCTTCTTCCTGCTCCCTATTGGGTCAGTTATCCGGCCATGATCCAGCTTGCCCAGGGAAGATCGGTCATCGTGCCCACAGAGCCGGATGAGGATTTTCTGGTGTCCGTGGAGGCCCTGGAAGCCCATAGAACCGATGCCACCCGGATGCTTGTGCTCAACACCCCGTCCAACCCCACGGGATGTCATTATCCCAGGGAGCGGGTGGACGAAATCGCCCAGTGGGCCGTGGATCATGATATTTTTGTCATCTCCGACGAGATTTACGACCAGCTGGTGTATGCTCCGGGCAAACCGGTTTCCCTGTCCACCTGGTGGGAAAAACATCCCGAACGCTTTGCCGTGGTCAATGGACTGGCCAAGAGTTTTGCCATGACCGGGTGGCGGATCGGGTACACCCTTGCAGGAGATTCCCTGATCAAGGCCCTGTCCAAGATCCAGAGCCAGTGTACTTCCAACATCTGCTCCATTGCCCAAAAGGCAGCACTGGCTGCCTTGACCGGACCCTGGGAGCCCGTTGTCATGATGCGCGAGGCCTTTGCCGTCCGGCGGAACATGGCCCTTGAACATGTCCGGTCCTGGCCGCATGTGGTCTGCCCGGCCCCGGTGGGGGCGTTTTATCTTTTCCCCAAGGTGGATCATTATTATAACGATGAAGTCAGGGATTCCACGGCCCTTTGTGCGTACATCCTGGAAAAGGCCGGTGTTGCGCTGGTTCCGGGAGCCGCCTTTGGGGACGACCGGTGCGTGCGCATTTCCTACGCCCTGGACGAAGCAACCATTTTGTTGGCCCTGGACAAAATCCGCGATGTTCTGACCTCCCTGGGGTAAGCCGCAGGCGCCTGCTGAAGGCTTCCGGGAGGACGGGTGGATGAAAGGGTTTTCCCCTTGACGTATTTGGGGTAGTCTTCTGGTATCTTTGTACAGATTTCAGGATGATCTCAACAACTGCGCATAATGCCCCCCGGGTACGCTGCGCACTTTCCAAGGAGCGATCATGACAAGGAATACGGAGCAGACTCCCGCCTGGACGGCCCTGAAGGCTCACGCCCAAGACATGAAGCACGTGCACATGCGGACCCTGTTTGATGAAGATCCGGACAGGTTTGGCATGTTTTCCCGGCGGGTCGGGTCCATTTTGTTCGATTTTTCCAAGAACAGGATCACGGATACGACCATGGACCTCCTCTTGGCCCTGGCCAAGGAACGCGGGGTGGATGAGGGGATCGCGGCCATGTTCGCGGGCGAGCGGATCAATGTGACCGAGAACCGGGCTGTTCTGCACACGGCCTTGCGCAACCGCTCGGACAGACCGGTGGTCCTTGATGGCCGCGATGTGATGGTTGATGTCCGGGCCGTTTGGGAGAAGATGCGCGATTTTACCCAAATGGTCCGGGAAGGTGTATGGACGGGCTATACGGGGAAGGCAATCACCGATGTGGTCAATATCGGCATTGGCGGGTCGGATCTCGGTCCGAAGATGGCGACCATGGCCTTGGCTCATTACTCCCACCCGAGGATGCGTTTTCATTTTGTGTCCAATGTGGACGGGACCCATCTGGCCACAACCCTGCAGGACCTTTCTCCGGAGACCACCCTGTTTCTGGTGGCCTCCAAGACCTTCACCACCCAGGAGACCATGACCAATGCCTGGTCCGCCCGGAACTGGTTGCTCGATCACGCAGGAGATACCCAGGCTGTTGCCAGGCATTTTGTGGCCATGTCCACCAACCAGCAAGGCGTACAGGACTTTGGCATTGATCCCGACAACATGTTCGTGTTCTGGGATTGGGTCGGCGGACGATACTCCCTGTGGTCGGCCATTGGCCTGTCCATTGCTCTGTCCATTGGCATGGATGGATTCGAGGAATTGCTCCAGGGGGCGTATGAAATTGACGAGCATTTCCGTACTGCGGCCCTGGTGGACAATGTTCCGGTGATCATGGGTTTATTGGGTATCTGGTACCGTAATTTCATGGGTGCCCAGTCCCAGGCCATTCTTCCCTATGACCAGTACCTGGAACGCTTTCCCGCCTATTTGCAGCAGGCAGACATGGAGAGTAACGGCAAGTCCGTGACCCGTGAGGGAGAGCGGGTTGCCAGCCAGACCGGTCCGATCCTGTGGGGGGAGCCAGGGACCAACGGACAGCATGCCTTTTACCAGCTTTTGCACCAGGGAACGACCCTGGTACCCTGTGACTTTCTGGCCCCTGCCCATTCCCTGCATCCCCTTGGGGATCATCATGAAAAGTTGCTGGCCAATTTTTTTGCCCAGACCGAGGCCCTCATGCGTGGCAGAACCCTTGACGAGGCCAAGGCGGAACTGGCTTCCCAGGGGCTGTCTCCCCTTGAGATTGAAAAGCTTGCACCGCACAAGGTTTTTCCGGGCAACCGGCCGAGCAATTCCCTTCTGTTCGAACGGCTTGATCCCCAAACCCTGGGCAGTCTCATCGCCTTGTACGAACACAAGATCTTTGTTCAGGGATGGATCTGGGGGATCAATTCCTTTGACCAGATGGGCGTGGAACTGGGCAAGGAGCTGGCAGGCAGAATCCTTCCCGAGCTGGTGCAGGATGAACCCGTCATGGTCCATGACAGTTCGACCAACGGGCTGATCAATTATTGGAAGAAATTGCGTCGAAAAGGATGATCCCTGGCTGGAGTGATGGTCGGGACAGCCCGCCTGGCAAACCGTGCGGGAGGTTGGTTGCCTGAAAGACCATCAGCCGAAAGGAAGCCTCGGGACCGCGCAATGTATTGATTGCCCACAATTGTGTTTGCAGCCACAAGGAGTTTTTTTGCCCAACCCACTTCGGCCGGATCCGGCCCATCCCTTTCAGATCGTCAAGTTTCTTTCGTGGGGATCGCTCATCTTGATCCTGGGGTTCAGTCTTTTTTTGTCCGTTTTTTTGGCAAATTATGCCCGCAACATGGTTTTGCAGAAAAAAAAGGACTTTGCCCTGCTTCTGGCCGAGAACCTGAATCATCAGATCTACCAGCGCTTCACCCTGCCCACGGTTTTGGGGTTTGGCCGGGTTCAGCTGAAGCAAAAGGCCCAGTACAAGCGGTTGGATCAGGTGGTTATCTCGACCATTCACAGCTTTCATGTTCTTGATGTGCGCATTTACGATACCTCCAGCCGGATCGCCTACAGCATGAAGGAGGGAGCACTGGAAAAGCAGGAGATAGGCGGACGTCAGGTTCAGGAGGCCATTGAAAAGCAGCGGTTCAATTTCGAGCTTCTCAGCCGTTTGTCCAACTGGCATGCCCTGTTCACCCTGGATCCTCCGGCCAGGTCTTTTGTCCTCAGAACCACGTATCCGCTGCGGGCCGAGCGGAAACTGGGACGGCTGAGCGAAGCCGGGCCCCTCATGGGGGTTCTGGTCTTCACCCAGGACATCACCGAGGATTACGAGCAGGTCATTCATTTTCAGCGGCTGATCATCGTAACCACGTTTTTGTCCTTTCTGGTTCTTTTTTTTCTGCTGTGGGTGCTGATCATCCGGGCCGACAGAATTTTTGCCGAGCGCATGCGGGAAAAGAAAAAACTGGAAGACGAACTGCACCAGAACGAAAAACTGGCTTCCATGGGCCGTATGGTCGCTTCCATTGCCCATGAGATCCGCAATCCCTTGGGAATCATCCGCAGCAGTGCAGAATTGCTGCTCAAAAGGGCCCGCAAGGAAAAGGACTCCCGGGCCGGGATCATCCAGGCGGTGCTGGACGAGGCCGAGCGGCTGGGCCGGATCGTGAACGATTTTCTGGACTATGCCCGGCCCAAAACTCCCAACAGGGCTGTTCTGGATCTGTGCCGCATTGTTGATCATGTTCTGGCCTTTCTGGAGAATGATCTCGAGGCCCGCCAGATTGCCATTGTCCGGGATTGTCCGGCCAAGACCCTGATCCAGGGAGACAACGATCTTTTGTACCGGGCCGTGTACAACCTGGTCATCAATGCCACCCAGGCCATGGACGGGCCGGGAACCATCCGGATCACCGCCTTTGAGCTGGGCCGGGAGGTGATTCTGGAAATCTGTGATACCGGTTCGGGATTTGATGCGGACATGCTCGAGAAGTATCTGGAGCCCTTTTATACCACCAAGGATTTCGGAACCGGTCTGGGGTTGTCCATTGTGTCCACCATTTTGCAGTCCCATGGGGCCCGACTGGAATTGGACAATGCCCCGGAAGGCGGAGGCGTGGTTCGTATCGTTTTTGTCCGGCCGGATGCATTGGCTTGAACGCCTGTCAACAGAACGTTCCGGTAATTTGAGAATGAATGAATGAGGAAGACATGGAATACGAGGAAAACATCTCCGGAAACATTCTGATCCTGGACGATGAAAAGAATTATCTGCTTGTTCTTCAGGCCATTCTCGAGGATGAAGGGTATGCGGTAACCGCCCTAGATGATCCCCGTTTGGGAATGACTTTTCTGGACGAGTCCGAGGTGGACGTCCTGGTTACGGACATGAAAATGCCCGGGATGAGCGGTGAAGAGGTCCTTGACCGGGTCAAAAGGGATTATCCGCATATTCCCGTACTCATCATGACCGCCTTTGGGAGTATCGACAATGCCGTGGAGGCCATGAAATGCGGAGCCTTTGATTATATCACAAAGCCTTTTTCCAATGAAGACCTGTTGCTGTCGGTGAACAAGGCCATGAAATTGGCCCGGGCCGAACAGAAGAATCGCCTTTTACGCCAGTCCATCACCCAGCAGTTTGGCAAACATCACATCCTGGGCCAGTCCAAGGCCATCATGGAGGTCCTGGCTCTCATGGACAGGGTGGCGGGCTCCAAGAGTTCGGTCCTTGTCACGGGGGAGTCGGGCACGGGCAAGGAACTCGTTGCTCGGGGTATTCATGCTTCATCGGACAGACGGGACAATCCGTTCATTTCCGTGAACTGCATGTCATTGAATCCCGGGGTATTGGAAAGTGAGCTTTTTGGGCATGAAAAGGGTTCCTTTACCGGAGCCGTGGCCAGAAAGCGGGGGCGGTTCGAACAGGCCCATGGCGGAACCCTGTTTCTTGACGAGATCGGCGAACTTTCTGCGGAGTTGCAGGTCAAGTTGCTGCGCGTCCTTCAGGAACGGGTCATCGAACGGGTGGGAGGGACCACGCCCATTGAGGTGGACTTCAGGCTCATCTGCGCCACCAACAGAGATCTCAAGGCCGAGGTCGAACAAGGGCGATTCCGAGAGGATCTCTTTTATCGTCTCAACGTGGTCCACATCCACGTCCCCCCCCTGCGCGAGCGCAGGGAGGACATTCCCCTGCTGGCCGCCCAGTTTCTGCTTCGATATGCCAGGGAAAACGAGTTGCCCGACAAGACCCTGTCCACCAAGGCGTTGCAGGCTTTGACCGCTTATGAGTGGCCAGGCAATGTCCGCCAACTCCAAAATGTCATCGAACGGAGCGTGGTACTCTCTCCTCATGAAACCATTGAACCAGATGATCTGCCTGCCGAGATCAGGGATGAGGAAACCCAGTTCAAGAGTGCTGTGGATCTGCTGCCTTCGGAATTGGATCTGGCCCGGACCATGGAAAAGATCGAGGCCGCTCTTATCCGCAGGGCTCTGGTTCAAAGCCGGTTTATCAAGGTCAAGGCCGCGGAACTTTTGGGTATTTCAAAAAGCCTTTTGCAGTATAAGCTCAAGAAATACAGCATCTCTTCGCGTCCCTGACAGCTTTTTCACCTCGTTGAGACCCCATGAATAGCCAACCCGATGCAGCCGCTTTGTGGGCAGGTAAACTGCGCTCTCTCTTTGCAAGTGGAGACTATACGCGCTGGGATGACCTCCCCAAGATCATCACCAAGATCGTGAAGGAATACGACACGAGCGTGGCTGAAGATACCGAAAGCAACGCCTGGGCTGAAGTGCGGACGTTTTTGTTTAGGTTGGCGTCCAGGACGGCTCAATGCCCCCTGGCCGTGTCGTGCGCGCATGGATTACTTCATTTTGGGGGCCCGGGAAGGGCGATGGCTCTGCATATCCTTTCCCGGCCCTCATGGAGTGAAAACGAGGTCGTCGCCCTTCTTGAACGGTTCAACACATTGGAAACATTATGTATGGTGCATCAAGCCTTGTTGGAGCCGTGCACGTGCAAGGGCTTTTTGCGCACGTGGGCCGAAGGGCAACTCAAACGCTCAAGCGGTTTTGATCCTGAAATTATCTATGCTTTTTGTGTGCGCATGGGTCGGGAGGGCACTCGGTTGGCTTTCCTTCTCCTGCAACATCTTCTAGGTGGCGGGTTTGCACCCTGGTTTGAAACGTTTCTGCAAAGCTTTCGGGATGCTGGGGTTCAAGAGGATGGAGTGTTCGCCGTGCATGCCCTGGGTGAACCTTTGTTTGTCCTGATGCTTGCCGATCATCTTCAGGCCCTTTCTGCAGACAGGCGTATCCGATTTTGCAGGACTGCTGCCGAGCTTTGCCGGGATCAGGCGTCTGCCTTGGGCAGACGTCTTGTGCCCCAGCTAATAGTGTTGGACGCGGCGACTGTGTGTGCGGTGGTTCGTTGTCTGCTTCTCGTGAAGTGGCCCAAGACCCGTGATGTCTTGCGCCTTCTTGCTCACAAAAGACCTGAATTGGCACCACTCCTTGAGCATTTTGCTTTTTTTGTCCCCAGCCCATGGGCCATGGGCAGCACTCCCAAACAGGTTCATAGTAATTCGCCTGCTGTAAACCGGGCCCTTCTTGCAGGACTTTGTCGCATTGATCCTGATGGTATGGCTAAAATGTGTTCGGCAACGGTGTGGCCAGAAGCAAACCAGGATGATTGCCATGTTGTTGCTGACTATGCCCGGGAGTGTTCGCATTGGAGACAGGTCCCGTCGCAACCGACGTTTTGCGGTCCTGACTCATCGGAATGCAAGAAAGGGCGCTGGCAAAGCCTGTTCCATCTGTTTACCCCCAGGAATACGCTGCTTGAAGAAGCTTTGCATCCCTATGACGGGCTGACAGATCGTCATTTCAAGCAAGACCATCTCCACGACCGGGTTATTTCTTCTTGCACGATACGCAATGTGGTGTTTGATGCGTGCTCTTTCACCCATACGGTTTTCGAAAAAGTCCGTTTTCTGGAATGCACTTTTACCGCAATCCATTTGAGGGCATGCATCTTCAAAGAATGCACCTTTTCCAGATGTATGTTCAATCAAGGGGCCATGCATGAAATCTCTATGCAGGGCTGCTTTCTGGAGGATGTGGAAGTTTCCCGGTTTTTGTTTGATGCGTGTTCTTTCTCCCGTCACCGGTTGCAGGGGGGCATGATCGATCAGGTTGCCTTGCGTACGTGCTCGTTGGAACGCGGCGCCGTGGACATGTGCCTTGTTAGACGGGTTTGCTGGGATACATGCACCCTGTCTTCCGTCAGGATCATCGGTACAATGGTGGAGGACGCGTGGATGAGCCGGGCAGAGTGGCATGGGGTGGAGCTTGTTGCCTGTAGGTTGGAGAGGACTCATTTTTTGGGATTGCTCATGCGCAATGCCAGGGTGGATGACACCCGGTTAACTTCCTGCTGGTTTGAAGGGCTGGATTCCCTGGAGCCGGTTTTCTATGCTTCTTGGCTGGATTCCCTTTTCTGGGATGTCTGTTTTGAGACCGGGAAGCATGATGCCTTGCCTGAGAGTCTTGATTCGAAATGGGTGCAGGATGTTCTTGTGGCCTGGCGTTACGAGCAGGTTGTACGGACAACCGAGCAAACCATGTTGCACAACAACAGGCGGCGTATGAACCTGGCCAGCGAAAAGTTTGCGTCTGGCCGGGATGATTTTTTTCGAGTGCTTCCCTGTTTGTTGTGTTCGTCAAACTTCGAAGAATACATGGGGCTGCAGGGGATACCCAGGTGCACCATTGATGGGTTTACGCCCGACTATTCTCAGTTATGTATATTGGACAAGCTTTTTCCGTCCATCAGCGAACGTTCGCTGCCTGACGAACACACTACCATTGTTCGTATTGCTGCTGTCTATACCCTGGGCAGTCTGGGCACGGTGGCCCAGAACAGCAACTCCGATGTAGACGTTTGGGTGTGTCTTGCTGATTCGCAAACGGATACGGTCATGCGTTCCCGGGTGGACATGAAATGTGAGGCGCTTTCTCGGTGGGCCAGGGAAGAGTATGACCTGGAGCTACATTTTTTTGTCATGACCCTGGATGCCATCAGGTCTAACCATTTCGGCATGTTGTCCAGGGAAGGCTCGGGATCGGCTCAGGCCTTGCTTCTCAAAGAGGAGTTTTACCGTACCGCCTTGTTTCTTGGGGGACGCCCTCCCGCATGGTGGGCGATTCCCTGTTGGACGAGCCGCGTCCAGGAAGGATGTGTGCTTTGTCCTGAAAGGGATGCGCGCAGTTGTGATCTTGGGGAGATCAGCGCCATTCCCCAGGAAGAGTTTTTCGGGGCTTCTCTGTGGCAAATCGTGGGTTCGGCGCGCAATCCCTATAAGGCCCTGCTCAAGCTGGGATTGCTCGAAAAATACGCTGTCCAAGGGGCGTCGTTGCACAACATGCTTTCGGAGGCCATCAAGGGCAATCTCCTGCACGGGAAGCAGGAGGTTTCCCAGATCGATCCCTATGGCCTGCTCTATCACGAGCTTGTACTATTTTACAGCCGATTGGGAGATCGTGAAGGGTGCACCCTGCTCAAGGAAAGTTTTCAGTCCAAGATCCGGATGGAGGAAATGGATCTTTCATGTGGTTACCCCCGTCGGCGTGAAGAGCAAAGCCTGCTTTCCCTGTATGGTCCGTCTTCCCGCATTTCCAGGGACAAGATCGCGGCCCTGGGTAAACGGTGGAGCATGGCCAAGACCCTTGAAAGGGGCGAGGCCATGAGCTCATTCATGATCAGGGCATACAAACGGATTCAAGGCAAAGTTTCAGCCAGGGGGAAGGATGTTGCCATCCGTCCCGAAGAGATGACCATGCTCGGGAGAACCATTTTGTCGTATTTTGGTCGGGAACCAGGCAAGGTGCGCCGGATGTTCTTGATGGAAAAGGATACGGACTACCGGGAAATCTATTTGTATGGCGAGAAAACGTCCGACGGGAAGCATGTGTACGCGGCCAAGGCCCGCAGAGAGCACCAACCTAGGATTCTGGAGAGTCTCGAAGTGGTTCGCAGGGATCACAACCCCTTTAGGCTGGTTGCCTGGCTTGCGGTCAACAAATTATTCAGGCCCGGTGTGGAGGTGAGCGGTAATCCGACCTTGGCCCCCCTGTCCGTATCTTTTTTGCAGGGGGCCCTGCAGGGGGTGTTGGAAACCTTCCCGCCCGAAGATGTGTTTCGTGTCAAGCAGGAAGAGCTGCTGGAAGAAAAGCGGATAAAAAAGGTGCTTTGTTTCCTGCAAAAGGGGCCCGAGGCAGACGAGGGTGCGGTGGCAGGTGCGGATATTCTCTATTCCACATCCTGGGGGGAGCTGTACGGTGTGCACCTGGACCATCCGGCCGCGACCATCCGGACCGATCCCTTGGAGTTTTTCGCGCGTAACCTGCCCTGCCCTCTGGACTGGGAAGCCAAGTTGTACCAGTATCGAACGTCAACAGGCAGAATCATGCCTTTGGTATCCACATAATCGAAACAAGTCGGCTCAAAGGAGAAACACATGGAACTATTGACCGTACCCCTTGAAAAACCCCAGGACATGAATTGTATCCTTGGTCAATCCCATTTCATCAAGACGGTGGAAGATCTGCACGAAGCCATGGTCAATGCCGTGCCCATGGCCAAGTTCGGGATCGCCTTTTGCGAGGCCTCCCAGGACTGTCTGGTCCGGTACTCGGGAACCGATCCGGAACTCGTGGAGCTGGCCAAGAAAAATGCCTATGCCCTGGCTGCCGGACATGTGTTCATCATCCTCATGAAGGATTTGTTCCCCCTCAACGTGCTCAATGCCGTCAAGAACGTCAACGAGGTCTGTCGCGTGTTCTGCGCCACGGCCAATCCTGTTGAGGTTATCATTGCCCAGACCACGCAGGGCCGAGGAGTTCTGGGTGTTGTGGATGGGTTCGCCTCCAAGGGCATTGAGACCGAAAAAGACATTGCCGCGCGCAAGGAGTTTTTACGGGCCATCGGCTACAAGGGATAAAGGGATAAGGCCCTTTGTGTACGCTTGACCATTACATCCTTTGCAGGTTGCTGCCTGCAAAGGATTACTTTTTGGAAACCCCAAAAGGTAAGACAATCAAGGGCTTGGCAAAGAACTTATCGGGTCCGAAGTGTTTCCTGGGTGTAACATGCTGAAATGACAGCCACTGATTTGAGGGGCGCTGCCTGCTCACAGACAGACCGTGCCATGGTATGGAAGATGCTACGGCAATGGATGGTTTTGGACCGGATTACCATTTTTCAAGATCATTCAAGGAGCGTCCCATGTCCTGTCCTGGTTGTCTGCAACCATTTATCATCCTTTCCTCCCGCATCGTGAACAATCGGCTCCTGGATATCCGAGGCTTCACCCATGAAGGGATCCTTGATATCGAGTTGGTTCAGCATCCCGAGATCCCTCTTGGGGACGAGGAGCCGTCTCTGGCACAGGACGATGCCCTGGATACCATCGAGGCCTTCAGGGAGGGGCTCATGGATCGTTTGGGTGAACGCGAAATGACCTGGCTCAGAATGCCCATCTCAGGCGTGTACTCCCTGGAGGTCCGACAGGCCGGAAGGGCGGTGCTCTTCTGGATGGGTCGGGAAAAGCAGGTCAGCTGGGCGCCGCTCAAGGAAGATGATTGAAATCCCCTTGTTATTTTAGGGGATAATAACGACAGGAACTTTCATGAAATTTCCATTGCCTTTTCTTGCCTTCTTGGGCAAGGCGGACTCAGGAAGACTGTCAAGGAACCACTCAAGGAGGCATGCAATATGTTCAAGGGAAGCGCTGTAACATTGGGGGCCGGCGATCCCTATTTCTGTACCTGGAACGAACGGAATTCCCAAAGTTTTGTTCCCAAGCCGTCACCGCGTCTGTTCCACCGGCTCGAGGAACATGTTCTCGAACGGATTATCAGGGCGTGCGACCGTTTTTTTGCCGTGGCCATTTTTGCCTGTGGCTGGGTGATCAAGGCGGATGATTCGCCGTACAGATAGAAAAGGTTGTTTGTGCGGTATTGCAAAAGCCCCTGCTTGCAGGGGCTTTTGTCGTTTGGGCTCCACCCAGGTGGAGCAGGAACCTGGAATCTGGCTAAAATGTCAATATTGTTAAATATTATTTATTACAATATGATAAGAACTAAAGGAAAAGGTGCTGCCGGCTGGAGTTCAACGGTGCTGTGATTATAACTTGCTGAAACATAATGAATATTATGATTATGGACTCGGTTGTTGTTCCATGTGAATATAGTTTTCATAATTGTGTATGTGAACGAGGCCATGTCCCTTGGATGTTCTAAAAATAACAAAATTGTTCAAAGTAAAGTGCGTTTTGTGGGAAATATATTTTTTAATTAGTTATATCAATACATTAAGAATATGGCACCTCTCTTGCTGTTTGTGGGGAACAACAATGTTTTCCAACCAATTGCAACAAGGGAGGTTTTTTTATGTCGTGGTCGTGCAGGAGGTCATCTTTCAGAACAGTTTTCAACACAATGTGGCTTACGGGTGCCCTGGTGTGCGCCGTTCTTCCCACGGCAGCCCTTGCTGAATCGGAATCCCTTTCCCAGGGCAATGCCAATATCTTGTGGACACTGATGGCCGCTTTTCTGGTCATGTTCATGCAGGCCGGATTTGCCATGGTGGAGACCGGCTTTACCCGGGCCAAGAATGCCGGGAACATTCTCATGAAAAATGTCATGGATTTTGGTGTGGGCTCCATAGCCTTTTTATTTGTGGGCTTTGCCCTGATGTTCGGTCTGGATGTGGGGGGTGTTTTCGGAGCCAGTGGTTTTGGTCTTTCAGGGGTCACTCCGGCAACTCCGGATGGACAATGGACCCTGACATTCTGGTTCTTTCAGTCGGTATTTTGCGCCACTGCCGCCACCATTGTGTCGGGCGGAGTTGCTGAGCGAACCAAGTTCGGCTCGTATCTCATTGTCAGTCTGGTCCTTTCCACCATCATTTATCCCATTTCCGGCCATTGGTGCTGGGGCAGCCTGTGGCTTGGGGATTCCGGTGCCGGCTGGCTTGAAGGCATGGGATTCACCGATTTTGCCGGCTCCACGGTTGTCCACTCGGTGGGAGGCTGGATAGCCCTTGCCGGAGCCATTGTCCTTGGTCCCCGCATTGGCAAATATTCTCCGGACGGTAAGGCCAAAGCCATTCCCGGGCATAACATCCCTCTGGCCGCACTGGGCGTGTTTATCCTCTGGTTCGGGTGGTTCGGTTTCAATGCCGGCAGCACCACCACGGCCGATGGAACCATCGGGTACATCGCCGTCAACACGTCCCTGGCCGCTTGTGCCGGTGCCATTGGTGCCATGATCATGGCCTGGATCAAGTTTGGCAAGCCTGACACCTCCATGACCTTGAATGGCGTGCTCGCCGGACTGGTGGGAATCACGGCCGGATGTTACGAGGTCGCTCCTTCCGGGTCCATTCTCATCGGGCTTATGGCGGGCTTTCTGGTGGTCCTGTCTGTGGAGTTCATCGACAAGGTTCTGCACATTGATGATCCTGTTGGCGCGGTTTCCGTGCACGGCGTTTGCGGTGCCTTTGGTACCCTGGTGGTTGGTCTGTTCGCGGCCCCGGGATACGGGGATCAGGTCGGCCTGTTCTATGGCGGCGGCATCAGCCTTTTGCTGGTCCAGCTTGTGGGCATAGCCGTTGTTTTTGCCTGGGCGTTTGGCACCGGTCTGGTTCTCTTCAAGGTTATCAAGGCTGTCTGCGGCATCAGGGTCAGTGAAACCGAAGAGCTCAAGGGACTGGATATTACCGAACACGGCATGGAGTCCTACAACGGCTTCCAGATCTTTACCACCGAATAGGGATATGGCCACAGATACCTGCCATATGAATAACGACGCCAAGATCAAGGAGAAAGACACATTATGAAACTCGTCATTGCCTATATCCGGCCCGAACGGCTCAACGCCGTCAAGCAGGCCCTGTATGAAAGGAAAATCTATAACATGTCCGTGACCAACAGCCTGGGCAGCGGCCGTCAAAAGGGTTTTACCGAAACCTACCGCGGAGTGGTCATGGAGGTGAATCTCCTGAAGAAAATTCGTCTGGAAATCGGCTTGAACGATGATTTTCTGGACGCTGCCCTGGCCGCTATCAAACAGGGCGCTCAAACGGGTGCCGAAGGGGATGGAGTTATTTTTGTCCAGGATCTGGAGCAGGCCATCCGCATCCGTACCGAAGAAGAAGGCCCGACCGCCATGGGCTGATTTCTCGAACATACCAATCCGCATACCTCCTTACCTTTGTGCCGGAGGAGGCCGCATCTCCGGCACCACAAGGCCCCTGTATCGTGCAGGGGCCTTGTTTGTGTTTTGGGGGGATAAGTATTTTCTGTGGCCGGAAGATGGTGACTGCCTGGCCAAGATGGATTAGGGATGGTGCACCCAAGGCTGGGGAAATCGTGCACAATCAGCAACGGCCATGTTGTCTTGGGCTGTTTGGTCTCTGGCATGCTGTGAAAAGAAACTTTTTTTTCTTGGTCAGGACGCGTCGCATTGGCAATCAATAACCAGGAGCCCCCATGGGCCATATCATAGCCAAGGACATCTATCGCCAGCTGGGCGAAAAAATCGATAACACCACGGTGCGCACCCCGTGGAATCCGGCGTTGCGGGACCTTTTGCAGGCATTGTACACCAAGGAAGAAGCGGATTTTATTGTGCGCATGCCCTATCGGCCTTCGTCGTTGGAACGGCTGCAGAAGATCATGGGCATGGAGCTTCTTTCCCTGCAGAAACGTCTGGAATCCCTGTGCCACAAGGGACTAGTCTGTGATATCTGGGAGGGAGGCGAATATGTGTACATGGTGAGCCCCCTTGTTATCGGGTTTTTCGAATTCACCATGATGCGCACCAAGGGGGAGTTGTCTCCCAAAAAATGGGCCGAACTTTTCCATGCCTACATGTTTGGCAGCTCCGGGTTTTTTGATGCCAATTTCGGGGATGAGCAGCAGGTTTCCATCATGCGTGCCCTGCCCCATGAACAGACTTTGGGCGATCATGTGGAGATCCTGGATTATGAAAAGGCCCAGGCCCTCATGGACGCCCAGACCTCCTTTGCCGTGGGCATCTGTTCCTGCCGCCATGAAAAGGAGCATCTGGGAGGACGACCGTGTGACGTGCCCCTGGAAACCTGTACCTCCATGGGGTCAGGAGCCGAGTTTCTCATCAGAAACGGGTTTGCCCGGTCCATTTCCAGGGAGGAGATGGAGGACATCACGGCAAGGTCCAGGGACATGGGATTTGTCCTGTCCACGGACAATGTCAGGCAGGACGCAGGATTTATCTGCCATTGCTGCTCGTGCTGCTGCAATCTGCTTCGGGGGATCAGGGAAACCGGGTATTCCGGCATTCTGGTCTCATCCAGCTTTATGGCCCGGTGCGACGAGGACCTGTGCAACGGCTGCGGTCAATGCGTCCGGGCCTGCCCCATTGATGCCATCACCCTGGTGGAGGTTCCGGCTCAAGCTGGGGAACGGCCGCGCAAGAAACCCGTGGTCAATGAGGACTATTGCCTGGGCTGCGGGGTGTGCGGACTGAAATGCCCCACCAAGGCCATGCGTCTGGATGAGCGGACCCGGAAGGTCTTTCATCCCGAGGATTCCATGGAACGGGTCATCCTCCAGAGTCTGGAGCGGGGGACATTGCAGAATCTGCTGTTCGACAATCCCAACAGTCGGACCCAGGGGTTCATGCGCGGGCTGGTGGGAGCGTTTTTGCGGCTTTCTCCGGTGAAAAAGGCACTCATGAGTGAGGCCCTGCGTTCGCGTTTTCTGGACGGGCTGCGTCGGGCCGGAGGGTGAAAATCAGGATAGGTAAGCAGGGAAGATAGCTTCTTGCCATGAGTCGGGATAGAAACTGTAGTTGTGCAATAAACAGGACAAATCAAGCTCGGCAAACCCGAACCCCTCAGGGAGAACCTGGCCGGTTTCTGGTCCCGGCGGATCGATGAAAGCAACCGTTTGATCTATTGTGTGGACAACGGTGATCTGGTCATCATCTCCTGTCGGTATCATTATGACTGATCGAATCGTCTTTTCTGCACGACGGGCTGCGCCCGACCCTCTTCCAGAAAATCTTCGGAAAACTCCTCAAGTGAATGGAAAAAACTATCCCACGTGGGCACGGCAGGTGTGAGAACAACCTGATCGCCTTTTCGGGTGGTTGTGATCTCATCGCCGGGAAGGCTTGCAACGTAAAGATTGTGGTTGGGTATCATGTACTCGTGTTGGGATAAAGCGGAACCTTTTTTTCAAAATGCATTGAATTATTGACGTTGGAGTGATCATGTTGGTCAGACGGTTGTCTTTGCTGGTCGTATGCCTTGTTTCTGTCTTCTTTCTGGGATGTCAGCTTTCCTCCTCTTCCCTTGAGAATGCCTCGCCAACCCTGACATCATCTTTCTCCGGTGGAGAAGCCTCCTTGCCCGGCAGTCGATTTCCTCTCACCATCATGCATCTTAACGACACCCATTCTCATCTCACGTCTCTTGAGGATCAGTCCATTCTGCTGGATGGCGTGAAGACCTCTGTGGACATGGGCGGTCTGGCCCGCATCAGGACCCGGGTTGAGCAGATCCGTTCCCAGCATGCTCATACGCTCCTGCTTCATGCCGGGGATGCGGTCCAGGGAACCTTGTTCTTTACCCGGTATCAGGGCGATGCGGACGTGGCCGCCCTTAATCTGCTGGGTGTGGATGCCATGGCCGTGGGCAACCATGAGTTTGACAAGGGGCCCCAACTTCTGGCTCGGTGGGCAGACAAGGCGGATTTCCCCTTGCTTGGTGCCAATGTCGATGTTTCGGGTGAGCCGCGGCTTCAGGGGAAGATCAGGCCCTACGTGATCAAGACCCTTGGGGGGCATCAGGTAGGGATCATCGGGTTGACCACCCCGGAGACCGCTTTTGTATCCAGTCCGGGGGAGACGGTACAATTCGATGACGTGGCCGCAACGGCCAGAAACATGATCACCGAGCTCAAGGGCCAGGGGGTAAACAAGATCATTGCCTTGACCCATCTGGGCTATGAACAGGACATGGCCCTTGCCAGGGGTGTGGACGGGATTGATCTCATTGTGGGTGGTCACTCCCATTCCCTGCTAGGGGAAAACAGGGACCTCGGCATGACGGTTGACGGACCTTACCCCACCAGGGTCACCTCCCCGGATGGCTCGCCCGTGTACATTGTCCAGGCCTGGGCCAAGGCCCGTGAGCTGGGAACCCTTGGTGTGAAGTTCAATGGCGAGGGGGTGATTGAGGCGTGGGAGGCTGATCCTGTCATCGTGTTGGGAGACAGGTTCAAGCGCAAGGATGGTTCCGGGAAAAAAATCATGATGACGGGAAAGGCGCACAAGATGATTCTGGACGCGATCAACGACACTGCGGGAATGGCTGTTGTTGAACCTGACCAGACCATGGCCGCCCTGATCGCTCCTTATGCCGAGGGGGTAAAAGAGATGGCCACCGAAGTGGTCGCCCGCGTGGCCGAAGATCTTGACCATGTTCGCGTTCCCGGTTTCGACCGATACGGCAAACGGGATGATTGTCCCAACGGCAGTCTTGTGGCCCCGCTGGTTGCCGATTCCCTGCTCTGGAAGGCCAATGCCCACGGGCTGCGTGCGGATCTGGCCCTGCAAAACGCCGGCGGGGTAAGGACCTCCCTGCATGAAGGCGGGCTGACCGTGGGCCATGTCTACACCCTGTTGCCTTTTGGCAATACGTTGGTGGTGTTGGAGCTTTCCGGTCGAGAGGTGCACCTGGCCATTGAACAGGGGGTGGACGCGGCCCTGCATGGCAATGCAGGGGCTTTTCCCTATCCGAGTCATGCTCGTTTTTTGCTGCATCCGGGGGCTTCCAAGGGAAGTCGGGTCACGGACATGGAGATCAGGGACGCCGATGGCGTCTGGCAGCCCCTTGATGCGGACAGGATCTACCGCGTGGCCGTAAACAGTTATATGGCCAGGGGCGGTGACAGGTACCATGTTCTGGAACAGAGTGTAAAAAAACGGTATGATACCGGGTTCGTGGATGCTCAGACGTTCCTTGAGTACGCAGCTCATCGCAATATTTTGCATAGGCCTGAACAGACCGGCATCCGTGTCGTGAGTGAATGACGAAGGTCATTCACCAGCCCCCCCTTTTTCAAGGAGACCGCTTTCATGCGCATTGTCACCACCCATACCAATACAGATTTCGATGCCCTGGCCTCCATGGTGGCGGCCACCTTTCTGTATCCCGGAACCATCGGCATCCTGCCCAGCCAGATACGGTCTAATGTGAAGGCCTTTTTATCCCTGCATCAGGACCTTTTTCATATTGTTCCGCGCAAGGGGTTTGATCTCGAAGGGGTGAAGGAGCTTGTGGTTGTGGACGCCAACAATTGGGGACGGCTGGAGCGGATGACCGAGCTGAAGGACAGGGATGGCGTAAAGATCCATGTGTGGGATCATCACATGCAGGGAGCAAATATAGAGACCGAACGCATGCGTCGCCATGAACTCGGGGCCAATGTGACCCAGATGGTGGAGGAGATGAAGGCCCGGGATTGCGCCTTTTCACCCATGCACGCCACCTTGTTTCTGCTCGGGATTTACGATGACACAGGCAGACTTTCCTATCCTTCGGCAACCCCCAGGGACGCGGCCATGACCGGATTTCTCCTGGAAAACGGGGCGGATCTGAACGTGGCCACAGCTTATCTTTCGTCTTCGTTTGATAACGGCCAGACCGACATTCTGACCAGTATGCTGGCCAGAGACGAGGTCGTTTCCGTGTCCGGGTTCGACGTGGCCGTGTGCCTTGTTGATCAGGAATGCGGTTCGGCCATGCTCGCTCCGGTGGTCACCAAGTACAAGGAGATCAAGGGGGTGGACGGGGTGTTTGGCGTTTTCAGGCTGGATGATCAATCGTGCATTGTCATTGCCAGGTCAGGACATCGGGATCTGGATGTGGGTTCGGTTATCCGTATCCTGGGCGGAGGAGGGCACCCGGCCGCCGGTTCGGCCATGGTCAAGTCAGGGGATGTGGATGCCTTGTACGCTCAGGTGTGCGATCTGGTCAGGGAAATGGACAAGCCCCAGGTGACTGTTGCAAAGATCATGTCCGGTGCGGGCAACTGGTTGACCCCGTCCATGAAACTTGAGGAAGCACGCATGGTTTTGGACCAGGAACCTTTGCATGCTGCCCTGGTGGTGGAAAACGGTGCATGCCTGGGCCTTCTGGGCCCGGTGGAGATGAGCAAGGTCAAACGGCCGTCACAATGTGCCTCTCCGGTCAAGGCGTTCATGCGCAGAAATATCCAAACCATCGGACCGGATCAGGGCATCCAGGAGGCCCTGCGGCTGTTTTCCAACACGGGTGTGCCCATGCTGCCCGTTGTTCGGGAGGGCAAGGTGGTGGGCAAGGTGACCCGAACGGATCTGATGCTGCAAATGTACGATCTGGGGTAAACCTTGCTGGTCGTACTCGGTTGCATTTTATAAAAAAACCGGCCCTTTCTCCGTAGAATATAACGGAGAAAGAGCCGGTTTGGTATGTGTGTTCAGATGAAAGGAATCAGAATCCCCATCTGAATTTGATCCACGCCCCGTTGGCCGTGAAGTCGTCGTTGTACTGGGTGGTGCAGCATCCAGGAGACATGGATAGCGTTTGTAACGCAAATAGGGTCAGGAACCATGGAGATTTCATGATCAGAAACAGCTCATGGTTTATCAACGTGTTATCAAGGCTGAGCACCATGGGAAGGGGGTCATGTTTGCTGATTAAAGTAACGGTTTGGATGATGGGTCGTGCGTCACCACCCATCAGGATGATTTTTGCCTGGATAAAGGTTTGCAGTTGCAAGCATCTATTTTTGATTCAGATCGGGAGTGCTTTCTGAATCCCGCGTCAAACATCGAAGAGTTTAAATTTATTAAACTCTTGCAAATATGGGTTGAAAAATATATTGCAACAAGTGTTATACACATGCTGATTTTTTTCTAGACTATTTTTTTTTGGCCTGTTTTTGATTTTTGTTATAAAAAAAGGATAGATAGAATTCGTCATAAATAGATGCTGCGATTGTCTGGCAGTAACATCTGCTCACACTGCGGCAACAGATCTTTCTGTGGTATTGGGCGAGACGAGCAGTCACGGAGCCATCACTTCCTTTTATCCAAGAACGCCTAGGCATATGGGCATTATGAAAGCAGGTCATGCCCACAGCCGTGAGTCGAATGCGAAGAAAGTGTCTTGCTCTTTATAGTGCAGCCTTTTGATTAGTTGGCATTGGGACCACAGTTCAAGACGCCACCCAGAGCATACAGCATTGTGATACAGTACAAACCAGTTGCGACAGAAGCCCTTTTCCCCCGGATGCGCGTGTTTCATGCCGTCTGTACGTTCGCACCCTTCAGGAGTCCCGTCTTCAATGCGCATTTTAGCTTACTGCTCATTTTTTTTCCTGTGCTGGGGAATCTGTTCCCCCTGCCTGGCCGCCAATAGTTCCTCAGCGCCTGCAGCCCCCACATCTCAACCTTCGGATGTCACCCCGAAAGCAAGAAACATCGCCTATTTTGAAGCTGGTCCCTATTGGGAATTCGCCATTATACAGGATCATGTTGTTGAGGCTCTTGGTCAACGCGGCATCCTTGATCACCTGGCGTTCCCGGAACGTCTTGTCATCAGTCCCGGATGGGTCGCTACGGAGGATGTATACCGTGCTGAAGCCAGAAAATTGATGAATGACCCCTCGGTGGATCTCATCATCAGCATGGGTACCGTGGCGACCCAGGCCCTGCTGGCTGAAAACAACGGCAAGACGCCCATTGTTTCCATTGACGTGGCCGACCCTGTTGGTTCGGGTATTGTTGATGCGGAAACAGGCAAGGGACCGGCAAACCTGACGCTGTACTACATAAAGGACAAGTGGCGCAAAGTTTTTGTGCTTTTTTATCAGGCATTGCCGTTCAAGAGGCTGGGAATCATGTATCATGATTCTCCGGAGGGGCGTTCCTATTCTAACCTCAACGAGGCCCGGGAGGTTGCTCGGGAATATGGTTTCACCCTTGTGGAGTATGCGGATCTCGACAAGGAAGAAAGCGTGCAGTCCTGTGCCGCCGGCGTCAACACCTTGCTCAAAAAGGACATTGATGCTTTCTATATTTCCGCTTTGAATTGCTTTGACTGGACCCATGCAAACCCCAAACCCATACTTGATCTCTTGCATGAGCACGGCATCTGGACCTTTGCCCGTGACGGAAGCGTGCAGGTGCGCCATGGGGCGCTCATGGGACTCTCCACCCTCGACTATATTCAGTTGGCAGAGTTTTATGCCGACAGAATCGGTCATCTGCTGGGACTTCTTCCCGAAGACACGCCTCTGGTCCAGGGAGAGTATCATCCGAAAATTACACTGAACCTGGACACGGCAGAGTCCATGCATCTTGATGTGCCGCGGGTGTTGCTTATTACCGCCGATGAAATATTCGATTCCAGCCTCACTGCTGTGCGTGATGTCCATATGGAAAAATAGGGTCAGGCAAATCGTTGAAACAAATTTGAACACAAGGAGGATCAAATGGCCAAAAAAAAAGCCGAGACAGGGAATGACGCATTGAAGGAACAGCCGGTGGAGAATATGGCGGAAAATACGCAAGACCACGAGGCTCGCGTATTACCCTCTGAAGACGAGATTGACGCCATTATCCGCAAACGTGTGTACGCGGCCGTTGGCGTGGGATTTGTTCCTGTCCCGCTGGTGGATCTTGCCGCATTGACTGCTGTTCAGTTGGAATTGATCCATGCATTGGCCAAGGCCTATGGCGTGGAATTCAAAAAGGAACGGGCCAAATCCATTATTTCGTCTCTGTGCGGCGGCGTTGTTTCCGTGGCGTCAGTGCCTTTTTTTGCTTCCCTTTTCAAAAGCCTTCCTGTTGTGGGCAGTACTGCAGGAGCCGCCACCGTTTGTATCGTTGGGGGCGGGGTTACCTATGCCATTGGTTCGGTTTTTGATCGTCATTTCAGGCACGGAGGCACCCTGCTTGATTTTGATGCCCAGAACGCCAAATCCTATTTCAAGACCAAGGTGGAAGAAGGGAAGGATATTGCTGCCAAAATGAAACCGAAAAAGGACGATGCCGCTGGTGAAGCTGCTACCCTTTGATCGGTTGGTATGCTCAAGGTTTTCAGCCCCGTTTGCCCCGGATCATGATCCGGAACAAACGGGGCTCGTCAGAAAAAAAGCATGTTCGTCCCATGTATGGTACGTGTCACGGTCGGGGAGGAGCATGCTGCATGACTATCGTGTACTCTGTAGCTGCATGAGAATTGTGCAAGTGTTTTGAGGAGCAGGGCGGTGTTCATGACATTATTGACAAGACGACTCATATGAAATCCATGTTGGACATCAAGAATTCGTATTTTTTCACTCTGCTCAGATCCCGGTCCGGTCCTGAAGGAACCAAACTCGTTGCTGCCTGTCTTGCAGCAGGCCTGATGCAGGGATTGGCTGTTTTCACCGTGTTGCAGGGGCTGGAACAGCTTTGTGACACAGGGATCCGCTTTCATACCTTTTTGGCATTTCTGGTGTGTCTGGGTATTTTTTACTATCTTTTCAGGTATATGACGGAGCACGCCGCTTTGATCGCACTCCGGGGCGTCATGGAGTGGCGAATGCGTGTGGCCACCAAACTTCGCGGCATTTCGTTGAAGGAGTATGACAAACTGGACAAGGGCTGGGTACAGTCCGCTCTGGTGGATGAGCGCGAAATGGTGGTGGAGGCCACCCGGATGCTCATGGCGTCAGCTGCAAGCACCATTATGATTCTGGTGTCCTTTCTCAAGATGTTCACGGTATCCGTACCCGGCGCCCTTGTTGTTATTGTGTTTTTGTGTCTGGGATTGGTGATCTTTCTGCGTCTTGTTCACGGGGTCTACGCCTTCATGGAAACGGCCGGGAGTGCTGAAACGGATTTTTCAGCCAGTCTGCTGGATTTGCAGGATGGATTTCGTCAGCTGAAGCAACACAAGCCCAAGACTTCGGATCTTTTTGCCAACTATGTCATGCCCGGTCTGGGGCGGGCAGCAGCGGCCCGCAAGGCAACGGAGCGACGCCATGCCCTGGCCATTTCGTTTTTTGCGGTTTTCAATCTGCTGATTTTGGGACTTATTCTTTTTTTGATGCCGGGCTTTCTGGGCCTTGATGTCACTGCCACCTCAACCATTCTGGTACTGAGCATGTTCAGTTTGAGTCCCATGATGAGTCTGGTGGGATTTGTTCCCCTTTTGACCAAGGTGGAAATGAACCTGCAGGATCTGACCTCTTTGGAACAGCGCCTGGATTCCATGGCCGAGGAATTTGAGATCAAGGGGATAGCTACCCATTGGCAGCACAAGGATCCTGTAGTCCCCCCTTTCGAGTCCCTGTGCCTTCGTGATGTTCGGTTTGATTATTTTGACAAGCAGGGAATGCGCGTTTTTGGCATTCACGTGGATGAATTTGTGCTGCGGCGTGGAGAACTGGTTTTCATCCGGGGGGGGAATGGATCAGGTAAATCCACCTTCATGAACGTGCTTTCCGGGTTGTATGCGGCTCAATCAGGCATGTTTTTCTGCAATGACCGGCCCCTGGCGGATTGGGGTATGGAAGTATATCGTAATCTGTTCGCGGTTCTGCCCTCGGAATTTCATCTTTTTCGCACTCCCTTGGGCGTGCATGCCCCAGCAGATCAAGTTGAAGATGTTCTGCGACTGATGCGCATCGAATCCAAAGTCTCTGTGAACCAGGACGGCTCTTTTTCCACCCTGGAACTTTCTGCTGGCCAGCGAAAACGTCTGGCCCTTGCCTGTGCCTTGTTGGAAGATCGGGATGTGTATCTGTTTGATGAAGTTGCAGCGGATTTCGATCCGGGATTTCGAAACTTTTTTTATGAATCCCTGTTGCCGGATCTGCAACGCAAAGGGAAAACCATTTTGGCCATCTCCCACGATGACAGGTATTTTCATGTAGCCGATCGTGTTTTGTGCATGCGAGACGGTGTCTTTACTGAAAACGGCCACGACAAGGAAAAGTCATGAGAATTTTTTTTGTTTGCATTTTTCTGGTCGTCGGAGCGGTTATTTTGGGGACAAAAGGATATCATTCCCTGGAACCGAAAACAAATATTGAAATGGTGCGGGCATTGTATGAAGAAGTCAACAAGACTCTCCCATCTGTTGTAAGCTCAAAAGAGCATGTTGCTATTATTCATGAACGTCTCGAGTGTTATAAAACAAATTATGATTATACGAAGAGAATACGGACTTGCAACAATTCCTATGTTAAAGATTTGGTAGAACAGGCAAGAAAAGATATTCAGTCTCATCCTGACATGGGAAATTTTGTTAAAAAAATAAATATATGTCCTGTAATGTACAGTATGTGTGTTGGCCAGACTGGAAATGACGTAGAAAGATGTGTTGTTTTTGAAAAACAATGCATAGATCATATGCTTGATAAATTTTGGCGTGGTGGAGAATCTTATATACAACAACAATATCGATTTCACTAATGAATAAAAAACTTTTGTGCATACGTCGAAAATTAAGCAAATACAGAACGCATTGTATTGTTTTTGGTTTGGCATTCACGCTTATACTTGTGTTTCTTTGGCCGCAAATGGTCATTTCCGTCCGTCCTGGTGAATTGGGCGTTCTGTATTCCCGGTTTGGCGGGGGAACCCAGTTGGACAGAACCTATCAGGAAGGGCTGCACCTCATCGCCCCATGGAACATCCTGTTTATTTATGATGTCCGCATTCAGGAGGAAACCCAGGAGGTGGACGTCCTGACCGTAGATGGTCTGACCGTGAAAGTGGAGGCCTCGTTGCGATATCAGCTGGTGCGCGACAGCCTGCCCCTTTTGCATCAGCAGATCGGCCCGGAATATAAGCGCAAGGTCGTCCTGCCCATCATGACCTCGGCCGTGAGGCAGACTGTGGGCAGCTATCGTCCCGACGATTTGTACTCCTCGGCCAGGCAGGAACTCCAGGACAAGATGCTGGTTGATGCTGCCGAAGAAATGGGGCGCATACCCATTCTCGTGCACTGTTTTGTGGTCAGAAAAATCGTGCTGCCTGAAATACTGAGCAAGGCCATAGAGGATAAGCTGGTAACGGAACAAAAATATCTGCGTTATCACTATCTTTTGCTTGAAGCCCGGGAAGAGGCCAAGCGCAAGGCCATCGAGGCTCAGGGCATCCGGTACTATCAGCGGTTGGTCAACGAAAATATGACGGATAATTATCTGCGCTTCGAGGGCATCCGTGCCACCCAGAACCTGGCTGCATCGCAAAACGCCAAGATCGTGGTGGTGGGAGGCGGCAAGGATGGGCTGCCCATCATCCTCAATGCACAGGATGCGTCAAAACCAGTGGATGGGGAAAACGCCACGCTTCAGAATGTGTCCAACGCATCTGCCAAGCAAGCTGCTCCGGTCACCGGTCCTGCCGAAGACCCTGCCATGCGTGAAAAGGGTGGCGACACGGGATGGAAGGATCGCAAGGCACAATTTGCTGATTTTCTCAAACAGCTTGATGCAACCCTGCTCAATCCGGAAAAAACCGTCCTGGGAGATACTTCTGAAAAATGATGGAGCAGGGTGCTGACGTATGCAATGTCTTTGAGTCCAATACTCTTTTATAGAATGATCAGCAGGGGGATAAGGAGATGCAACTATCTTTTCTGATTTTCTTGGGAAGCCTGTTTGTCGGCTACCTGGGGCGTAATTGCCGGTTTGGCTTCTGGGGGAATTTTTTCGCCAGCATGCTCTTGACCCCTCCTGTGGGCTTCCTGCTTGTTCTGGCTGCTCAGCCCAAAAAGGACGCAGCTTCCTCCCAAAAGGACCGGGACCATCTTTCGTGTTCGGAGCATTCATAACGTTTGGGGTGTTATGGACAGAGGCTTTGTATCTTTCCCTCCATGTGCGGGCCACTTTCCTTTTTCCTTTTACGGGACAGGGTTGCGCCAGGCTGTTGGCTTGCTTCTTCCCTTGTCTCCATCATGTCATGGCTACAGCCTTTTGGGGCGCCAACAAACGGCCTCTCCTTTTCCCCCTGGAGTTGCCGTGGGGTGTTTTGGGTCCCATGAGAGTGCGCGTCACGTATCTTCAGGTACAACGCGTCAGCAAACGATTTTCAGTTCCCCTTGGACGTGCTCGTGGTTTCTGCCGAAATATTGAACAAAGGCGTCCGGCCGTATTACCCGAGGAGAACTGACCTCTGATGAAAAAAGGCAATCCCCTTGTTTCCCTGCGTCTTTCCATAGGCATTCTTTCCACCCTGGTTTTCGTGCTGACCATGGGGTTTAATGCCCTCTTGTCCGTATCCACCCTGGATCGGCTGGCCACCCGTTCTCTTCTTGCCGGGTATCGGAGTGCCGGGGAGCATCTGGCTCTGACCATTGAACGGGGATTACGCTTTAAGCCTTTGGAAAGATATACGGGCATGACCGATCTGCTGCATGACCTGCGTGACGGTGCAGAAGGGATTGTGCGCGTGGAAATCGAGGATTCCCAGGGTAACCTGCTTTATGCGGTTCCTCAGGAAACCGACCTGCAGAAAAGAAAGACCGAGAAGGGAAGATCGTCGGAGTCCGAAGTGTCATCCACCCGGCAGACCTTTGATCGTTCAGTGCTGGATGACCCCTCCCTGATGCTCCGGGATTCCTGGGCGGGACCTGCAACCTATCGCATCCTTGTGCCCCTCCGGCATAAGGATGGGCTGGTGGGAGGTATAGCTCTGGAAATCTCCAGAGAAAGACTCGGTTCCGTGACCCGGGGCTTCATGCGCTGGGCCCTGCTGCTCCTGGGTGTTTCCTGCGTGATGATCTGTGTTGCCTTGGCTGGTTGGATCGGCATGATGACGGCGACTCCTCAGGCCCGTGCCCGATTTTCCAGATCCCTTTCCATTCTGTTGATTGTGCTCATCGGCGGCACGCAGTTGGCGTACTCCGGGGCCATGCTGACCTTGTTTCATTCGTTTATGGAGCAGACCCTCCGGGACAAGGCCGGATTCACGGCCCATTACATAGAGCGTGATTTCGAATACATGGTCCACAAGGGCGTGGATGTGCGTTCCTTCAAGGATTCGGGTGCCCTGCTTGATCGTATCGTTGCCATGCATCCGGAACTGAGCGGGGCTGCATTGGTCCTGCCGGAGGGCCATGTGCTGGCCTCTGCAGGGCAATTGGACGGGGGGGCGGAATATGTGGAGACGTCCATTGATGCCTATTGGCCCAGCCGTTTTCGTCAGCGGCTGGGGGTCATGAATATCCGTCTGTATCCGGATACCGGCTACCTGGCTGGCAAGGTCCGTTCCCTGGCCATTGATCTGACCACCTCCCTGGTGATCAGTCTGCTTTTTCTGATGGAGCTTGCCCGCCTTTTGCGCATGCTGTCCGTGCGCATGGCCCAAGCCATTTTTACGGAAAAGGAACAGGAAGCCCCTGTTTTGCACAACGAGATGCTGGTGACCCTGCGTGCTGCAGGGTTCCTGTTCTTTTTGGGCTATGACATGTGCATTTCCTTTATCCCTCTCATGGCCCGCGAACTCCCTGCCCCCATGTGGGGGATTTCCCGGGAGGTATTGCAGGGAATGCCCATTTCAGCCGAGATGATCTGCGCCGGGGTGGCCCTGCTTTTGGGAGGGATCCTTTCCGAACGATTCGGATGGCGGCGTGGTTTCATTCTGGGGGCAGCAGTTGCCTCCCTTGGCCTTGTTGTGGCCGGGACAGCCTCCTCGCTGCCGGGTTTTATCGCCGGGCGCGGTATTTCCGGTTTCGGGTTTGGTCTGGTTTTGATGGCCGCCCAGATAGGCACGCTTGATAATAAAAATTCCGGGGCTGGCTTGGCCGGAGTCTTTGCTGGCATTTTTGCGGGCAGTATCTGCGGATCAGCCGCCGGGGCTCTGCTGGCTGAACGTCTGGGATTTGAGACCGTCTTGCTTGTTGCTGCCGTGCTGGTGCCTTTTTCCATTTTCGCCTTGGTCCTGAACAGATCCAAAGCGCATACTCCTGACCCGTCTTTTCAGGAGCCAAGCCGAAAAGAAGGGAGCGAGGCGGCCCTGGTCTGGGCGTTTCTCAAAGATCCCCGCATGCAATTTTTGCTGGTCTTCATAGGTTTTCCTGTTGCCTTATGTCTGACCGGATTTTTGTATTACATGCTTCCTCTGATGCTTGCCGAAAACCAGGCAACACAAGGAGATATCGGGCGTTTTTTCATGGTTTACGGCCTGTGTTTTATCACTGCGGGACCTCTTTGGGGCCGTCTTCTGGATCGATCCCGCAAAAAGGCATTTTTTGCCATGCTCACGGGTCTGCTTTCAGGGGCATCCATGGTCATTGCGGGGTTGTCATCCCAGATGGTCGTTGTTGTCTTTGCCGTGATCCTCAGCGGTATGGCTCAATGCCTGGCCGCTCCCTCGACCATGCTTTGCATTGTTGCCTTGCCCTCGGCACAGCGTCTGGGGCGGGGCAAGACCGCCGGCATCTACAGGACCCTGGAGCGCGTTGGTCAGGTACTGGGGCCGATTCTTTTTGGGGTCGCCCTGGCGCATTTTGGCGTGTCGGCCATATTGCTATGGGTGGGAGTCGGGGGCTGCGTGCTGGCTGTGGCATTCATGTGTTTGTGGCGGCTCAACAGTCCGTCAGGGGACAAAGGCGTTTGATTTCAGACATGAGAGGATCCTGCATGCCTCCGGGAAGGTACCAGGAGAGCATTTCCTGATAATCTTCCGAGGTAACAATGGCGTTTCCCTTTTCCCGGAATCGTCTGAAATCAGCTTCCGTGGGATAGCTGTAGTATCGCCGGGCGGATGGGTCCTGAGGATGTGTCTGCAGGTGGTCGCCCTGGATGAGGGTAGGCAGGTGACGCAGGAACGTAGCAACTCCTGCAAAGTATGTGTGTACAAAGTTCCACAACAGGGAGCGGGAGTAGTTGACAGGGGTCCATCCGATTTCAACCACGGGGCCGCTGTCAATGCCCTTGTCAATCTGAAAAAGGGTGCATCCCGAACGGTCATGCTCCTGGAGCATGGCCCAGAAAGGGGCACACAATCCCTGGATTTGAGGGAGCCTGCCCGGGTGCATGCCGTAGGCGCCCAAAGGGGGGATTTCAAGGATTTCTTCGGGAAAGATGTAGTCGTAGCGGCAGGAGAGAATCAGATCCGGAGCCAGACGTTGCATTGCATCTATGACCTCTCTGGAACGGGCTCGACCCCAGTGGTGCACCGGAAGCTGAAACATGGATGAAAGCCCTGCAGGTGTCAGGCAAAGGGCACCGCTTCCCACGGGAACATGCTGTTCCAGAAAGGGGTAGAAAGTTTCCAGGGGAAAATCACGTTCGTAGGTGAGCAGCGTGGCTGCCGAGGGGGTTTCCCGTTCAGCCTTGAGGACATAGTCGGACAAAATGACATGGATTTGGTGATGCGGGGCCAGGGCTCGAACCAGAATGTTCAAGGCCAGATTGCCGGCCAGGTCGTGTTTTGCACAGATGGCTATCTTCATGGGGATTCCATAGGGTGGGAGGATTGGATGTTCTGTGTAACATTTTGTCTAACGTATTACATACCATACCTTTTTTGGGCATGCCAGCCCCATTTTCTCGGTATCTGTGGCTGTGAAGCAAGAATGATGTCTCTTTTTCACGGGGATCCCGCAGATGGAACAGGTTGGGACCACGTGGCCAGAACCATGCGTAATGTTTGAAGGCGAAAGTGGCCAGCCATCTCTGCTGTGATCATATCAATTTATTTTTATTGATAAATGGTTACGTTGCCGGTGTAAAACAAGTTACGAGTACTGTACCGTAGAACATCATGCATGTAAGGTCCAAAGTGTCGTATGACAGAACGGGAGTTGCCGTGAAGAACTGCTTATGGATTGCGTTCATTCTTCTTGCCGGATGTTCTTTGTCGCCTTCGTATCATCGTCCTGTACAGGATATTCCGGTTTCCTGGGAGAATCGGGCAGGAACACGGCTTGAAGAGCAGTGGTGGCAACGGTTCAATGATCCTGTGCTCAATGGCCTGGTGGAGAGGGCTCTGGAGCACAACCTTGACCTTGCCACATCCTTTGCCCGGTTGGAGCAGGCAGCGGCTGCCGTGGGCCTGAGCCGATCCGATCTTGCTCCTACCCCGTCTCTGGACGGCAGCGGCAGCCAGACCTGGACATCGACCCGCATTTATGGCGCTCCTCCCCCAGGATCTGAAGAATACAGCAACCATGATATCTATGTCGGAGCTGCCTGGGAACTCGATTTCTGGGGGAAATACCGTAATGCGCTCCAGAGCGGGCAGGCCGCTTTCCTGGCAACCGCGGCCGATGTTGAGGCCATACGCCTGCTCATAGCCGGTACCACGGTCAAGGCATATTTTGCCCTGCTCAGTGCCGAGTTTCAGATCCGCATAGCAGAAAAGACCCTTGAACAGCGTCTGCAGGCTTTTGAATTCTATGAAGTGAATGAAAAATTTGGCTTTTACAGCAAAACGGATCTTCTGCGGGCCAAAAGCGAGGTAGAGGATGCCCGGTATACCCTGGCTGTGGCCCGCATGGATGCCGATTCGGCACACAGTGCACTGCTCCTCCTGCTGGGACGTTCTCCTTCCGCGATTTTCTCCGACTCGGTAAACACGTCCACCTCTCTTGATCTCCTTCCTGTCGTGCCTGTCCTTCCGGACGGCCTGCCTTCCGAACTGCTGATGCGTCGTCCCGATCTCCGCTCTGCCGAGCAGCTTCTGCAGGCAGCTCATTTTGATGTGGGGGTTGTTCGAGCCGATTATTTTCCTTCCATTTCCCTGACCGGTCAGTCGGGTCTGGCGGCCATGTATGCCGGTGATCTCACCCAAAGTGGCGCAGAAAGCTGGACCTACGGCCTGTCCATCCACCTTCCCCTTGATTTCTGGAGGACGAGGTTCCGTGAACAGATGGCCGAGGCCAAATGCCGTGAGGCTGCTGCAGACTATGACAAGGCCGTGCAGTCGGCGTTCAGAGATATTCGTGACGCATTGAACCGGCAGGCCCGGCTGGCCGAGGCATCAGATGCTCTGGAACGTCAGGTGAAAGATCTCAAGGAGGCGGTGATCAAGGCTGATGACCGCTATCGCAACGGCTATTCCAATTTTCTGGATGTCCTGGATGCCGACCGCTCCCATTTTGCGGCCCAGCTTGCCTGGGCGCGCACCCGCACTCAACAATTGAACGCCATGGTGGATGTCTGCCTGGCCCTTGGCGGTGGTTGGACCGGGGAGGCGGCATCTTCTTCAACGCAATCCATGACAACGGGTGAACGTGCCAATGGGGGTTCGCAATGAAGTTTTTTTCTGGATTACAATTGGTTGCAGTCATTCTTTTGGGACTTCTTCTGACTTCATTGTGGAGTTGCCTGCCCGAGAATGAAAACAAGACGTCCAAGAAGGGGGCAATCCCCCCCGCTCCCATGGTGCTGGTGGACAAGGTGACGCCCGCTGACATTCCATTGCAGCGAACCTTCACGGGTCACGTGGAAGGAATACGCTCGGCAGAGGTTCGGGCCCAGGTTACTGGAATTCTTGAAAAACGGTTGTATGACGAAGGCAAGAAGGTCAAGGCCGGGGATGTGCTTTTTGAGATTGATCCCTCTTCGTACCAGGCGGTGGTGGATCAGGCGGCTGCCAGGGTGGCAAGCATCAGGGCGCGGTTGGCCAGGGCCAAGCGGGATCTGGACCGGGCTCTGCCTTTGGCCGAAAGAAATTCCATCAGTCAGCGGGATCTGGATGCCGTGCAAACGGAATACGAGTCGTCCCGGGCGGGCCTTGCCGAGGCTGAAGCAGCCCTGCGGGCAGCACGCATCAATCTTGATTTGACCCGTGTCAAGGCTCCCATTGACGGATTCGCGAGCATGGCCCGCCACAATGTGGGCAGTCTCATCCAGGCTGGATCATCGCAGAGTCTGCTGACCACCATCCATGATGTGGATACCGTCCAGGTGGTCTTTCCGGTTTCAGATACGCAGGTGCGCCGTATTCAGGGGTATCTGGCCGATGGACGTGCTGTCATGAATACGCCCATCTCTGCCCATCTTTTCATTGATGAGGAACATCCCTATCCTCATGCGGGCAATATGGTTTTCGGCAATCCGGTCATCAGCCGCGAAACCGGATGCATGATCGCCAAGGCGAGCTTTCCCAATCCTGAAAAAACGCTGCTGCCCGGGCAGGTGGTCCGGGTTACCCTGGATATTCTGACCTTCATCAATGCCCTTGCCGTTCCCGAGCAGGCCGTGCTGCAGGGACGTGACTCTGCCATGGTTATTGTCGTTGCCCCGGACGACACCACAAGGTTTAAGCCCATTGAAATCCTGGCACGGGTGGGCCGATTGGTGCTGGTGGCGTCGGGACTCGAGGGAGATGAACGAATCATTGTGGAAGGGGTGAGAAAGGTGGGCCCCGGCATGAAGGTGAATCCCCGCATGGCCAACCCTGCAGACCAGTCGGGAACAACCGGAACAAAGGTATAAGGGTATGGGAGAGTTCTTTTTTTTACGTCGTCCGGTACTGGCCATGGTAATCTCTCTGCTCATTGTCATCATGGGCTCCCTGGCCCTGCAGCGTCTGCCCGTGGCCCAGTATCCGGACCTGGTGCCTCCCACCGTATCTGTCACGGCCATCTATCCGGGTGCCAGTCCCGAGGTCATTTCCCAGACCGTGGCGGCTCCTCTGGAACAGGCGGTCAACGGTGCCAAGGATCTTTTGTATGTCCAGTCCACCTCCTCGGCCAGCGGGGTCATGTCCATGACAGTGACCTTTGCCCTGGGAACCGATCCCGAGGTGGCCAGCAATCGGGTCAGCAATCTGATCCAGACCGCCCAGGCAGGATTACCTGAAGAGGTCCGCCGTCTGGGGGTCAGCGTGACCTCGGGTTCGGGATCTTTTTTGATGATTATCACCCTGTCCAGCCCTGATGGTCGTTATGACAGCCTGTTTTTGAACAATTATGCGGCGTTGAACGTGATCGATCGCCTCAAGCGCGTGCCCGGTGTGGCCTCGGCGGCGTCTCTCATTGCCGAGGAATATTCCATGCGCATCTGGTTCGATCCGGCCAAGCTGGCCGCTTTCGGGTTGACCCCCCAGGATATTGCCAGGGCAATCCGCGAGCAGAATGCCCAGTATGCTGCCGGGACCATGGGCCTGCAACCAGCTCCGGATGATCTGAAAACAACCTGGCTGGTGAGTACGCAGGGACGCATGGCCACCCAGGAGGAATTCGGGGACATCATTGTCCGGGTGGATGAAACAAAGGGGATCATGCGGTTGCGGGACGTTGCGCGCATTGAACTTGGTGCCGCTGATTACGGGGTGCGCAGCAAGCTGAACGGCCAACCTGTTGCCGGAATCAGTATTACCCTCACCCCGGGAGCCAACGCCCTGCAGACCGCCCAGGACATCAGAGCCTCCATGGAGGAACTGAGTCGGGATTTTCCTCCTGGTGTGGAATACGCCATTCCCTACAATGTGACCACCTTTGTGCGTATTTCCATTGAGGAGGTGGTGCATACCCTCTTTGAGGCCATGATCCTTGTGGCCCTGGTCATCTTCATTTTTCTGCAGAATCTTCGCGCAACCCTCATCCCCTGCATTGCCGTGCCCGTGGCCATTGTGGGAACCTTTGCCGGCATGTATGCATTGGGGTTCTCCATCAATACCCTGACCTTGTTCGGCATGGTGCTGGCCATAGGCATCGTGGTGGATGACGCCATCGTGGTCCTGGAAAATGTGGAGCGGATCATGCGTGACGAGCAATTGTCCCCCCGGGAGGCCACGTCCAAGGCCATGCGGGAGGTGACCGGGCCGGTCATCGCCATTGTCCTGGTCCTTTGTTCCGTATTTGTGCCGGTTTCCTTCATGGGAGGGATGACCGGAGAGATGTTCCGGCAATTCGGGATCACCATTGCCCTGTCAGTGACCATTTCCGGCATTGTGGCCCTGACCCTGACCCCGGTCATGTGTGCCTGGCTTCTCAGGCCGGGCCATGGACGCGAGAGATGGTTCACACGCATGTTCAACCGGATTTTTGACGGGCTGACCAGCGTTTATCTGGCAGGAGTTCGTCTTCTCCTGCGTTTTTCTCTGCTGGGAGTGGTGCTCCTGTGTCTTCTGGGCTGGGGCATGTGGGAACTGTTCCAAAGCGTACCCCAAGGCCTGGCGCCGGACGAGGACCAGGGCTACGTCATTGCCGTGGCCATGCTTCCTGAGGGAGCCACCATGCCCCGTACGGATGCAGCCCTGGATAGGCTGTCTTCGACCATGCTCAAGGATCCTTCGGTGGATGCCGTGCTGACCATCGCGGGTATGGATCTCCTTGGCGGACGGGGCACCGTGGGCAATGCGGGGGCTGCCTTTGTCATGCTCCGCCCCTGGGAAGAGCGGAGGACTCCGGATCAGTCCTCTTCGGCCATTGCAGGCAGGATTTTTGGCATCGGGGTGACCGACGGCATGCTCGCGGCCTTCAACCCTCCGCCCATCGTGGGGTTGAGCACCGTGGGCGGGCTGGAAGGATTTCTGCAAAATACCTCGGGGGCATCCATTGAGGAGATGGCGGCCCAGGCAGCGAAACTTTCTGCGGCCGCTGCTGCCAGGCCCGAGTTCAAGGGGGTGGGGAGCGGTCTGAATCTGGGAACCCCCAAGGTCTTTCTCGCCCTTGACGTGGAAAAGGCCAAGCTCATGGATGTATCCGTGGCGGATGTTTACCAGACCCTGAGTGCCACGCTGGCCGGGACGTACATCAACGATTTTACCCTGTATGGCCGGGCCTTCAAGGTGTACATGCAGGCGGAATCCCGGTTTCGCACAAGTCCCGAGGATCTGGAGTCCATTTTCGTGCGCAGCCGCAGGGGCGCCATGATCCCCCTGGACAATCTGGTTTCCACCATGCCTACCAGCGGGGCCTTTGCCCTGGAACGCTTCAATGGTCTTCCGGCGGCCCGCATTTCGGGGCAGGCCGCTCCCGGATACAGTAATCTCCAGGCCATGAAGGCTCTGGAAGAGCTGGTGCGGACCGAGCTTCCCCCGGGATATTCCCTTGGCTGGAGCGGGTCTTCCTTTCAGGAAAAGGCCAGCGGCGGCACCAATTACCGGGCCCTTGTCTTGGGGTTGGGGCTGGTTTTTCTCATCCTGGCTGCCCAGTACGAGAGCTGGACCCTGCCTGCTGCAGTTATTCTGGCTGTCCCCTTTGCCCTTTTCGGGGCCCTGGTGACGATTTTTGCGGTGGGGTATGCCAACGATATCTATGTGCAGGTGGCCATGGTCACCCTTATCGGTCTCGCGGCCAAGAATGCCATTCTTATTGTGGAGTTTGCGGCTGCTCAATGTGCGGCCGGGCGTTCTCCGGCCCAGGCGGCCCTGGAAGCGGCACAACTGCGATTTCGGCCCATTGTGATGACCTCTCTGGCCTTTATCCTGGGGTGTGTGCCCCTGGTCATCTCATCGGGGGCCGGTTCGGGGAGCAGACATGTGCTGGGAAGCAGCGTTATCGGGGGGATGATAGCCGCCACGGTTATTTCGCCCCTGTTTGTGCCCTGGTTTTTCAAGGTTGTCATGAGCTGGAAACGATCGACTGCCACGGGGGCAGAACAGAAGAACACATCATAGCGATCCCTCAAAGACCAATGGTCTGCAGGCGGAATGCATGAAAAGGAACCGAAATCGCATGAGGTGTGTAACCTGCACATATGCAGGTTACAAAAAAGTGGTCAGGAACGAAGCATGGTTCCTGCCGGGACAAGGTACAGGCCGGTCCGGCTTTTCAGAATATCTGGACGTTTAGATGGATTCCCAAGAGGTTGTTCATGACGAGATACGTTGCTGTTTTTTCCGGTATTGGAACCCAGTGGCCGGGGATGGGCCGCGAACTCATGGTTCAGGGGGGCGCATTTGCCGCAGGATTTCGTGAATTTGACCAGGCCTTTGCCCCCATGGCCGGCTGGTCTGTGGAACAGATGCTCTACACACAATCCGGTGACATCCGACCTGCCCATATGGGCCATCCCTGTGTACTGGCTGTGGAGTGCGGCCTGTTTCGTGCGTTGCAGGAGAGTGGTTTTGAGCCGGATATGATCATGGGGCACAGCGGGGGCGAAGTCACTGCGGCCTGGGCTGCAGGGGTGCTTTCGACAACCGATGCGGCCAGGGTGGCTCTGGCGCACAGTCAGTTGCTGGTCCGGGTCAGCGGTCAAGGGCGGATGGCTTTTGTGGGACTGCCTGCTGACAATGTGGAGCGCATGATTCAGCCGTATAACGATCGTGTGCAGATTGCGGCCATCAATGCCCCGTCGGGAACCGTGTGCAGTGGGGACCCGAAAGCGTTGCAGGCATTGGGGGATGCCTGTCCTGCCCATGTCTTTTTCCGCATGCTTGCCGTGGATGTTCCCTTTCACAGTAAGGTCATTGAAGCACATCTAAAAGAGTTTGCCGAGTCTTTGGCCACGCTCACCCCGCAACCAGCCCGTATTCCCATCCTGTCCTCGCTGCACGGCAAAGTTGCCCGGCCCGGAGATTTTGATGCGGCCTATTGGTGTCGGCACATTGGTGAACCGGTGCGTTTCGAGGCTGCCATGCGTTGTGCCCTGGATAGGGGCGCTGCCTGTTTTGTGGAAATCGCTCCCCATGCCGTGTTGCAGGATTCCATGGCCGAGACCGCATCCGCCATGGGTCACAGGGTGGAAAGCACGGGAACCATGTGCCGGAATACGGACGCCAGCCAGACATTGCAGCAAGCCACGGACATCCTGAAGGGCTGGAAAGAGGCACCATCGGCATGTTCCGGTATCTCTGATGCCCATTTGGGACAGGCGGCAGACAAATCCCGGAGGCGGCGTCGCAGCGAGTTGAAAAAACTGATCCGCCAAGAGCTGAAACAGGTGCTGCCGGAGTGCGAGATGGGCGATGACGAGCCCTTCCGTACCCATGGTCTGACGTCATTGCTGGCAGTGCGTTTCTGTTCCGGCCTGGGCCAATCACTGGGACTTGCGCTGCCGGTTTCCACGGTGTTCAACCATCCCGACATCACCCGGTTGGCCGATCATCTGTCATGTCTTGGTGATGACGTTGCAACCGGGTCCGGCGAGTCCGTCAGCTGTAAGCATCTGGAAGAACCGCTGGCCGTTGTGGGTGTGGGCTGCCGTCTGCCCGGCGGGATCAATTCCATGGATGAGTATTGGCGTTTCCTGGTTGACGGCAAGGATGCGGTTATTCCGGTGCCGCAGGATCGGTGGGATCGGGAGCGGTACTATGACCCGGATCGTAACGCTCCGGGCAAGATGTACACCTGTGAGGCCGCTTTTCTGACAGCTCCCAGTCCCCGTCTCCAGGATTTTGACGCACATTTTTTCAATATATCCTCCCGTGAGGCGGCCCAGCTTGATCCGCAGCAGCGTCTGCTTCTTGAGGTAAGCTGGGAAGCTTTTGAGCACGCAGGTATCGATCCCTTTGCCTGGCGCGGCAAGAATGTTGGCGTGTTTGTGGGTATGACCAACAACGAGTACAGCCACGCCCACCGTGAATCCTATGTGCGGGAACGCATTGACGCCTATTCCCTCACCGGCACGACGCTGAGCGGAGCCTGTGGCAGAGTTTCCTATTATTACGGTTTTGAAGGACCCTGCTTTTCCGTTGATACGGCCTGTTCTTCGAGTATGGTTGCCCTGCATGCTGCCTGCCGGAGTCTGCGTCAGGGTGAATCCGACATGGCCCTGGTGGGGGGGGTGACCCTGATGCTCACGCCGGATCTGCACATTTGCTTCAGTAAACTCGGGGCTATCAGTCCGGACGGACGAAGCAAGGCCTTTGATGACAGCGCAGATGGTTATGGCCGGGGAGAGGGTGCCGTGGTCGTGCTTTTGAAGCGGTTGAGGGATGCCCAGAGGGACAAGGATCGTATTCTGGGACTGGTCCGGGGTACGGCCCTGAATCAGGATGGCAAGAGCAATGGTCTGACGTCCCCCAATGGTTTGTCACAGCAGAAGGTCATTGCCCAGGCGTTGCGTGATGCCGCCCTGCGGCCCGAAGATGTCAGCTATGTGGAGGCCCATGGTACGGGCACGGCTCTTGGCGATGCCATTGAGCTCGAGGCCCTTGCGGATGCCTATCGGCCCAGTCCGGGCACGCTGCTGCGCATAGGATCTGTCAAGGCCAATATCGGGCATCTGGAGCCGGTTTCCGCCCTTGCCTCCCTGGCCAAGCTCATGTTGTGCCTGGAGCATGGGGCTCTCCCGGCAAATATTCATATCAAGACTCCCAATACCCGCTTTGACTGGCAGGGACGGGGCGTGGAGGCACCGCGGACATTACAGCCCTGGGAGGGTGAACATCCGCGCCGTGCCGGGATGAGTTCTTTTGGTTTTTCCGGGGTCAATGGTCACGCCATTATCGAGGAATATGTGGAGCCTGCGGTTGAGGAATCCACACAGGAGCCATCGGCCTTTCTGCTCCTGCTTTCAGCCAAGACAGAGGAAGCCCTGCGGGATCTGGCCCAGGCAACCGCCCTTGAGGTACAGGATATGACGCCGCATCACCTGGCGGCCCTGTGCCGCAGTGCCGCGTGCCGGAGGCACCATTTTGCCTGGCGGGTGGCCGTTGTGGGCAGTACCCCCGGCGAGGTGGCGGAACAGTTGCGAACGGCCATGCCTGTGCGGGCAGCAGCACAACCCGAGACAATGGGGTTGCTGTTTACCGGGCAGGGTTCGCAGTATCCGGACATGGGACGCTCCCTGTTTGCCATGTATCCGGTCTTTCGCAAGGCACTGGAGGAATGTGACCTTCTTCTTCAAGCCCATGATTTTGATTTGCTGCAGGCGATCTATGGCGGCATGTCGGCAGAGGAGCTGGCTCGTACGGAGTATGCCCAGCCGGTTATAGCCTCGGTGTCGTATGCTCTCTGGCGTTTGTGGGAATCTTTTGGCCTGGGTTTTGATTATGTGGCCGGGCACAGCATTGGTGAATACCCGGCCGCTGTGGCCTCCGGGGTGATGCGCCTGGAAGACATGCTTGTTTTGGCACTTCATCGGGGACGGTGCATGGCCCAGGCTCCGTCAGGAGGTATGGCCGCGGTCTTTGCCTCCGAGGATGAGGTGGCCGGATTGCTGGCCGGGCACCCGCAGATCTGTATTGCAGCGATCAATGCTCCTGTAAGCCTGACGGTTTCCGGGCCCCAGGCCGCCCTGGCTGCCTTTCTCAAGGATCTGAAAGATCGCGGTGTGGCGTATCGGGAACTGCGTGTATCCCATGCCTTTCATTCACCGGATATGGACAAAGCAGCCAAGGCCTTTGAAGGTCCGCTGCAGGAGGTGGAGCTGGCCCGGCCAACACGCATGGACATGATTTCCACGGTCAGCGGGCAGATGGCTTCCCTCGAACTGACACGTTGGACCTATTGGCGTGATCAGATTGTCGCGCCGGTTCGGTTTTTCAGCGCCGTGCAGACCATGAGCGAGCAGTGTTCTCTGGCCGTTGAGGCCGGTCCATCCACGGCATTGTCCGGACTGGTCTGGCAATGTGGCCTCACGTTGCAGTGTTTCCCTACCTTAAGCCCCAAGCAGGACGGATTGAGGTCCCTGTTCGGGGCCATGGCCAGTCTGTATGGTGAGGGTGTGGTCCTGAACTGGGATGAAGTGTTTGCCTCGTTTCCTGACCAATATGTGCCCCTGCCCGGATATCCCTGGCAGCGTCAACAGCATTGGATGGATGTGCAGGTGGATCCGCCGTCGGGGTTTGTCCGGAGTGACCACGTGCCGGGCCACCGTCTGGACAGCCCGGCGTTGGGGGATAGCGCTGTCTTTGTCATGGATTTTTCCGAGACCGGTCCCGGATTCGTGCAGGAACATGTCATTTTCGGCAAGGCCATCAGTCCTGCTGCCGGTCACATGGCCATGATCCTGGCCGCAGTGCGGGAATTGAGGGGCACGGAATGCTGTCAGCTGGGCAACGTGGATTTTCTCAGCCCGCTGGTGGTGGAACCGGGGCAGACCCGGCACGTGCAGGTGATTATCGAGACCCCGCAGGCTTCCGAGAGCCGGTTTCGTCTTGTGAGCCGACAGGGGGAGGAAGACTGGCTGACCCATTGTACCGGCACGGTGATTTTCCAGCCGGGACCGGAATCCGTTCCCGTGCGCAAACCAGGGCAGTTGTTCGCGCATCGGGAAACCAAAACCGCCTTTTATGACCGTTTCCTGGGACAGGGATATGAAGTGGGGCCCGGTTTTCAGCGTATCGAAGATATTTCGGTCCGGGATGGCGAGTCCATGTGCCGGGTACAGGCCCGGCGTGGCGATCCCGGCGAGGCCGGGCATGTGATCTACCCCGGAGCTCTGGATGCCGTGCTGCAGACCATCCTGCCGCCTTTTTTCCACGAACTGGCCGATACCATGATGACCGAGGAGGCCTTGCTCATCCCGCTGCATGTGGAACGGTTGAGCCTGTGGCGACCGGTACCCGAGGCCTTGTGGTGCCATGCCCGGGCCAGACGGGGATCCGGAGATGCAACCCTGGAGGGCGGTACTCTTGCCATGGATGACAAGGGACAGGTGGTCATGGAGCTGTCCGGATTCGTGTTCCGCATGACCGATAGGGCCACCCTGTACCGCCAGATGCACAGTGATCCCCTGCAACAGGTTTATGTGCAGCAATGGGATGACGCGCAGCTGCCAAAGGCCGGTTCCGGGCAGGTGTATGTGGCATCGCTGGGCCGAGCTGAAACAGGGGCTCGTCTGGCCGAGGTCCTTGGCGCCCATGTTCTGCCGACATCAGGCAGGGAATTGGCCCGGGCCCTGGCTGATGTGGATACTTCAGGCGGTCATCTGCTGCTGGTACATGGTCCTTGTTCCGACGTGGATGATCTGGCCGCAGGGGAAATACGGGTCTGTCAGGATATGCTGGTTGCGTTGCAGCAGGCCGTATCCTTTGGATTGCGCGTGCATGTGATCACCAGCGGGGTGATGAAGGTGCTGGAAGACGATGAAGTGCAGCCATCCGGGGCAGGATTGTGGGGTGTTGGAGGCAGTTTCGCCCTGGAGCATCCGGATCTCTGGGGTGGTTGTGTGGACATGCCCGGTACGGCGTGGAGCGACGAGGACATGCAGCTCTGTGCCAGGCTGTGTCAGGCCGAATCAGTGCAGGATCACCGGGCTGTACGTCATGGTCGTGTATATGCCCAGTCATTGGTACACCTCAAGTCGGACCGTCAGGCAGATGCCGTCCCGTTGTCCGGAACGCATGTGATCAGTGGCGGATCCGGTTCCCTTGGGCTGCATCTGGCACGGTGGCTTGGGGACAAGGGCGCCGAGGCCGTGGCCCTGATGTCCCGTTCAGGAATCCGTTCGGAATCCGGGCGTCAGGCCCTGGAGGATCTGCGTCAAAAGGGGGTGCGTGTTTTTGATCTGCAGGTGGACGTGACCGATGTGCTGCAGGTTGAGGCGGCCTTGACCGGTTTGCGACAGGAGGCTCCCCCCCTGCGTGGAGTCTATCATGCGGCCGGTCTTCTGGATGACGGAGTGATCATGGAGATGACCCCAAAGCGTATGCACAAGGTCATGGAGCCCAAAATTACCGGAGCCGTTAATCTGCACCTGGCCACAAGGGATGATGAACTGCAGCATTTTGTTCTCTATTCCTCGGCCGGAACCCTGCTCGGAGCTCAGGGACAAAGCAACTATAATGCGGCCAATCTTTTTTTCAACGTGTTTGCCTGGTGGCGCCAGCAGCAGGGATTGGCGGGTAACAGTGTGTGCTGGGGGCCATGGGCCGAGGGAGGCATGGCCGTGGCAACCAAGCGCCGAGGGGCGCATCTGGAACGTCAGGGCATTGTTTCCCTGCAAGCTGACGATGCTCTGGCAGCATTTCAGGCCGCATCTCCCCTGGCACCGTGTTTTGGGGTCATGCATATGGACTGGAAACGTTTTGCACAGGCCCGGTCTGAATCCCTGCAACAGGGTTCGAACGGCTATTTCGCGTCCCTGATATCCACCCAATGGTTGCACCAGGATGACATGCAAAACGTTGAGGCTGTATTGGGCGATGCGACCGATGCGGCGAGCCTGCTGGAAGGTTTGCGCCTTGTGGCCTGCCGGTTGATCGGGGTTAGCGATCCTGCCCATCTGGCCGTGGAGGTGCCCTTGCTGGAGCAGGGGTTTGATTCCCTCCTGGCCGTGGAATTCCGTAACATTATCGGTCGGGAGCTGGGTCGGACCATACCCGTATCCCTGATTTTTGAATATCCGACCCTGGAAAAGATAGCGGGATGGCTGAGGGGGAGCAACGGTTCGGAAACAGAGGAGCAGATACCCGTGGAAATCGCAAACGTGGACCATTTTGCCGACCGGGACCGGCAGGCCTTGCTGAACGACATTGACAGTTTGCTGGGGGAAGATTGATGGATCGTGCACGGGAAGAGCAGTACAAGACTGCATTACGCAGGGCGCGGGATCTCATTCATGAGCTGCAGGGAGAGGTGCAGACCATGCATGAACCCGTGGCCATCATAGGCATGTCCTGCCTTTTTCCTGGTGATGCCCACCGGGATGCGGACACGCCGGACCTCTTTGGCCATCTGCTGCGTTCCGGATACGATGCGGTTGTCCGGGTGCCCGAAGAGCGTGCAGCATTGTGGCAAAGCCGTCATGACCAAGACGCAGCTCCGCGTGTACCCGGCCTTGAGTATGCGGCCCTGCTCAAACATGATCTTTTTGCCTTTGACCGGGAGCTTTTCGGACAGATCCCTGCGGAAGCGGCCATGAATGACCCTCAGCACCGTCTGTTGCTGGAATTGTCATGGCAGGCCCTGCTGGATGCTGGCTTGCTGCCGTCGGCTCTGGCCGGTGAGGACGTTGGCGTTTTCACAGGCAAGACCGGCACGGAGTACCTTTTCGACCAGTTGGGTACGGACCGCAATTCCGCAGATGATCCCTATGTCATGACCGGGAACATGAACAGTGCCCAGGCCGGACGCATTTCCTATTTTTACGATTGGAACGGGCCCTGCCAGGCCGTGGAATCGGCGTGTTCCACTGCCCTGCTTGCCGTGATGAATGCCGTGAACAGTCTGCGGGCCGGTGAATGTACGCTGGCCATGGTTGGATCGGTCAATCTGCTGCTGGGGCCCACGCCCAGTCATTGGTTGAACGCCATGCATTCCCTGGCGCCCGACGGACGGTGCAAGGCCTTTGGAAACAGCGCAAACGGCTTTGGCCGAGGTGAGGGCGGCGGCGTTCTTGTGCTGGAGCGATTATCCGATGCCCAGCGTCAGGGGCATCGCATCCATGCCGTGATTCTGGGCGGAGCTGTGGGCTCGGACGGCAGGAGTGCGGGATTCACCGTCCCCAGTGCGGCCGGGCAACGGCACGTTATCTCGCGGGCCCTGGCCAATGCGGGCATACAGCCTGCCCAGGTGGGGTTTGTGGAAACACATGGAACAGGCACCCCTGTGGGAGATCCCATTGAGGTGGAGAGCCTGGCCCGGGTTTATGGATCACGCAAGAACAAACTCCTTATCGGGTCGGTCAAAAGCAATATCGCCCACCTGGAAGCAGCAGCGGGCATGGCCGGACTGATCAAGGCCGTACTTGCGGTACGCGACGGCGTGATACCCGCCAGTCTGCATTGCACCCCGCTGAACGGTTTGCTGGTGTGGGATCAACTGCCCGTCCAGGTTGTGGCAGAGACCCGGCCCTGGCCTGAAGGGTATGAACGGCGCATCGCCGGTATTGACAGCTTCGGGATCACAGGAACTCTTGTACATCTTTTGGTGGCTCAGCCGCCGGAGCCCGTGTCTGACAAGGCCGGGACCACGAGGGCAGAGCCGGATTACCGGGTACTGCCCTTGTCCGCGCGCTCTGCTGCCGGTCTGAGTCGTCTGGCTGCTGGTTGTGCACGGCTGCTGGAACAGGGGGAGGATTTTTCGGCCATGTGCACGGCTGCTGCTGCGCGGCCCCAGGAACCGGAACGCCTGGCCCTGGTTGCGGCTGATGCACAAGAAGCCTTGACCGGTCTGCGCGCCTTTGTTGCCGGCAAGAAAAAGCGGTGTGTTGTTCGGGGAAGGCAGGGAAAAACCAGGCCCGGCATCCTGTTTCTGTGCAGTGGTCAGGGCTCGCAACAGGGCGGCATGGGCCGGGAGCTGGCCGCCTTGTTTCCGGTTTTTCGCCAAGTGCTGGAGCGGTGTGATGAGCTGGCTGCGCCGCGTCTGGGGTATTCCCTGCTGGAGGTCATGTTTGCCGAGAACGATCCCCGACTCCAGGATATCCGTTGTGTTCAGCCGGCCATTTATGCCCATCAGGCGGCTCTGGCCGCTCTCTGGCGGGAATGTGGCGTGCAGCCTGACGCTGTTTTCGGACACAGTATCGGAGAATATGCAGCCGCTCATATTGCAGGGGTGTTGGACTTGGAGACGGGTCTGGACATAACCCTGACCCGTGGTGAGCTGGCAGCTTCCATCCGTGACCAGGGAGCCATGGCAGCCGTTCTGGGGAGCGAAAGCGAAGTGGCCGACGTCCTGAGCACGTTTCCCGGGGTGTCCCTGGCAGCGGTCAATGGCCCTGCGACCGTGACCATTGCCGGAGAACAGGGCCAGGTGGATGATGCCGTGCAGAGTCTGCGCAAACGCGGTCTGGAGAGTCGGCCTCTTCCCGTGTCCCTGGCATTTCACAGCCCCATGATCGAACCCATGCTTGATGATTTCCGAACCTTTTTGCGCGGCAAAACCTTTTCTGCGCCCAGGTTGCGCATGCTCTCGGGGTGCAGTGGCGAGTATCTGTCTGCAGATACGGACTGGGCGGATTATTTTTGTCGCCAGACGCGCAGGCCCGTACGTTTTCTTGATGCCATGCTCCACGCCCGGGAGGATGTCTACATCGAGCTTGGTGCCAGCCCGATTCTGACCTCATACGGTCGTCAGTGCCGGGAAGATGGCATATGGCTTTTTTCCCAGAATCCCGGCGCGGTGATGCAACCTCTGGCTCAGAGTCTGGCCCGCCTTTATGTCATGGGCTGTGAACCGGATTGGGGCTGGGAGGCTGACGGTGTGCTGCGACCTGAAGCCATGCCGGTTTATCCTTTTGAACGGGAACACCTGCTGCCTGATTTTGTGCAGCATCCCGTGCCCAGGGCACCTGGAAACAAAGGGCCGATCATGCCGGATTCTTCCTTCAGCCCTGAAAAGATGGCTGGACATGGAGGGGGAGATGTGTCTGCGCAACTGGCCTTGCTGCAACAGGAAACATTCCGGCAGGTCTGCCAGATGCAGCAGGAGTTTTTGGGTGCCGGTTCTGATGGAGAAAAAGGGGCATGATCACCCTGTTTTTGCTTGGTCATGCAGGCGGAAGTGCTTCCATGTATCCGGCGCTTTTCCCGAATTTGTCATCCCGGGTACAACTCGTACCTCTGGATCTGCCCGGGCACGGCCAGCGCATGGGCGAGGCCCTGTTGGACAATATCCCGGATATGGTTGCCGATTTGCAGTGTCAGGTGGAGGCCTATGTCGACGGCAACAAGAACGATTATGCGTTGTTCGGCCACAGCATGGGCGGTATCCTGGCCTATGCATTGACCACGGCCTTGCAGGAAACGGCACGCATGATGCCGCAGCACGTGATTATTTCCAGTACCTGTACGCCGGGACGTCACCATATTGCGCCCCAGTTGCCCTTTCTTCCCGATGAGGAGTTGTGGGTAAAAAGCGCCGGCTATTTCGGTGGGATACAGGATCAGATTGTTGCCAGTCGCGAGTTGATGACCTTGTTTGTTCCCATTTTGCGCACCGATCTGAAGGCCGTTTTGGACTGGTCTCCCTCGCCTTGTGAGGCCGTGGACGTGCCCATGACCGTCGTGTGTGGTGACAGGGATATTGTTGATGAGGCTGACGTTCTGGTTTGGAGGCGTTATACCACGGAAGATTTTGTTTCATCAGTCCTGCCGGGAGGGCATTTTCATGTTCTGGAACGGCCATCCGGAGTGGAGACGGTTCTGAAAAACACCCTTGGACAATATGTTTCAGGGCATGGGAATTGTTCTGCCGCATATGATCCCCGGGAGTCATGAACAATGCAGGGACCCATCCGGAGGCTGCCTGGTTTTTGATCCATGTTGTCCTTTTGTCCAGCCGCGCCAGATACCCGGACAAACCTTCAAGCCGTGTGGCCTGGAGGTTTTTTTATGCCCGAAACCAGGTCCTCGGCTGTGGGCAGAAGCAAGGGCATGACTGATGGGGGCGGCGGTGTGCCCACTGTCAGCCAGTATCCCTTTTCCAATGGATAATGGCGCCAGAACCAGGACAGATTTTTGGCTGTCAGGGGACATGTGAGTGTCTCCATGTCCAGGGGGTTGGTCAGCAAGCCCGTGCCCAGGGCCTTGAGAATGGCTTCCTTGATGGTCCAGCGTCTGATGAGATCCGATGCGGGATCTGGCTGTTGGCGGATGACCTGCAGTTCCGTTGGGGTGAAGGCAATGGCAAATTCTTCCACTTGCAGCGGGCGTACCTTTTCCACATCCACGCCGATACACGACTGGTCGGCACTGCCTATGGCACAGACCGCCCAGCGGCCGGAATGACTGAGACTGATGGGCCGCCCACTGCCCGCAAGTATTGGTCTGCCCTTGGACTCATGACCCAACGCGGCCAATCCCCTGTCCATGTTCCATCCCTCAAGATATTGCATGCCGTAAGCCACGAGCAGCCTGGCCAGCATCCGTTGCAACCGATCACTCCTGCGCCGGTTGCGACGGATAAAACGGCTGTCGGCGTCCGGGATCAGGGAGAGGAACGTGGTTTCGTCTACCCTGTCCATGTGCTCGACAGGTGCAGCCAGGAGCAGGGAGGTGGTCTTCATGCGGTTCTTCCCGGGGTGCAAAGAGCGATGATTTCATGAAGATATGTTTGCATCTTTTCAAGCAGATCTTCCAGATACCGGGGAGAGAACTCGGCAGGATGTGCATCCACGTTGAGTCTGAGCCGATGGTCCTGGACCAGACCGGTCACTGCCAGTTTGGCCTGTTGGGGAAAATCGTTGTCAACATCACTGGAAAATCCAAGTTCTTCCAGAGTGAACGGGCCGCTGGTGCTGCCTGAGACGTCGCCCAGATAGTTGAACAGGACGTCGGCTTCGTAGTCCTGCAATGCTTCAATTTCGGCTAGATACCGTAAGACCCCGAAGCCCAGCCCCTTGGACGGAACAGCACGGAGGGAACGGTGCACGGAGCGGATGGTGGCAGGGATATCCGTGGCCGCGCACAGCACTGTTGGATGCACCGTGGTGAACCAGCCCACAATGCCCCCAAGGGAAAGATTTTCAAACAATTCCTGGCGTCCGTGGCCTTCCAGATCCACCAGGAGTTTCCGGGTGCCGCTTTGTGATTTCACGGCCAGCAGCAAAGCCGTGAGCAGCAGATCATTGATATTGGTATCATAGGCCTTGTGGCATGGGCCCAAAAGAAGCCGGGTATTTTTTTTGTCCAGAATCAGATCTCTGGTGATGAGTTCGCAACTGCGTCGTGTCTCAACGGTGCCCTGTACAGGTATCCCTGAGGGTCTGGACGCGAGCTGTTTTTTCCAGAAATCCCTTTGCTGCTGTACCTCCGGACTCTGTGCATGCTTGATCAGGCGTGCGGCCCATTGGGCAAAGGAACCATGCTGAGCCAGGGGGGCACTGGGAAGTTCCACGGGAAGATCGTGGTCCACACAGTGCAGGGCTGCAGCCAGATCGCCCAGGATGAGGTGCCAGGACACTCCGTCCACAACAAGGTGATGGATGATGAGGGCCAACCGGTCCGGTTCCTTGTCTTTCCGGCCTGGGACCAGAACAGCCCAGGCCAAAGGCCCCCTGGCCAGGTCCAGGTTGTGGGCAATGTCGGCAGCCACCTGTTGCAACTCGTCCGCAGTACAGGTTCGCAGACCAAACCTGTTGTGACCGCTGGTAAGGATATGTTGTTGCCGCTGACCCTTTTCCAGGGGATAGACAGCACGCAGCATGTCGTGGCGTCGGCTGAGTTCGGCAAGTGCTTTTTTGTATACGGTGGCCGGTCGGCAACGATCCGTGCGCAGAATCACGGATTGAAAAAACTGTGCGTGATTCATGTCCAGGGAAAAGAGCCACCGCTGGATCGGAGTGAGGGGAACGTTCTGGATGCTTGGTCGGGGAGCCGCTGCAATCTCCTCGATGATGGCCGCCAGGCTTCTTACATGTGGATCCTTGAGCATGGAAAAGTGGTTGCCCGGGCAGTAACGTTCCTCCATGCCGCCCAGGGCCAGATTTTCCCAGCCCAGGGGGCGGGTCTCAAAGGACTGGTAGGAGCCGTTCACCGGATCCTTGGGACGGATACATGTCATGGGTATGGGCAGGGGCTGAGGTTCATAATGGGCCCACGCCAGAAGCTGGGCCTGAAGAAAGGCATGCAGGCGCTTCATTGATGGCACGGATGGAGCACCATCTTCATAACCGGTCAGGGCTTCCAGTCCGACAGCAATGGCCTGTTCAGGCACTTCCTGAGGAATCTGGTCTCTGGGGACGGGGTTTCCAAGGTCATCGTCCAGCAGATGGTCTCGGGTGTTCAAGGAGATCACGCCGCGTACCGGGCAGTCGGCCTCGAGCAACTGGCGGGCAATTTCCCAGGCGGTCATGCCGGCCATGCACAGGCCCACCAACAGGAAATCTCCCCTGGGAAACCGTTGGATCAGGCTCGGCACATAGCGTGCAGCCACCTTTTCCAGCTGCGTGTCCGGTTGCTGGCCATGATCAATGCCGAAGGGAGGGAGGACAAAAACAGGCCGTTCCTTGGGCAGGGCATTGATCAGATGGTGATAGCAGCGCACAGACCCACCGGTCGTATGGACCAGGACAAGGGGACATCCGCTGCCTTCGCGCACGGGTATGAGAAATGGCTGTTTCTCTTCCTCACCTTCCTGTAGGTCGCGTATACGACGGGCCAAGGTGCGTATGGTCACGCCGTTCATGAGTTCGGAAATGGGTATACTGCAGTTCAGATTGGTTTCCACGTGGGCAATCAGGCGCATGGCCTTGAGGGAATCCCCGCCCATTTCAAAAAAATCGTCATCCAGGAAAACCGTGTCCATGCCCAGCACATCCAGCCAGATACGGGCCAGGGCCAACTCCAGGGCTGTTGATGGCGGTTCACCCTCGGTATGCTGTGGCCGGACGAGTTCAGGCAGGGCTGCCTGGTCGATTTTTCCGTTGGTATTCAGGGGCAAGGCTTCCATGCGAATGAATAGGGCAGGGATCATATATGCGGGCAGTTTGCGACGCAGCAGAGCCCGCAATGCGGTTTCGTCCCATTTTTCGGCCACAACATAGGCGCAGAGTACAACATCACCGTTGGCATCCGGTCGGGCCAGGACGGCTGCCGAACGGATCTCCGGCCGGGCCAGCAGAATCTGCTCGATTTCCGCCGGTTCGATACGGAAACCGCGGATACTGAGCTGATTGTCGATTCTTCCCAGAAATTCCATGGTGCCGTCGGGAAGACGACGGCAAAGGTCCCCGGTACGGTACATGCGGGCGTATTCCCCCTCCTTGTCCCTGGCAAAGGGGTTGGGGACGAAAGCATGGGTCGTCTGATCCGGCTGGTTGCGGTAGCCGCGGGCCAGGGCCTTTCCCGACAGATGCAGTTCTCCGGGCAGGCCGTCGGGCTGGAGATGACCATGGCGATCCAGAATGAGACATTGGGTGCCGGCCACGAATCGGCCGATGGGGATGGGTTTGTTTTCCTCCTGCACCAGATGGTGCGTGGCCATGATGGTTGCTTCACTGGGCCCGTATTCGTTGTACAGTTTGTAGGGCTGGGGGCGAAAGGTGCGCAGGGCGTCTCCTCCGGTGGCCAGCAGTCGCAGGGATCGTGGAGGAGCCAATGTCTGGAACTGCTCGGCCAGCACGGTGGGAATGTTGGCCAGGGTGATCCCATGGGTATCAAAGTGGGTATGCATGCGCTGCAGGCTGGTACGATGGGGGTCGTCAAGCACATCTATGGTTGCGCCTGCCGCAAGGATCGGGAAAATGCCCCAGGCCGCCGCATCAAAGGCAAAACTGAAGACAAGACCGGCACGATCCTCGGGAGTGACCTCATAGGCCTGGATATGCCAGGTGCAGAAATTGGCCAGACTCCGGTGTTCGATCATGACCCCCTTGGGTTGGCCTGTGGTGCCCGAAGTGTAGACCACATAGGCAAGACTTTCCGGATGTGGCGCGGGCAGACTCTTGGATGTGGGCGTGTATGATGTGCGGACATCAAGACGCGGTCCGTCAAAGGCGGTTGCCAGTTCCGCCATGGAGGGGTCACTGATGAGAACACAGGGAGCAGCGTCCGAAAGGATATGGGTCATTCGGTCTTGGGGATATGCCGGATCCAGAGTCACATAGGCACTACCTGATTTGAGGATGGCCAGCAGGGCCACCATGTACTCTGCCGAGCGGGGCAGGAGTATGGCGATGGTGCGTTCCGGACCGGCACCCAGTTCGCGCAGTTTGTGAGCCAGAGCATCGCTTCGTGTGTCCAGTTCCTCATAGGTCAGGCTGTTGTCCCCACAGACCACAGCAATGTTTTGGCCGTGACGGGCCACGCTGCTGCGGAACAGATCCACCACTGTCGTATCTTTGGAAGAAACCGCCATGGGGGAGATTGTTGCTGGAACACAAAGGCTCAGCGCTGATGGAATGATGTCCGGATTGTCTGCCATCTGGTGTAGTACGTGCAGAAAATGATTGCCCAGATCCTGCACCAGCCATGTGTCCAGGGCCGTGGCGTTAAATTGCAGACGTCCGTTGAGTTCCTGTCCCTGTTCAAAGACCAGAGCCAGATCGTAGTTGGTCTGGTTGAATCCCCCGGATGTGGTTATGCCAAGGGCCTGGTCAGGATGTGATGACGGCAGATTTTCAAAGACAAACAGGTGGTTGATAAGGCCATTGCCCAGAGGAGTAAGCTGCTGAATATGGGCCAGGGGAATATGGGCATGGGGTTCCATGCGAAGCATGTCTGCCTGTACCCGGGTCAATACCTGGCGCAGGGGCTGGTTGTCCGGGAATGTAATGCGCATGGGTACGGTGTTGACAAACAATCCGACCATGTTTTCCACGTGGGGCAGATCAATATTGCGTCCCGAGAGCACTGTGCCGAAAACCACGTCGTCATTATTGACCGCTCTACTGAGAACCAGGGCCCAGGCGGTCTGCAGCACGGTGTTTATGGTGACCTGGCAGTCCCCTGCCAAGGCGGTCAGTTTGCGGGACAGGTCAGACCCGCAATGAAGGGGAATGGTTTGGCCGTCATAGGGACCCTGTGCCTTGATGCGGTGTCCGGGCAGATCCGTGGATTCGGCCCCCTGCAGCCATTGGCGCCAGAAGGCTTGTGCAGCAGCGTGATCCTGTGAAGCCAGCCAGTGTATGTAGGTACTGAAGGGCGCGGTGGGAGCAGGAGGCTCGGCGCTGAATAATTCCGAGGCCAGGATACCCATGCTCCAGCCGTCGAGGATACTATGCTGGAAAGAAACCAGCAGGGCATGGTGATTGGGTCCCAGCACACAGAGAATCAGGCGAAAAAGCGGTCCCTCTTCCAGGTCAAGGCCGTGCTCGCGCACCGAACGCTGCAGCTCTTCCATGCGCTCGAGCTGCTTATCTTCTGGCAGGTCCTGCAGATCTTCTTCTTCAAGGACAACACCTGCATCAGATACTTCAATGAGCCAGGGGCTGCTCAGCCCTTTCCACGCAAAAAGTGTGCGCAACATGGCATGGCGCTGTACACACCCAGCCAACCGAGTTCGTAATGCCTCGATATCCAGGGGGCCGCGCAGGTCCAGATTGCTCTGCTCTATGTAGGTTGCTGATTCGGGCTCGCGGGTGTGATGGTAGAGCAGACCTTCCTGCATGGGGGTCAATGGATGCACTGCCAGCAGGCGTTTCCCAAAACGTTGACCAAGAATGTGCAGATCCCGCTCGGGTGGTTGCGGTGTGGGACTGACAGGGACTGGTGGCTCTGTTGTGCGGGATTTCTGCAGTTTGGCGGCCACCTGGCACAGTCTTGGATGATTGAACAGAAGTTGCGATGTCAGCTGATATCCCCGGGCCCGCAGGCGGGAGACCACCATCATGGCTTTGATGGAATCGCCGCCCAGGGCAAAAAAGTTGTCCTCCCTGCCGGGAGAGGCAACATCGAGTACCTCCCTCCAAATTGCAGCCACCGTCTTTTCCTGTTCCGTGCGTGGCTGCGATGGGGCTGGGGCTGCTTCTTCCTGTGGTGCAGGAAGTGCCGCATGGTCGATTTTGCCGTTGGCTGTGAGTGGCAGATGCTGCAGGGAGCAGATGCGTCCCGGGACCATCCAGCGCGGCAGCCGTGTTGTCAGCCAATCAAGCAGAAACTCCGTATCCTCCATCCTCGGCGTGACATACGCTGTCAGCAGGTTTTTTTCTCCATCTTCATGCAGTACGGCCACAGCGTTGTCCACGCTGTCATGGGCCAGGAGTGCGGATTCGATTTCTCCCAGCTCCAGACGTTGTCCCCGCAGTTTGACCTGTCCGTCCATGCGGCCGATGAAGTCGAGGTTGCCGTCGGGCATGAGGCGGCAGATGTCCCCGGTGCGGTACATGCGGGCGTGGGGTCCTTCTTGGGCAAAGGGATTGGCCACAAAGGCCCGGGCTGTCTGCTCTGGTCGGTTGAGATAGCCTCTGGCGATCTGGATACCGGACAGATGCAGCTCTCCGGGAGCGCCAAAGGGCTGCAACTGGCCATGTCGGCCAAGGATATGACATCGGGTATTGGCAATGGGGGTGCCGATGGGGGGGCTGGTGCGTGACGTGGTCACGGGCCAGCTCGTGGCACACACCGTGAATTCCGTTGGGCCGTAGCAGTTGCGCAGCTGGTAGGAACGTGGAGTCAGGGGGCCTGGTTTGTCGCCTGCCAGGGTGACCACACGCAGGTCGGGAAACTCATGGCCGTCCAGAACCTGATGGCCCACCTGGGGGGGCAGAAAGGACACTGAAATGCCGTGTGCATGAAAATAGTCGCGCAGGGCTTCGATATCCAGCCGCAGGGGTTCGGGAATGATATGCAGGGTCGCTCCGGCGGTCAGGGCCGGAAAGATTTCATACACAGAAGCGTCAAATGTCCATGGCGCATAGGTCGTGCACACATCGGTTGCGGTGAGGGGAAAATCCGTATGCTGCCAGCGGCACAGGTTGACCAGGCCGGCATGCTCCAGAAGTACCCCTTTGGGCTGACCCGTGGAGCCCGAAGTATAGATGACATAGGCCAGATGCTGTGGCCGGGGTGCCGAAGGAACAGGGGACGCATGTTCCTGCAGGTTGGCAAGGTCCACTCGCGTTACTGAGGCCAGGGTGAGCAGATGGCGCGTTGCCTGAGTGTCCACAAGGATGGAAAGCCCTGCGTCCTGTGCAATAAATTCCAGACGTTCTGCAGGCCAGGAAGGATCAAGGGGAAGATAGGCTGCGCCGGCTTTCATGATGCCCAGAGCCGCTATGACGAAATCTTCATTGCGCGGCATGAGGATCCCCACCATGGTCTCGGTGGTGACCCCCTGGGCGGCCAGACGGGCGGCCAGAGCATCGGTACGAGCATCAAGTTCGCCATAGGAACAGGTACCCTCTGCGCACACAAGGGCTGTCTTCCCGGGGTTCTGTCGGGCAACGGCGCGGAACAGATCAACCACGGTACTGTCTGTCTCGAAGGTTCGATCCGTGCGATTGCAGTGGACCAGAAGACGACGTTTTTCTGCCGCAGTGAGCATGGGCAGGGTGGAAATGGCCGCATCGGGCGTCTGGACGGCCCCTTCCAGCAGAGTCAGGTAGTGTTCGCGAAGGGCCTCCACTCGCCACGTTTCAAAGCTGGCCGTGTCGTAGTGAAAGGTACAGCTCAGACGGTCTGCATCAGTCCATTCAACGGCAAATTCCACGTCAGTATACCCGGAACTGTGCAGAGGGGTGATGGTCAATGCATCGGGTGTTCTGACCGGGGGCTGGTTTTCGAGAACAAAGAGCTGATGCATGGCCTCGCCGGTAAGTTCGTTGAGCTGGGCCATGGGACAATGTGCATGGGCCTCGGCCTGCAGATTCCAGTCCTGTATGGAGGAGGCGAAATCTATAAAGGGTTGTTGCGGTGTATAGACCGCCCGGACCGGTACTGTTTGTACGCAGAGTCCCACAAGCTCTTCCACGTTGGGGATGGTGGCCGGACGGCCCGAGATGACGTTGCCGAAAAGGACGTCGTCTTGGTCTGCATGACGGGCAAGGACAATGGCCCAGGCCGCCTGGAGCAGCGTGTTCAGGGTCAGACCGTGCTTGGATGCCAGGGAACGCAGACCCTGCTCCACCTGGCGGGTGAGCTGGAAGGGAAGTTGTGCCGGGCCCGTCTCGGTTGTCTGAAGCTGATTGTCCACACTTCGGCGCGGAAGCAGAGCCGGTGATGACAACTCCCTCAATGTTTCCTGCCACCATTTCAGGTTTTCAAGGGGATCCTGACGGGTCAGTTCACGGATGTGTGCCAGGAAGGACACCGGCGGTTTTTCCGGTGTTTCCGGGGCAAAGAGTTCCCCAAGCACCTGGCCGAGGCTCCAGCCGTCCATAACAATATGATGCCAGGACAAAAGCATTCGGAATCGTTGGGATTCGAGACGGAAAAGCAGGATGCGGACCAGAGGATCCCTGTCCAGCCTAGGCACGGGCATGTCTGCCTGGGCTTTCCGGATGGCTGCTTCCTGGGCGCTTTGAGGCAGGTTGCGCAGATCCTGGTAGCGAAAGAACGATGCTTTGTTGTCCAGTACCACCTGCCAGGGCTGGTGTTCATCATGAACAAAAATGGTGCGCAGGGCGTCATGGCGTCGGGTGATCTCCTGCCAGCGGTTTTGCAGAGCTGTCGGATCCAGCTTCCCTTGTATTTCTGCCCAGTTGTCAATGATATAAGCCCCGGGATCGCGTTGGGCCGCAGCAAGCATGGCCGTCTGCATGGGGGTAAGACGGCATATGGTGGTGATGTTGGGCACACGCTTTGACAGATGTTCGCGGGTGGCTGTCTGTACGGTCGGATCATGCCATGTGGTGTTCAGGTCTGCCTTGTCTGCAGCCGCGGGATGCATGCTTTTGGCCACTGTGGCCAGATCGGTGCGTGCATAAAGTTCTTTGAGCTCCAAGTGGTAGCCCCGGCTCCATAGGCGTGAGGCAACCATCAGGGCTTTGATGGAATCACCGCCAAGTTGAAAGAAGTCGTCGTCAAGTCCTACTCGTTCCAGGTCCAGCACCTCGGCCAGTACGTCGCAGAGATTTTTCTGGGCCTCATTTTCAGGCGCTTTGAATACTGCCTGAAGCATCTCGGGCGCGGGCAGGGCTTTGGTGTTGATCTTGCCGCTGACGGTCAAAGGCAGGGAATCGAGAAAGATGACATGTTCCGGAACCATGTAGGGAGGGAGTTGTTCCCTTGCAAAGGAGGCTATGGTCTCCTGATCAAGTTCGGCCTTATTTTTGGGCAGAACATAGGCACACAATTGTCCCTGATGGACCCGGAGGACGCATTGCTCCACAAGGGGATGCGTCTGGAGGGTTGATTCGATTTCCCCCGGTTCGATGCGGTGCCCCCGGATCTTGAGCTGCGCATCAATACGGCCCAAGAATTCGATGCTGCCGTCGGGTTGCCAGCAGCAAAGGTCTCCGGTGCGGTACATCCTTTGGGTGTCGGGGCCTGTGGCATAGGGGTTGGGGACAAACACGGTTTCGGTCAGATCGGGCCGGTTCAGATACCCGCGGGCCACCTGAATACCTGTGATGCACAATTCTCCGGGGATACCAACGGGCAGGAGATGGTCGTGCTCATCCAGAATGAACATGTCTGTATTGTGCACGGGTTTGCCAATGGAGCGCGGATTGGCCTGACCGGCATCCCGACAGCTGGTGGAGGTGATGGTGCATTCTGTGGGGCCGTAGTTGTTCAACAGGCTGAAGGGAGGATTATCCCGGGGCGTGAAAACGTCACCACCGGCGGTCAGGGTTTTCAGACTATCAACAGCAGATCCTTCCTTGAGAAAGAGGGTTGCCATGTGTGGGGGCATCCACGTGTCGGTGATACCGTTATGACGCAGATAACGGGTCAGGGCACGGAGATCATGCCGCAGGTCCTCGTCAAGTATATACAGTGTGGCCCCGGCCGTGAGGCCGGGGAAGATTTCCCAGATGGAGACGTCAAAGGCGTGTGCGGCAAAATGGGTCAGGCGTGAATCGGGATTCAGGGCATAATGACGTGCGGTCCACAGGGTCTGGTTGGTCAGGCTGCGGTGTTCAACCGCAACCCCTTTGGGCAGTCCGGTAGTGCCTGAGGTATAGATGACATAGGCCAGATCCGTGATTCGGGGCGCAGGAAGGGGGGCTGCTTTGCTGGTAAACAACTGTGCCTTGTTCACATCAAAGCAGGGCAGTTGGGTATCCAGGGAGGAGATCAGCTCGGTTTCGCTGATGAGCGCCACGGCACCGGAGTCTTCAAGCTGAAACTGCAGGCGTTGTCGGGGGGCGTCCACGGCCAGGGGCAGAAAAGCCCCTCCAGCCTTGAGCACTGCCAGCAGGGACACGGGAAAGGCGAGTCCTCTGTGGAGAAGCACGGCCACCACCTGTTCCGGGCCGGCGCCTGCATCACGCAGGCGTGTTGCCAGGGCATCGCTGTGCTGATCCAGCTCTTTATAGGTCAGGTGCTTGTGGCCAAAGACGAGCGCGGTTGCCTGGGGTTGGCTGGCAGCCTTCTGGCGGAATAATTCAACCACCGTGACCGGAGGATAGCTCACCTCGGGTGCCCGGAAATGGTTCAGGATCATGTCCTGCATGCTTGGGGAAACCAGACAGACGTCCCCCAACAGCATGTCCGGGGTGCGGCTGATGTTTTCGAGCACGGTCACGTAGGCATGGGCCAGAGATCGGATACGCCACTCGTCAAAACAGGCCCCGTTGTAAACCAGCATGCCTGCCAGGCGGTCCTGAGGTTCCCAGACCACGGCAAAATCGAAGTTGGTCTGACTGAATTCCTCGATCACCTCGCCCTGGATTCCTTGGGCCACATGGGGGCGGGGATGGTTTTCCAGTACAAAGAAATGCGTCAGCAGGTCCTGATGCAACCCCGAGGCAGAGAGAATGTCTGCCAGGGCGCAGTATGCGTGCCTGCGTGCCTCAATGGCCGTATCCTGCAACTGGTGTGCAAGATCAAGAAAGCTCAGGGCAGGATCGCAATGCAGGCGTACGGGCACGGTGTTGGAACACAGCCCGATGAGATTTTCCACCCCGTCCAGCTCCGGGGAGCGGCACGAAACCACTTCGCCAAAAACAACATCTTTGCGCCTAAGGGAGATGCTCAGCAACAGGGCCCATGCCGCCTGCAGCAGTACGTTGAGGGTGACATTGGAGCGTGCGCATAGTGCGTGCAGGCGGGACTGGAGATCATGGTCCAGTTCCAAGGCTTGACGCCGGTTCTGCACATCACCTGTGGATGCATGGTATCCGGGCAGTTGGGACGGCTGGGCTCCCTGAAGATGCGTTTTCCACCAATGCAGCGATGTCTTTTGGTCCTGGGCGTTCAACCAGTCTATGAATGCATTGAACTGCAGGGGATGTTCCACCGGGGGTGTTTGGGGGAACAATTCGTTGAAGAGGATGCCTACGCTCCAGCCATCAAGGATGATGTGGTGCACCGTGAACAACAACAGGTGCTCCTGGTCGCTGATGCGCGCCAGGGTGAAACGGATCAGGGGCGGATGTTCCAGATCGAACCCACGGGCGCGTTCTTTGCGCATGAGGCTGGCCATGTGTTGCTGCCGGTCTTTTGTGGACAGGGAACTCATGTCTTCTCTGGTCAGGATGGTGTCCATGTCCACTGTGCCAAGGACCACCTGCCAGGGCCTGGATACGCCATGATGGACAAAGGCTGTACGGAATATGTCGTGTCTGGATAGCAGGCTCTTTATTCTCTGGTGCAACTGGTCCGGTCGGAGTTCTCCGCGGAGGAGCAGAAGATTCTGTTCCATGTACGCATGGGAGTGCGGATGCAACCGGGCGTGAAAGAGCATGGCCTGCTGCAGGGGGGCCAGATTGTACACTCGCTGCATGCGCTCACCAAACAGTGATTCCAGATACGTCAGATCGCTTGCGGGAACCTTGGGGTCTGGTTGTTCCGTACCGGCCCCCGCCTGCGTGTTGACCGCGGTCATCCGGGGGGCCAGGGAGGCGATGGTTGTGCCGCGCAGGAGATCACTGGCGTCCAGAGAGTAGCCTTTGGCCCGGATGCGTGATGTGATCATGAGGGCCTTGATGGAGTCACCTCCCAGATCAATGAAACTGTCCTCACGGCCGACTTGGGGTACATGGAGTTGTTCCGACCAGATTTCGGCGAGGAGGCGTTCTTCCCTTGTCCGGGGAGGAGTAAAGGGGCGATCTGCATTTTTGGGGATGGCCGGGAGGGATTGTTTATCCACCTTGCCGCTGGCGTTGACCGGCATCTTCTCCAGGGCCATGAGACGATCCGGAACCATGTAGGCGGGCAGACGTTGGGCCAGCATTGTCTGCAGGTCGTTCATGGACAGGGTCGCATCATTTGTCACCACATAGCCATGGAGGTGATGTACTCCATGTTCTTCACAGGCAATGACTGCGGCCTGACGCACGCCGGGACAATCGAGAAGAGCCTTTTCGATTTCAAGGGGTTCAATGCGGTGCCCGCGGATTTTGAGTTGACTGTCGGCCCTGCGCAAGAATTGGATATTGCCGTCGGGGAGCCAGCGGCAGATGTCACCGGTACGGTACATGCGTGCGTAGGGCGAATCCTGAGGGGCCAGGGGGTTGGGCAGGAATGCAGAGGCAGTCAGGTCCGGACGATTCAGGTATCCCCGGGCCACCTGCACCCCGGCCAGGTGGAGCTCTCCGGGTACTCCCACAGGACGCGGGTTGCCGTCGATGTCAAGAATCAAGGCCCGGGTATTGTCCACAAGTTGACCAATGGGTACGGGCCACGTGCCGTCCAGGTCAAAACTGGTTGTCGTGACAGTGCATTCTGTGGGCCCGTACGAATTACAATGTCGGTAATTCCCTTGAGGCCGGGCCATGTGGAGGGTTTCACCCCCCGAGAGCATGAGGCGCAGATCCGGCAGGCTCGCGCCATCGATCATTTCGGCAACCTGAGACAGAAAGTAGGCTACTGTAATGCGCTCACGACGCAGGTAGTCTTCCATGCGGGGAAGATCGTGGCGCGTTTGATCGTCAAGAATGTGAACTGTGGCACCCTGCATGAGCATGGGCAAAAATTCCCAGATGGAGGCATCAAAGATGAACGGGGCAAACGCCGTGGTTCGGTCGTTATGCGTGATGGCGTAATGACGCGTAAACCACTGGCAGAGATTGGTCAGACTGCCATGTTCAACCATGACGCCCTTGGGCTGTCCGGTGCTGCCCGACGTATAGATGACATAGGCCAGATCCTTTGGGCCTGGTGCTGGCGGCTCTGGCAGGGAGTCCTGGGGGGGCAGATGGCGTAATGTGGCCGCATCAATCCACGGGCCGGAAAAGTATTCTTCTGTGGGACGGAGATCAGCCGTGCTGATCAGGGCGCAGGGGTTTGTATCGTCAAGCTGGAATCTGATGCGTTGGGTGGGTGCGTCCGGGGCCAGTGGCACAAAAGCGGCCCCGGCCTTCATGACGCCCATCATGGCGATCACAAATTCCAGGCAGCGATCCAGACGGATGGCCACCATCTGCTCTGGTCCGGCACCAAGGGAGACCAGGTGTTTTGCCAGCATGGTGCTGGAGCGATCCAGCTCGGCGTAACTGATATGATGGTCCCGGAAGACCAGTGCGGTCCTGTCTGCGTAGCGTTGGGCGGCTTCGTTGCAAAGGTGCACAATGGTATGGCTCAGGTCAAAGGGCACATCCTTTCCCTGCCAGTCATGCAATACCTTTTGGGCCTGGACCGGAGGCAATGCTGAAACCGAACGTAACGTAACCGATGGATCTGTGGCCAGTCGGGCAACCTCCTTGACCAGATGGGCAAAGCATTGCCCGAAACAGCGGGCTGTTTCAGGGCGCAGGGCCTCGGAGGAAAGCAGGTTGCAGTGCAGAACACCGTCCATTTCCACTATATCAAGGGCAAAATCGTACATGGCACCGCGGCCCGGCGGCACAAGAGGCGTGAAGGAAAGACCGGGCCAGGTGGGACGTCGCTGGTCGGCCTTTTCGTAACTGAGCATGGTTGCTGCCGGGGACCGATCCAATCCTTTGACTATTTCGCTGTAGGGCGCTCGGTTTCTGGCCATGGACTCGGCACAGGCCAGGCGGATCTGCTGCATAAAGTGAGGAAGCGTCCACTCGGGTTGTATCCTGAAGTCCTGAGGTACGGTGTTGACAAACATGCCCACAACCCGGTCCATGATCTCGTCGTGACGTCCGCCATCGGCCATGCCTACACAAAAGCGGGTCCCATCGGTGATTTTGTGCAGGAAGAGGGTGTATATAGCGTTGAGGAACATATTCATGGTCACGCTGTAGGTACGGCAGGCACGGTACGCCTGGGCGGTCAGTTCAGCATCCAGGGTTATCCATTCCTGCCGCCCCACAGGAGAACCGCTGCGAGACGGGAAGTCCAACGGGATGTTCCGCGGGGATAGATCCTGCAGACGCTGCACCCAGAACTGTGTGTCCTCTGCTGCACGATCCTGGTCTGCAACATGAGGAATATCCCGCAGAGACACGGGTTTTTCAATGGGGGCATGGCCGTTCATGAGTGCGTTCAGGTCATCGAGCAGGATGCCCAGTGAGGTCCCGTCGGCAACGATATGCAGCAGATCAAGCATGAATACATGTGATCCGTCGGCAAGGGTTGCCAGTCCTGCGCGCATAAGGGGAGCACGTTCCAGGTCGAAGGGACGGATAAAATCGCTTAGGATCTCTTCAACCGTACGTTCACCTGCATGTATGCGTTCCAGGGCAAAGGCTGGTTCGTCCACGACCTTGCGTACCAGGTGTTCATCAATATGGTGGAAACTTGATCGCAGGGCCTCGTGGCGGAGGATACATTGTCCCAGGCTGATTTCCAGCTGCTCCACGTCCAGGGGCTGTTGGGTTTCCTGGATTTTCCAGGCCAAGGGCAGGTGGTAGGCATCCTGGCCGTGTTCGCGCTGGAAGATGGCATACAGACGCTCTTCTGTGGGGGACATGGGAGTGAAGATGTCAGGGGTGCCGTGGTCCAGTTTGAAGGTGAATCCGCCATGGCGTAAGGCCTGAACACTTTCCCGTACTGCTGTTTCAATCTGACGGATGTCTTCGTCGGTGTGCTCGGTGCTCAGACCGCAGGTGCGTCGTTCCCATGTGTAAATGCCGCGTTCCATGAGCAGCAGGTAGAAAAGGGTCAGTTCTATGGGGTTGGCAAGGGCGCTGTACGGACCAAAGCCTTCGAAAATGAACTGGGGGCCAAAGTTTCTCATGCGCAGGGGCACCTGGTTGTTCTGGAACCAGAGGTTGAGGCGATCAGCCAGGAGATTGGTCTGATCAGAAACCCGTTTTTGAAGAGACGGCCCCTGTTCCAAAAGATAGCCGGTGGCGGCGCAGACTCCTTCCATGCTCAGAGGGTGGCGGCAGAAGGTTCCTCCGAAAACAATGGTTTTGTTCTTGGCCGGGTGGTTGTCTTTTCCTAAAAATCCGCCGTCGATATAGTCGATATATTCTTTACTGCCGGCAACAACACCCACGTGGAGGCCTCCGCCCACCACCTTGCCGTACAAAGCCAGATCCGCGCGTATATCGAAATGCTCCTGGGCTCCGCCAGGAGCGCAACGGAATCCGTTGACGACTTCGTCAAAGATGAGACAGATACCTTTTTCCCGGGTGAAGCGCCGCAACCGGCGCAGAAAGGTCTGTGGCTGCAGGTTGGGTTTGCGGCTCTGCACCGGTTCAACAAGTACTGCGGCAACGTCCTGCCAGCGTTCTTCCAGCAGGGTAAAGGCCGTATCGCTGTTGTAGTCCAGAACGAGCACGTCCTGGACCATGGCCAGAGGTGTTCCTGGTGAGTAGGTGCCGGTGCCGCCGTTTTCCGAAGCTGCAAGTATGCCGTCAAAGGTGCCGTGATAGGAGCCGTTGAACAGGGCGATGAGGGGACGTTCCGTCTTGGCCCGGGCAAGGCGAATGGCGAACATAACCGCTTCGGTGCCGGTGTTGCAGAATGAGACCCGTTCCATGCCGGTCAATCGGCTGATACGTTCTGCAGCCTTGGACGTCAGATCACATTGCGGTCCGAGGCCGAAACCGCGTCCCAGGCGGTTGCGCAAGGCCTCCACCACATACGGGGGATTGTGTCCGAGAAAATGCACTCCCATGCCCACGGCTATGTCGATGTACTCGTTGCCGTCCACATCGCGAAAACGCCCGCCCCATGTGCTGTCGGCAACAATGGGATAGGCAATGTCATGCAGCTCAGGACGGAAGGACAGGGAGGATTTCCAGTCGGCCAGGACTGCGGAGTGTCGCCCCAGGGATCTGGACTTTTGCGTCCGCTGGGCATGCCTTTGTACCAGGCCAGAGACAAAGGCTGCCTGTTGTTCCGAAAGGGGGGCAGGTTCAAACACGAAACCGCGGATGTTGCGTTTCAGCCGGACCTGTTTCTGGGGGGCCGGAGATGAAGGGGAAGCGGGTTCTGCCGTTGGAGGAGAGGATGGTGATGAGGAAGGATGGAGTGCGTTTAACTGCTGGGCAAAAAGCTCCTGCATGCTCTGGAGCTGAGCTGCAAATAACGGGTGCAGATTTGTGCTGGCAGGAGAAGAGATGGCCTTGGGAGGGGGATCCATTGCCGGAAGGGGAGCTTGTTTGGCGGAGGTATCCGGCGGCGCTTTTTCTGCTTTGGCCATGGGCACGGCATCATTGGAGCGCAATTCCATGACATGGTTGGCCAAATCGGTCAGGGAAGGCATGGTTGTCAGGAACCAGCGTGCTTCAAGGGCAACGCCGAAACGCCTTTCTATTTCCTGGGCCAGTTTGATGATCATCAGGGAATCGAGACCCAGTTCGAGAATATTGGTTTCAGTATCCAGTTCTTCAGGTTTGAGGCCCAGGGTGGTGTGGGCCAGGGAAATAATCGTTTGAATCGGGTCTTCCATTGATTGCCGTACCTTAATGTCTATGGAGTTGGATGGGATGAATGTGCCTCAGGCTCTTTCCCTGTTTATGGCAGGAAAGAAGCATCAGAATGCAAAGTCAAACGACAGCGCAAGGACATTATTGTCATACATGGAGGCTCCATTGTAACGGGAGTATTTTACCTTGAAGTGCAAGCCGGAGTTTATTTCCAGATCCAGGTCTGCGTTGAGGCGTAACAGGTCCTGATCGGTTTTGGCCCCTGTGGTGCTGAAGGAGTAGGCTGGATCGCTGCGAAAAGCAGCGTTTATGTCGGGTCTGTTCAGCCATTGATGCCACCAGGCCATGCCCAGCCTGGGAGTGAGTGTGGCAGTACCAAGGTGAAACGTTCGGCTCAGCTGGAGTCCGGCTGTTGAAGCCAGATACTTGCTTTGCTGGCTGTCCACGCTCAACGCACTGATGCCGCCGTCCTCTTTGTAGGAATCGCTGTCCAGAATCATGAATACGCCTTCAACCAGGGGTTCGAGTTCGAGATTCCCCACATGGAAACTGTGCGCAAGCGATGTGGAGACCATGGCATCGCGCATGTTGAAGTCCGCATCATTGCTTTCGTTCAGCCAAGGCACGTTGCGGGTGGAGGACACGTCATGGGTAGCCACGGATATGGCCGTACTCCATGTTGTTGTCCCGGAGGACCAACGCATGAAGGGACCCATGCGCAGGATGGTGTCGTCCATGTCGCCGGTGGAAGAAAAATCCTGTGTCTCCGTGCCGTAGTCCAGGAAGAGACCAAACTGCAGATGGGGACTGAAGTTTCTCCCTCCGCCCAGGGCCATGCCGTTCCCGTAGATGTCATAGCCGTCAGCTGCTTCGCCGTTGCCATTCTGGTGGCCGAAATGACCGTGGAGTCTGCCAAAAGCGAACCAGCCCCGCTCCTCCCGGGTGGGGATGTGGTACTGGTGTTGGAGGGCGCGGTGCACGTCAGGAGTCTGACGCACCAGGGCCAGGGCCAGACCGTTGGTGGTATGCGGCTGCAGTTGGGCTGCAGCCCCAGCCGGGGTATCTGATCTGTCCAAAGCTGCAATCAGGGATGTGCCGGTGGGAGACAGAGTATTCTGCACCGCTGCTGCCGCCATGGTGTCCAGGGTCGATCCCAGGTCATTATTGCTTATATTGTCGGCATAATAGGTCCAATCACGGCTGCTGTACAACCGCACATCCGTGCCGTCATGGGACAGACTGAAGGTGATGGGATTCATGTCGTTGAGGATGACTGCGGACCCCGCATATGTGGTCACGCCGGAAGCAAGGGTGTAGTTGGCATCCCCCAACACACCGGACAGGCCCGGGTCGATCCATATTGTTGAGGAGAACTCCAAGGTATCGGCATTGGCAATGCCTGCGCCTTCGTCCAGATCCAGGATGAGATAACCGTCAGAGACCGTTAGACTGTTGTTTCCCCCTCCCAGGTCAATATTGCCGTCGAGCAACCCTCCATTGGACAGGAGAACCGTATCGTCGCCGCTGCCACCCTTGATTGAATAGAGTGTGCCTGCAACAGCGCCGCCATTAATGTTGAGCGTGTTGGAAGAACCGTCGCGCATCTCTACGCCATAACCCGTGCTGCTGACCAGTCCGTATATGTTGGCTGTGGAATTCTGCATGCTGACGCCGACGGCAAGGACACCGGGCATGTCCGAGGCATCGGAAATGTACTCGCCTTGTGTGATGGTTTCCCCGTCCCAGGCATACACGGCAGTGGCCTGCGTTGTTCCGTAGAGATCAAGGACGGCGTTATTTTCCAGAACAGCGCCATAGACCGCATGGGTATCTTCGCTGACGGTGTGAAAGGTTGCATTCATTGAACGGGAAGTGGTTACAGCGGCAAGCTTGCCTGTATCGGTAACCGTGACCGTGCTGTTGTCCACGCGAAGTGCTGCAGACGGTCCCAAAACCGCAGCAGTCCCACCAATGGTGACCGTGTCTGCTCCGGATTCCACGGAAATGGCACTGCCGTTTCCCCCCTGCATATACGCCAGGGAGTCTTCTGCCGTGTTCAGGCTAGCCTGGTTTTGAACCACAATGGCTGAAGCCGCGTCGCCGTACGCGCCTACCTCGCCATACAGATCAAGGCTTGCTCCGGATTGGATGGAGAAGACAGATGTTTCCGGGCCATAGGCTTCAGCGCGGGCATTGTCGGCCACGGTGCCGTTGACACCACTGGTCAGGACCACTGCGGCCGTGCCAGTGCTGTTGGTGTAATAGGTGAGGGTGGGGTCAATGGTCGTGACGATGGGATTGCCGATTACATCTATGAGAGTCAGATCCAGATAGGAGGTGGTCCGTCCGCTGGCTTCCACCAGAAACGAGGTGCTGTTGGTCGCATTGGTGATAATGGAGTCAAAGGATGTATACCCGCCGTAGGTACCTGCAGATACACCGGACAGGTTAGCGTTGAGACTTCCGTCAGATCGGTACAAACGTTCCATGCCTCGGATGAGATCCATGAGCAGGATTTCGCACGGCGTGATGGTATAGACGCCGTTTTTATCAATGGTAGTCAGGCTGGGCACGTTGACCACCAATCCCAAGTTCAGTTGCTGATACCAGGCGGAAAAAGAACTGTATCCCGCGATGCTGCCCCCGTGACCGATCAGGGACAGGGGGACGCCGCTGCCGGTGAAGTCCAGTGTGAAAACATTATAGCCGTACCATAAGGGGATGCCGCCCATGCTGATGAGCGTGCTATTGGCCAGATCGGTGCGGGCCGCGAACAGTTCCTCCGGGAGGAATGATGTGCCGTTGGAAAGGGTGTTGGTCTGCAGTATCTGTATCCATTTGAGCTGGTCTTCAACTGTGGAAACCACGGCCCCTGAGGCCCAGGGGATGGTTGGGTCCATTTCCGTGATCTCTTTCCCGGCTTCCGAACCGATGATATCTGTGGCGTTTGAGTCCATGGCCAGGTAGGTAGCGTTCATTTCGGCAGGGGTAAAGACCAGTTCGTTAAGGATATCGGCAATGGTTGCGTTGGTGTTGGTTTTGGCTGCATAGGCAGCCTCGCCGATAAGGGAGAGAATCACTGCATTGGTGTTGGAATAGGTGCCTTCCCAGGGAGAGCTGGCTACCTCCGGATAGTTGGACAAACCCAGTGCGGCCAGTTCGGTGTGAGTGACTTCAGGGGACAGAGATCCATAATCGGCTGCGATCCATTCGTCCCAAAGGGTGGAGGTGGATCCGGAACGTGTGCTACCCATGTAGTTGGGGACCTGCGAACTCATGTTTAGCAATTGTTCCACGGTGATGGATTCTGCCCCGTCGGGCAGTTCCGAGACGCCCAGATCCACGTCATATTTCTTTTGCAGATCGCCCAGGGTGTCGGTCAGGCTGAAGTACCCTTTATCAACCATGAGCAGGATGGCGCTGCCAACGAACATCTTGGATTGACTGCCGATACGGAATGTTCCGTCCTGGTCAACCCCCATGCCGGAGATAGTGGGAGGATCGTTGTTTCCCAGGTTCAGCCCCACATTGCTGCTGATGCCTGTGGACGTAAAATGATTGTTCTGGATGAGTAAGAGCAGATCTTCAGCTTGCGCAGTGGCCGCGTAGGTGGAATCACCATGACAGACGCAAGGAATGACGAGCAAAAACAACATGCCAAGGTTGATTATGAGGTTTTTGTACATGTTGATATCTCTGCTTGTCATATCTCCTTGCATGACAAAAAAAGGCCACGAGGAGAGGTGATTATCCTGTGGCCTCATACGACGAGCTATTTAGGAAGCTGGAGTTTCGACGGTTGTTTCCGTGGGCGCCTTGCCTTTTCCGATCCATCCGCTGACGGTCTTTTTACTGGTTTCGTAACCAGCTTTGATGGAGTCGCTGATCTTGTTCATGCTGGCTTTGTCCAGCCCTTGGCCCGTGGCAAAATGATCGGCAAAGCTTTTGCCCACCGCATAGGTTGCTGCCGCATTGGCCAGGGGAAGGGTCGCCAGCCCCAGACCGGGGCCTATAATGGGGATGTAGCGCGCCAGATCGGAAAGTTTTGGGGTGAGCAGACTGGGCAGGATGCCGCCGACCAGGGCAATGGTGATCTGTTTGCCCCACTGGGCCTGGAAGGGAATGTCATAGGCCTTGGCGAGTTTGTAGATCATTTCCAATTGCAAGGCTGCCAGTGCGGCCATGTCGAAAGCAGGGACAGGAACAAGGGCGATGGCCAGAGAGCTGTGCACCCTGTTTCTGATGATGGCATTGACTGTCTCTGGGGCAGGCAAAGTGCGTGCGGATTGTTCATTGTGTACTGTTTTTTCGGTATGAGGAGCTGCTTCTGGTTTTTGGTCCGGTGTTTGATCTTTTTTCATGGTTTTTCTCCTTTTGAAATGTTAACCGCCATGCAATATGGGGCAGGAACTGCCATGTTTGATGAATGAAAGGTATTGTTTTCGTAAGAGACAGGGCCACAAAGGACGAAGATATCCTAACTTGTTAAAAAATTGTTCTATTTTTATCATATGAGACACGTGCCGTCTAGAAAATAATTTAATGAAGCTTAAATATCTTTTTATCGTTTTCGGATAAATATGTTTTTTTTCAAATAATTGCGTATCCTGATGGATTGGGTTCAATGCACAAGAAGAAGTATTTGAGGTGCCTTGCCGTTTCAAACGGGTAATGCCAAGCAGAACGCAGGAGCATGGGGGACGCTTTCTGAAGCCAAGGCAACATCGCCCTTCTCCTGGCTCCGTTCAAAGACCTTGAGGACAGTTTTGCCTGTACGAACAAACCCTTCGGCATAATCATCTTGACTGCACGAAATTACGGAAGGTCACTCCTTGCCTGTTCTCTCCGGAGAAAAAACAGTGCGGCCTGTTTTGCATCAATCAATGAACATCAGGACAACCAGGTATTCTGACCGCGAATCAAATCGGCCCTTTCTCCGTTATATGTTACGGAGAAAGGGCCGATTGGGTATGTGTGTTCAGATGTAGTAGTTCAGATGGAAGGGATCAGAATCCCCATTTGAAATTGATCCACGCCCCGTTGGCCGTGAAGTCGTCGTTGTACTGGGTGGTGCATCCCAGTTCCATGCTGACATTGTCCTTGGCAAAGGTGAGGGAGGCGTCGGCGATGTAGGATGAATCCGAGACGTTGTCGCTGACCTTGACGCTTCCGGTATTGGGCAGGGACTGGCTGACCTCGATGTCGTTGTCCGTGAGGGCCTGTTCCCAGCGAAGGCCTAGGGACGGGGTTACGCGCGCACCGCCCATTTCCCAGGTGCCCATGAGGTTGACCCCCAGGATGGACCTGAAAACGTGATCATCGTAGGAGCCGTAGTGGGTGTTCCAGTCGGAGTTGTCGGCATCAGAGGTGTGGCTGTCACATTGTGCCCAGGAGTGGCCAAGCCCTAGTTCGGGCATCACAGCCAGATTGCCGAAGGTGAAGAGATAGCCGGCCATGATCTGGGTTTCAGCGCCGTAACTGGTATAGTCGTCTTCTTCGGGTATTTCCAGGTTGGCTCCGGTGAGTCCGTCGTATTCATGGCGGACCGTGTACAGGGTCGAGGTGACATCTACATGCCAGGCTTCGTAATTGTATGAACCGTGGGCTCCCAGAGAATAAATATTCTGGTCGTCGGAATTGTCACTGTACCCGGTTCCCTTGAAGTCGACATTGCTTTGGGCGATGCCGCCGTGAACTCCCAGGGTGAAATCCGGATTGAAATTCCAGTCATAGCCCAGAACCAGACCAGTGGTGGTGCCGTCATATCCCATACCGCCGTCCGAAGGATGATTCACCGTTGTCAGGTAGGGGCGGAGGAACAGTGTATTATTGCTTTTTTGGTCAGGTCGCACAGAAGTAAAGCCTGCATCGGTTGCAATGGTGCCGGAATCGGCCAGCAAGGTTGCTTCTTCTTCGGAGTTCAGGTTGGACGCCAGCACTTGGGAAATGATGCGGTTCTGGATCATGGTGATTCCCTGTCCAACCGCCTGGTGTGCTGCCCTAAGGCTCAGGGCAGCAGTACTTTCCTTTGGTTCATATCCAAAGGATACTGTGGCATTTTTTCCTTTATCCTTGCCGGACCAGGAAACCGTGATATCGGGGTTGGTGAACCCTTTTTCCAACTTGCCGAACTGTGAAATGATATCGCCAATACCCTTTTCCTCTTGGGCTCCTGAAGACACCCAGTCAGATGGTATGACCAAATCCTCTTCCTTCTCTTCAATGATGCGATACGGGGTGTCAAATACTATGCTCTCGCCAGGGGTAATGGCAACGCGTAATGCCGCATTATTGAGATCAAGAGTGGAACCTTGGGAAACATATATGGGGCTTTTGTAGTCTGCGCCTTCAGGATTCCCGTAAAGAGGCACGGAAAAAGCGTTTGAAAATTTTACTGAAGATTCATTAAGAACATAAAGAGCCCTGCCGCCGTTTGTGGTATATATTTTACCGGGGCTTGAGATGATGGCATTTGTGGCATTATAGAGAGCAATGGCTGCAATTCCATTTCCATAGGGGGCATCAACAAAAATGGTTCCGGTGTTGTTGATTATGGTGTCTTGGCTGCGACTATCCAAGATGCCGATCACCCCTCTGGTGGTAGAGCCTTTGCCTGCTTTGACCTGAATCGAGATATTGCCGTCATTTGTGATTGTTCGGTTATCGCCATCATAAGTAACGATTCCTGTTATACCAAGGAGATCGACGGAAGCATTTTCTCCAACACTATCGCCTGCAGTTGCAGTAACATAAATGTTTCCAGAGTTATGAATCTGATCAATTTTTCCTGAAACGCCGCCAATATACTCTATAGTGGCGTTTGTATCATCTCCTGTTGCGCTTCCTATTTCAACATTGGTGATAATGTTGTTGGAGTTGGTGAATGACTCGATATGTCCTGAATAAGCATTCACACCATAAATGTACTTTGCATGTGTCTTTGCACCATCCCCAGAAGCGTCCCCAATGTTTGCGGTAGCTGAGATGGTTCCTGAGTTTATGAAAGATGCGACTTCTTCATCAAAATATACCCCATAAATGTCATTTATATCTGCTTCAGAGTTGTCCCCTGCTGCGTCCCCAACGTTTGCGGTAGCAGAGATGGTTCCTGAGTTGGAGAAGGATTCGACATCGTTTTCAATAGATACACCATAAATATTATCCGTTATTCCCGTTGCCTTGACGGTTGCACCCTGGATATCCAATTTATCCAATTTTTCGAGAGAATCTTTACTATATATTCCAATTGTGGTGGGCGTAGTGTTAGTGTTAGTGTTTGTCACCTGTATATCTTTGTAAACCGTGTATGTGGAATTCCCGCTGATATCGAGCCCTATAATGGAGTCCCCCAGTGAGACCCCGGGCCAGCCCAATGCTCCAGAAATTATGAAAACCATCAGCCAACGTCTCCACTCTCCCATCTTTTCCTCCTTTTTATCCTACCGTTTTGACATACATAAAGGCCAACTGTTCATGGAAAATTGCAGGCAACCTGCACGGTCTTAGTCCTGATGTGTACTTTCACACTGATTAAGGTCCATTAATAAGTATAAATAATTTGAGCCGATATAAAGAATTGTTAATTTTTGCAAGAAAAATTTGGTTTTTTCCCAAAGGTTTTCCATAAAGATGTCAAAATTGATTTATCCACTTGATATTTTAGAAGAACGTAACTTGATGCTCAGCTCCTGCCACAATCCTTGATGTTATGGTCAATTTGGTCATGGCATGTATTGTGATTGAAAATGAATTTTGAATCGTTATATAGTATTATGATGTATTTATGTCTAACAATTATATTGTATGTATGAACAAGAATATGAAAGAAACAGATATTTTTTGATTTATTTTGTAGTGGGTGCATGTGTTCACTGTCCGGTATGAGTACAACGTATTTAGACAAGATACATTGCATAAAAAACCGGTCTCTTCTCCGTTGGATATGACGGTGAAAAGACCGGGTTGTCGTGGCCATGTAAAGAGGTCAGAATCCTCTGTTGAAATTGACCCAGACTTTTGGCCGAGAAGTTGTCGTTAGACAGGATGGGATGGTTGTATTTTACTGCACATACCCCCATTCCTTGAGTCGGGTGTAGGCATACTTGGCCTGCTCACCCTGGTTTACCGACTGCAGAAATTGGTAGTACTGCTTGGCCGCATCCTGGCGGTGGCCCATTTTTTCCAGGGCCAGGCCCTTGTAAAAAGATGTGTACGGATTGCCGGGAAGTTGTTTGTCATAGGCCGTGAAGTTTTTCAGGGCCTTGTCGTATTCCCGGGTGCCGAGCTGGGCCATGCCGGCCACCTGGAGTGCCTGGGGCTCCTGGGGATATACGGCCTGGGCCCGGGTCGCCCGACGGGCTGCCTCCGCATAATTTTTCTGTACCAGCCTGCATTTGGCCAAAAGCAGAAGTCCGGCATAGTCATTGGGCGTATGCTTCAGAGCGGCTTCAAAATGCTTGGCGGCCTGAGCATAATCTTTTTTCCCCATGAAGTCCGATCCCTTTTGCATTTCCTGGATGGCCGGCTTGATGCGCCTGAGGGATGCGGTGTTATCCAGATACCGTTCCCGATTGAGCCGGTATTCACTTGAGGTGGCGTACTTGCCTGCTGCTGCTTGTCTTGCCGTTGCCAGCCGCTCGCTGGACATGGGGTGGGTGGCGAACATGAGTTCCAGAGCGCTGGGGTTTGCCTGGTGCTGTTCATTGAGCATGTCCATGAGTCCCACCATGCCCTCGGTATCATAACCTGCCCGCATCATGTAGAGCATGCCCAGATCGTCGGCCTGACGTTCGTCTTCCCGGCTGTAGCGAGCCAGCAATGCTCCTGTTCCAAGGTTGCCCAGCCCTGCGGCAATATCCCCCATGTTTTCACTTACCGTACCGGCCACGGCTGCTCCCAGCCCCACAACCAGGGATGTCAGTTGCCCCTTGCTCATGCGTGCGGCCGTGTGCCTGGCGTTGACGTGCCCCAGTTCATGGCCCAGCAGGGCGGCCAGTTCTGCTTCGTTGTCCAGTTGGAGCATGATGGCCCTGGTGAGTCCGATGCTGCCGCCAGGAAAGGCGTAGGCATTCACGTAGACGGCGTTGAGGGGCCGAAAGGAATAGGGCATGTCGGGACGATGGGTTTTGGTGGCCAGACTCATGCCCACCTCTGTTACGTATTGACTCAGCGCCTGATCCTGTACGGCCCCGTAGTCAGCGGAAAATTGGTACGGCGACTGCTGCTTGTCGATGCTGATTTCCTGATCTCGTGAAACAAGCATGAACTGGGATTCCCCTGTGACCGGATTGGCCGCGCATCCCGCGGTCAGGCCCACAAGGGACAGGGCCGATATTTTGAGAAAATCCCTGCGTGAGAGAGGGGGGGGGAAGTACATGGTTGTATTCTCCTTGAACCTTCAGCTCTGTGCTGTTGTGGGTTTGTAAATGAAAAAAAAGTGTGATTGGAGTAAGTTTTACGCAAAATAAAAATAGTTTTTTATGGGTATGATGTTTTTATGCTCAAGTTGTTTGTCATGGAGCAATATGGTGTTGAAGTTAATTGATGTGGTCATTGACAGTAGAGTACATGCTTTTGTTTTCTGGCATCAAATGACCTGATTTTTGTGTTGGTTTTGCATGTTGTCATCACATTTTATTCATGTTTGATAGAAAAACATGATGGATCGCTTTTTAAGATATTTAGATATGCAATTTGACATATTTCTGGTTAGTCATTGTATTATAATATTTTATAGATTTGATGTCGTGTAGTTGTTTAACCAAATGGGAGAAATTTATGCGTGAAGGAAGCCTCAAAAGTTTGAGTTTCATTGTTTGCTTTGTTTTCGGCCTTGTTGTGTCGATGCATTCAGCGGCCGTAGCCAGTAAAAAAACTCCGATTTATAATATGGGGTATATTTTTACCACCCATCATACCCCCTTGGTGGTGGCTATGGCCAAGGGAGAGGCTTTTAAGAATTTTGGGGTTTATCTCAAACCTGTTGTGGAAAAGATGAAATATGCACTGATGGACGGAGATACACAATTGGCTACATTGAATATCATTGTAGCCAAGAGTGGTTCTGAAACAACGACCCTCTTTGCTATGAACCGGATGGATATGGCTTTGGCTTCCGGTACGGCCATTATGTCAGGAATCGACAAGGGGAGCAATATCAAGATGGTATGCCCTCTTCATGTAGATGGTATGGGTTTGGTGTTTCCCCAGGGGAGCTCCGTGAATGGCTGGGATGATGTCCTTGCGTATATCAAAGCATCCAAGCGGCCCGTCAAGATCGGCTATCATTCACCAACAAGTGCTCCGCGTATTGTTATAGAAGGTGCCCTGAACAAGGTTGGTCTTAAGGTAACTCAGGATGCCACGGATTTTGATGCAGACGTCCTTTTGGTGGATCTCAAATCCACATCCAATCTGATCCCTGCGCTAGTGGGTCATCAGGTGGATGCCTGGGTCGGTCCAGCTCCCCATCCCGAGGTCGCCGAGCTCAAGAACGTCGGTCATATCGCCCTTGACCTGCGGGATCTTCCCCCGGCCGGAGAATGGCACAATTTTCCCTGTTGCGTCATGGCCGCACGTCAGAGTGTTATCGATGATCACCCTGAAGTTGTTGAAAAAATGCTAGAATTGATGACCAAGTGTGGTGAGTGGAGCAATACCCATACAGCCGAACAGAGCGAAATTGTTTCCAAGTGGATTGGTGTTCCCGCCAAGGCCATTGAAAATTCGACTATCATCTATACCACAGAACCGTCAGATAACTGGATGCATGGTGAAGCCGTATATCTGGATATTTTGAACAGCATGGACAAGTTCAAGGGACGGCTCAAGGGGAAGACCCTGGATGAGGTCAAACCGCTTCTTTATGATTTCAGGTTTCTCCATTAGCAGGCACTCTCTGAACCCCGGTCTGACAGAGACCGGGGTTCAAACATGAAGAACAGTGGGACTGTTATGCATAAACTCGTTTCCAGATTTTCTCTTTCCCTGACAACGCCGTTACTTTTTCTCCTCTTATGGTCCTGGATTGCCGGCCGGGTGGATAATCAGGTTATCATGCCTTCGGTGGACGCAGTGCTTGATCTGCTGATTCAGCCTCATCAGGACCTGATTTCCATGGGATCGTTGGTGAGCAACGTCCTGGTGTCGTTGCTCAGGGTTTTGATCGGGTATATCCTGGCCGCGGTTATAGCCATACCCTTGGGTATTGCCATGGGATACTCCTCTGTAGCCCATACCCTCTTCAGTGATTTTTTGAACATGTTTCGTCCCATTCCCCCATTGGCGTGGGTTCCCCTGGTCATGGCCTGGTTTGGGGTAGCCAGCTTGGCCGATATGTTTGGTGTGGAAGATGGCCAATGGTTCATCTATTTGTCCAATTTTAAATATTCCATGGTGTTCATTATTTTTATAGGCGCTTTTTTCCCCATCCTGACCAGTGCCATTCATGGTGTAAAAAATGTGAACAGAGTTTTTATCGACTCTGCCAGGATGCTTGGTGCCGGAGAGCGAACCATCTTTTTCAAGGTGCTTTTGCCCGCAGCCATGCCCGCCATTGTCAACGGTATGCGTATCGGTCTGGGAATTGCCTGGATGTGTCTGGTTTCCGCGGAAATGCTTCCCGGGTCTCTTGCAGGAATCGGTTATCTCATCACTCATGCCTATACTGTAGCCTCAACGGATATCGTCATTGCCGGGATGGTGGCCATAGGTTTGGTGGGAGCCATCATGGATGCCTTGTTTCGCTATTTTGAAGTGAAAAAATTCAAGTGGCAGCGTTTGAATAGATAACTAGAGACGTATTGGCATTTGTTCGTAGATGTATGTGCTTCATGGTAACAATGTCATGGAATACAAGGTATTTAAAAAATCTTATGGGAGCCCTTACTGGCGTCCGGATCAAGGATTTGAGATGAGGGATGCAGTGATAGAAGTTGCTGGATTGCGTAAAGAGTTTATTACCGAACGCGGTGAGTCCGTTCGTGCGTTGGATCGTGTGGACTTCAAGGTCTTTCACAATGATTTTTTATGTATTGTGGGGCCTTCGGGATGCGGTAAATCAACGCTTTTGCGGATTTTGGCAGGACTTGAACAGGCCTCTTTTGGCAGTGCAACGTTTCAGGGACAAGTGCTGACCAGACCTCACCGTGATGTGGGCATGGTCTTTCAGGAATATTCCCTGTTCCCATGGCGTACCGTCATGGACAATGTCACTTTGGGGTTGGAATTTCGCGGCATATCTGAGGGAGAGCGCCGCAGTATCGGGCAGGAATATCTGCGTCTTATCGGCATGGAGGGATTTGCCGATGCTTTTCCTTATGAGCTTTCCGGAGGTATGCGCCAGCGTGTGGCCATTGCTCGAGCCCTGGCCACCGAGCCGGATGTTTTGCTCATGGATGAACCTTTCGGGGCTCTGGATGCGCATACCAGAATTTTGCTCCAAAAGGAATTGTTGCGGATTTGGGAGCATAAACGGACGACCATCCTTTTTGTCACCCACAGCGTGGACGAAGCCATTTATCTGGCTGATCGTATCATGGTCATGTCCGCTCGTCCGGGACGCTTCAAAAAGGAGATCCAGGTGGAGATGGCAAGGCCACGGGATCGTGCCATGCCCGAATACGGGCGCATGGCTGCAAGCATTTTGGACATGCTGGAACAGGAAGTCGTTAGGGGGTGAACGGGGCAAGAAAGGACTTCATGTCCATGGGTTTATCAGGATACAATAGGCATGTTAAAAACAAGGGCCTGCAAACAGGAAGATATCTTGTTTGCAGGCCTTTGTTTTGTTCAATCGGTATGCAGAGGGGTGGTCAAAGCATTTCCAGAAACGCCTCAATCCGGGTTCTGAGCTGTTCCGTATCTGACTGGGCATAGTCTGTCTCAATATGCAGAAAGGGGAGCTGGTGCTTTTGTTCCACATGCTCCCGCAGGGAAAAGGATTCCACATTATAGGTATGGCAGCATTGCCAGGTGAGATCCACCACCCCGTCAATGGAATAATCATTGATGAGTTCACTGATGAGATCAAGCCTTCCCGTGTTGGGGGTCATGCAGGAACACGGGGTGTCCAGATATCTTTTGGCCAGTGTCCTGTACAGATCAGGCTCGTCTTGGTCCACCAGCAGATTGAAATCCTTGAGGCTGGAGCAATGTTCCTGCACGGCCACGGTAGCGCCACATTCCTCAAGGATTTTAAGCACTTTTTCCGACCCCTTGCCTGTGGGACAGCCCGTGTACAGGATGCGCGGCCCGGGCTTTGAATCCGGTTGCCGGGAGGCAACCAGGGCTTCCAGGTCATCGGCCAGCGCGGTCAGCAGGGTCAGATAGTCCTGCATGTCCACCACAAAGCTTTTGGTTTCCGTGACGCTGAGCATGTCCAGGCCGGAAAGGGGCGGAACTGGAGCCTTGCCTGTGGCCGTGATGCGCAAGAGCTGCTTTCTTACCTGGTTGTGCAGCTGGATTTCCTGCCGGAGCTTGTGGGGGGTGATCTTGTTGCCGGTTTCCTGTTCCAGGAAGGTTGCGAATCTGTGCAGCTCCCCTGTCCAGAAATCCAGGGATGATGCAGCGTGTTGGGTATATGGCAGATGCATGAGATGTACGGGCTTGATCCGGGCCAGCAGCTCGTACATCTTTTTTTTGCCGTCGCAGGTGGTCTCACCCACGATAAAGTCGGACGCCGCGAAAAAGGGGCAGGAATGGGTGATGCCGTATCCGTAGCTGGACTTGATCAGCGGACAGAGGTTGGCGGGCAGATTCCGTTCGGCTGCAGGGATGGGATCCTGATTCTTGCCGCACAATCCCACAGGAATGACTCCCGCAGCATACATGAGTTCTGTGGGTGCATATACACAAAAAAGACCGCCTATTTTGGTCCCGTGCTCTTTGGCCTCGTCAATGAGGGGAAGGCTTCGGGATTTGTAGGTGGCAAGAGTGTCAAAGGATTTGGGTTTATGCATTGAAGTGTTTCCTCCCCCATTGGGCAGCCCCCCGGGCGCCGACCATGTCCGGATTGTCCGGGATGACGATCTGTATCCCCAGCTCTTTTTCGAGGTTTTTGACCACGCACGGATTTCTGGCCACTCCCCCGGCAAAGACGAGGGAAGGCGTGATGCCCACACGGGTGAGCATGGATTTGGTCCGGTTGACAATGGATTGGTGCAGTCCCAGGGCGATATTGGCCGGGGATTCGCCACGGGCCATGAGGGAGACGGCCTCGGTTTCAGCAAAGACCGTGCACATGCTGTTGATGGTGGGGCAGTGGGTGGCCTGCAGGGCAAAATCCCCGAATTCCTCAATGGGGATCTGCAGGGCCGTGGCCATGAATTCCAGGAATTTGCCCGTGCCGGCAGCGCAGCGGTCGTTCATCTCGAACTTGGCGGTCTTGCCGTTGGCCAGCAGAGAGATGGCCTTGGTATCCTGGCCGCCGATATCCAGAATGGTCCGCGCCTCGGGATGTACCGCCCTGGCCCCCAGGGCATAGGCCTGAATTTCCGTAACGGTCTGAACGTCCGGGTGCAGACCTGATTCGGCCAGGAGATTGCGGCCGTAGCCCGTGGCCACCACATGGGGCGCGTTGATTTCCTTGAAGAGCTCCCGGCATTGTTGCAGGGGATCAAAGGTTGTGGGCATTTTTTTGGAAAAAACAACCGTATCGCCATCAAGAACAACGGCTTCAATGGATCGGGAGCCTATATCGATTCCTGCTATGAGGGTCATGTTGGTATCACTGTTGGTGGTTGTAGGGAGCGGAAAGCAGCCATGACAGAGTACACAGGGCACAGTGAACAGTAAAGTGCACAGGACACAGTACGCAGTGCGCAGATAAAAAATTTCCGTTTTGATTACAGCTGTTGATTATATAGTCAGTGAATGTGTACGTATATCGATGTATTACAGGTGGTTTTATCTGCACACTGCCAACTGCGCACTGTTTCCTTTTTTATTTGACCATTTCCACAAAGGCCTCGATGCGTGTCTTGAGCTGCTCCACGTCTTCCATGCCATAATCGGTTTCAATGACCATGGAGGGGATTTCTGCATCTTGCAGGCTTTTTTCCACGCGGAAGTTTTCCTGGGCATAGGGCTGACAGAACAAGAGAGTGTATTGGAGGACGCCGTCGGCCCTGGTCTCTTTGGCCAGGTTCAGGATATTGTCCACCCGTTCGCTGTTGGGGGTGAAACAGGCGCAGTCGATTTTCAGGTATCGGTCAGTGAGGGCGTCGATCATTTCGTCCAGGGTCTGGCCTGATTCATCCACCAGATCCCGGATGTTGCGGGTTCCCACGCAGGATTCCTCTCCCACAATGACGGCTCCGGAGCTCTCGGTGACGTAAGGAAGTTTCCAATTGGGCACGGCCATGGGGCAACCGGACATGAGCAGTCGGGGGGTTCCCTGGGGTGCAACGCCTTCGCCCCGGGCGATTTTTTCTTCCAACTGATCGCACAGGAGATTGACCTGGTTGGTGAATCGTTCCGGGTCGTCGTAAAAACCCACCTGGTTGATGAGCAATGCGTCACGTCCTGAAATGGGAACAGGATCGGCAACACGGAGCTTGTTCAACCGCTGGATGGCCTTTCTTTTGTTGTTGACGATGACAATGGCCTTTTTCAGGCTTTGGGCAGTAATGGTATTGCCGGTCAACTTTTCCAGGGTTTCCTTATACCGGAGAATTTCTGCCTTCCAGAGAGCCCGGTCCTGTTCACTTTTGCGCTGGGGCACTTCCATGACATACATGGGCGCGATCTTCCCGAAGGTCTCATAGGCCTTTTTCTTGCCGTCGCAGGTGGTCTCTCCCACGATGAGGTCGCAGGATTCCGTGAAGGGGCACAGTCTGGCCAGCTTGAAGCCCATGAACGACTTGATCAGGGCACAGGTGTTTCTGGGGATGAGCTTTTCCACCTGTTCCTTGCCCGCATCCGCGCCGGAACACAGACCGATCTGGATGGCGTTGGCCGCAATGGTCAGCTCTTCAGGCACGAACACGCAAAAGGTGCCGATGACCTTGCGTCCCTGGAGTTGTTTGGCTTCCTGAAGTTCTTTGACCCGAAGGCCATGGATTTCCGAAAGGACCAGATCCAGGTATTCCATGCCCTGGAGGCGCCCCTGCTGGGAGAGATAAATGTCCCCGTAAAATTTGCCCAGCACCTCCATGAGTCCCTCGTGGGCGGGCAGGTCGATGTTCAGTTTTTCCCACATGGCATCATATTTACCCATTGATATCTCCTGATTGTTGGGGTTGTCGGTAATGGCTTCGGGGAGGAGAGAGACTGTTCCTCCTTGTTAATGTCGCAAGGTTGCTGCCAGCCGCAGGGGGTGGGTCAAAAGGTCCAGACCGTCCAGAATGCTGGTACAGATCACATGGGCTGTACGCACAATGCCGGCATGGGCACCTTCTCCCTGGATGAGTCCGATACCCAATGCCGCTTCCTGGAGCATGAACACGTCGTTTCTGCCGTTCCCCACGGCCACGCATGCGGTTGGTCCGAGATCGTGTATCACCTGCTTTTTGGCCAGGTCCTGGTCCTGGGGCCCGAGAACAATGATATCCAGGTCGGTTGCAGCAAACATCTTGGCCACATTGCCAAAGGTGTCGGCCGTGACAATGTGGATGGCAAGATCCCCAGCAAGGGTTTGCAGTCGTTCCAGCACGCCGGGGAGGAGCTGCCCATCCAGGGCCAGGGTGCCGTTGAAATCAAGCACCAGGTGTTCAAGTTCAAGGGGGCTGTCCCCGGGAATGTCAATGCGGATCATTAGGGTTCTCCTGATTGCTCTTTGAAGGGCATGGCATTAGTGGAACAAGGCACAAAAGCCATTCCACCAACCCCATTGTTGTGCATCCCATGAATATACTACATCTTTTAAGTCAACGACCTGATTCCACCGGAAGCGGGGTGTATGTGCAGGCCGTCATGGCCAAGGCGGTTGAACACGGCTACTCCAATGCCCTTGTGGCAGGCATCCCCCAAAGCTATTGCGTGCCTGAAACAGTGCGGGAATTGTGTGCTGTGGATATCCTGGCTGTTCGTTTTGAACAGGATATATCTTTTCCCATTGTGGGCATGAGTGACGTTATGCCGTACACCAGCACCTGTTTTTCCGACCTTGGTGCCCCTCAGATTGCACGATACGAACAATGTTTTGAACAAATTCTGCAAAAAGCTGTGGAAAAACATGCTCCTGATATCATTCATGCCAATCATCTCTGGCTGCTCACGGCCCTGGCCTGTCGGATGTTCCCGGATATTCCCGTGGTGGCGTCCTGCCATGGTTCGGATCTTCGGCAGTTCAGGCAATGCCCCCATCTTCGGGATCGTGTCCGGGCCGGGTGTGCAGGACTTGCCGCGGTCATGGCCCTGAGTTGCGAACAAAAAGAGACCATTGTCCGTCTGTACGGTCTGGACAGGGACAAGGTGGCTGTTACCGGAGCGGGCTTCAAGGAAACGCTGTTTGTTCCCTCTTCCCAAAGATTCAGGCCTCCGCCCGTACACATGGTCTATGCCGGCAAGTTGAGCCGGGCCAAGGGTGTTCCCTGGTTGCTTCGTGCCTGCAGGAGGCTGGACCATGATTTTGTGCTCCATGTGGCCGGGAGCGGATGCGGGCAGGAGGAACAGGATATTCAGGCCCTGGCCGCGTCTCTGGGTGACAGGGTTGTCATGCATGGAGCCCTGAGTCAGCAGCAACTGGCCGGGCTGCTGGGGCGCTCGCACATGTTTGTCCTGCCCTCGTTTTTTGAGGGGCTTCCTCTGGTTCTTCTGGAGGCCCTTGCGAGCGGATGCTCTCTGGTGGCGACCGATCTGCCCGGGATTGCAGAAATTTTCAAAGAACTGCCCCCCCAGGTCATCCGTCGTGTTCCCCTTCCCCGGATGCAGTCAGTGGATAGCCCGTACCCTGAGCATGAAGAAGATTTTGTTCAGGCGTTGGTCAGGGCCTTGGACCATCAGATGGCTGTGGTGCGGGCCGGGTATGATGTCCAGGCATGTGGCGAGGCTCGGAAACTGCTCGAACGGTTCACCTGGTCAGGCGTGTTTGAGCGGATCAATGCCGTGTATCAGCGGGTAATGAAGTCTGATAACGGCGCTTGCAAACGTACTCCTGTCAATGGGTCGGGGAGGTAGATTGTAACCGGACAGCCTCCACGTGCTGGCATGTTCACCGGATACCGGGAAGCACGCTGTGCTCACATGCTTCGTTTCCATAGCCGTGATGGCAAAATATCCCAGGCGCTCCAGGCCTCATGACTTGCCAAGGGTAACGGCCACGGCCGTGGCGTCGTCATGCTGCTTGAAACGGGGAAAGAGTCGGCATTGGGGATCAGCTTGTTCGCGGGCACGGATATCCTGGAGAATCCCGGTCAGCCCCTGTTCCCGGAATTGGCTGGCAAAGGCGGTAAAATCGAAACGGTTTCCGGGATCTTGTGACGGGGGAAACATGCCGTCGGTCAGGGCGATAACGTGTCGTATTCCCCTGGCAGGGACAACGCCCGCGTGAAGAAAGTCAAGGGCGGCCTGCTCGCCGTTCAATACCCCGTATTCTTTGTTCATCCCTTGGCGGACCTTTTTGATGACAGGCATGGCCGCCTGGCACACATTGTCGACTCCTTGAGCTGCGAGACGGCTCATGTGGTCAAGGGTTTCGCGATCGTGGTTGTGATAAGGGGTGAGGAGTTCGGCATGTCCGTTTTCGTGGATCATCCCCACAAGGCTGTCGCCGATCTGTACCCATTCAAGGCGTTGGTTTTTGACCCTGAAAACCGCTGCGCTGGTGGACCAGCACTCAAGTTTCTGGTCACAGGGAACGTTATGGGCGATCATGGCTTGCCGGATTTTCATGTTGGCCTGTCGAGCCGTTTCCGTCAGCGACATCTCCTTTTCATGAGCAAAGACCGACCATGCCAGAAAAGAGGCCCACCAGGCCCCGGTCATGCCGTGGAATCGACCCGGAGTCAGGCTGGATGCGCCGTCAAAGACCCCGAAGGTGTGCGTGCCAATGAGAAGGTGATCTTCGTTGAGCAGGGCCGAACCCTGATCGTTGACCGACTCGAAGGTCAGGTTGCCCCGGGAGGTTGTCTGGGCGATAGGTGTGGTTGATGGCTGCAGAAAAACCATGCCATGTCCATAGATCAGGTTGCAGGCTTTGTCGCATGCAAAGTTATGATTGTTTGGAGCTGCACCCATAGCCATTGTCTATGGGTGCAGCCTTTTGGCCGGTTGTTCTGATGTACAACAGGCCCTTATATGAAAAAGCCCTCTGATGCGGACAGGTTCCGCACCAGAGGGCTTTTTATCAACCAGGACGTGATGAATCGCTAGCTGTTGAGAATCTTCTTGGCGATATCGTCATGCACGTCGGTAATAAAGGGAATCCCGGTCTCTTTTTCGGTTTCCCGGTTGGCAGAGCACAGATCCTCGCGGGAAAGTTCGGACATGGAAAATTTCCGGGCCCCGGCCATGAGCTGCTGCAGACCGGCACTCAGTTTGTCCGCCAAGGTATACATGGCGATGGCGCCAAAAGGAATTTTGGCCATCTCGTCCTTGCCCACGATTTTGGCCACGTCGTAGTATCCGGCAAAAATTTGTTCCGGGCTGTTGCCCAGTTTGTTCACCGAGGTGGGCAGCTTGGTCCAGTTGCCCTTGACCGCTTCCCTGCGTTCGTGATGCAGGGCCCCTTCAATGTTTGAACCCAAAAATCCGGGAATCATCAGGGCCCTGCCCATGCAGATCATTTTGGTAAACGGCGCCCCCAGGGCCAACCCCTTGAAAATCTGGTCTTCGCGGGCAAACCCGCCGGCAAAGGCCATGTCCACGACCTTTTCGCCCTTGGCCGCCAGGATGGAGGCGTATTCATGGGCCTTGGAGTGGAGCAGGATGGAGGGAACTCCCCAGGTCTGCATCATGTTCCAGGGGGACATGCCCGTACCGCCACCGGAACCGTCCATGGTCAAAAGATCAAGCTTGGCGTCCGTGGCGAACTTGATGGCCATGGCCAGGGCTTCCATGCCATAGGAGCCGGTTTTCAGGGAAATGCGTTGGAATCCGAGTTTGCGCAGATAGGCCACTGCGTTCATGAAATCTTCCCGGACCTGCTCGTGGGACGAGATGCTGGTGTACCCAAGGCGGGAATGGCGGGCAAAGGAGCGGATGGACTTCATCTCAAAGGCTTTTTGCACTTCCGGGTTTTCAGGATCAGGGTCCAGAAGATAGCCGCGCTTTTTGAGAAACAGGGCATAATCCAGGCTGCTGACCTCGATTTCACCGCCAATATCCTTGGCGCCCTGGCCCCATTTGAGTTCGATGATGACGTCATTGCCATATTTGTCAATAATGTATTCGGCCACACCGTTTTGAGTGTCCTCGACGTTCATCTGAACGATGATTGCCCCGTAGCCATTGTAATAACGGGTATATGTATCAATGCGGCGATCCAGTTCCGGGGACTTGGTAATTTTGCCATTTTTGAATTCGGCTTTGCGGTCCACGCCGACCACGTTTTCGCCAACAACAATGGGAATACCCACCAGGGCGCAGCCTGTGGCAAAGGATTCCCAGTACCGTTCCGCCACAAAGGTGGATCCCAGGGCTCCGGTCATCAGCGGAATTTTGACCTTGGTTTTTACCTCCGCGCCAAAGGAGGATTCCAGACTGACATTGGGGAAGATGCAGTCGTCCGGATTGGTGGACAGACCGGCATGCATGCCCTTTGCCCCGTAGTTGTACCCCTGGATGCGCAGGGAGTTGTAGGACACGCCTACATGGGTGGTGTTGTCGCTGCCTGCGGTGACGCTTCCGAAATCGCGAGGATACAGCAGCTTGCGACCCACGAGACTGGACAGCCATGTTTCGCATTTTCCCTGGCAGTCGGCCCGACACAGGGTACAAAGACCGGATTCGGCAGGGTTGCCACGGTTGGTGGTGCCGAGGACATCATTGGATTTTTTCTTCTGATTCATGAACAAGGGTCCTTGTGGTGTTGGAGGTGAACGTGATGCACGCGTATGAGAAAACAAAATTGGAAAATACCTCAATTTACATTGATGTAAGATTCCAGTCAAACAGGAAAATAAAAGGGTGACGATCGAACAGGTTCAGGTTCTGGCAAACAGCTGATGGGTGCAAATCTCCGGGATGCGTGAACTTCCCGGCACCCCAAGGGATTGTTGTCCTTGGAAATGTTGCTTGTTTGTTGATAGTTGGGGCATTGGATGGTGTCTTATACCGGGTTGTCAAGATTGTCAGCAACCGATGATCGGTTTGGAAAGGGATCGCAAAAAAATGAAGATGCGGGTTGATATTGTGTTTTCATGATGCTATCCAAGGAAGAATCTGTCCATTGTATGGAACATGTATTTCGTGGGGCAGGGGAAACACTCCCTTCCCCTCAACCGTAAACAAGCATCGGAGGAGACTATGGCGAACATGGATTATCCGGGACCGTGCCCGAGCTGCAGTGGGATTGAGGGATGTGCAACTGATGCGGGGAAGCAGGATGCGGTAAAGCGGTATTGCAAAGGCCTTGAAATGGAACTCAATGCCTGGAAGGCCCAGCTGTACGATATCCTCGTTGCCGCCGACAAGCTTTCGGGTGACGATATGTCCAAGATGCAGCACACCCTGGACATGATCACTTCCACGGTGGGTGAGCTTGAATCCATCAAGGACCAGATGCTTGAGGCGTGTCCGTCAACCGTGGATCAGGAAAAAGTCATCGGTTCCAAGCTGGAGCAGCTGCGTAACGAATACTCCAAGGCCCTCGAGATTCTGCCTTCAGGATGGTTTGGAGGATGATGCACGGAATTGCAGTTGTCTGTGACCAGAAAAAAACCCGCCTTGGCGGGTTTTTTTGTTACAAAAAGTGGCGTTGAGTTTACGGACTGGAACTTGTCCTGAAGGGCGATATCCAGATCGGAAGAGCGTTGTCTGGCTCGGTTTTTAGAGCCTCGTCACCCTTCAGGTGTTTGCTTCGGAAGCCTTGTTCTTGGCCTACGAAGGCATCCGGAAGCTGGGAAGCTGTCTTGGGACTGACATGAACATCGGCAGAAACCGAGGTGGAGCCGGAGTTGGTGGTCACTGTACCATCGTCATCCAGATGGGGGGATCTTTGCTCGAAAATGTCCGTCATTGGGATGGACTGATGGACACGACGGGATGTCTTGCATGGACAACGTCTTTGTCCCCGTCTATCTATGGTCGGGATATAATCGTATAACAAAAATTTGTCGTCCACGCCCTGCGTCCGATCAGTGCAACGACATGTTTTCGGGGCTGCCTACAACAACAAGGGCAACAGGGCGGGCATGGTGTTTTCTCGTTGCAAACCTGCAGGAACAGACAACCATGATTGAATTGCTCAGTGAGGCCGCCGGGACCTTGATCCGTCTTGCGGTTGTACCCATGGGAACAGATTTGTGCGTGGCCGTTTTTGGAGGTCACAGGCCGCATATCGGGGCCGTTGCCCTGGCCGAACCCCGGCCAAGCCTTCGGGACAACAGGGTGACCAGTGCAACGGTTTCCGTTTTGGCCGTGACCGGGCACAAGGAGGATGAGCTGGCCAGGACCGTGGCCAGGGATATGGCTTCGGCCCTGAACGTGCGGGTCAGTGTGTCCTGCGGCATCCATGTGGATCAGGCACAACACGTCCATATCCGGGAGATTGTCAACGCCGTGGACGCCTTGACCCGGCAGGTGATCCAGCAGCTCCAAGCACGAGGACGTTGAGTTGTGAATCGTTTTGGGGGACGGGAGCGCAACCGCGCTTTGGTCCCTTGATTCCATGAGGCTTGTTCATCCCTTGGGAGGCGCATCCCCCTTGGCCCCGGCTTCCATGATCCTGTCCTTGGGGTTCCTGTCCTCAAGTCGGGGCGCGTTCATTGCTTTTGCCAGCAAGGTCACTTCATTTTTGAATCGGGCCATGTCCTGGGGGGGGACCGGGTTGGTGGGAGGCGATTTCATGCGCAGGGGATTGATATAGGATCCGTGGCGCTTGACCCGGAAATCAAGATGCGGGCCCGTGGCATACCCTGTGGACCCCACGTACCCGATGACCTGCCCCTGTTTCACGCGAACCCCCTTGCGGATGGACCGGGCAAATCGGCTCATGTGATTGTACACGGTTTCGTAGCCTCGGGCATGGCGGATTTTGATGTATCGTCCTGCTGCCTTGTCATAGGCTTTGGTCACCACTACGCCGTCCCCGACACTGCGGATAGGTGTGCCCCTGGGAGCGGCATAGTCCACGCCGTGGTGGGGCCGCCACCGTTTCAAGATGGGATGAAATCGTCGGTTGGCATACCCGGATGATATCCGGGTGAAGGAGAGGGGCGCCTTTAAAAAGGCCTTGCGCATGGACTGCCCTGTTTCATCAAAATATGAGGTTCTGCCCTTGCTGTCCGTAAAGCGGAATGCCCTGATAGTTGTATCTTGATTGTGAAAATCTATGGCCAAGATATGGCCGTATCCAGCGGGTTGACCCTTGCGATACCGTTTTTCCACCAGAAGTCTGAACCGGTCTCCTTGGCGAATATCCCTGCCAAAATCCACGTCCCAGCCCAGAATGTCTTCCATCATCACGGCAAGGCCGGGACCCTGGCCCAGTTTCTCCAGTGCCAGAGAAAGGTTTGAATCAATACTTCCCTGCACGACCTCCCGCTTGATCTCATAGACAATATCTTGCTTGGTGGCGGTAAAGCCGTTCGGGTTACAGGTGACGACGAGTTTCTGTTCTTCGTTGATCTCGTATTCGAACCTGGTCAGGATCTTGTTTTCAAGAACCAGAACATAGGGGTGACCCGGGCGAATGTCGGAAAGAGGAAACACGGGCTGACAGACGTGGCTCAGCTGGAGAATGTCCGGAGGGGTCAGGTAGGAGGCAAGGATGCCGCTGATGGTGTCTCCTTTGACAACTTTTGAGGTGATCTGCTGCGGTTGGGGGGCAGGAGTGACAAGGGAGAGTGTGGGGTTTGAGGCCTCCATCCCTTTGGGGGAAGGGAGATCATTTGCCGTTGTTGTCCCGTGCGATGCGAACGGGGTTGTTTCTCCGGGTTGCTGGGTGAAAAAAAGGCCACAAATGAGCGCTCCCGCACCGAGTATGGCTATGGGGAGCAGGAAAGCCCGTTTGGATCGCTTTGGGGGATTAATGTACCGGTTGTATGCGTATTTTTTTCTGAACATAAAGTGTTGGTTGTGTCTTTGGAAATGGGGCCGTGGCGTGGGAACAGCGGGCTTTGCAAGACAGGGGTGCAAAAAGACAAGCGCCTACGAGCCGACAATCCCTTGGCTTGATGTTGGGGTGGTATGTTTACGGATCAAGATGCGGAATGGCGTGTTTCCACGGGATTGTTTCCGGATGTTCGAGAAGTTCTCGACAAATGGTCTCGCCCAGGGGATGGGAGAATAAGAATCCCTGGGCCTGATCGCAGCCCATGTTCTTTAGGGTTTCATACTGTTTCCATGTCTCGATTCCTTCGGCAATGACCTTGAGGCTCAGGCTGTTGCCAAGGATGACAATGGCCCGGACGATTTCAAGGCTTTCTTCATCATTCTGAATCGCAGCGACAAAGGATCTGTCGATCTTGATGGTATCTGTGGGGAAATTGTGCAGATAGGACAGGGACGAATAGCCCGTACCAAAATCGTCCAGGGCCACGCCCACGCCCAGGGCCTTGATCTGCTTGAGGGCTGCCAGGGCTGATTTGGGAGCTTCCATGATCGCGGTTTCCGTGATCTCAATGTTCAAGACCGAAGGCGTAATCCCGCTGGCGTCCATGATCTGCCTGATTTTTTTGGAAAGACCAAGCACGTTCAATTGTTTGGCAGAAAGATTTACGGCCATGGTCATGCGACGTGATGACGGGATCTCCCGGTGCCATGTGGCCAGGGTCGAGCAGGCCTGCTCCATGGCCCAAAGGCCGATCTCCCGGATCAGTCCGGTGTCTTCGGCAATGGGAATGAACTGGTTCGGGGAGATGAGTCCCCGGGTGGGATGTCTCCAGCGAAGCAGGGCCTCGAACCCTTCCACGTCCATGGTCACGAAGTTGACCACCGGCTGGTACTCCAAGAAAAATTCGTCCCTGGTTAAGGCCTGACGCAAATCCTGTTCGAGACTCATGGTGATCATGTTCTGACGGTGCATGCTCTTGCTGAACACTCGGATTTTGCCCGGCCCCATGCTCTTGGCCTGGTACATGGCCGTATCCGCATCTCTGAGCAGGTCGTCCACCGTGCTGTAGGAGCCCGTCTTGAGGATTAATCCAATGCTCGAGTCGATCTGGACATCATATCCTTTGATGGAGAAAGGTTTCTGGATGATTGCCTGAATTTTTTTTATTTTATGGATAAGCTTGTGGGAGGTCCCGATTTCTTCGAACAAGATGGCGAATTCATCTCCACCGAGGCGGGCCAGAGTATCAATGGATCTGAGCGAGCGGTGAATGCGGGTGGCCATTTTCTGCAGGAGGGCATCACCCACGTGATGCCCATGGCAATCATTGACAAACTTGAATCGGTCCAGATCAATCATGGCCAAGGCAAAATGATAATCCTTGTTCCGCTGGACTCGGCGCAGGGCTTGTCCAACCCGTTCCCTGAGCAGAATTCGGTTGGGGAGATGGGTCAGGGAATCGTGCATGGCCAGATGGGAGAGCAGCTTTTCATTGGCCTTGCGTTCAATGGCCAGAGCGATCTGGGAGGACACGGCTTCGAGGATCTGCACGTCCTGAGCGGTGTCGTGGTCGGGCCAGATATAATGTTGGACGGCCATAGCCCCGATGACCTTGTCCCTGGATTTGAGGGGTACCCCGATCCAAATCTTGGCGGGCATGCCGATGCCATGGGAATCTATCTGGTGCTTGGTGGTCAGAACAAGGGTCCTGCCCGATTTGACAACCTTGACGATCCCGCCCTGGGTATTGGCGCTGAAATGTTCTAGTTCCGTGAACTGCTGCTCGATCTCGTCCCGGAAATACGGGAAAACCAGTCTGTCTTTTTTGGGGTCCACCAGGGCGATGCAGAAATTTTTAGCCTCTATAAAGGTGAGCAGGATCTTGTGGATGGAGGCGTAGAGTTCCTCCAAATCAACAGTGGTGTTGATGGCATTGGCTATTTGCAAAAGCATGCTGGAAATGTTTTCGGCATGTTTGCGCCCGGTGATATCCGTACACGTCCCGGCCATCCGGACGGCTTTCCCCTCACTGTCCCTGAGCACGGCGCCCTTGATATAAATCCAACGGATGGACCCGTCCTTGTGGTACATCCGGTACTCGTTGGCAAAGTTGGATTCATTGCTGCGCAGGATTCGGCCAAAGTTTTCGAGCATCTTTTCGTAGTCATCCTTTTGAATCCGCGTGGCCCACTCCCAGATATCATTGGAAATTTCATGATCGGCAAATCCCAGGGATTCTTTCCATTGGGGAGAAAGATACACCGAGTCATTGGTTAAATCCCAGTCCCAAATGCCGTCCTTGGCCCCCCGAATTGCCAGGTCATAGCGTTCTCGAGCCAGTGTAAGGGCTTTTGAGGTTAGCTTGTGCCGATCGATTTCCTTTCTGAGTTCTTCATTGGTTCTACGTTGTTCTTGGGTTCGGAGTTTTACCATCTCTTCGAGATGATCCCGGTACATGGTCAGTTCGGTTTCTCGAATTTTATGAGCGGTGTTGTCCCGGCCGTACCAGAGGAATCGAGGTTTCGCATGGACGGAACATGGCAGAAGCAGGCAGCGAGCCACAAACCAATGTTCACTCCCTGTGGCCGCATGGGTTAGGGGAAATTCTACACGATGCGGGATATTTTTGGTAAGGGATTGTTGGATCATCTCCGGAAGGAGTTGGCCTATCTGAGGGGGGAGAACTTCGGCAAGGCTCGTGCCTTTGGTGAAGGTTTTTTGTAAGACGAGATCCGGATCCAGGGCCAGAATGTCAAGACAGATCCCTTGTCGATCAATGACAAAGGCCATGTCAAAGGGAGAACCCTTGATGGCGGGTGGGACCGGAGGAAACAAGTGCTGGGGACTATCCATGGATTGGTCCTACAAAGATGGTAAGAATCTGCTTTTTGTATAGAATAGGGTTGCGTGATCTGGCGAGCCCATAATGCTTGAAGATTTGAATCCGCAGCACAGAATTATGAGGCAAACAGCGAAGCGCAATCACGGGGATCACCTTGAAGCTTGTCCAGGGTATGGCCGATGGCCGGCAGGATTGCGGCCAGATTTTCCCGGACGGCCTTGGGGCTTCCCGGGAGGTTGATGATCAGGGAGGAGCCCAGGGTTCCTGCCACGGCCCTGGAGATCACCCCCATGGGCGTTTTGGCCAGGGACGCTGCAGTCATGGCATGCTCGAATCCCGGCAGACGTTTATCGATGACGGCAAGGGTTGTTTCCGGGGTGATGTCCCTGGGACCGACTCCTGTACCACCGGTCGTCAGGATGAGATCAAAGCCCTGAAACAGGGCCAGATCGGTCAACAACGCCCTGAGCCGGGTTGGGGAATCCGGAATCAGAAAGCCCCTGGCCAGGGAGAGTTCCATGGTTTCCCGCACCTGGTCTTCGATGATCGGACCGCTGGCATCTTCCCGTTTGCCTTGTGATCCCTTGTCGCTCAGGGTGATCCAGGCCAGGGAGCGGGCGCGTGGAAGCCAGTGCAGAGCTTCGTCCCGTGGCAGGGTATGTTCCAGGCATTGCATGATCCAGGCGGCAACGCTCCTGCCGTCAGGGGTGGGGTTCCATATCCGGGCAACGGCCTGCAACAGGGGAGACGTGTCCCGACCGAGAAGATCGCCTGCCCGCATGCGGTGTATCTCGCGGGTGCCCAGAAGGGTCGGTCCGGGGTGATCCAGAGGTTCTTCGGCAAGAAGGAGCCTCTGGGGCGTGCCTTGGCAGGTCGAAAAAGGTGGTTCCACAAGGGTTGTTCGCATGGGTTGTCGGAAAGGTGAAGGTTAGGCAAGCAGTACGGCCAGAATTCCCGTGAGAAAAATGCCGTCAAAGGTTCCGGCTCCGCCAATGGACAGCATGGGAGCCTGGAGGCGGTTCATGCTCTTGTCACGCATCAGGTGGAGAATATCCGCCCCGAACAGGGTGCCCAGACTGCCAGCAACATAGGCCACCTGCGCTTCCTGACCGGGGGGCGCCAGTATCCAGGTGGCCAGGACGGTCAGAAGCGGCGGGATCAGAAAAGGGATGCCAATGCCCAGCCCGGGGACCGGACGGGCCAGCCTGTAGACAGTCAGGGTGACCACGCCAAAGGCCAGGGCCATGCCCAGGGACGGACCGATTTGAACCAGAAAGTACATGGACAGGAAGCAGGGGATCACCCCGCCACCAAAATTGATGGCAATGACCTGTTCCGTGATGCGCCCCATGGGGCGGGCACTGAATTTTCGATAATGCCTCCAGATGCCGTGAAAGTCCATCTCCAGGAACCCGTCGTCTAGGTTGATGGGCAAGGGCCGGCGATACAAGGGAATATTGATGGCACTGCCCAGCAAAGAACCCACAAGGAGTAGAAAAACCTGCCCCGATGACAGGCCCAGTTTGGCAAAGGCCACGGAAATGGCCCCGATCTGGATAAAGGCGAAAAGAAAGACAAGCAGGATGATGAACAGAACGAACATCAGCAGGGCAAAGGGAAGAAAGAAAAGAGGGTTCATGCCATACCCGCGTGCGTTGCATGTTTGCATGTTAGAAGCTAGACAGGGTGCCTACCAGATGGCGCGACCGTTGTCATTACATATGGACGATGTGGGCACGTTGTCATGCCTGGGGCGCGGGATTCGAAGACGGTCAGGCCGCAACCCGCAGCCATGAAGGGGTTGCAGAATGTCCGCACCATCATTTTCCCCCTCATTAAGAATAGATATCTGTCTGTTGACAGCTCAAACGCACCCGCCTGAAACAGCCTGCAGGTTACACTGGGCGGCGACACCTCAAACGGGATATGGTACGCGATGAAAGGAATTATTCTTGCCGGCGGTTCCGGCACACGGCTCTACCCCCTGACCCTGTCCGTGAGCAAGCAATTGCTTCCGGTCTACGACAAACCCATGATCTATTATCCCTTGTCCGTACTTCTGTTGGCGGGTATCAGGGATATCCTGATCATTTCCACTCCCAGGGATCTGGGGTTGTTCAAAGAGCTTCTGGGCGACGGCTCGGCCCTGGGCATTTCCCTGTCATATCTTGAACAGCCACGGCCCGAAGGTTTGGCCCAGGCCTTTATCCTCGGGCAGGATTTCATTGGCCAGGACAATGTCTGTCTGGTTCTGGGCGATAACATCCTTTATGGAGATGAACTTTCAAGCATTCTTGGCGAAAGCTCCCGGCTCGAACAGGGGGGAATCATCTTTGGGTATCCGGTCAAGGATCCTTCCCGGTATGGCGTTGTGGAGTTCGATGAACAGGGCGTGGTCCTGGGTATTGAGGAAAAACCCGAGCACCCCAGGTCCAAGTATGCTGTCCCCGGAATCTATTTCTACGACAATGAGGTCGTGTCCGTTGCCAAGGCTCTCAAGCCTTCGGCCCGTGGAGAACTTGAGATCACTGATGTGAACAAGGCCTATCTGGAGCGGGGCCAATTGACGGTTCGTCTGCTTGGCCGCGGCTTTGCCTGGCTTGATGCCGGGACCCATGAATCCCTGCAGCAGGCAGGCACCTTTGTCCAGGCCATTCAGGACCGTCAGGGGTTTCGGATCGCCTGTATCGAGGAGATAGCCTTTGCCAGGGGATATATCGACGCGCACCAGCTAGAACGGCTGGCCGGACAGTACAAGAACGACTACGGAGAGTATCTGCGGGAGATTGCCGGCAAGAAGTAGGCCCTGTTGTCCTGAGAGAACTCCGGTCGTCATGGCCGGGCACAAGGAATCGTTTGAGGCGGGAGCAGCGAAAACTACTTGAAATTTTCAGTGACTTTCTCTAGGAGGTCTTTTCCGCCATCAAGACGCCCACGTAGCTCAGCAGGTAGAGCACTTCCTTGGTAAGGAAGAGGTCACCGGTTCAAGTCCGGTCGTGGGCTCCAGCAAACCCAACAAGGGGCTTTCGGTTACATGCCGAAAGCCCCTTGTGCGTTGCCGGGCACCTGGGGTGCGGGACGGATGAGGCTTGCGCACGTTTTCTGCCAGCATAACGGGATAGTTTCTGCCTCATGAGATGCGCCAGACGGTCCTGATGCCGGCAGGAAAAGGAAAAAAGATCATGCGTGAAGAGGCCGTGCCCGGGTTCCGGTGCATCAGTCTTTGAGCTGGACGGGACATGCCGGGCAGATTGGTGGGGATACGCCCAGCGGATGGACATAAAAAAACCTGAAAGCGATCTGCTTTCAGGTTGTAATGGTTCTGGTAGCGGGGGCAGGATTTGAACCTACGACCTTCGGGTTATGAGCCCGACGAGCTACCATGCTGCTCCACCCCGCATCAAGGAAGACATTTCTAGGCCTTCCCTGGGAGGATGTCAACCGATTTATCCTCATGAACGCGATGCCGGTCCACGGGCCTACGTTCCCTGTTCGAGACTCGTGGGTGGAACACGTGGCTGGAAAACAGTCCATTTGGGGCTTGTCTTTTGTTGAAAACTGTGCTCAAAGTTCCGCCCTTGCAGCTGGGAACAGTTTTCACGAACAACGGCAGGTTTATGAGTCCTCTAGTTACTGTTGCTTTGCTTGCCCTCGGGCTGGGATTGCAATTGATTTTTTTGGTTTTTTTGTTTTTTGACACGCATGTGAAGTTCCCCTCTCATCAGAGGGAGGTCGTCCTGGCCTGTGCTGCCGGATTGCTGGGAACATGCATTATCGGCCTTTTGGCGTTCCTGCGTCAGGACGTGGTCCTGCTGGTCGGGGAATTTCTGGCCATCATCACCGGGATCGTCCTGCTGTACAGAATGATCAAGGTAGAGGGTAAGGAATCCCGTGATCGTGACGGATTTTCCGTCTGACAACGGTAAAGACACCTATTGGCTTGACGTCAATGCAGATCATGGATAAAAAAATAAGTTACTTTTTTATTTTCGAGGAGACATCAATATGAAGCGTACTTATCAGCCAAGCAAAACCAGAAGGAAACGGACCCATGGCTTTTTGGTTCGTTCCGCCACCAAGAGCGGTCGGGCCATCCTCAAGAGAAGACGGGCAAAGGGGCGGAAGCGATTAGCCGTCTAGCATTTCCCAAAACGCATCATCTTCTCCGACGGTCCCAGTTTGAAGCGTGTTACAATCTGGGCCGTCGGTATTTTACGCCCCATTTCATCCTCTTTGTCCGCCACCGGAAGGACCAGGATCCCTGGAGGCTCGGTCTTGCCGTGAGCAAAAAAGTGGGCAATGCTGTGCAGCGCAATCGCATCAAACGGGTTGTGCGCGAATTTTTTCGCCTGCATCAGGATCGTGTTCCCTCCGGGATCGACTATGTGGTAATTCCCAAACGGAATGTTCAAGCCTTTGATCTTGCCTATGAGCAGGTTGCAAAGGATCTGGGAACATTGATCTTTTCACAAATCTCTGGTCGTGTGGCATCGTCTGAAACCAACGGCCTTTGACCCTCCGGTTCCCATGCGCCATCTTCTCGCCAGAGTCATCTCTGTTTATCAAGCCCTGATCTCCCCCTTGTACCCCCCGTGTTGTCGTTTTGTCCCCACCTGTTCCGAATATGCCAGAGAAGCGGTTCTGGTACACGGACCTTGCAAGGGCGTCTGGCTGGCGATGAAGAGAATCTTCCGTTGTCATCCCGGGTGTAAGGGCGGACTGGATCCTGTTCCCCTGCCCAAGCACCATCCAACCATCAGCCGCATCAAAGAGAAAGCATCCCATGGATAATCGTCGCGTTGTACTTGCCGTAGCCCTGTCGATCGGAGTCTTGCTGATTTGGAACTGGTTGTTTCCACCTGTTCCAAACGCTCCGGTTCCGTCCTCCGAGCCCCAGCAGTCGCAAACGGCTCCGGTTCCCGCAGCACCCCAAGCAGCACCTGCGCAAACGTCTCCTGAGACTCCGGTTGCTGCTCCGGCGGTGACGTTCATTCCTACCGAGGGGAAGAGTGTCGTCGTGAACACGCCTTTGTACAAGGCGGTTTTGAACACGGATGGCGGCATTCTGGAACATTTTGTCCTCAAGCAGTATACGGAAACCATTGCGCAGGATTCTCCCCATATCGATCTGATTACCTCCGAGGCCCTGAACCGGGCTCCGCTGGGTATTCGCTGGAACAGGATGCCCGTGTGGAGCGATGGAACATGGGGTTTTTCCGGCCAGGATCTGACCTTGAACGGTCAGGAAAAAGGTACCCTGACCTTTACCGGCAAACTCGGTTCGGTCACTTTCATCAGAACCCTGTCGTTCGGGGCTGACCGGTACGAGATTGAAGAAACCCTTGAGGTGGTCAACACCACCCCGGCCCAGGTAATGGGTGAGCTGGAATTTTCGATGGCCAGCACCGGCCTGTCCAGCAAGGATGACCGGTACAACCGGAATCTTGTGGCCTATCTCTCCGACCTGGGTCTGGAAGAGGAAAATGATGAGGACGATTTAAAGGCCGGGTTGGCCCTTCCTTCGGGAAACGGGCTCAAGTGGGCCGGCATTGAGAACAACTATTTCATTCTTGCTCTGGCCCCCCTGTCCGGGGATATGGGCATCAAGGCCAAGCTGGAAGGGGATGTCTACCGTCTGCTCGTGGGGCAGAATCTGATCATTGAGCCCGGCCAGAGCCAGCGTCTTTCCTGCACCTATTATCTCGGGCCCAAGAAGAATTCGGCCATGGCCAGTGCGCCCAATGAACTCAAGAGGTCCATCCATTACGGATGGTTCGATATCATTGCCAAACCCCTTATCAAGGGATTGAATTTTCTGTACACCTATGTGGGCAACTACGGTGTGGCCATCATCATCCTGACCATCATCATCAAGATCCTTTTTTGGCCCTTGTCCCAAAAGAGCTACAAGTCCATGGAAAAGATGAAGAAGATCCAGCCGCTCATGGCCCAGGTCCGGGAGAAGTACAAGGATGACCGGGATCAGATGAACAAGGAGGTCATGCGCCTGTACAAGGCCCACAAGGTCAATCCGGCCGGGGGCTGTCTGCCCATGATACTGCAGATCCCCGTCTTCTTTGCCCTGTATCAGGCCTTGCTCGGGGCCATTGAATTGCGTCATGCCCCGTTCATCGCTCATCTTCCCATGACGGATCTCGTCTGGCTGGCTGATCTTTCGGCCAAGGATCCGTTTTACATCACGCCCATCATCATGGGAGCAACCATGTTCCTGCAGCAGAAGATGACGCCTACGGCAGGTGATCCGACCCAGGCCAAGATCATGCTGTTCATGCCCATTGTGTTCACCTTCATCTTCCTGAATTTTCCATCCGGTCTTGTTATCTACTGGATGGTCAACAACATTCTCTCCATTGCCCAACAATGGATGATTGCCCGTAAGCTGTAGTGGCCCAGGGTGTAAATGTACCAACCCGCCTCACGCAACGTTTCGCATTGATTCCATACCGGCGGACGGGCTGCTCCATTGCAGCCCGTCCCCTTCACCCCAGAGTACATGTATCCCGTGTGCCGGGTGTCCAGGTTTTGACGATGACAAGAGAGCAGGCCGGTTGCTGCGGAGGCGCTATCAAGGAGTCTTTTTATGAGCGAGTACAAAAGTTTTCAGGGCAAGAATGTGGATGACGCCATTGCCGAGGCGTGTCGGCATTTCAAATGCTCGCGAGAGGAATTGGAAGTTGAAATCCTCAGCGGAGGATCCTCGGGTATTTTTGGACTGGTAGGGGTCAAAAAGGCCAAAATCAAGGCGCGGGTGCGTCAGATTGCAGAACCCAAATCGGCAGCAGCATCTGATCATACCGAGTCCCGCATGGAAAGTGCTCCCAGGACCAAGGAGCCTGCAACCAGAAAACCGGCCAAGTCTTCCAAGCCCAGGTCCCCGCGTCCAAACACCAACGGCAAGGCAGCCAAACCGGTTGAGGTTCAGGACGCATCTCCGTCCAGGGGTAAAGGGCCGGGCAAGCAGCCCCGGGGCAATGGCCAGGCAGGACAGGGCAAGCCCGTGCAGCGCAGGGCGACTCGCCCGGTTGAGACCTCTGAGACTCCTGCCGTGCCCAGAGAATCCATGCCCGCTCCGGAAAAACAGGCTGCCGAGTCCCGTCCTGTTCCTGCGGACATTGATGTGGAAGCGGCCCGCACGTGCATTCTTGAGAGCACACGGATTCTTCTGACCAATATTTCCGATCAGGGCGAAATCCGCATAGACATGGACAAGACACCCATTGAGGTGGTTATCGAGGATGATGTCAATTCCGGGCTGATCATCGGACGTGACGGTCAGACCCTTTCCTCCATGCAATACCTGCTCAACCGGATTGTTTCCCGGAAGTTTCCCGGGGTTGCACGGATTCAGCTTGATGCCGGCGATTATCGGGAAAAACAGGATGAGCAGTTGCGCAAGACAGCCCAGTTGCTCGCCCAAAAGGCCAAGACCAGTCACAGAACACAAAGCACTCGTCCCCTGAGTTCCTATCATCGTCGTGTGGTGCACATGGCCCTGCAGGATGATCGCGATATTCTGACCCGCAGCAAGGGGGATGGCCCCATGAAGCGCGTGCTGATCATGGCCCGGCGCAAGAAGAACCCTGCTCCTGGCAATGGGAACGTTCCTGTTGAACCGGTTGAACAGTCCGAGCCCCTTGTGGATCATCAGGAATCATGACCGTTGACCGGTTGGAAGTCGAACAATAGCAAACAAGGCAGGGCCAACGGCTCTGCCTTGTTTGCTATGAAAAAAGGACATGAGGCATGCAATCGACAATCGCCGCCATAGCCACTCCCCTTGGATCCGGAGGAGTCGGCATTATCAGGATCAGCGGGCCAGTGAGTAAACTCCTTGGCCAGCGCATTTTTCGTTCGTCACGTTCGGGATTTACCGATTTCAGGCCCTATGTCCTGCATCATGGTACGGTTCTGGATGCCAGGGGGACCACCCTGGATGAGGTGCTGATCAGCTACATGCCGGGTCCGGGATCGTATACGGGCGAGGATGTGATCGAGATCAACTGTCATGGCGGTCCGCTGGTCCTTCAGGCCGTGCTTGAACGGGTTCTGGAACTGGGGGCCATCCCGGCATGTCCCGGGGAATTCACCAAGCGGGCCTTTTTGAACGGTCGTCTTGACTTGACCCAGGCCGAGGCTGTGGCCGAGATGATCGAGGGACGGTCCGTGCAGGGGCTGGCCATGGCGGCCTCCAAGCTGGGCGGTCTGCTGGGAGACAAGCTTCGAGCCTTGCGTAATGCCCTTGAAGAACTGAAGATTGAATTGTGCGTGGCCGTTGATTTTCCCGAAGACGAAGTGGAGTGTCTGGAGCCGGAAGCCTTTGCCAGGCGGGTTGAGGGGGTTCTCGATGAAACCCGGGAACTGATTGCGGCCTATGCCAGAAACAGGTGCTGGCGTGAAGGCGCCCTGGTTGTTCTGGCCGGAAGGGTCAATGCGGGCAAATCCAGTCTGATGAACGGGTTGCTGGGCCGGGACCGGGCCATTGTGACCAATGTGCCGGGGACCACCAGGGATTACCTGGAAGAGACCATTGTCCTTGGCGGCATGACCATTCGCCTTGTGGACACGGCCGGACTGCGTGAAACCAGAGATCAGGTGGAGCAGGTGGGGGTAGAGCGAACCCGGGCGCTGCTGCAAGAGGCCGATCTGGTTCTGCTGCTCATTGATGGCAGCAGAGGCCCGGATCAGGAGGATGAGAGCCTGGCCCGGAGCCTGCCCCGAGAAAAACTTGTGGTTGTGGGCAACAAGGTGGATGTTTGCGGCGAGGAGCCCGGCTGGAAAAGAACCTGGGAAGAGGCAGGATATGCGCCGCTCATGCTTTCGGCCAGACAGGGAACACACCTGGATCGCCTGGAAGCGGTCATTATCCAGTGCCTGACCCGAGGGCAGGCTGAGGCCGATCAGGGAGGCCTGGTTCCCAATCTTCGTCAGAAACAGGGGTTGGAACAAGGGGCCAAGGCCCTGGAAGCCCTGCTGGACGACCTCAAGGCAGGTGTTCCCTATGATCTTCTGGCCGTGCACGTGGATGCGGCCTGTACGGCCTTTATGGAGCTGACCGGAGAAATAACTTCGGATGAGGTGCTCAATGCCATTTTCAAGGATTTTTGCATTGGAAAATAAGACATCCTGTCAGCTGATTGGTTGCGATGCACCTTCTCTTGGGCCACCAAAAGAGCGTTCCAGCAGAATTCCGGTTTGTGTCTGTCGGCCAGGGTGCTTTTTCCAGTGGTTTGTATGGCCTGCCTGCTGATGATTGGGTTGCCCCCTTCCAGTAACCCTTGCTGTGTCCGGGAAACAGGGAAAATGGCGTCTCATGGTCCCGCGTTCGTGGATCATGAACGCGGTTGACGCTGTTTCCGGGCATTGGCTCCTGTCCCCTGATTGTTCCCCTCCTCGACTATCCCCAGGTCGATCTCCAATCTCCCCAGACTGGCATTTTCCACCCGGACGTGTACCCTTTGGCCCAGTTTGTATGTTTTGCCGGTACGCTGTCCCAGAATGATCTGTTCGCGGTTCAGGAATGCGTAATAGTCGTCGCCCAGAGTGGACATGCGAACCAGCCCCTCGGCCAGGATGTCTTCGAGTTCCACCCAGAATCCGAAATCAGCCAACCCTGAGATGACACCCACAAAGACCTCGCCAATGCGTTCACGTAGGTGAAGGATGGTGGCCCGTTTGAGTATTTCCCGTTCGGCCTGCATGGCCTTGCGTTCGCATTGGTTGATGGCATCTCCCAGTTTTATCAGGCTTTTTTTCCCTGGAAGCCGGGCCTCCTGATGGGCGAGGCAGGCCTTGAGGGCTCGGTGCACGTTGATGTCCGCATAGCGCCGGATGGGTGAGGTGAAATGGCAGTAGCACTCGGAGGCCAGGCCGAAATGTCCCTGATTATTGGGACTGTATCCCGCCTTCATCATGGACCTGAGAAGCAGACGGTTGACCAGAAATTCCATGTCCGATTCCTTGGCCACAAGGAGCAATTCCTGCAGTTCCTTGGGAGATCGTCCCTTGGGGAGCTGTTCGCCCAGGTCGGTGCGGGCCAGAAGTTTCATGAGGGCGTCCAGCTTGTCCTGGTCCGGGTTGGGATGGACCCGGTAGAGAAAGGGGACCTTGCAGGCGGTCAGGTATTCGGCCACGGCTTCATTGGCCGCGAGCATGAATTCCTCGATCATCTGGTGGCCGAAGTGGCGTTTCTTGGGCACAACCTGAATGGCCAGTTCGTCGGGATCCTGGATGATCTCCGGCTCGGGCAGGTCAAAGTCGATGGAGCCGCGTTGCTGCCGGTTGGCCAACAGTTTGCGGGCCAGGATTTCAGCGGTTTCAAGCATGGGCAGAACGTCCTGCAGTTCCTGGCGTACCTCGGCGTTGTTCAGAAACAGAGCCTCGTTGACCTGGGCATAGGTCAATCGGGCATGGCTCATGATCACCGCAGAATAAAAGGAACTTTTTTGGGGGATGCCCTGAGACGAGAATTCGATCTCCGCTACCATGGCCAAGCGGGGTTCATGGGGATTCAGGCTGCACAAGCCGTTGGACAAGGCCTCGGGAAGCATGGGTTCCACCGACAGGGGAAAATAGTAGGAATTACCCCGTTCCAGGGCCACCCTGTCCAGGGGGGATCCGGGAAGTACGTAGTGGGAGACATCGGCAATGGCCACGTGGAGGCGAAAACCCGTATTTGTGCGGGCCACATGGATGGCATCGTCAAAGTCCCTGGCACTGGCTCCGTCAATGGTTACCAGGCCCAGGTGACGCAGGTCCTTGCGGTTTTTGAAATCATCGGGCCAGGGCTGGCTGGGGAGATCCGCAGCCTGATGCATGGCTGAGGGCGGGAAGGGACCCGGTATGGCATGGCCGATCTTGACCAGTTTTTCCTGAACAGCCAGGGTGCCTTCTTCTCCCAGAATGGAGGTAGCCGTACCCATCCACATGGATTTGTCGATGCGCTCGTCCGGTGAAACAAGGATGATGTCGTTGGGATGGGGAAGAACGGTTAGCGAGTTGCAGTCAGCCGTGAACAGAAGTGGAATCTTGGGATCAGCCGGTCGGCAGACAAAGGACGCCGGGCCCACACGTTTGAGAACCAGGCAGGGAAGCACGGACAATGCCCGCTTGAGAACCCGGACGATTCTGCCTGACTGGCTTCTGCCCCGACGCCCGGGAAGGATGGCCACAAGAACCGTGTCATTGGGCCAGGCCTCACCAAAGTTATCGGGAGCAACAAAAATATCCTTGCGTCGTTTGTCTTCGGGAATGACAAAGCCCACACCGGAACGCTGGACCTCCAATGTACCCTTGACCAGAGGCAGTTTGCCCACCAGGGCGAGCTTATGTCCCGAACGCAGGAGTTTGCCCTGGTTGACCAAGGTGTCCAGAATGGATTTGATCTGTTTTTTCTCGTTATTGCCCGTGGAAAAGGCCGCGAGAACATCCCTGACCCGCAAAGGGCGGTTGGCCTCATGAAAAAAATCGAGGATGGATTTGGAAGAGATTTTTTGACGGGCGTGTTGGGAAGGGGCTTTTTTTCTGTGTCTGGCCATGGGGCGTCCTGCTGGTTGAGAGGGTGGGGATGGATATGGGTGAGAATGATCCTGCTGACAAAGTCTGATGGCGTTCTTTGTTAAAAGAACTCCTGCCTTGTGGTCTACAGATTCTCGAGTTTTTGTGCAAGCCATTGCGCGAACCAGAGGGATGTGTTGGCGCGGGCAATGAACGCAAGGCGGGTTGTCAGTTCGAACAGGTGTGGGCAGTCCCAGTTGCCGAGTTTGATGCCGTCTTTGGGCGTGCAGACAATGTTCGTGGCCCGGGACGCAAGAGCGAGTTGCGTGATCCGGGCCCTGTCGTCCCGGCAAAAGGCATGGTGATCCGGGAAAAACAGGGTTTTTATGGGAGCATATCCCAGCAGTTCCCTGGCTGTACATTGGACGCGTTCAGGGTTGGCGATCCCCGTGAACAATACATATGGTGCATTGTCCAGATGATGGATGCGTTCTCCTGTCTGGATCCGGGTGAGGCCCGTGGGCACGAGGCGGGCAAAGAAGATGGGACGGCCAAAAGATTGCAGCCGATCCATGGCCATGGGAAAAAGCCGATCAAGGGATGAACCCGTGACATTGACGACAAAGGCGTGGGCTCGGGCAAGAGCCTTTTTGCCTTCCCGCCAGGAACCGGCAGGAAGGACCCTGTTCCATCCCTGATCCAGATCCTGTTCTGCCAATACAACGATGTTGATGTCTCTGCAGGCTGCAAGATGCTGGAACCCGTCGTCCAGAACGAACAGGTCGGGGGCCAATGAGCGCTGGGCCCAGGGCCCGCTGCGTATCCGTTTGGGATCGACCACCACATGAGCATGTTGGTGGCGTCGGGCCAGCATGAGGGGTTCGTCACCGGATTGGTCGGGAGAGCTGTCCGGGGTGACATGAAAGGGAAGGTGGGGGGGGTGTGCGTGATATCCTCGGGTGAGGACCACCGGATGCATACCGGCTGTTTTCGCCCAGTCGAGAAGCCAGGAAACCAGAGGTGTTTTGCCGGTACCTCCCCAGGAGATGTTGCCAACGGCAATGCAGGGAACGTCCGGACGCCACGAGGCCATCAGATGATGTTCAAACGCCCGGGCGCGAATCTGCATGAGCCAGGCATACAGGTGACCCAGAGGCGAGAGCAGAGGTGCCAGGCGGGATTGCCAGATGAGGGGATTCACTGAATGCGTCCTCAAGGAGATGAAGAAAAAGGGGCAAGCCCCAAACGAGCCTGCCCCAAGGGAAACTGCATCACAACGAGCACTTACTCCCTGGCTTGGCCAAAGAAGCGCAAGAGCATGAGAAAGAGGTTGATGAAATCCAGGTACAGGGTCAGGGCTCCGAGAATGGTTCCCCTGCGGATGGCGGTGCCGTCATCCATGGGCGCGGACTGGCCCATGACCTTGAGCTTCTGGGTGTCATAGGCGGTCAGGCCCACAAATACCAGCACGCCGATGCCGCTGATGGCAAATTCAAGACCCGGACTTTTGAGGAAGATGTTCACGATGGACGCCAGGATGATGCCCACCAGACCCATGAACATGAAACTGCCCATGGAGGTCAGATCCTTTTTGGTAACCATGCCGTAGACGCTCATGGCCCCGAACATGCCGGCGCAGATGACAAAGGTGCCGACAACGGAACTGCCCGTATAGGCGAGGAGAATGGCCGAGAGGGTCACGCCGTTGAGTCCGCTGTAAAGCAGGAAGAGCCCGCTGGCCGTGGATGCGGAAAGTTTGCTGATTCCGCCGCTGATGCCCATGACCAGCCCGAACTCGGCAATGATCAATCCCCAGAACAGGATGGGATTGCCAAAGATGGCCTGGACAAGGGTGGGGCTGGATGCGACCAGATAGGCGGTGATGGCGGTCAGGGCCAGGCCACCGGCCATCCACTGGTACACTCCGCGCAGAAACGCGTTCAGGACCTCGGTCTGGGGAACGGTTCTGGTAGCTGCGGTACGAAAATCTGCCATGGTGGAGCCTCCGAAAAAAGGGAAAAGGTTGTTTCGTTTGTCGATTGTAAGTTGGAATATATAAGGGTCAGGAACGGCAAGTCAAGGGCGGACAAAGCTCATGGCGGGCTGAATCAGGCCGGGACCCTGAAGATCATGGGGCCGGGTGTCTGCATGGTTCAAGGTTTGTTGCGGCTGCTTCAGACTGTAGAGGGTATGCACGTTCCGGCTCCATGGTACTTTAGGCAACAACCTTGGATCATGCATGAAAATCAGGGCGCAGGGGAAGCAGGCGGGAGCCGATGCCTGTTCAATTGGGTGTTGACACTAAAAAGAATATGTCCGTAGAAGATACTCCAGCAGCCAACATAAACCATGTGTCGGCCCCGGAAGATTCCGGGAAGCCGTAGCAGCCAAAGCCAAACCTGTCGCGAGGCAGGGACGGAAAGCCACGGGTCTTGCACTGATCAAGATAGCCGGGTTGCCTGGTAGGGGAATATTGTACCGGGTTACCTGCAAAGCAAGGTAAGTCGGTTTTTTTGTTGGCCACATTCCCCACACGGGTAGGCGATCAAAGTCCCGCAAACGGGAAGGAGGAAACGCCTATGATCTAGCTGCCGAGTCAAGGATGAAAAGGGTTGTCATAATTTTGGGAAACGATTACAACCCACACCCAAATTATTGTTCGATTTCAACACGAGGAGGCATGGCATGGTACGGAAGAACGAAAAAGGTTTTACCCTGGTGGAACTTCTGATTGTTGTTGCCATCATTGGTATTTTGGCGGCTGTGGCCATTCCGCAGTTTACCAAATATAAGAAGAATGCTGTAGCGGCAAAAGCGCAGGCAAATCTGACAACTTGCGTGACAGAGCTCGCCGCATTATTTGCCACGGAAGGCAATGATACCATGAATTGCAATGTTGGAGATGGTAACAGTACAAAGTTATCGATCAATGGAACTACTGGTATTGTGACGATGGATCCTTTTTCTGGAGAAATTGATAGCTATACAGTTAATTGCGAAATTAGCGGCGAAAATGAAGTTTCATGTAATGCCACATCTTGATGCTCGTTTCAAAGTGATTGCATGATTGTGCGACAGTTTGTGATCTGCTGGTCACAGGCTGTCGCATTTTTTGGATTAAATATTTCAAATGGAATTGTTTCTAATGCAATTGATAACGGTAAAACGGACTTTACTTAAAGTATTTCTTGTCCTTTTTGCCATCACCCTGACTGTTGATGTCTATCTCCAGGCCACCCGTCATGCCAGCCTGTGTTCCACAGCCTCTTGTCAGGTGGTGGGGGAATATGTCCGCTTTGGGGAGCTCATGCTGGTCAAGGCAGGGGCCATTTTTTTCTGGGTTCTCTGGCTGCTGGTCTTTTTTGCCGGACGGTATGACAAAAAATGGCTGTGGGGGCTGGTGACCCTGGTTCTCATGGGGGCCATGGCCTTTGATGGCGGGCTCCTTGGTTTCCAGTTCGTGGGGTTGGGCGAGCATTGTCAGCTGTGCATGGGCGTTGGCGCGGCCCTGTTTGTGGTGGTGGCCCTGTTCGCCTGGGTGCGCAAGTCCTGGCTCATGCTTCTCCTTGGAGTTGCCGTGTGGTGCGGAGGGTTTGCCGCCAATTCGGTCCTTCAGTTTACCACCCAGCTTCCGGCCTTGTCCGAGACCGCATTTCTGTCATGGCCCGAGTCCAGAACCGGAGGCACTTCAAACCATATTCCCAGGTATCATCTTTTTTTCAGCCTGCACTGCGGTCATTGCAGCAAGGTGATTGCCAATCTGGCCGTGAACAAGACGGATCAGGCCGACTGGACCTTTCATGTCATGGATGGTCAGGAGGAGGATCTGCTCCGATTGTCCCATATTTTGTCGGCCAAGATGACGGCAGAAAATCCGTTTTTGGAGATTCTTCACTGGGAAAGTGAGGAACAGGTGCCGGACACGGCCATTCCCGAGTCCCTGCGCGAGGCCGTTGAGCAGGCCACCATCTATTTTGCCCGCAGTCGGTTCAGCGGAGTGCCCATGCTCATTGCTGACGAGCGCCCCGGGGTCAGGCTGGTTCTGTCGGGAGCAAACAGTATTCTGGCTTATCTGCATCAGGAAGGCATTATCAGAAATGTGATCCATTTCGGGGCTCCCAGAGACGAGGAAGATGATCCTTTGCCAGCTGAAGCCCTTGAAGGGTCTTAGGATGATACAGGGGTTTGCTGTTCGTTTGCCATCATGAAAAAGGTCGCCATTGGCGACCTTTTTCATTGCTATGAGCAGGAAAGGGAGGGCGGCAACAACCCTAACCCATGAAATCCCAGATCCAGCGGCCCAGATTGATGAGAATGAGCAAGGTGCCTTCCAGCCTGCCGACCTTCCATCCGGAGCGCATGAAAATGAGCACCAGAAAGACCATGGTCACCAATGCGTACAGGCTGGGCAGGGCTGTGGGGGAGATGTCCAGGGGGCGGAGGATACACGTCATGCCCAGCACACCGGCAAAGTTGAAGAAGTCACTGCCCAGCAGATTGCCAAGGAGCATATCGCTTTTGCCCCGCAGGGAAGCAGCCAGGCAGGTGATCAGTTCCGGCAGGGAGGTACCTGCCGCCACAATGGTCACGCCAATGACCCATTTGCTCACCCCCATGAACTCGGCCAGAAAGGTGGCTGATTCCACCATGAAGTGACCGCCCAGGGAAATACTCACAAATCCGGCCAGCAATAGGGGGTAATCTTTCCAGGTTGCTGGTCGCTGGGAGGGCAGTTCAAGGCCGGAAAGTTCCTTGCGTCCCCGGATGATGAGAAATCCGATATAGACCACAAGAAGGCTCAGCAGCACGATTCCTTCGATGCGGCCCATGTACAGATTCAGGGAGAAGAGCATGACAAGGATGGTCATGGCCCACAAAAAAAGGCCATCCCTGTAGACCAGGGTCGCATGGGTGGTGATGGGTTTGATCACGGCCATGAGCCCGAGGATGAGCCCGAGATTGAAGATGTTCGAGCCCACGATGTTGGAGAGGGAGATGTCGCCGAGGCCCTTGAAGGCGGCTGTGGCCGAAACCAGGAATTCGGGCGCTGACGTACCAAAGGCCACTACGGTCAGCCCGATAACCAGTTCGGACATGTTGTACTTGCGGGCAATGGCCGCGGCGCTGTCAACAATCCAATTGGCGCCTTTCCAGAGGAGAAAGGCACTGAGCGCCAGCATGGCGATGTTAACGATTATTTCCGTATCCATGATTGTTTCCACTCTTGGGCTTCAGTCCATTGGGGGGGAGCCCATCCCTGCTTGTCACCCCGGTCGGGCATGACCGAGACAATCTGCTTGTTTGCACCATGGCCAATCACCACATCCACGCGGCGCAGGGATTGTTTGGCCTTGGGGGAAAACGAGGCCACCAGGGCCGCAGCTTCCCGGAGACGGTCTTCATCCCAGGAAACTTTGGGCAAGGGGCGGCCGATACCTATGGGGCCAGGAAAATCGGCCAGCCGGAAGTGGTAATCACTGTCCTGGTGCAGTCCCTCAAGGCGTTTGTTGTCGCGCTGATCCCGGCCTATGGTCAGCCAAAGGCCCTGTTTCCAATATTGCCTGCCCACATTGGCCAGGTGGAAATCCGCTGCCGCAGGGCTCGGATGGTTCCTGAACACGGGAACATACCTGACAGCTGCTTCGGCATCAGTGAGGCGGCACCCACCGGCTGGCGTGGGTATTTCGGTGATCCCCATCTCCCTGGCCATCCTGAGCTGGGCCTTGCGGCCTCGTCCCCACAAGCCCAGGAGTTTGGAACGGTCCACGAGGCCCTGTTCCTCCATGGGGGTGGGTTTGAGGCGCAGGGCGCTTAACGGGGAAAGAACCAGGTCCCTGACGCCGGCGTCCCGATCAACAATATTGATGGCGTCCCTGCGCTGGGACATGGGGCGCTGACCAACCACGGTGCCGGAAATGATGAAGCTGGCTCCGTAATGGGCCAGCAGTTCCCTGGCCTTGGTGAACATGAGAATTTTGCAATCAATGCACGGATTGAGAACCTTGCCGAATCCCTGGGTGGGTCCAGCAAGGAGCATGCGCACAAAGTCTTCTCCCACATCATGGATAGCAATGGGAACGCCATACAGCTTTTCCCACCGTTTGACCGCGTCCGGATCCCCGAAAAACGGGGACACAAAATGGATGCCCAGGACAGGGATATTCTGGCTCTGGATGACCTTGGTGGCCAGAATGCTGTCCAGGCCGCCCGAAAACAAGGATAATGCCTGATACTGTGTTCGTCGTGTTTGCATGGGGCGGACCTAGCCGAGTCTTCCTGGTTAGGCAATCCTGGATTTGGGGGCAAGGTCGCCCAGGGTTTGCAAAGGGGGGTATCGGTTGATGGTCCTGTTTTTCCTTGACAATAAAAAATCTTATTTACCAGATAGTTAGGCTTCTTTGCCTGATGCGTACTTGCCCTACGGAAATGATTTTGGTATTAAAACCTGTTTCGGTCCCGAAATCCGGAAGGCTGAGTTGCTGGCATGGTCAACCGACTCCGTTCTCGGCTGGAAAGGGTTCCTTTTGTATTTTTGGGGAGCAGGAAGGGTTTTCATCTTCCATGCTCTTTGTTTTGTTCGCTGTCCTTGATGCAATCACAATCACATGGAGTACCCTATGGCTCGCAAGACGACAAACATTCCTCCCGAGCAGATGAAGAAAGAGGCCCTGGATACGGCCATCACCACCATCGAACGCAAGTTCGGCCAGGGAGCGGTCATGCGATTGGCCGACTCCGCGCATCAGACCATTCCATCCATTCCAACGGGGTCCATTGGTCTGGATCTGGCCCTGGGTATCGGGGGAATTCCCCGTGGCAGGGTTATTGAGATCTATGGTCCCGAGTCTTCGGGCAAGACCACTCAGGCCCTGCACGTCATTGCCGAAGCCCAGAAGCAGGGAGGTACTGCCGCATTCATTGACGCCGAGCATGCCCTTGATGTCAAATATGCTAAGCGGTTAGGGGTGAATACCGACGAATTGGTGGTTTCCCAGCCCGATTACGGGGAGCAGGCCCTGGAAATCGCGGATCTGCTGGTCCGTTCCGGTGGGGTCGATGTGGTGGTGGTGGACTCGGTGGCAGCCCTTATTCCCCAAGCTGAGCTTGAAGGAAGCATGGGGGAAACCCAGGTGGGCGGTCATGCCCGGCTCATGTCCCATGCCATGCGCAAACTGACCGGGACCATTCACCGTTCCATGACGTCCATTATTTTCATCAATCAGATCCGCATGAAAATCGGCATGATGGGCTATGGCAGTCCTGAAACCACCACGGGCGGCAATGCCCTGAAGTTTTATGCCTCCATTCGTCTGGACATCCGCAAGATCCAGACCCTCAAGGACAAGGACGAGGTGTACGGCAACCGGGTCCGGGTCAAGGTGGTCAAGAACAAGGTGGCACCGCCCTTCAGAGAGGCCCAGTACGATATCCTCTATGGTCAGGGTATTTCCCGTGAAGGAGAGCTCCTGGATCTGGGCGTTGATTACAAGGTGGTGGACAAGAGCGGCTCCTGGTACGCCTTTGGTTCCGAGCGTCTGGGACAGGGCAAGGAGAATGTGCGCGCCTTTCTGCAGGAAAATACCGATATCCGGCAGCAGATCGAGGATGCCCTGCTGGTCAAGCTGGGGGTCAAGGAGCCTGCTGCCCAGGAACCCGTTGTTCCCGAAGAAGAGGGAGCATAGTGTGGTTGTGCGCAGCAGATACTCCTTTCCGTTTGCTGACTGCGCATTGTGCATGATAATACAGCCCCTTTCCATGGTTTGAACAGGGCGGGCCGTGAGGGATTGAGCCCGCACGTGACTTTTTTTGAAGCATCAAGGAAGCATGAAGGAGAACCCGTTTTGATAACCGCAGCAGAAATTCGCGAAACATTTCTCAAGTATTTTGAAAACAAGGGGCATATTCGCCAACCCAGCTCGTCCCTTATTCCCAGGGATGATCCGTCCCTTTTGTTTACCAACGCCGGCATGGTTCAGTTCAAGAAAATCTTTCAAGGACAGGAACAGCGTGCGTATTCCCGGGCAACGACCTCCCAGAAGTGTTTGCGCGTGGGCGGCAAGCACAACGATCTGGAGAATGTGGGGCGTACTGCCAGGCATCATACCTTTTTCGAGATGCTGGGCAATTTTTCCTTTGGGGATTATTTCAAGGAACAGGCCATCAGTTTTGCCTGGGAGTTTATCACCAAGGAACTGGGGCTGCCCAAGGAAAAGCTGTATGCCACGGTGTACAAGGACGATGACGAGGCCTTTGAGCTGTGGAAAAAGGTGGCCGGTCTGCCGGAATCCCGCATTTATCGCCTCGGGGAAAAGGACAATTTCTGGTCCATGGGGGACACCGGTCCCTGCGGCCCGTGTTCGGAACTGCATATCGACCAGGGCGAGCACATGGCCTGCGGTCCTGATTGCGGCATCGGCAAGTGCGATTGTGACCGGTTTTTGGAAATCTGGAACCTGGTGTTCATGCAGTTCAACCGTGACGAGACCGGCACCATGACCCCTCTGCCCAAACCAAGCATTGACACGGGGATGGGGCTGGAGCGCATTGCGGCCGTGTGCCAGGGCGTGTACTCCAATTTTGACACGGATCTGTTTGTCCCCCTCATCACGGCCATGGCTGACCGGGCCGGGGTGCAGTACGGGGAATCCGATGATACGGATACGGCCTTGCGGGTCATTGCCGACCATAGCCGGTCCATGGCCTTTTTGATTGCCGACGGAATCCTGCCTTCCAACGAGGGGCGGGGCTATGTTTTGCGTCGTCTCATTCGCCGGGCATTCCGTTTTGGGCGGCTCATGGGTATGGAGCAGCCCTTTTTGTACGAACAGGCCCGGGCCGTGGTAAAGGAGATGGGCAGTGCCTTTCCCGAGCTTCTGGACAACCAGGATTTCATGGTCTCGGTGATCAAAAAGGAAGAAGAGCGGTTCAGCCAGACCCTGGACAAGGGGTTGGCCATTCTGGAGCAGGAGATGGATCGGGTTCGTCACAAGGGCGGGCAGGTCCTTTCCGGTGAAGTGGCCTTCAAATTGTACGACACCTATGGGTTCCCCCTGGATATCGTCAACGACGTGACCGAAAAACAGGGTATGTCCGTGGACGAAGCCGGATTCAACACCTTTATGGCCGAACAGAAACGCAAGTCCAAGGAGGCATGGTCCGGCTCCGGTGAAAAGGATGTTGCCGCCCAGTTTGCCAGGCTGCTGGAAGCGGGCATGCAGACCCGTTTTGTGGGCTATGATACTCTGTGTGCCACCAGTCGCATCGTCACCCTTCTGGATGCAACCGGGCAGAGCGTGGATGTTCTTTCCCAGGGTGATCATGGATATATTCTGACGGCCCAGACACCGTTTTACGGGGAATCGGGCGGACAGACCGGGGATCAGGGGGCCCTTACCACGCCCACGGGTTCGGTGCAGGTGGTCAATACCCTCAAACCATCACCCCAGCTCATTGTTCACGAGGTGGAAATCAGCAAGGGCGAGGTCACCCTGGATCAGGAAGCCGCTCTCCAGGTGGAAGAGGGCGTGCGCATTGCCACGGCCCGCAACCATACCTGCACCCATCTGCTCCAGGCGGCCCTGCAAAAGGTCCTTGGCAAACACGTCAAGCAGTCAGGCTCTCTGGTCACTCCCGAACGGTTGCGTTTCGACTTCACCCATATTGCGGCCATGACCCCGGAGGAGATCGCCAGGGTCGAGGATGAAGTCAACGCGTCCATTCTGGCCAACGTGGATCTGACCACGCAGATCATGTCCCTGGAAGAGGCCAAGGCCAAGGATGCCATGGCCCTGTTCGGGGAAAAATACGACCAGCAGGTGCGTGTTGTTGAAGTGCCCGGGATTTCCGTGGAACTGTGCGGAGGCACCCATCTCAAGTCCACGGGCCAGGCTGGCAGCTTCTGCATTCTTTCGGAATCGGGCATTGCCTCGGGGGTTCGGCGTATTGAGGCCCTGACCGGATGGGAGGCTCTGAAGCACTGGAAAACCCTTCGGGCCGAGCATGAACAGATTGCCCGGGAACTCAAGAGTCAGCCCGGCGAACTGGTTGCCAGGGTGCACAGCCTCAAAGCTCAGCTCAAGGAATTGAGTCGGGAAAACAAGTCCCTGCAGGAAAAGCTCCTCTCTTCCCAGGGCAGGGATCTCATGCAGGGAGTGGAAGAAATCAACGGTGTCAAGGTCCTGACGATCCAGACCGAGGCCCAGGATGTGAACGCCCTGCGGACCCTCATGGACGATCTCCGCTCCAAGCTGACCAGCGGTGTGATCGCCCTGACGGCCCATATTGGTGAAAAGGTTGTCCTGCTTCTTTTTGTGAGCAAGGATCTGCATGACCGGTTCACTGCCCCCGGTTTGATCAAGCCGGTTGCCGCAGCCATTGGTGGTGGAGGGGGGGGACGTCCGGATCTGGCCCAGGCCGGAGGGACCGATCCTTCGGGCATTGACAAGGCCTTTGCCCGGCTCAGGGAGCTTGTGGGCGCATAACGCAGACAGGAAGGACCGACAGGGAGCATTATGACCCTGTCGGTCCTGTCATTCTTGTTCCATGTAGTGTCTGGGCCAGGATCAGGCCACGGCGGAAAAATCCGGAGTATGGGCCGCCTGGAGCAAATCGGCCTGCCGGTCATAGGCCTGGAAAGCCCTGGCTTTGGCAAGGGGAGATGATGTTGGAGAGGCTTGGCTGGTCGGGCCTGGAAGAAACGATACCGTCTTTGATTCCCTGGCCAGGGCCAGGGAAAATTCCTGGGCAAAGCTTGTTGTCGGTCTGGAAAAGGTTTCTGCCCGTGTGGAGGATGGGGTCGGCAGGGCATCCTGGGTGGAGTAGGTGATACCCAGCTTGCCCAGACGCATGGAAAGCGATGTTTCCTTGATGTTGTTCGCGTGCCTGGCCCTTGTTTCCTGTCCCCCGCCAAGGGATCCGTTCAGGGCTTGTGTCTGATATGCCGGGGGGATACGCATCTGTTCACCGTGTCGTGTTGCAACCGTTGTCTAAAGGTTGCTTTACCGATACGATGGCGTCGGTGTTTTGACAAGGCAACAAGGAAACTTTTTCATTATGCAATGAAAGTACCGGTTTTCACGAAGCCCTGTTTTTTCGGGATAGAGGGGAAAAACGGTCAGCGCAGGAGGGTATATGCCAAATACGATCGTCAAGAAAAAGGGACTCATTCCGGGCAGGGTGAGCGAAATGATCATCTCCGCTCCGGAGATCGCCACCAAGGCCCGTCCCGGCAATTTCGTGGTGCTCAGGCTTTCGCCCCAGGGAGAACGCATCCCCTTGACCATTGCAGACACGGACCCCCAGGCCGGAACCATCACCATTGTCTACATGGTACTTGGCAAGACCACGGCCATGCTCGAAAAACTGGTTCAGGGCGACGATATTCTTGATGTATGCGGTCCTTTGGGCAAACCCACCCGACTGGACAAGGTGGGCACGGTCATTTGTGTGGGAGGTGGAACAGGCATTGCCGCCATGCATCATATTGCCAAGGGACATCACAGGGTCGGCAACCGGGTGGTGGCCATTATCGGTGCCCGGAGCAAGGATCTGCTGCTTTTTGAAAAGGAACTGGCCTCGTTCTGTGATGAAGTTCTGGTGGCCACGGATGACGGCAGCTACGGCCACAAGGGTTTTGTCACCGAGGTGTTGGCCAAGCGTCTTGCCCAGGATGCTCATGTCGGCGAGGTCGTTGGTGTCGGCCCCGTACCCATGATGCGTGCCGTGGCCGAGACCACCAGGCCCTTCAAGGTCAGGACCATCGTCAGCCTGAATCCGATTATGGTTGACGGCATAGGGATGTGCGGGGCATGCAGGGTGACTGTTGGGGGAAAGACCCGGTTTGCCTGTGTGGACGGCCCTGAATTCGACGCCCATAGTGTGGATTTTGATGAATTGATGCGGCGTTTGGGTTCTTTTCGCGAACAGGAGCAGGCCTCCTACAATACCTATTGTGAATGCCATGGCTAAAAAGAGCAAAATCCGACCACGCGTTGATATGCCCATGCAGGACCCCACGGTCCGGTGTACCAATTTCAGGGAAGTGGCTCTGGGCTATTCCAGGGAACAGGCCATGCTGGAGGCCTCACGCTGTCTGCAATGCAAAACACCCACATGCCAGAGTGGCTGTCCCGTGGAGGTTGACTGCAAGGGATTTATCCGGGCCGTTGCCCGGGGTGATATTGAAACGGCTTATGGGATCATCAAGGAAACCAACAGCCTGCCTGCGGTATGCGGTCGGGTCTGTCCCCAGGAAAATCAGTGCGAAGGCCATTGCAAACTGGCTCCCACGGGCAAGCCCATTGCCATCGGGCGGCTGGAGCGGTTCGTGTCGGATTCCTATTACGCCAAGAACCCTTGCGATGCCATTACCGGGCGTGACGATTGCCCCATGCTCCGCGAGGATCTCAAGGTGGCGGCCATCGGATCCGGGCCGAGCAGTTTGACCGTGGCCGGATATCTGGCGGCCCGGGGCATCAAGGTGACCGTGTTCGAGGCCCTGCACGAGCTTGGCGGGGTGCTGACGTACGGGATTCCGGAGTTTCGACTTCCCAAGTCCATTGTCCACACCGAAGTGGAATTTCTCAAGAAGCAGGGTGTGGAATTTTTGACCAATCAGGTCGGTGGCATGACCGTGACCATTGATGACCTTTTTGCACAGGGGTACAAGGCGGTTTTCATCGGCGTGGGCGCCGGGCTGCCCAAATTTTTGAATATTCCAGGAGAATCCCTGATCGGCGTGTATTCGGCCAACGAATTTCTGACCCGGGTGAACCTGATGAAGGGGTACCGGTTTCCCGAGTATGATACCCCGGTTCCCTTGGGGAAGCATGTGGCCGTGTTTGGCGGGGGGAATGTGGCCATGGATGCCGCCCGTACGGCCCTTCGGCTGGGTGCCGAAAAGGTGAGTATTGTCTACCGGAGGACCAAAAATGAAATGCCTGCACGCAGGGAAGAACTGGAACACGCCCTGGAAGAGGGCGTCTGCCTGGAATGTCTGGCCCAGCCCCTGGCCTTTGAGGGGGATGATGCGGGCAACCTGACGGGCATCCGTCTTCAAAGGATGGAATTGGGTGAGCCCGACGAAAGCGGCCGGTGCCGACCGTGTTGCATTGAAGGGGAAACCTATGTCCTGCCTGTGGATCTTGCTGTTCTGGCGCTGGGCACGGGACCCAATCCGGTACTGCTCAACGCAACACCGGAACTTAAACAGACTAAATGGGGCTATATCGATGGTGATGACCAGACCGGGGAGACCAGTATTCCCATGGTCTTTGCCGGTGGTGACATCGTGACCGGATCGGCCACGGTTGTCATGGCCATGGGGGCGGGCCGCAGAGCCGCCAAGGTCATCGCCCGAAGATTGCTCGGAGAAGAGTGATATATGGGGCATGTTGTAGGAGTGAAGTTCCGGGATCAGGGGCAGGTCTATTATTTTGATGCCCGTCCCTATGTGGTCAATGTGGGAGATGTGGTCCTGGTCAAGACCGATGAAGGCCTGGGCCTGGGCCATGTGGTGGATCAGCGCACCGCGCCTCCCGCTGACATGGCGGAAGATGTTCTGAAGCCCATTTTTCGTCTGGCCACCCCCGAAGATCTCAAGGAGCAGGAAGAAAACAAGAAACTGGCCCGTGAGGCCTTTGCCCATTGTCGGGAATGCATCGCCACCCACAAGCTGGAGATGAAGCTGGTCGATGTAGAGGTCTATTTTGATCGGAGCAAGATGGTTTTCTATTTCACGGCTCCCGGTCGGATCGATTTCAGAGAGCTGGTCAAGGATCTTGTGCGTGCCTACCGTACCCGTATCGAGCTGCGTCAGATCGGGGTGCGCCATGAAACCCAGATGCTGGGGGCCATGGGCAATTGCGGGCAGGTTTGCTGTTGCCGGCGTTTTTTGCGCAAGTTTGAACCCGTGACCATCAAGATGGCCAAGGATCAGAACCTTTTCTTGAACCCGGCCAAAATTTCAGGTGTTTGCGGCAGATTGCTCTGCTGTCTGGCCTATGAAAAAGACACGTACGCGGATTTCCAGAAACGGGTTCCCAGAATGGGCAAGCGGTTCAACACCTCCCTTGGGCCCATGAAAACCTTGCGCAGCAATCTGTTCCGGGATTCCGTGGTCGTGCTCACCGAAGACAATCAGGAACGCGAAGTCTCCCTGGACGAATGGCACGAGATCGTCACGGGCAGACCGGTGTCCCGACAACCCCATGCTCCGGGCAAGCCTGTTCATGAAACCAGAAGACCGGAACCCTCTTCCCGCAAACGGGATGCAGCAAAGCCGCAGGGGAAAAATGGTGATCGCGGGGCCGGAGGGAAAAAACAGGCAGCTGGTGGGGACAAACCGGCTCGTCCCAAGGGGGGAAACAAGCCAGCAAGAAAGCCCAGAAAGGCGTCCCGGCCTTCAGGCACTCCTGACGAGAAACAAAGACAGGGCAAGCCCAGAGCCCAGCAACCCATCAAGCAGGACAAGGATACTCCTCCTGATGGTCCTCCCAAGGGGGGAAACAAGCGTCGCAAACCCTCCCGCAAGCGCCGTCCCCGCAAGAAGCCCGGTCAGACAAAGCCCGGGACTTCTTCGTGAGTCGTTTGTGAGATTGTCCCGAGGCACGGTCGGCGTGCAGACGATTTTTTCAAGCAATAACCCAACAAGGAGAATTGGCCTTGGATTCGTTTTTTCTTTCAACGCCCATCTATTATGTTAACGCCAAGCCCCATCTGGGGCATGGATATACCACCATTGTGGCCGATGCCCAGAGCCGGTTCCACCGTCTGGCTGGCGAAAAGACCTTTTTTCTGACCGGCACGGACGAACACGGGGACAAGATTGTTCAGGCCGCTGAAAAGAACGGGCAGTCCCCCCAGGAATATGCCGATCACATCAGCGGATTGTTCAGCAGCCTGTGGCCCAGGCTGAACATTTCCAACGATTATTTTGTCCGCACCACTGATCCCGGGCACAAGAAGATCGTCCAGGAGGTTTTGCAAAAGGTCTATGACAACGGGGACATCTATTTCCATGAGTATGGCGGGCATTACTGCTACGGGTGCGAACGGTTCTACACGGAAAAGGAACTGGTGGACGGGAAGTGTCCTGATCACCTGACCAAGCCCACCTATATCAAGGAAAAGAATTATTTTTTCCGGATGAGCAAGTATTTTGACCGCCTCCGGGAGCATATCGAGACCCATCCCGAGTTCATCCAGCCGGAACGGTACCGCAATGAGGTCTTGTCCATGCTCAAGGAGGATTTGGGGGATCTATGCATTTCACGGCCCAAGTCCCGGCTGACATGGGGGATCGAACTGCCTTTTGACAGCAATTTTGTCACCTATGTGTGGTTTGACGCCCTGCTCAATTATATTTCCTCCCTTGATTATCCCGATGGGGAGAAGTTTGCCTTGTTCTGGCCGGGTGCCCATCATCTTGTGGCCAAGGACATTTTGAAACCCCATGCCGTGTTCTGGCCGACCATGCTCATGTCTGCAGGCATCCCTTTGTACAAGGGACTTCGGGTGCACGGATACTGGACGGTGAATGAGACTAAGATGTCCAAGAGCCTGGGCAATGTGGTCGAGCCTTTGACCATGGCCACCAAATACGGGCTTGATCCGTTTAGGTATTTCCTCTTGAGGGAGATGCGCTTTGGATCGGATGCCTCCTTTTCCGAAGAGGCCCTGGTTGGCCGGCTCAATGCCGATCTGGCCAATGATCTGGGCAACCTGTTCAGCCGAGTGCTTTCCATGACCAAAAAATATTTTGGCAGCGTGGTCCCTGCGTGCGGGGAACTCACGCAGGATGACAGGGAAGCCATTGAGCTGGGCACCAATGCCCTGGACAATTTCAGGGAGCTCTTTCCCCGGTTTCAGGTGTCCCGTTCCCTGGATGCCCTCTGGGAGCTGATTCGTTTTCTGAACAAGTACGTGGATTCCCAGGCTCCGTGGACGTTGGCCAAGCAGGGCGATACTGCACGGCTGCAAACGGTCATGTACATTCTGCTCGAAGGGATGCGCAAGGTGGCCTTGCATTTGTGGCCGGTCATGCCAACAGCCTGTGAAACCATGCTTTCCCAGCTGGGGATTGATTTTGATCTCCAGGCCGTGGATCTGGCCGGAGAATCCGGCCATTGGAGCGGGTTGGTTCCCGGAACCAAGGTGGCGGCAAAATCCAATATCTTTCCCCGTCAGGAGCTGCGATTGGACCAGGAAGAATCGGTGGCGGACAAGGGAGACAAGCCATCAGGGAGGGATCAGCAGGAAACCCCGTGCATTGACTCCGGGGCGTTCCAGCAGGTGGATCTGCGAGTGGGAACTGTTGTCAAGGCCGAGCCCGTGCCCAAGACGGACAAACTGTTGCTCATGACCATTGATCTGGGCGAGACCGAACCACGCCAGGTTGTGGGCGGTCTGGCAGAATCCTGGACGCCCGAGGAACTGGTGGGCAGACAGGTGGTTGTGGTGGCCAATCTGAAACCCCGCAAGCTCCGTGGGGTGACCTCCCAGGGCATGGTCCTGGCGGTGAGGACCGACAGCGGGCTCGAGTTGCTGGCCCCAAGCGGCAATGTTGCCCCCGGGAGCAGGGTTTCGTAAAAAAAAACAAAAGTGCACAGTACGCAGTGCACAGTGCGCAGAAAAGTTCGGATGAAAGGTGGAGCAAGGCATCCGCGTTTTGTTGTTTGTCATCCTGTGCCCTGCGTCCTGTGTACTGTGTACTTCTGGATCCGGGAGGATTCATGCCTTCCCTGGACGTATTTTTTCGTGAAGCCGGATTGAAGCGGCTCGTTCATTTCCCCGAGGGATTTCGCAAGGCTGTTCTGGGCAATCCCGATCTGTGTCAGGACGAGAAAATGGTCCTGGCCACCTTGTTGTATCTGGATTCCCAGGGAAAACTTGTCACCTTTCGGGACGCCCTGCCCAGAATGACCGGGCTCCCCATGGCCGGGTGCGAAGCCTGTCTCAAATCCCTTGCCCGTCAGGGGCTAATAGCATACACCCGGTCCGTGCTTCGTTTACGAGTCAAACCCCTTTCCTACACTCCATCCCCGCACGAATAATCCATGCCCAAAAGAACAGACATCCACAAAATCATGCTTATCGGTTCCGGTCCCATTGTCATCGGACAGGCCTGTGAATTTGACTATTCCGGGACCCAGGCCATCAAGGCACTCAAGGAGGAAGGGTACGAGGTCATTCTCGTCAACTCCAATCCCGCGACCATCATGACCGATCCTGAACTGGCCGACAGGACCTATGTGGAGCCCATTGAGCCGGAAACCGTGGCCAGGATCATTGCCAAGGAACGTCCCGACGCCCTGCTGCCCACCCTTGGCGGGCAGACCGGGCTGAACACGGCAGTGGCCGTTGCCGCCAATGGCGTTCTCGACAAGTACGGGGTGGAGCTCATCGGGGCTTCCCTGCCGGTCATTCAAAAGGCCGAGAGTCGTCGGCAGTTCCGAAAGGCCATGGACAATATCGGGCTGAAGGTTCCCCGAAGCGGGATCGCCCGGACCATGGACGATGTCCGGGAGTGGGCTGCCAAACTCTCCTTTCCGATCATTGTCCGTCCGGCCTTCACTCTGGGAGGAACCGGCGGCGGCGTTGCCTACAATCGGGAGGATCTCGAGTCCATTGCCGCCCAGGGGCTGGCGGCCAGCCTGACCACCGAGGTCATGCTGGAGGAGTCCCTGCTCGGATGGAAGGAGTACGAACTCGAGGTCATGCGGGACAAAAAGGACAATTGCGTGATCATTTGTTCCATTGAAAATCTTGATCCCATGGGTGTGCATACGGGCGATTCCATCACGGTGGCGCCTGCCCAGACCCTGACGGACCAGGAATATCAGATGATGCGCGATGCCTCCCTGGCCATCATGCGTGAGATCGGGGTGGAAACCGGGGGGTCCAATGTCCAGTTTGCCCTCAACCCGGCCAACGGGGAGCTCATGGTCATTGAGATGAACCCGCGTGTTTCCCGGTCCTCGGCCCTGGCCTCCAAGGCTACGGGGTTTCCCATTGCCAAGATCGCGGCCAAACTGGCCATCGGATACACCCTGGACGAACTGCCCAATGATATCACCCGGGAAACCATGGCCTCGTTTGAGCCGGCCATTGATTACTGTGTGGTCAAGATCCCCAGGTTCACCTTTGAAAAATTTCCGGGCACCAAGGACTATCTGACAACGGCCATGAAAAGCGTGGGTGAAACCATGGCCATTGGCCGGACTTTCAAGGAGGCCCTGCAAAAGGGAGTGCGCTCCCTGGAAACCGGGCTTCCCGGTCTTGGCAAATATTTTTATGCCGAACGGCCTGACAGGGAAGAGCAGTTGGCAACCCTGCGCCAGCCAAGCTCCAACCGTCTCTATCAGCTCCGCTGGGCACTGCTTTCCGGCATCACAGTTGATGAGATTGTGGAAGCCACCTCCATTGATCCCTGGTTTTTGGATCAGATTCAGCAGATCATCGATCTGGAGCGGGAGATCAAGCAGGGCGGCCTGGACCATAATGTTTCCGCAGACAATGAAACCATTGTGGCCCTGCTCCGGAAGGCCAAGAAGAACGGGTTTTCGGACAAACAGCTGGCCACCTTGTGGAAGAAGGATGAAAACGACATTCGCAGGATGCGCAAACAGGCCGGTATCCTGCCCACCTACAAACTGGTGGATACCTGTTCGGCCGAGTTCGAGGCCTATACACCCTATTTTTATTCCACTTACGAGCGGGAAAACGAGGCACGGACAAGTGCAGGCAAGAAGGTGGTCATCCTGGGGGGCGGACCCAACCGTATCGGCCAGGGGATCGAGTTCGACTACTGCTGTGTTCATGCCTCCTACGCCCTCAGGGAAATGGGCGTGGAATCCATCATGGTCAATTCCAATCCCGAGACCGTGAGCACGGACTACGACACCTCTGATCGTCTCTATTTCGAACCCCTGACCCAGGAAGATGTCCTGAACATCATCGAACAGGAACAGCCCGACGGGGTGATTGTCCAGTTTGGCGGGCAGACGCCCCTGAATCTTGCCGTTCCCCTTTTGAGGGCCGGGGTGCATATTCTGGGAACATCTCCGGACAGCATTGATCGGGCCGAGGATCGGGAACGCTTCCAGGCCCTCATCCAAAAACTCGATCTTCTCCAGCCGGAAAACGGCACGGCCATGTCCGTGGAGCAGGCCGTGGCCATTGCCGAGAAAATCACCTATCCCGTGGTTGTCCGTCCCTCCTATGTGCTGGGCGGTCGGGCCATGGAAATCGTTTACGACGAGAGTGAACTGCGAACCTATTTTCGCGAGGCTGTTGTGGTCTCTCCGGAACACCCCATTCTGGTGGACAAGTTTCTGGAAAACGCCATCGAGATGGATGTAGACGCCCTGAGCGATGGTGAAGATTGCTATGTTGCCGGCATCATGGAGCATATCGAGGAAGCAGGCATCCACTCCGGAGATTCGGCCTGCGTGCTTCCGCCCCATACCGTGGACGATGAATTGGTGTACGAAATCCGCCGTCAGACCAAGGCCCTGGCCAGGGAGCTGGGGGTCGTGGGGCTCATGAACATCCAGTTCGCCATCAAGGACAACCAGATTTATATCATCGAGGTCAATCCCCGGGCCTCGCGAACCGTCCCCTTTGTGAGCAAGGCCACGGGCGTGCCTCTGGCCCGGTTCGCCACCAAGGTGCTTCTCGGAGAAAAACTCAAGGACCTTGATCCATGGGCCCTTCGCAAACGCGGCTATTACTCGGTTAAGGAGGCCGTGCTCCCGTTCGAACGTTTTCCCGGGGTGGATGTCATTCTCGGCCCTGAAATGCGGTCCACGGGCGAAGTCATGGGCATTGATCCTTCTGTGGGCCTGGCCTACATGAAGAGCCTCATGGCTGCGGGGCTCTATCCGCCCACTTCGGGAACCATCTTCATTTCGGTGAACGACAAGGACAAGGCCGAGATTGTGGAACCGGCCAGGATTTTTAGTGATCTGGGATTTCGGATCATGGCCACCCGTGGAACCCGGGCCTATTTGATGGAGCATGGCGTTGCCACCGTGCTGGTGAACAAGGTGTATGAGGGGCGGCCCAATGTGGTGGACGCCATCAAGAACGGTGAAATCCAGTTTGTGATCAATACGTCTTCGGGCAAGAAGACCATTCAGGACTCTTCTGCCCTGCGCCAGGCTGCCGTGCTCTACGGGTTGCCCTATACGACCACCCTTTCCGGCGCCAAGGCTCTGGCCTGGGCGGTCAAAAAACGGGCTTGCTGCGAGATGGAGGTCAAGTCCCTGCAGGAGTATTACCGAGAGAGCGAGCTCAAGCGGCGGCTCATGTAATAATGTTATTCCATGCCAGCATGGTTTCTTGCCCCTTTGAGACGCAAGGCCGACATGGCAGAGGTCACGGGCATCTTGCAAGCATTGAACCGCAACGACCGGATCATGTCCGGATTCATGCGCGGTGCTGCGGGTGTTTGTGCAAACGGTGAAAGAGCTGTACTCAACAGTTGGGTGAATACGATGTGCTGGCAGAGACACCTTCCTGTCTGCTGCGTACTCACTGACTATCCCTTCAAACGTGTTACCACTTTCAATCCATGAAAAAAGAATATTGCGGCCTGTTCGGCATTTACGGGCATGAAGAAGCGGCTAGAATGACCTATTTCGGGTTGTACGCTCTGCAGCACAGGGGGCAGGAAAGTGCCGGGATCGTGACCTGGGACGGAGAAAAGCTTCGCGAACAGCGGGGCATGGGCCTTGTGGCCGATGTTTTCGAGGAACAGCATCTCGGCCACCAGCTCAAGGGTGATGTGGCCATTGGCCACATCCGGTACTCGACCACGGGTGCCTCCCTGATTCGCAACGCCCAGCCGTTCATGGTCCGGTACAAGGGCATGCACATGGCCGTGGCCCACAACGGCAATCTGGTGAACACCATGGAGATGCGCCGGGAGCTGGAATCCACCGGATCCCTGTTCCAGACGACCATGGACAGCGAGATCATCATGCATCTCATTGCCAAGTACCTGAACGGATCGACCATTGAAGACGCCGTGGCCAAGGCCTGCCGGGAAATCAAGGGGGCCTTCAGCCTGCTTCTGCAAATTGACAACAAGCTCATTGCCATCCGCGATCCCTGGGGATTTCGGCCCCTGGCCCTTGGCAGGGTGGGTACTTCCTATGTCCTGGCTTCGGAGACCTGTGCCTTTGATCTGCTGGAGGCCGAGTACATGCGCTGTGTTCGCCCCGGGGAGATGCTGGTCGTTGAGGAAGGGGGCTTGCACAGTATCCAGTACGCCGAACCGGCCATGAGCGCTTCCTGTGCCTTTGAGCTCATTTATTTTGCCCGACCCGATTCCATTGTCTTTGATGAAGAGGTGTATGCGGCCAGAAAACGCATGGGCGCCATTCTGGCCCGGGAAGCCCCTGTCAAGGCCGATTATGTGATGCCTTTTCCGGATTCCGGGATGTATGCGGCTGTGGGATATTCCCAGGAGTCGGGTCTCCCCTATGAAAACGCCATGATCCGCAACCACTACGTGGGCAGAACATTCATCCAGCCCACACAGGGCATGCGGGATTTTGCCGCCCGGGTTAAACTCAATCCCGTCAAGAGCATGATCAAGGGCAAGAAGATTGTCATTGTGGAAGATTCCATTGTCAGGGGAACGACCATCAAAACCCGGGTCAAAAGTCTCAGGGAAATGGGGGCCAAGGAGATCCACATGCGGGTCAGCTGCCCGCCCATCAAGCATCCCTGTTATTATGGCATTGATTTTTCCTCCAAGGGCGAACTCATTGCCGCCAATCATGCCATTTTTGATATCGCCAAGTTCATTGGCCTGGATTCCCTGCATTATCTTTCCATTGACGGGCTCAAGCAGGCCCTGGGCCGCAATGATGGATATTGTCTTGCCTGTTTTGACGGAGCCTATCCGGTTCTTCCCGGACAGGGGTGCGGCAAAATGTGTCTTGAATGCACGGATGAGTGATCCGGGAGGCAAGGTGTGACCGAGACCGGTATTTCTCCCAAAACCTCGAAGGAATGGATTGACCTGGCATCCCGGGTTCTGACCATTGAGCGCGAAGGGCTTGCAGCGGTACAGGCCGCCCTGGGCCCTGATTTTGTCACGGCTCTGGGCTGGATGGCCACCTGCACGGGCAGGGTCGTGATTACGGGCATTGGCAAGTCAGGTCTGGTTGGCCGGAAAATTGCGGCCACCTTGAGCAGCACGGGTACCCCTGCGTTTTTCCTCCACCCGGTGGAAGGTGCTCACGGGGATCTGGGTATGATCCGGCCCGAAGACGTGGTGGTGGCCATTTCCTACAGCGGTGAGACCGATGAACTCAACGCGATTCTTCCCACCCTCAAGGGACTGGTGCACAGGATCATCGCCCTCACCGGGAACACGGATTCGACCATGGCCGGGCTGGCCGATGTTTCCCTGTGCGTGAAGGTTCCGCGCGAGGCCTGTCCCATGGGGCTTGCTCCCACGGCAAGTACCACGGCCACTCTGGCCCTGGGTGATGCCCTGGCCGTATGTCTCATCGAGTGGAAGTCCTTTGATGCCTGTGATTTCAAACGGTATCACCCCGGGGGTGCCCTGGGTCAGCGGCTGAGTACCAAGGTCGCCGAACTCATGCATCACCCCGAGATGGTAACGGTCCGTACGGGCACCCCTCTTGCGTTGGCCCTGACGGTTTTGAACAAGGGCGGATTCGGAACAGTGGTGGTTGTTGATGGGCGCGATCACCTGCAAGGCATTCTGACCGACGGGGATGTCCGGCGCATGGTCTGTGCCGACGAACTCGACCCGGACAAACCCATTGAGGAATGCATGGTGGCACATCCCCTGAAAGGGACTCCCGATCAGCCAGCCGCTGAAGTTCTCGACCTCATGGAATCCCGGGAAATCACTGTTTTGCCCATTGTGGACAACAATATGGTCCTCAAGGGCATTGTTCACATGCACGATCTTTTGGGCAAGGGGCGTTTGCGGTTCGCCTCCATCCGTCCCTCCTGAATTTCCCCTTGACACAAGCCTGCCTTCCGGCTTTTGGCCGGTCCGGCAATGATGAAGCTGATTCACGAGCATGCGGGCTGCTGCGCGCAGCCCTTTGATCCGCACATGAATTGTGCGTTCACGGCCATGATGGTGGCATGAAGGAATATGGCATGAGAGTATTCAAGATTGTAGGGTTTGTCTGTCTGTTACTCGTTTTGATCGGGGTGTCGGCCGGGACGGGAATCTATTTCTGGGCCGTCAGGGATCTCCCCGGGTTTACAACGATTACGGATTACAATCCCCCCCTGGTGACGACTGTTTTTACCCGAAACGACAATGTCCTTGGCTATTTTTACAAGGAAAAGCGTTTTCTGGTTCCCTTGAGCGAGATGTCCCCCTTTGTGGGCAAGGCGTTTCTGGCAGCCGAGGACAGCGGGTTTTACGAGCACGAGGGGGTGGATATTCCCGGGATTTTCAGGGCTGCGGTGAAGAACGTGTTGGCCGGAGGGATTGTTCAGGGTGGAAGCACCATCACCCAGCAGGTCATCAAGTCCCTGCTGTTGACTCCGGAACGAAGCTATGCCCGCAAGGTCAAGGAGGCCATCCTGGCCTATCGTCTGGAAAAATACCTGACCAAGGACGAGATCCTGACCATCTATTTGAATCAGATTTACATGGGATCGGGTGCCTACGGCGTTGAGGCTGCCGCCCGGGAGTATTTTGCCACCCATGCCTCGGATCTGACCCTGGCCCAGGCAGCGCTTTTGGCCGGGCTTCCCAAGGCCCCTTCCAGATATTCGCCCCTCAATCATCCTGCCAAGGCCATCAAGCGGCAGCATTATGTGCTCAACCGGCTGCGGGATCTTGGATGGATCAGCGAGCAGGCCTTTCAGGAGGCCATGGAGACCAAGCTCGTTTTCAAGAGCATGGCCGATCCTTCCTGGCAGCAGGGGGCGTATTACCTGGAAGAGGTGCGCCGGCGTCTGCTGGACAGGTTCGGAGAGGACGTGGTCTACAATGGCGGATTGAACGTACACACGGGTATGGATTTTGCGCACCAATTGCCGGCGGAAACCGCCCTGCGAAACGGCCTGCGCGCATCCACCAAGCGCAGGGGATGGCAGGGTCCCATCAAGAATCTGAAGCCTTCGGAATACAAGGATTTTTTTGGTAACGCCACGTTTGTGGTTGATGCCCTGGTGCCCGGGGAATGGTTGCAGGTGCTGGTGGAATCGGTGGACAAGAGCGGTGCCCGGGTTCTGTTTGGAGAGCATGAAGGCTTTATTGGTGTGGGGACCATGGGATGGGCCAGGGTTCCCGATGTGACCAAGGCCCCCGAGGATGTTCCCAGAATCAGGGATGCCCGCAAGGTGCTCCACCCCGGAGATGTTGTCTGGGCCTCTATTGCAACCCCGCCCAAAGACAAGGGCGTGTGGCAGCTGGCCCTGGAACAGGAACCCAGGGTGCAGGGAGCGTTGGTTTCCCTGGACCCCCATACCGGAGACGTCCTGGCCCTTGTGGGGGGGTACGATTTTTTCAAGAGTCAGTATAATCGGGCGACCCAGGCCTCGCGGCAGCCGGGGTCAGGGTTCAAGCCCATTGTTTATTCTACTGCCCTGGATAACGGGTTTACCCCGGCTTCGGTGGTTTTGGACGCGCCCATTGTGTATGATGACCATTCCACCAATTCCACGTGGAAGCCCGAAAATTTCGAGGGTGTGTTCTATGGGCCGACCCTGCTGAGAACTGCCCTGGTCAAATCGAGGAACCTGGTCACCATTCGCATTGCCCAGCAGCTGGGGATCAAGAAGATCATCAAGCGGGCCCACGACCTTGGCCTTGAAGGCGATTTTCCTGAAGATCTTTCCGTCAGCCTGGGCTCCCGACCCGTGACCCCCATGGAATTGTGCACGGCATTTACCTGCTTTGCCCGTGGCGGAACCACTGTCCAACCCCGGTTGATAACCAGGGTGGACGATGCCTGGGGCAAGGAATTGTATGCGCCCGAGGTGGTTCCGTCCCAGGCCATGAGTCCGCAGACCGCTTACATCATCACCAATCTACTGCAGCAGGTGGTCAAATACGGGACCGGATGGCGTGCCCGGGTATTGAAACGCCCCGTGGCCGGAAAAACAGGAACTTCGAACAACGAGCAGGACGCCTGGTTCATGGGATTTACCCCCTATCTGCTTACGGGTGTGTATGTGGGCTTTGATCAGGTCAAGCCCATGGGCAAATACGAAACCGGCTCCAGGGCGGCTTCGCCCATCTGGGTGGAATACCGCAAGGCTGTTGAGGACAACTATCCGGTTCAGGATTTTGCGCAGCCTCCCGGGATCGTCATGGCACGGATTGATCCCAAAACGGGCAAGCTGGCCCGTCCTGGAAGTTCCAACAGCATTTTCCTGCCATTCAAGCAGGGAACCGAACCAACCCAAACGGATGCGGCCCCCTTGCCGGGGGAAACATCCGGACCCTCCATGCTGGATTCCGGGGCCGATGAAAATCTTCTCAAACAAATTTTCTGAACCGGGGACGGGCGTGATCGCATCAAGTATGGCTTCCCTCAAGTCCCTGCTTGTTGAGGCCTTGAGCGTGACCCGTGATCTGTTCCGGATCATGATCCCCATCATCGTGGTGGTGAAGGTGCTGCAGGAGTGGGGCGTCATTGGCCTGCTGGCCGATCCCCTGTCCGGCATCATGGGGTATGTGGGCCTTCCCGGGAGCATGGGATTGGTCTGGGCCACGGCCATGATCAACAACATCTACAGCGGGATCATTGTCTACGCTTCCCTGGCGCCCCAGGAAAGTCTGAGTGCTGCCCAGACTACGGTCCTGGCCACCATGATTCTGGTGGCGCATTCCCTGCCTGTTGAGTTGGAGATTGTTCGCAAATCCGGTCCCAAATGGTGGTTTCAGGCTCTCATGCGTGTGGGTTCAGCCTTTGTGCTGGGCATGATTCTGCATCATGTTTATGCGTGGGGAGGATGGCTTTCCCAGGAAAGCGTCCTGCTCATTGGGGTGGATCCGGGCGCGCAGGATCTTGTTTCCTGGGGGATTGGCCAGATCCGGAACCTGGCCTGGATTTTCGTGATCATTCTGGGCCTTCTCGTGCTCATGCGCCTGCTGTCGGCCATGGGCATTACCAGGCTGCTCATTGGACTGCTCGGTCCCTTGCTGCGGGTATTGGGCATTGGCAAGGAAGCTGCGCCCCTGACCATCGTGGGCATGGTCATGGGCATCGGGTACGGCGGGGGACTCATCCTGCACGAGGTCAAGAAAAAACGCGTGGGCCAGCGGGATATCTTTTTTGCCCTCTCCCTCATGGGACTTTCCCACAGCCTGATCGAGGACACTCTGCTCATGATGTCCCTGGGCGGCGGTCTGTCCGGCATCCTGGTGGGCCGGGTGCTCTTTTCCCTGATTTTCGTATTTGGACTGGTGCGTCTGGTCGGCTGTCTGTCTGAAAAGACGTTTCTGAGATGGCTGTTTACTGCCCGGGAGGGAGATGGAGGCGGGAGCACAAAGGCCTGTCAATCTATGCCGTCGGGAATCCCGCCATTGCGGTCGAACCAGTAGGGACGGTCATTCGCCTTGCCGGAAAGCTTGCCCTGCCAGAGATCACGGTCTTCAAGATGTCGGACAATTTTCTGTATGATTTGTGATTTGGACAGGGCCCAGTTGGGGGCCACCAGCTCGCCAGGTTGGGGATCGCCATTGATCCTGTGGATAACAATGTCCGGTCTGAGACGAATCAATCCCTGAACCACCCATTGGGTGTACTCATCCATGTCAAGGGGACGGTAGTCCCCCCGTTGCCACCAGCGGACCAGACCGGAACCCTTGCACACATAGAGGTTGTGGATTTTGATGCCTCTGACCGGGAGTTGGTTGACGAATCCGATGGTTGCCAGGAAATCGTCCATGTTTTCTCCTGGCAGACCGGCAATGACATGCGCACAGATCTTGAGCCCCATGGATCCGGCCATGCGGGCGGCCCGGGCAAAACATTGGGCGTCATGGCCCCGGTTGATGCGTTCCAGGGTCTGGTTGTTGGATGACTGCAGACCGAGATCGAGCCAGTTTTCTGTTCCCGGAAAGGCGGCCAGGGCCGCAAGTTTGGGTTGGTCCAGACAATCCGGTCGGGTGCCGAGGCAGATCCCCTCAAGTTCCGGCAGGTCGTGCAGGGCGTCGAGCACTCTGGTCAGTTTGGTCAGCGGTCCATAGGTATTGGAGAAGGATTGCAGATAGGCCAGGAACGCGTGTGCCTTGTATTTTTGCTGGAATCGGGTGCGCCAATGGGCATATTGATCCGCCAGGGGAATGTTGGCAATGCTCTGTCCTGTTCCCGAACCCAGCGGATTACAAAACAAGCATCCCCTGGACGAAAGGGTGCCGTCCCGGTTGGGACATGAAAACCCTGCGTCCAGGGGGATTTTCTGAATTCGTTTTCCGTGTCGGTTGTGAAAATAGGTGGACAGGGTAAAATATCGGGAAAATGTTCGCATGGATACGTGGTCCTTGGCAGGTGGTCAAAGCGTGTCGGTCTTGATCGCAAGCTCAGGTTCTATCGTGTTGCCTGACCCGGTCTCTTTTGGTAGGTGACACATGTTTTTTATGCAGCCAATCGGCTCGGACCGGCGTGACACCTTGCGCGCAGGCCCGCCTCGTGGGATCAGCCATCTCGGAAATGATCCTCAACGAAGTGCTTATGCAGGGAAGTGAGGTTTTATGTCCAGGATTTTTGATGCAATCATTGGCAGATTTTCCAACGATCTGGCTATTGATCTTGGTACCGCCAATACGTGTGTGTACGTCAAGGGAAAGGGGATTGTTCTTCGTGAGCCGTCAGTGGTTGCCGTGAAGCGTGATGCCCGGGGGAATAACAAAGTCCTTGCTGCTGGTGCCGAGGCCAAGCGCATGCTTGGACGCACACCAGGGAATATCGTTGCTATCAGGCCCATGAAGGATGGAGTCATTGCGGATTTTGAGGTTACCGAAGCCATGCTGCGGCACTTCATCTCCAAGGTCCACAATAGCAGGCGATTGGTGCGTCCCCGCATTGTCATCTGTGTGCCTACGGGCATCACCCAGGTGGAAAAGCGTGCGGTCAAGGAGTCGGCTGAAAGTGCCGGAGCTCGAGAGGTCTATCTTATTGAAGAGCCCATGGCCGCTGCCATCGGGGCGGAGCTTCCCATTACCGAACCCACGTCCAACATGGTCGTGGATATTGGCGGCGGCACCACAGAGGTCGCGGTCATCTCCCTGGCAGGTATTGTTTACAGTCGGTCTGTTCGGGTCGGCGGGGACAAGATGGATGAGGCGATCATGCAGCATGTCAAGCGCAAGTATAACATGCTCATTGGGGAAAGTACCTCTGAAGAGATCAAGAAGACCATTGGCTCGGCATTTCCCTCGGAGGATGAAAGGGAAATGGACGTCAAGGGACGGGATCTGGTCTCCGGAATACCCCAGAACATCACCATAACCTCCAAGGAGATCCGCAAGGCAATAGCCGAACAGGTGGACGGCATTGTTCAGGCGGTGCGTATTGCCCTGGAACAAACGCCACCGGAATTGGCTGCGGACATCGTTGACCGGGGCATTGTGCTCACGGGCGGCGGGGGATTGCTTAAGGGCTTGGACCAGTTGCTGCGTGAAGAGACTTCGTTGCCGATCATTGTGGTGGATGATCCCCTTTCAACCGTGGTCCTGGGTTCGGGCAAGGTACTGGACAATATGGATGTTCTCAAAGAGGTAACCATCGATTAAATCTCTTTCCTTCAGCCCTCGTAAGGCAGTCTTTGTGGCGTTGGCCTGCCTCGCCACCTACATCACCATTTATACCTGGAATGCCAAGACCGGCGTTCTGGACAGATTTGTTACATCTACTGGTCTTGAGGCTGTAGGTGCAGTGCTTGTGCCAGGCAAGTCGGTGCATCGGGAAGTGGTTCGTTTCTGGGAACGGTATGTCTATCTGGTGGGCGTGCGGCAGGAAAACGAACGGTTACGCCAGGAGATGGATGATCTGCGCATGACCCTCCATGATCTGCGCGAAAAGGAATTCCGGGTTGATCGGCTCGAAAACCTCCTCGGGTTCGATCCCCCTTCTGGATGGAAGAGGATCGGGGCCAGGGTTGTTGGCCATCGTATCGGCGGCAATGCAGTCTTGCAGTCTCTCGTTATTGACAAGGGGAAGCGTGCGGGACTGCGTTTTGATACTCCGGTCATCTCTCCGCAGGGGGTCATCGGTCGGGTGCATCGTCCGGGGCTGCATTTTTCCACGGTTCTTCTTCTTGTTGATCCCAACAGTCATATTCCGGTCATGGGCGCAACAAGCAGGATCCCGGCCCTTGTTGAAGGTCAGGGTGAGGGCCAGCCTCTTCTGGTGAAATATGTCCCTTTGAACGACGTTTTGTCTGAAGGCGAGATCCTGGTCACTTCGGGCCTGGGGGGGATATTCCCCAAAGGTCTTCCTGTTGCGCGTGTCAGCCAGGTGACCCGTTCCTCCATTTCGCTTTTTCAAGATATTCTCGCGCAGCCTCTTGTGCGGGCACAACGTCAGGAGGAGGTTCTTCTGCTCGTCCCCGAAGCCAATGCAACGCGAATAGATGACCGGATCGACAACATGGATGTGAGCCGACAGCAAGTGGGTGGCACGTGAGTGTTTGGTTGTGGTGGTCCATGTATACCGTGCTGGCCATTTGGGCCCAGGAATGGTTTGGCGGCATTGATTTTTTCAGCCCGGGGCTGATTGTCTTCCTCCAGGCCGGTCGGTGGAAAAGCGCGCTCTGGTCCGCCTGTATCTGGGGGATCATGCAGGAGGGGGCGGGTTCCTTGTCCTTCGGCTCGGTGTTGCTTTTCGACGTGGGGCTTATCGCGTTGTTCTTTGCAGGGAGATGGTTGCTGGAACCGGAAAATCCCGTTTTCGTTATGGTTCTTGCTGGCATTACCGTTTTGTGGCGGGAAATGGTTGTGTGGGGGTTGGGTACCTTGCAGGATCTTTCTATTTCCCTGACGCCGTTTCCTCTCCTGGCCGTGCAATTTTTTGCTTATGTCCTGACCTGGGCATGCATCTATCCATTGTACTGCAGGGTGGTGCCTTATGCCCAGGGTTGAGAGCGATCATTTACAGGGAATGCCGGGAAATACGACCCTTTTGTATGTCCTGGTCATTTTTCTGTTCTGTCTTTTTGGGCTGCGTCTTTGGTATTTGCAGGTGTACAAGGGGGAATACTTTGATCGCAAGTCCCGGGACAACAGAATTCGCAGGTACAGTCTGTATGCGCCCCGGGGGCTGATTCGCGACACACATGGTGTTTTGCTGGCAGAGAATCAGCCTTCTTATGCCCTGAGTCTGGTCAGGGAAGATTGCCCCGACATCGATGCAACCCTCAGGCAGGTTGCCGCATGGACCCGCATTCCCCTGGAACAATTGCGCAAGGATTACGAAAGGGGGAAAAAACGGGTCAAGCCTTTTGATAATCAGATCCTGGTTCCCCATATTTCCTTTGATCAGGTGGCAACAATCGAGTCCCATGCCATTGACTGGCCGGGCCTGAATATTGTCGTTCGTCCCAAACGATATTATCCTCAGGGACCGGGAATGACGCATGTCCTCGGCTATGTTGCCCAGGCCAATGAAGAAGAACTCAATGCTGATCCGCAGTTGGCTCTGGGCGACAATATCGGCAAGCTCGGTCTGGAATTTGTCCTGGAGAATGTCTTGCGTGGCAAGAAGGGGCTTAAGGAATGTGAAGTGGACGCGGCAGGCAGAATCCTTGCCCAAAAGGAGTTGGCTCCTCCTGTTGCCGGTCAGGATGTTCTTTTGAGTATTGATCTGGCCCTGCAAAACGTGGTCACCGAGGCCTTGAAGCCCCACGCCGGCGCTGTTGTTGTGCTTGAAGCCGAAACCGGCAAGGTCCTTGCTCTGGTGAGTGAGCCTTCCTACGACAACAATGCGTTTGTGGGCGGTATCGGCGTCAGTGCATGGAAGGCTCTGCTTTCCAACCCCAGGCATCCCCTGCAGAACAGATCCATCCAGAGCACCTATCCTCCAGGCTCGGTGTTCAAGCTTGTCATGGCGGCATGCGGGCTACAGCAGCATGCGGTTCGCCCTGAGGACAGGGTTTTTTGCCCGGGCAGCTACCGCCTAGGCAACCGGGTATTCAGATGCTGGAAACGTCAGGGACACGGTTTCGTCGACATGAAACGGGCCCTGGTCGAATCCTGTGATGTATATTTTTACCAGCTGGGAGAATCCCTGGGCATCGAACAGATCAGCGCTTTTGCCAAACGATGCGGGTTCGGCAAGGCCACCGGCATCTCCCTGCCCCATGAAAAAAACGGGTTGATTCCTGACAGGGCCTGGAAATGGAAGCGATATGGGCGTTCCTGGCAAAAGGGGGAAACCCTCAATGTGTCCATTGGACAGGGGTCAGTCCTGGTCACTCCGCTGCAGGTTGCGGTGTATCTGAGCGCCCTTGTCAATGGCGGACGTCTTGTGCGCCCCAATCTGCTCAAGGAAGAACCCGTGCTGTCCAATGGACAGCTTCCCTTCGGGGATATGACAAGGCAGCGCATCCTGGATGCCATGATCGCAACGGTTGAAGATCCCCATGGTACAGCCCGGCGTCTGAAGATGAAGGGGTGTCGGATCGGCGGGAAGACGGGAACCGCTCAGGTGGTCAATCTGCAGGAAAAATACGAGAAAAAGGAGACCCATGAGATCCCCTATCAAATGCGGGACCACGCATGGATGGCAAGCTTCGGCATGTGCAGGAGCAAAAAGTACGTCGTGGTTGCTCTGGTGGAACACGGTGGCCACGGTGGTTCTGATGCCGGTCCTGTGGTCAGGACCGTGTATGAATATCTTTTTGCGGGCAAAACGGCATGTTTGACCGACGATTGATCTTTCATATCAACTGGGTGTTTCTGGGAACGACTGTGGTGTTGTTGGCCCTTGGCGTTCTTAATCTCTATTCGGCCAGTGTGTTGCGTACCGAAAGCGGCATGGCCCTGGATTCGTACTATCAAAAGCAGCTGGTATGGGGCGGGGTCGGTGCCCTGGCCATGTTCGTAACCATGCTTTTCGACTACCGGCACCTCAAGTTCCTTGCCTGGCCCATGTTTTTCATTATGATTCTGCTGCTCTTGGCTGTGCCGGCTTTTGGAAAGACCATCTATGGCGCAAAAAGGTGGATCAGTCTGGGCCTGTTCAATCTGCAGCCCAGCGAGCTGGCCAAGATTTGCGTGTTGGTGCTTGGGGCCAAGTGTCTGGCCAAAATTCCCGGCAAACTCGATTGGCTGTTGCTGATTCAGGTCATGTTTGTGGGACTGTTGCCGGCTGCCCTCATTGCCTCGCAGCCGGATCTCGGGTCAGCCCTGACCGTGCTTCTTCTTCTGGGCGGGATGGTCTTTTACAAAGGGATTGAAGCCAAGATTCTCAAAGTGTTGTTGATCCTCGGACCGTTGCTGCTGCCTTTTGGATGGTTTTTTCTGCATGATTACCAGAAACAGCGTATTTTGACCTTTCTCAATCCCGGCAGGGATCCCCTTGGTGCGGGATACCATATCATCCAGTCTCAGATAGCCATTGGCTCGGGTCGTTTCTGGGGCAAGGGGTTTCTCGAAGGTACCCAGAGCCAGCTCAGTTTTCTGCCGGAAAAACATACGGATTTTGCCTTTGCCGTGTTCGGGGAAGAATGGGGTTTTGCCGGGGCCCTGGTGCTTTTGATCCTGTTTTGCGTGTTTTTGTACCAGATTGTGCTCAGTTCCCAAGAGGCCAAGGATCGTTTCGGGGCCCTTTTGTGCACTGGGGTGTTTTTCTATTTTTTTCTGCAGATTCTCATCAATATGGGGATGGTGTTGGGGCTTATGCCGGTTGTGGGAATACCATTGCCCTTCATCAGTTACGGGGGGAGCGCCTCGGTGGTCAATTTCTGTCTCATCGGTCTGGTGCTCAATGTTTCCATGCGTCGGTACGTGTTCAAGCAGTGACGGTTGGTGCACAAGCTCGCCCCGACGGGAAGCGGGATTTTTTTGATTCGGCAGGCATGGGCCGGGTCGACACGTTAAGGTTATGAGGAAGATACAACATGGCGCGAGATCAGATAAATGCGTTTTTGGGGGTGGGCACCAGCTATGAGGGCAAACTGTCCTTTCAGGGAGCAGTGCGCATTGACGGGGACTTTCGTGGAGAGATTTCATCCGAGGGGACGTTGGTGGTTGGCAAGGATGCCCGTCTCGAGGGCATATTTCATGTGGGGCAGTTGATTCTCAACGGCACCGTTCATGGCCAGGTCACGGCAAGCAAAAAAGCTGTCTTGAACAAGCAGTCGCATTTTCACGGCATCCTGCATGCGCCGGCCTGTGTGGTTGAAGAAGGGGCCGAGTTGTGTGGAAAAGTGAATTTTGATGAAGAGGGAGGGAACATGTCCGAGGCCTTGGAGGGGCAGGATTCCCGGGATCCTGCCCGGGAGGGAATAATCAGCATAGCGAACACGTGAAAATGAGAACTTGCAGGAATGACAAGGGTTGAAAGGCGATTTCAAGGTCAAACAATTTGAAAAAGCCTTTGACAGAAAATGGGAAATTGGCTAGTAGGCGCGCTGACATTGAACAAAAATTCACATAGTCAGAGGGGGCTGCATGATTGAACTCAATGTAACGTTTTTTATTCAGTTCGTGAACTTCCTGATCACGCTGATGGTGTTGAACCTGATTCTCTACCGGCCCATCCGGGGTATTTTGAAGCGGCGGGCAGAGCATCTGGCCAATAGGTTGGCTGAAGTCGAGGGCTTCAATGCCGAGGCCGAGCAGAAGCTCAAGAACTACGAAGAGGCATTGGCAGCTGCACGTGGCGAGGCGCAAGCCGTTCGCGTGAGCAGACAGAAAGAAGGGTATGGGGAAGAACAAACCATTGTCGAAAGTGCATCCAAGGAAGCTGCTTCCTTTCTCGGCACTGCGCGACAAGAGATCGCTTCCGAGACCGAAGCGGCCCTGGCTACCCTCAAAGGCAAAGTCGATGAGTACGCCAAGGCGGCTACCGGCAAAATTCTAAGTAAAGCCTAAACCAAGAAAAAGGAGGGCGGAGCATTGAGAACGCTGAAGATGGTGGGGATGGCTTTCCTTCTGGTGCTCGTTTCTGCGGGAGCGGTTGTGGCAGCAGAGCACGGTGGGGGAGACTCTTCCAAGTGGCTCAACTTGCTATACAGGTTCATCAATTTCGTGATCCTGGCCTGGATTCTGTACAAGATCGCAGGCAAGCGGGTGGGCGAATTCTTTTCGGGACGGAAATATCAGATCGAGACCGATCTTAAGGATATGGACGCCCGCAAGGATGAGGCCGCCAAAAAGTTGAGCGATGTGGAAGCGAGTATTGCCAACCTCGAGGCTGAAAAGGCCCGGATCCTCGCAGATGCCGAAGCGCAGGGCAACGCGCTCAAAAAGGCCATTATCGATCAGGCCCATGCATCCGCGAAACAGATCAAGGCACAGGCAAAGGTCGCTGCTGAACAGGAAGCCAAGCTGGCTGTCGAGTCCATCAAGGCCGAAATGGCAGAAAAGATCGTCGAAGCCGCAGAAATCATGGTGCAGAAGCAGCTGAAGAAAAAGGACCATGAAGGTCTGATCAATGAGTATCTAACCAAGGTGGTGCTAAATTGACAGGGAACATAGTTGCACGAAGGTACGCCCGAGCACTCTTTGCCATTGGTCAGGAACACGGTGAGGCCGAGCTGAAGAAGTATGGCAGCGATCTTTTGCAGCTCACGGAGGTGCTGGAAAGCGCTCCGGAACTCATGAAGTTGTTTCGTAATCCTGTCTTTACGGTTGCAGAGAAAAAAGGCGTCGTTTCAAAGGTAGTGGCCAAGACCAAGTCCTGCAAGCTGGTCAAGAATTTTTGCTTTTTGCTGGCCGACAAGAATCGCTTGGATTGTCTGCCCGATATTCAGGCCTACTTCAGTATTCTTCTGGATGAAGTGCAGGGCATTGTTCGCGGCGATCTTGTCACGGCCATCGAGTTGAACGAACCCTTGAAGAAAAAGATCAAAGAGCAGCTCGAAGCGCAGTCTGGTCAGAAAATTGTCTTGGAATACGGGGTCGATCCCGACATTTTGGGAGGCCTGAAACTCAAGGTCGGGGACAAGGTCCTGGATGCCAGCATAAGGGCCCAGCTAGACATTTTGAAAGAAAATATAAAGAGGGGTAAGTAGAGGCTATGCAAATCAGAGCAGAAGAAATCAGCCAAATCATCGAAGGCCAGATCAAGGATTACGATAAAAAGGTTGAGATGAGCGAGACAGGCGTTGTCCTGTCCGTAGGTGATGGAATCGCCCGCGTCTATGGTGTTGAAAACGCCATGGCCATGGAGCTTTTGGAATTTCCCGGCGGCGTCATGGGTATGGTCCTCAACCTCGAAGAAGATAGCGTTGGTGTTGCTCTTCTCGGTGAGGACAAGGGAATCAAGGAAGGCGACGCTGTCAAGCGTACCGGCCGCATCGTCCAGGTGCCCGTTGGTGAAGCCGTTCAGGGTCGCGTGGTTGACGCCCTTGGTCAGCCCATTGACGGCAAGGGCCCCATCGAGGCCAAGGAAACCCGTCTCATCGAGATCAAGGCTCCCGGTATCATCGCCCGTAAGTCGGTACACGAACCCATGTACACCGGTCTCAAGGCCATTGACGCCATGACCCCCATTGGCCGCGGTCAGCGTGAGCTGATCATCGGCGACCGTCAGGTCGGTAAGACCGCCGTTGGTATCGACGCCATCATCGCCCAGAAGAACACTGACGTTCACTGCTTCTATGTTGCCATCGGTCAGAAGAAGTCCACGGTGGCCCAGGTTGTTGACACCCTGGAAAAGTACGGTGCCATGGAATACACCACCGTTATTTCCGCCACCGCTTCCGAGCCTGCTTCCCTGCAGTACATTGCTGCCTATTCCGGCTGTACCATGGCCGAATACTACCGCGACAACGGCAAGCACGCCCTGATCGTATACGATGACCTTTCCAAGCAGGCTGTGGCCTACCGCCAGATGTCTCTGTTGCTCCGTCGTCCTCCGGGACGTGAGGCTTTCCCCGGCGATGTTTTCTATCTCCATTCCCGGCTTTTGGAACGTGCCGCCAAGGTCAACGATTCCCTGGGTGCCGGTTCCATGACCGCCCTGCCCATCATTGAAACCCAGGCTGGTGACGTTTCCGCCTACATCCCGACCAACGTTATCTCCATCACCGATGGTCAGGTTTACCTGGAGCCCAACCTGTTCAACGCTGGTGTTCGTCCGGCCATCAACGTTGGTCTGTCTGTTTCCCGAGTGGGTGGTGCCGCCCAGATCAAGGCCATGAAAAAGGTTTCCGGTACCCTTCGTCTGGACCTTGCCCAGTATCGTGAACTGGCCGCGTTTGCCCAGTTCGGCTCTGACCTGGACAAATCCACCAAGCTGAAATTGACCCGTGGTGAACGTCTGGTGGAACTGCTCAAGCAGCCCCAGTACAAGCCCATGCCGGTGGAAAACCAGGTGGTTACCCTGTACGCAGGCACCAAGGGTTTTCTGGACGAGATCCCCGTGGAAGATGTTCAGAAATTCGAGGCTGCCATGCAGGAATTCATGAACACCCAGAAGGCTGACCTGCTCAAGGAAATCAAGGATACTCAGGAATTGGGCAAGGAAACCGAAGAAAAGCTCGTGGCTGCCATCGAAGAGTTCAAGAAGACCTTTAAAGCCTAGAGAGACAAGGAGAAGTAAATGGCATCACTCAGGGACATCCAGACAAAGATCAGCGGGGTCAAGAAGACCAAGCAGATCACCAAGGCCATGAATATGGTTTCGTCTGCCAAATTGCGCGGTGCGCAGCAGCGCATCGAGCGGTTCCGTCCCTATGCCGATAAATATCAGGAGATTCTCACCGATCTTGCCTCCCGGGCTGATGCGAGCGTTCATCCTCTTTTGGAACAACGCGAAGAGAGGACAACGGTCGGCATCATTCTTGTCACGTCGGAAAAGGGGTTGTGCGGGAGCTTTAACGCCTCCTTGTGCAATGCAGCCCTGCAACTGGCTCAGAAAAAATCCGGCGAGGGCAAGACGGTCCAATTTATCTGCGTAGGTAAAAAAGGCAGAGACTTTATCAAGAAGACTTCCTTCGAAATTGTTGAGGCCCATGTGGACGCCATGAACAATTTCGATTTCCAGCTGGCCAACTCCATCGGGATGCAGGCCATTGACAAATACGTTTCCGGTGCCTTTGACGAAGTGCATGTGATCTATGGCAAATTCGTCAATATCGTGAAACAGGAAAGCGTGGCCGACCAGATCTTGCCGGTCGAGCAGAACGAGGTCGAGGAAGCGGCAGGTGCTTCGAGCGAGTATATCTTCGAGCCATCTGTAGAAGGCCTTCTGGCCGAACTCTTGCCGCGCTATGTCAAGGTCCAGATCTACCGAGGGCTTCTTGACACGTCAGCCAGTGAGCATGCGGCCCGCATGACCGCAATGGATAACGCCACCAAGAACTGTGACGATCTGGCTGAAAGTCTTACGTTGGCATATAATAAGGCCCGCCAGGCCGGTATCACCACAGAGTTGATGGATATCGTCGGCGGTTCTGAAGCGCTGAAAAATGCATAGGGGGACATAAAGGCATGAGTGCAAAAAATGTCGGTAAAATAGTACAGGTTATCGGAGCTGTCGTCGACCTGGAGTTTCCAGAAGGCCAGCTTCCCAACATAATGAACGCTGTCACCATCACCAGTCCGACCCTGAGCGATGAGCCGGACAACCTGGTGGTCGAGGTGGCCCAGCATCTGGGTAACAATGTTGTTCGTTGTATCGCCATGGACGGGACCGATGGTCTGGTTCGCGGCATGGAAGCCAGGGACACGGGCGCTCCCATTTCCGTGCCCGTTGGCAAGGCTTCTCTTGGTCGTATTCTGAACGTTGTTGGTAAGCCCGTGGATGAAATGGGCCCCATCAATGCTGAAAAATACTATCCCATTCACCGTCCCACTCCGGCCTTTGTGGATCAGTCTACCAAGATCGAAGTGCTGGAAACCGGGGTTAAGGTTATTGACCTCCTCATCCCCTTCCCCAAGGGCGGCAAGATGGGCATGTTCGGTGGTGCCGGTGTTGGTAAGACCGTTATTCTCATGGAGATGATCAACAACATCGCCAAGCAGCATGGTGGTATCTCCGTGTTCGCCGGTGTTGGTGAGCGTACCCGTGAAGGAAACGACCTGTATCACGAAATGAAGGATGCCGGGGTTCTGGAGCGCGCCGCTTTGGTTTATGGTCAGATGAACGAACCTCCGGGAGCCCGTGCTCGTGTCGCCCTGACCGCTCTGGCTGCTGCCGAGTATTTCCGTGATGAAGAAAATCAGGACGTGCTGCTGTTCATTGACAACATCTTCCGTTTTACCCAGGCCGGTTCCGAAGTGTCCGCACTGCTCGGTCGTATGCCTTCGGCTGTTGGTTACCAGCCCACCCTGGGTACCGACCTTGGTGCTCTTCAGGAACGTATCACCTCCACCAACAAGGGTTCCATCACATCGGTCCAGGCTGTTTACGTGCCTGCTGATGACTTGACCGACCCCGCTCCGGCAACTACCTTCTCGCATCTTGATGGAACCATCGTTCTTTCCCGTCAGATCGCCGAGCTCGGTATCTACCCGGCTGTTGACCCCCTGGATTCCGTTTCCCGTATTCTTGATCCCAATGTGGTTGGTGAAGAGCATTATCGGGTTGCCCGTGAAGTGCAGATGGTTTTGCAGAAGTACAAGGATCTGCAGGACATCATTGCCATCCTCGGCATGGACGAGCTCTCGGACGAAGACAAGCTGACCGTTGCCCGGGCGCGTAAGATGCAGCGATTCCTCTCGCAGCCCTTCTTTGTTGCCGAACAGTTCACCGGCAAGGAAGGACGCTATGTCAAGCTCGAAGATACCATCAAGGGCTTCAAGGGCATTCTGCAGGGCGATTACGATGATCTGCCCGAGCAGGCTTTCTACTATGTAGGCGCCATTGAAGAGGCTGTTGAACACGCTAAGGAAATGTAAGAACCTGTGACCAGAAAGGTAAGTTGATATGGCTAACACGATTCATTTCGAAATAGTAACTCCCGACAGGAAGTTGCTCAGTGAAGACGTCGAGTACGTTGGTGCTCCTGGCATCAATGGGGAGTTCGGCGTTTTGCCCAATCACATACCTTTTCTGTCAGCTCTTGGCATCGGGAGCCTCTATTACAAACAGGGCGGCAAAAAGTACTATGTGTTCATTGCCGGCGGGTTTGCCGAGGTATCTCCCGAAAAGGTATCTGTACTTGCTGAAGTTGCAGAAAAGGCCGAAGAGATTGACATTGAGCGTGCTCGGAAATCAGCTGATCGGGCGGAAAAGCGTCTTGCTCAGCAGAAGGAAAAAGTCGATTTCGCTCGGGCCCAGGCCCAGCTCGCACGGTCCGTGCACCGCATGCGGTGTCGCGAGTCCGCCGTTGCCGAAGGAACGTGTCGTATGTAGTTTCTGAGGGAACACGAATCGTCAATCAGGGGGCGGGCCTTCGGGCCCGCCCCTTTTTTGGTAGACAGGCCAAGGGAGTTTATCTACAAGAGTCTATATTTTTTCCAGAAATTCTGATGTATACCCGTTTCTACCCATCCATATTGTTGCCACGAACGGACAAAGACTCGGAAAGAGCGAGAAACCATATGTTTGATGCTTCCATAGGTGCACTGATCCTTGCCGGGGGAAAGGGAACCCGGCTGTATTCGACGCGGCCCAAAGTTCTGCAGACCATTCTAGAAACGCCCCTTCTGGAATATGTTTATGCGCGTTTTGATCCTTTGTTCGGCAAGAGGGTCTGGACCATTGTAGGATTCGGGCATGAAGCCCTTGAAACGGCATTTCCCCATGCCAAGGAACGTTTCATCCTCCAGTCGCCCCAGCGGGGGACCGGCCATGCCCTGCAGGTTGCCTGGCCGACTATCCGCAACTCCGGTGTGTCCCATCTTGTGGTTGCCAATGGGGATACCCCTTTTGTGTCCGAGCAGGCCCTTGAGGACCTCGTGAACCTGGGCCTGGAAGAGAACGCGGACATTGCCTTTTTGAGCATTGTCATGGACGATCCCGGGAGTTACGGTCGGGTGGTGCGTAAATCAAACGGAAGTGTGAGCGCCATTGTGGAGGCCCGGGATTTTGAACGCATGGATCCGGGAGATGAAATCCATGAAGTGAATTCAGGTATTTATCTGTTACGTGTGGACGCGGTGAACAAGCTGTTGCCCTTGTTGACCGATGATAATGCGCAACAGGAACTGTATATCACCCAGCTGGTGGATCTTGCCTGCAGTACGGGCATGCGGGTGGTTGCCATTGAACAGGGAGATGGTCCCGAGCTGTTCGGCATCAATACTCCCCAGGAGCTGGTGGATGCGGAAAACCGCTTGTGTCCGCATATTGTGCAGGACTGGATCGACCAGGGCGTTATCATCCGCAACAGGGAGGTGGTCCGTATCGGCCCCAAGGTGGAGCTGGCCCCGGGGGTGGACATTACCGGACCTTGCGAAATCTATGGGCATTCGGTTCTTGGCCCCGGAACACGGGTCCATTCCCATTGCAGGATTGAAAATAGCCAACTAAATGGTTGCCAAGTGCATTCTTTTTCACATATACACAATGCACAGGTTGGAAAAGACTGCTCGGTTGGCCCGTATGCGCGGCTGAGGCCTGGTACCGTTCTTGACCGGGATGTCCGCGTCGGCAACTTTGTCGAGATCAAAAAGGGCGTCATGGGTGAAGGCAGCAAGGCCAGTCATCTGACCTATATTGGAGACGCGGTCATCGGGAAAGGGGTCAATATCGGTGCAGGGACCATTACCTGCAATTACGATGGCACCAACAAGCATATGACCCATATCGGTGACGGCTCCTTTATTGGCAGCAATACCGCCATGGTGGCACCCGTGCGCATTGGGCGTGACGTTCTTGTGGGGGCGGGCACCGTGGTAACCAAAGATGTTCCTGATGAATCACTATGCATAGCCCGGGCGAAACAAAAAAATCTGAAAAGATGAGATGGCTTGATTTTGCCCGAGCCGCTACAAAACATACCAAACACATGGAAGTACTGACTCAGCTTACCAATAAGATCGAAACATTGATCGAAAAAAAGGAAACCCTTGAGGCTGAGAACATGCTCCTCAGGGATCAACTCGACAAGGAACGGCAGGTCAAGGAAGCCGTGCTTGATAAAATTGAACACCTTCTGGGCAGGATTCAGGAGGTCAACCTCGACTAGGAATGGCTGGGTATAGGATTAGCCTGCTTGGGCTGGATACTTCCTTCAAGACGGACGCAAGTCCCGAGAGGGTAGACAAGGCCCGATTGCTTCTGGAGGAGAGATTTCAGCCCCTGTTGGAAATGGGACGGAATCTGAGCAAGGAAAAATTGCTGGTTGTCTTGGCGCTGAGCCTTGCTGATGACTTTCTGCAATGTACTGATCGGCTGCAGGAACTTGAGCAAAAGCTCGAGCAGCTGTTACATAAGATAGATAGTATCAATCAGAAAGATTTGTAGATGTGAAATTTTCCTGGGAAGTGCGTGATCATGACTGTTATTTTTGAGCCAATAACGTTGTCTAGGGAGCCAAATCCGATTTCTGTGTGCAGGCCCGCCACATTGGTGGGAAGCCTGATGGATCGGGGAGGTGCCCACCTCTGCATAAGAGGTTCAAATTGACACATGACACGGCTTCCCGGGTAATCTAACCCTACCTGAACAATGGCTCCCTGCCGGGGGGCGATTGTTTCCCTCTCCTTGCCAAGGCTTTCCGCCACCTTCTCCATTCCCAGTGAGCTGCCCACGCGGGTTTGTTCGTTCATGCTTTGAGGTCGCTTGCATGCCCGAGACGGGCTTCTGCGTCATCATGTCCAACACACAAGCCTCAAGGAGTCTCTTGAGGCATCATTATAAATCTTTCCGCGACATCAATTGGTTAGGAGGTGCTCAGCGGGAGGTCATGGAGGGCTGTCATGCTCAGTTCGATTATCATCACCGCGTTTATCTGTATTGGGATCGGTGCGGGTATTGGTTTTGTTGTCCAGCGCCAATTATATATAAAACAGGAAAACGATGCCAGGGATCTGGCCGAGCGAATCCTTGATGAGGCGCGCAAGGAAGCTGTAGCGCACAAGAAGGAGGTCCTTCTCCAGGGGCAGGATGAAATTTTCCGTCAGAAAAAGGAGATGGAAGAGGACATCAAGGCCAGGGAACGCGAGGTCAAGAAGCTCGAGGCCAGGATTCAGGAAAAGCAGGAACGTCTGGAAAGCAAGACGGAAGCCATGACCAGACGTGAAAGCGAGCTGGTCAGCACGGAAAAGAAACTGGCCAAGCAGGAACAATCCCTCAGTGACAAGTCCAAGCACCTGGACCAACTCGTTCTTGAAGAGGAACGCAAGCTTGAGCAGATTTCCGGACTGACAGCCGAAGAGGCCAGACAGCGCATCATGAAGGAAATCGAAAGCAAAACGCGGCATGAAGCGGCCAAGATGATTCGGGTTATTGAGATCGAAGCCCAGGAAAAGGCAACGCGCAAGGCCAGGGAAATTTTGGCCACGGCCATTCAGCGGTATGCCGGGGACTATGTTTCCGAGCAGACCGTTTCCACGGTGGAGTTGCCCAGCGAAGACATGAAAGGGCGGATCATCGGGCGTGAAGGCCGGAACATCCGGGCCATTGAAGCGGCCACAGGTGTTGATCTGATCATTGACGACACGCCCGAGACCGTTGTTCTTTCAGCATACAGCCCTCTGAGGCGGCAGATTGCCAAGCAGGCCCTGGAACGTCTCATCAGTGACGGCCGCATTCATCCGGCCAGAATCGAGGATGTGGTCAACAAGGTCGAGCAGGAAATGGACGTCAAGCTTCGGGAAATCGGCGAGCAGGCCACCTTTGACGTGGGGGTGCACGGCATCCATCCGGAAATTGTTCGTCTACTGGGTCAGCTCTATTACCGGACAAGTTATTCCCAGAACGTGTTGCACCATTCCCTGGAAGTGGCCTTTTTGTGCGGGGTCATGGCCGCTGAACTGGGCATGGATGTCAAAAAGGCCAAGCGGGCCGGTTTGCTCCATGACCTGGGCAAGGCCGTTGACCATGAGGTGGAGGGGCCGCATGCCCAGATCGGTGCCGATCTGGCCAAGAAATATGGCGAGTCCAAGGAAATCATCCACGCCATTGCAGCCCATCACGAAGATGTGCCGCCCCAGACGGTGCTGGCCGTGCTTGTTCAGGCAGCCGACTCCCTGTCGGGTGCACGTCCTGGTGCCCGCAAGGAATTGCTGGAAAACTATGTCAAACGCCTCGAAGAGCTCGAAGGCATTGCCACCAGTTTTGACGGGGTGAATCGGGCCTATGCCATCCAGGCGGGCCGCGAGCTTCGGGTCATGGTTGACTGTGAACAGGTCAATGACGACAGAATCTATCTGCTCTGCAAGGACGTGGCCAAGAAAATTGAAGAAAAGATGACCTATCCCGGACAGATCAAGGTGACGGTCATCCGGGAAAAGCGGGCCGTGGGGTATGCCAAATAGGCGGCTGGCCGAGTCGATACTTTTCTGTTGGACCATCCCGGTAGCGGGGATGGTGGAGACAACCCAGTATGTGAGGCAAATGCACCATGCGTTTTGATCCCAAAAAAAGGCTGTTGCCAGGCTTGCACACATTGATCGTCCTTTCCCGGATGATCAAGATAGAACACTCCATCTTTGCTCTCCCCTTTGCCTATGTCGGCGTGTTCTGGGCGGCCGGAGGATGGCCCGGGACCAGGGTTTTCGTTTTGTTGACCCTGGCCATGGTCCTGATCCGTTCCTTTGCCATGGGCTTCAACCGGCTGGCTGACGCGGCCATTGACGCGGCCAACCCCCGGACCCGGAATCGGCCCCTGGTGACGGGGGAACTCACCCCTTTGCAAACCAAGATGTTTTTGCTGGTTTGTGCCCTGGGGTTCTGGGCCGCGTGCTGGGGTCTCAATGAGCTGTGCTTTGTGCTTGCCCCCTTTGCCCTCATCTGGTCGGCCTGCTACAGCTTTGCCAAACGATTTACTCCGCTGTGTCACTATGCCCTTGGTTCGGTCCACTTTCTGGCTCCCATAGCCGGCTGGATCGCTTTTGAACCTGTTATTGCCCCGGTTCCCGTGGTTCTTGGGCTGGGAGTCCTTTTCTGGGTGGCCGGATTTGATATCCTGTATGCCTGCCAGGATGCTGATTTTGACAGGGAACACGGTCTTTTTTCCGCACCTGCCCGTTGGGGAATTCCGGCTTCACTGACCCTGTCGACCTTCTCCCATGTGAACACCGTGATCTTTTTCGGTCTGGCGGGGTGGCTCCAGGGGGCAGGGTGGTTGTATCATGTTGCCTGGGGACTTGTTTCCATCCTTCTTCTGTTTGAGCATACCCTGATCTCGGAAACCGACATGCGCCGGGTGAACCTGGCCTTTTTCACCCTCAACGGCGTGGTGGCCATCATTTTTCTTCTCGGTGCGCTGGCTGACCTGTTTATTGCTCCGGTCAGTCCCTTGTCCTTTATTTTCTGAACCATTCACCCTTTTATCTCTCTGCCATGAATCAGACAAACGAATTTCCCTCCTACCGGGGGACCATGCGCTACAAGTGTCTGTCCTGCGGCGCCACGTACCCCATTGATGCCCTGTATTACACCTGCCCTGACTGTGGCGGGGTTTTTCTGCTGGAAGACACCTCGTTTTCCAGCCTGGCCGAAAAGCATGACGGGCCGGGATGGCGGAAAATTTTTGATGCACGGGCCGCGACCAAAAATACCGCCTTGCGCGGCATTTTTCGATTTTACGAACTCATGGCTCCGGTTCTCGAGGCTGAGGACATCATTTACCTGGGAGAGGGCAATACGCCCATTGTGAGAGCTTCCCGGGAGCTTGAGGCCTATGCTGGTCAGCCCCTAGCGTACAAAAACGACGGACAAAATCCCAGCGGATCTTTCAAGGATAGGGGCATGGCCTGCGCCTTCAGCTATCTTCGTCACCTTGTGCGCAAACATGGCTGGAAAGATGTCATCACCATCTGTGCTTCCACCGGGGATACCTCGGCAGCGGCAGCCTTGTATGCCTCGCACGTGGGCGATCCCCTGAAATCGGTGGTCCTGCTGCCCAAGGGCAAGGTGACGCCGCAGCAGTTGGCGCAACCTCTGGGGAGCGGCGCCCTGGTGCTGGAAGTTCCCGGCGTGTTTGACGACTGCATGAAGGTTGTCGAGTATCTGGCCGATCATTACCGGGTTGCACTGCTCAACTCCAAAAACGGCTGGCGCATTCTCGGTCAGGAGAGCTATGCCTTTGAGGTGGCCCAGTGGTATGATTGGAACATGGGTGACAAGGCCGTATTCGTGCCCATTGGCAATGCCGGCAATGTCACGGCGGTCATGTCCGGCTTCTTGAAATTGCATCGTCTCGGAATCATTGAAGACCTTCCCAAAATCATCGGGGTCCAGTCCTCCCACGCCGATCCTGTTTTCAAGTACTATGACCAGCCTGCCGAGGCGAGAATCTATGCCCCGGTCAAGGTGCGGCCGAGCGTGGCCCAGGCAGCCATGATCGGCAATCCGGTTTCCTTCCCCCGGGTCAGATTTCTCGTGGACCAGTATGAACAGCTGGGAGGCGTTTTCCATGTTGTTCAGGTACGGGAACAGGAGATCATGGAAGGCATGCTTCGGGTCAACCGGCATGGTCACATTGCCTGTACCCAGGGCGGGGAATGCTTTGCCGGGTTGCTCAAGGCCAGGGAAAAGGGGTTTCTCGACCCCCATGATCTGGCCATTCTCGATGCAACGGCCCATGCCCTCAAGTTCATCGGGTTTCAAGACATGTATTTTTCCAACTCCTTTGCCCGTGAGTATGAAATCACGCCGGGCAGGGAACTGCACAACGCCCCCCAGGAACTCATTGCTGCGAGCCGCAAGGAGGACCTGGACGAGCAGGCCTTTACGCGGGAGGCTGCTGAACGGGTTGTCGCCCGGCTGGGCCTTGCCGACAAGCACGATCATTATTGAGTTCCCTTTCCACACAACGTGTATCAAAAAAAGCGCTGTCTTCTTCATGAAAACAGCGCTTTTTTTGATGGTTTTGGGGAAAGTCGAGATGGTCATTCCCTGACCAGATGGCGGCGGTATTGGAGATAAAAGTCCTTGAGGGCCTCGTAAGGGTCAAAGGCCGCCTCCTTGAGGTCTTCGTACTCCCCAAGGTGCAGGGATGTGTAGTTGAGGGTATCTGCGCCCTTGATGGCCCAGCGGATTTCCCATTCATCAATATAATTGATGGGATCAAGAAAATATTCTCCGATTTTTCCGGTGGTATCACGCAGGGTTGAAGGGCCGAACACCGGCCAGACAATGTAGAATCCGTCACCAATGCCGTAGTGGGCCAGGGTCTGGCCCATGTCTTCGGGAGAAATATCCTGAAGGGGTTCGATATGGTCGGAAACCTTGACCAGTCCACCGATGCCAAAGGTGGTGTTCATGGCAAAGGCGCCCACCTCTCTGGCGGCCTTGTCCAGTTTGAGCTGGAGAACACTGCTGACAAAGCGGATGGGAAAGGCCAGATTGTGGAAGACATTGTAGATTCCGGTACGCATCTGCTGGGGAAAAACAGCCGCGTACACATTTGCAGTGGGTTTGAGAATCCAGAAGTAGAGCTTGTCGTTGACAACAAACATGGCCCGGTTGAAGGGCTCCAGGGGATCTGCAATCGTGGATGCGGGATCTTCCGCCTCCATCAATGCCTCATCGTCCAGTTCATCGTAGTCCGTCTCCCAGTCGTCTTCCAGCTCATCGTCCCAGACATCCGTGTCTGTTGCAGAAGCCTGCAGGCCTGCATCCGTGGCGGTTCGGGCTTCCGGTGAAGGGGGCGTGTCTGCTTGAGATACAGCCGTTTGGGACGACAGGGGAACGGGCTCGGCAACAACAGACGCTGACTTGGATCCGCAGGCCGTACACAGCGCCAGGCATATCAGCAGTGCCAGGTACCTCCCGAAACGGGTACAACGATGACACCAAGAAGGCGTGGCCATGAAAAACACCTGGGAGATCATGACGGGTCCGCGGGTTGTTCGATTTTTTTTCTGACCTGTTCGAGCAGAACGTCTGGAGGATTTTTGGACAAAATGGAGCTGAACTGGGAACGATAGTTCTTGACCAGGCTGACGCCTTCCACAATGACGTCATACACTCGCCACTGGTCGTGTTTGAAACGCAACATGTAGTCCAGGGGCACTTCCTTGTCGTTCCACAGGATATGGGTATTCACCCTGGCCTTGGTGGACGAGAGCATGATTTCCTTGTCAAAGACCACTGGTTCGCCCTTATAGGCCCGGACTTTGTCCATGTAGATCTTTTGCAGCAGCTGGGCAAAGAGATCCCTGAACTGGTGACGCTGCTCACTGGAAAAGGATTTCCAATACCGGCCGACAGCAAGACGGGTGACATCATTGAAGTCGAACAGCTGTTCACCCACCAGAACCAGCATCTCCTCCTGCTTTGTGAGGTTTGCTTCGTTTTTGTATTGTGGATCGGTCAGGATGAACAGGGCCTGCTCCACATGGGTCTTGACATGCTCCATGGGCCCGGTGGCAGCCCCAAGGGGCGTTGAAAGGGTCAAAAGGAACGCGAGAATGCAGAAGATTCGTGGCATGAACAATATTCCTCGTTGTCAAAAGGTCCGCATGTCTGCGAACGGGTTGGTCATACCTTGCCGAAAATGTATTTGCTGATCAACTCTTCGAAATCGACCGTGGACTCGGTATCCACAATGACGCCGCCTTCGGGAATGGGTTCAAGACCCCCGCCCGGGGAGATCTTGATGTACTTGTCGCCGATGAGGCCGCTGGTTTTGACCGAGGCGATGGCGTCTTCGTCAATGGGCACGTCTTTCTGGATCTTCATGGACACCATGGCCACCTGATTTTCCGGATCCAGGGTAATGGATTGCACCTGGCCGATGGGAACTCCGGCCATCTGGACAAAACCACCGGTCTTGAGGCCGGTGACATTGGTGAACCTTGCGGTGATTGTATAATAGTCGCCGCCCAAAAGCTCCATCTTGCCGAGCTTGACCGTAAGATAGGCAACACAAAGGCAGCCGATGATGAAAAAGATGCCGACAATGGATTCCTGTTTGAATCGTTTCATGGATGACATGACGCGATCTCCCAACCGTTAGTTCCTGCGACCGGTGCATGCGACTTCGGTCACGGTGATGTGATTCGCCCTGCTGCGGGCAATGTGCCTGTCCAAATTTTCTTCGGGATCGCCAGGGGCGCATCCCATTTGTAGCGTGGCCGTGACGTCCTTGTCCTTGAACCCCTCGATGAACAGCTCGTGTCCCTGATGGGGAGCCCGGGCAATGACCGTGGCGATGTCGTGACATTCCTTTGTCGATATCCCCGGCAGCACTCCCACGGCTGTGTAGCGGCCATACAAGGCCACGTGGATGTCCCGGGCAAGGATGGTCTGCCATGTACGGGCAAACGTTTCCATGACACGGTGCGCGGCAAGGGCGCCTATGCGTTCGGTCACGGCGTCAAGACCATGCATGTGCATGGTCAGGATGCAAAAGGGTTTGTCCTGTTCAACGCATTCCCTTTGGGCCAGTTCGAAATGGTTGTGAAGCTGGCTGTTGGTGCACAGGCCGGTCAGGTCATTTTTCAAAAGCTCCAGGCTGTTGATGAATTCGTCGATGACCGGTTGACGGGTCTGCTCCAGCTGCAGGGGAGATCCGTGAAACAGAATTCTGGCCTCATCAATGATGGCAATGCGGTCGGAAATGTAGAAGACATCCGGGATGTCATGGGAGACAAGGACAGCCGAGAAATTGAACTTCTGCTGGTAGTGGGCGATCATGGAAAGAACCGCGTTTTTCCTGATGGGATCAAGGCCGGTGGTTGGTTCGTCAAACAGAACGATCTTGGGCTCATTGATCAGGGCTCTTGCCAGGGCAACCCGTTTTTGCATGCCCCCGGAAAGTTGGGTCGGGTATTTGTGGCCCACTTCACCAAGCTCCAGCTGTTCCATCTTGTCTTTTACTTTTTGGGCTATTTCCCGGGGATGCAGGGTGGTTTTTTCCCGCAGGGGCAGGGCGATATTTTCAAACACCGTCATGGAATCGAACAGGGCGTTGTGCTGAAACATGTAGCTGCATTGGCGTTTCATGGCCTGGCGTTTTTTGCGGCTCATGGCGGCCAGAGGCTGTCCCATGAAAACGATTTCTCCGGCATCCGGAGTGAGCAGACCAATGATGTGCTTGAGAAAAACACTTTTGCCAACACCGCTTTTCCCGATGATCGTGGTGATCTCGCCTTCGTAGATGGTCAGATCGATCCCGTCGAGGATGGTTCGTTCCCCGAAACGTTTGGTAACGTTTTTGAATTCTACAAGAGGTGTGGGCATAACTGTTTTACAAGAGGAAGGAAGTGAGTACGTAATCGACGATGAGGACCCAGACGCAGGAAATGACCACTGCCGAGGTGGTGGCCATACCTACTCCCTTGGCTCCGAAACCGCCTTGACGGGTGTGGGTGAAATATCCCTGGAAGCTGCAGATGGTCGAAACCAGAAAGGCAAAGGCAATGGACTTGATGAACCCGCCGGTAACGTCCTGCATGACGACGCTTGATTCCACCCGGTAGAAATAGATGCCCTTGTTCAGGCCAAGAAGCACGACTCCGGCGATGTAGCCGCCAATGATGCCGACCACGTCGTACAAGGCCGTGAGCAGCGGAAAGGATATCAGGGACGCGGCCAGTTTGGGGCTGATCAGAAAGCGGATGGGATCAATGGCCATGGTGTCCAGGGCGTCGATCTGTTCGGAGATGCGCATGACCCCGATTTCAGCGGTCATGCTCGAACCTGCCCTGGCAGTGATCATGATGGCGGTAAGCACGGGTCCGAGTTCCCTGACCAGTGAAAGGGCCACGGCCGACCCCAGGGCCCCTTCGGAACCGAATTGCGTCAGGGTGTAGTAAAGCTGAAGTCCCAGAACCATGCCGGTAAACAGGGCGACCAGGGCGATGATGGAAACGGATCTGGCCCCGATGAAATAGATCTGTTGCAGAATTTTGGAAGCCTGAAAGGGCAGGGAAAAAATTTTCACCAGTCCCTGGGCAGAAAAAATGGCATAGGCCCCGCACGCATTCATGATGCCAATGAGCAGCCTGCCAGCCGAGGCAAAAGGGGTCAGCATATGGATGGTAAATGGGGACATGATTTTCACGGTAGAAGGTGGAACAGGGAGAAGGACAAGGCTTCTGAATAGCTGAAACGGGCAGGAAAGACAATAGCTCCTGCCAAAGGACGAGCCGTTGTCGCGCCAGGTTCAGACGATGATCCCTCCTGCCAGTACCTGGCCCTCACGGGAATAGACCGTGAGTACCTGCCCGGGCGTGGGCACCTCCTGGGGGGTGATGAATTCGACTTCAAGGGTCTTCCCCACGAGCCTGACCCGGGCCCGGCCGGCCTGCTGGCGATAGCGGGTCTGTACCAGGGGATGCTCGGGCCAGTGCGCAGGGGGAACCATGATGTTCGCATGGATGGCGGTACACGTTGATGCCCAGAGCTGGTCCCGGGAGCCGACTATCAGGGTGTTGGTCCGGATGTCCTTGTCAATGACGTACAAGGGATGGGCATAGGCGATCTTCAGCCCCCGGCGTTGCCCCTGGGTGTAGCGCCACAGCCCCTGATGGGTTCCGATCTGTTTGCCTTCGCGGGTCACCACAGGACCGGGGCCGGGAAGAAGGATGCCCCGGCTGGACAAAAACGACCGGTAATTATCGGGTATAAAGCAGATTTCCTGGCTTTCCTCCTCGCTGGCAGCGTTGAGTCCGCGTCGCTTCAGTGCTGGGAGAACGTCTTTCTTGAAGCGTTCCCCAAGGGGGAAGAGAACCTGTTTCCAGGCTGAGGCCCCGACAAGGGACAGAAAATAACTCTGGTCCTTGGATGGGTCCAGCCCCCTGAACAGTCCGGGTCCGGCAACAGAGGGTTGGATACGGCAGTAGTGACCCGTGGCCAGTTGGTCGGCGCCGAGTTTGCGGGCCGCCTCAAAGAGAAGGCCGAATTTCATGTCCCTGTTGCACCAGGCGCAGGGATTAGGGGTTTTGCCCTGTGTATACGCCCGGATAAAGGGCTGGATAATCTGTTTTTCAAACGCGTCGCTCAAATCAATGGTTTCAAGGCGCACTCCCAGAAGCCGGCATTGTGTCCGCAGGTTGCTGATGCGTTCGAGGTCTTTGGCGGTCGCAGGAAGAAACAGGGCGTGGAGACCAAAGACGTGGGCGTTTTGTTCCTTGAGCAGGGCCAGGCTCAACAGGCTGTCGGCTCCGCCGCTCAGGGCCAGGGCAATGGATGTCATGATGAAGGGGGTTGTGCGTGAGACGAACAGGCAATCAGGGGTCCGGCACCTTTGGTGCCGGCCCCCTGCAAAGGCTATTTGAGAACATCTTCAATCCCTTGGGGACGAGGCAAGGGGTCCATGGCCTGCTCCAGAACATGGGCAATGGCCAGAAGACGTTCTTCCTGGAATCCCGCTCCGAAAAGCTGGAGACCAACCGGAAGACCGGAGTCTCTGCCCACGCCCACGGGCAGGCTCAGGCCGGGAAGCCCGGTCAGGTTCAGGGAGGTGGTGAAAATATCGGTCAGGTACATCTGCAGGGGATCGTCCGTGTTCTGACCCAGGCCGAATGCCGTTGTCGGGCAGGCTGGACCGCCCAGGACGTCGCAGCTTTGCAGGGCCTTGAGAAAATCCTCCCGGATAATTCGTCTGACCTGGGCCGCCTTCTTGTAATACGCATCGTAATATCCGGCAGACAGAACATACGTCCCCAGCATGATCCGTCGCTTGACCTCGTCGCCAAAGCCCTGGGAACGGGATTTGGTGTACATTTCCAGAAGATCCTGGGCGTCCTTGTCCCTGAAACCGTAGCGAACTCCGTCAAAGCGGGCCAGGTTGGAACTCGCCTCGGCCATGGCGATAATGTAATAGGTGGCAATGGCATAGGAGGTGTGGGGCAGGGAGACCGGAACGATTTCCGCTCCCTGCTGCCTGGCCGTGTCCATGGCCCTGGTGCAGGCTTCGGCCACTTCCGGGGCAAGACCCTTGCCCCAGTATTCCCGGGGCATGCCGATGCGTACTCCCGAGAGGTCCTTCATGGCAGAGAGACCTGCGACATAGTCGGGCACAGGGGTGTTGACGCTGGTGGAATCCCGGGGGTCATGTCCGGCAATGACGGAGAGGATGATGGCCGCATCTTCCACGGTTCGGGTCAAGGGGCCTGCCTGGTCCAGGGAACTTCCATAGGCAATGAGACCGAATCTGGAAACACGGCCATAAGTGGGCTTGAGCCCTACAATGCCGCAGAAGGATGCCGGCTGGCGGATGGATCCGCCCGTGTCCGTGCCGATGGAGGCGAATGCCTGGCAGGCGGCCACGCTGGAGGCCGATCCGCCGCTGGAACCTCCTGGAACGTGGTCCAGATTCCACGGATTTCTGGTGGAGCCCTGGGCGGAATTTTCCGTTGATGAACCCATGGCGAATTCGTCCAGGTTGTTCTTGCCCAGGATGATGGCTCCCTGTTCCTTGAGTCTGGTCACCAGATGGGCGTCGTAGCAGGGGGTGAAGTTTTGGAGAATTTTTGAAGCACAGGTGGTGGGCATGCCCTGGGTCGCCAGGATGTCCTTGAGGAGGATGGGCACGCCCCAGAGTTTCTGCTGGGGATTGGGCCCTTGTTTATCCATGGCCTGGGCCTGCTCAAGGGCCTGTTCATCGTTGCGAAAGAGCACGGCATGGAGATGAGGCTCCGTGGTTTGGATGCGCTCGAGGCAGTCCCGGGTGGCTTCCTGGGCGGTGACCTCGCCTGAGGCAAGAAGATTCCTGATCTGGGTCAATGTATGCGTATGAAGTGAGGCCATGGAGTTTCCTTGTGGCAACGGTTGCGTGATCGAAATGGCTTGGCCCGAGCAGGATGTACATGGATCCGTATGGGCAAGCAGGGGGCATGGAGAGAGATCAGACGATCTTGGGCACAATGAAATACCGGCCATCCTCTTCCGGTGCATTGCCCAGGATCGCCTCCCTGGAGGTGGTCTGGACCACGTTGTCATCCCTGAAGACGCTGACATGGTCCACGGGGGAATACATGGGCTCGACCGAAGAGGTATCCAGTTCGTTGAGTGTATCCATGTAGGCCAGAATGGTGTCCATCTGGGTGGCGCAGGAAGCGGCCTGCTCTTCTGTCATGTCCAGTCTTGCCAATAGTGCTATTTTATTGACTTCATCTATGGTGATACCCATGAGGTGCTGTCCTTGATACTGGTTGGTGAGGGGTGTTACTCGGAAATCCGGATGTCCGTAACCGGTATTCGTGAACCGGAATGTACCGGCTTACTGGAAAACGTGTTCGGGGAGCTGTTTGGATCCGGGTTGTCGTCGGCTTCAATCGTCGCATTGAGGGCGGCCATTCGCGCCTGACGGCGCGCTTCCCGCTGGGAGCGTTTGTGGGTGATGCGTTCTGGATCTGCCGGAAGTGGCCCCTTTTCGGTTGGCTGGAAGACGAAATAGTCCTGTGTGGCCACGCCCCTTTCGTCCCAGGAGAGGGGCGCTATTGTCCAGGAAAAGGCTTGCTGGGACCGCAGGGCTTCGTTGACCGTTTGCGGATCAAGAGGAGATCCTAGAAAACCCAGCCCGGCGGCAAAGCGGGTGAAGTCAAAACCCAGGGCGGTCCAGAATTCGGGATCGTCCTGTCCGGTTTTCTGGAGAATGCGGTTGAGTTCCTTCATCCCCAGGCCCGGATTGTTCTTCCACCATCCTCCCGGATACACGGCCAGATCAAAGTAACTCGCTTCCAGGGGGGAATCGGGATTCTTGCCCTGTTCCCAAAGCTGCGATCCCAGAAAGAGCATGCGGTTTTCATTGTAGAAAAAGAATTGGGGGACAATGAGCTTGGCGTTCTTAAGGGTGTCGGGCAAAAAGACCGCCTTGAAGTCCGGTTCCGGGTTGAGATCGTCCTTGTTGTGACTATCGGCCTCAAGCAGTTCGGCAACGGTTTTTCCCCAGGCGGCTGGTTGTCTGGGGTCATAACTTTCCATGCCGTTGATGGTTCCGCCCTGGCTTGTGGCCTCTTCCCAGAAGTGTCTGGCCATGGCACGACCATAGGGTTCCCTGGGATATAAAATGGCAAACCGGGTAATGTCGTTGGCCAGGGCGGATTTGACCATGGCCCGAACCTGATCCCGGGGACTCCCGAAGAATCTCCAGGCCTTGGCCCCTTCCTCGTCTATTGTGGACATGAACGCGAAAAATGCCCGGTTTTTTACCAGACCGTGTTCAAGAACGGATTCCCAGGCTGTTTTGCGCAAGGGACCACCCACAACGCGGCACGTGGCATCAAGTTGTTCCAGTTCCTTTTCCCAGCCCGGCATCGAGGAATTGATAATGGTCACCTCAAGATCCATTCCCTGACTGGTGAGGTACCATTGACCAGCCCCGACTCCTTGGGCGATGCGCCAGCCGATGGAGGCGTAGGGCCCCTGGAGGGGAATGACCAGGGCAATGTGCTGCCGGGGATGACCCATTCGGGTCAGCAACGCATCAAGATCCCGGCCAAAAGGAAAGGGGCCGGCCCATTGGCTCTTGTCCCTGAGGGCAATGAGATTCTGCCAAACCTGTGGCCAAAGGGTCGTGTCCTCTTCCAGCCGTTTCAGGTCGTAAACGCCGGTGAGAACATTCTTGGGGAAGGTGGTGATGGAATCCTGTCGGGTGGCGTTGGCTGCCTCTGCCAGAAGAGAGAGGGGTTTGCCCTGTACCAGCTGGAGGACTTCGGTTTCCAGGGATTGTCGCTTTTGGGCGGTGGTTTCCAGATCGTATTGCAGACCGTAGATGGCAAGAGCGCTGGCGAGTTTGTCTTGCTCACTGAAACGACGGATGAGTTCCGTGGCGACATTGGCTCTGGTGGTCCGGGGCAGGGCCGTATCCTTGAGCAGGGACATCAAAAAGTGCTCTGCGGCAGGAGCGCCTTGGCGTTTTTCCGTCAAGGCGGTCTTGGTCGCGTTCCAGGGCCAGGAACTCATGGCTTCGGGGATGGCCTGTGCCCATTGGCCAAGGGCTTCCTGGGCCGTGTTCCAGTCGTGATTGTGCACGGCGCTCATGGCCAGTCGTTCCCAGGCAACGGGCATGAGCTGCCTGGACAGGGAGGGTTCCTTGAGCAGGGCAGCATAAAGGCGCTGGCTTTCCGGATAGTTGGCTGCCTGCCATGCCGCATCGGCCCTGGTTGCAAGGTGTATTCTGTCCGGCAAGGTCGCCTTTTCCATCTGGGGCCCGGGTTGGGTGATGGTTTTTTTGCCGCATGCCAGGGAAAAAATCAGGGGCACGAGAAGCAGAACAACAAGGATATGTGTTTTCATGGATGCCGGACAGGAAAAAGGGAAGGGTCAATGATGCAAAAAAGGCCTGGACCACGGGAACAGTGGACCAGGCCTTGTACTCTAGGAAGGTGGTATGAGCCTGTCAAGGCTATTTGACTTCGGTGTAGTCGGCGTCCACAACGTCTTCATCGTCGGATTTACCTGCACTGCCCTGCTCGGCACCAGGCTGCTGTTGTGCACCGGGCTGGCCTTCGGAGGATTTCTGGGCGTAGAGCTTCTCGGCCACCTTGTGGGATGACTGGGCCAGTTCCTCGGTAGCCTTGGTAATGGCTTCGGCGTCATCGTTTTCCATGGTTTTCTTGAGGGCTTCTATCTTGGTCTCGATTTCGCTCTTGAGGGCGGCGTCCACCTGCTCACCGAGATCCCGGAGGGATTTCTCCGTGGTGTAGATCAAGCTGTCGGCATGGTTGCGGGCTTCAATGAGCTTTTGACGCTTTTTATCTTCGTCGGCGTGTGCTTCGGCATCCTTGACCAGGTTTTGGATCTCTTCCTCGGAAAGGCCGCTGGAAGCGGTGATCCGGATGGACTGTTCCTTGCCCGTGCCCAGATCCTTGGCCGAAACATTGACAATACCATTGGCATCGATGTCAAAGGTGACCTCGATCTGGGGTACGCCGCGGGGGGCAGCAGGGATACCGGTCAGTTCAAAGCGTCCCAGAGTCATGTTGTCCGCGCACATGGGCCGTTCGCCCTGAAGCACGTGGATGGAGACCGAGGGCTGGTTGTCTGCCGCCGTGGTAAAGGTCTGACTCTTGCGGGTGGGAATGGTGGTGTTGCGTTCAATGAGCTTGGTAAATACGCCGCCAAGGGTTTCTATGCCCAGGGACAGCGGGGTGACGTCGAGGAGCAGAACATCTTTGACATCACCGGCCAAAATGCCGCCCTGAATGGCCGCACCCATGGCCACCACTTCGTCGGGGTTGACGCTCTTGTTGGGATCCTTGCCAAAGATGCCGGCAACCTTGGACTGGACCAGAGGCATGCGGGTCTGACCGCCAACCAGCAAGACTTCGTTGATTTCGTTGGGCTTGAGGTCAGCGTCGTCCAGGGCCTTGCGACAGGGGCCTTCGACCCTGGCGACCAGGTCCTGACACATGGATTCCAGTTTGGCCCTGGTCAGCTTGATGTTCAGGTGCTTGGGACCGTTCTGGTCGGCAGTGATAAAGGGCAGGTTCACGTCCGTTTCCATGGATGATGACAATTCCTTTTTCGCTTTTTCAGCAGCTTCCTTGAGGCGCTGCAACGCCATGTTGTCTTTGCTCAGGTCAATGCCATTATCCTTCTTGAATTCGTCAACCAGGTAGGAAATGACGATTTCATCGAAATCTTCACCGCCCAGAAAGGTGTCGCCGTTGGTGGACCGGACTTCGACGACGTTGTCGCCTACTTCCAGGATGGAGATATCAAAGGTACCGCCGCCCAGATCGAAAACAGCGATTTTTTCATTGGCCTTTTTCTCGGCGCCGTAAGCCAGGGAAGCGGCTGTGGGCTCGTTGATGATACGCTTGACTTCGAGGCCGGCGATACGCCCGGCATCCTTGGTGGCCTGGCGCTGGCTGTCATTGAAATACGCGGGAACCGTAATGACCGCTTCGCTGACGGTTTCACCCAGGTAGGTCTCGGCATCCTTTTTGAGCTTTTGCAGGATAATGGCCGAAATTTCTGCAGGGCTGTATTTTTTGTCGTCGATCTGCACGTAGGCGTCACCATTGGGGCCAGCAACAATCTTGTAGGGGCTTTTCTTGGCCCAGGCCTGGATCTGCGGGTCGTCAAATTTTCTACCCATGAGTCGCTTGACCGCGAAAACAGTCCTTTCCGGGTTGGTGACTGCCTGACGCTTGGCAATTTCGCCCACAAGGCGTTCCTTGTCGGTAAAGGCCACAATGGAAGGCGTTGTTCGCCCACCTTCGGGGTTGGTAATGCATTTTGCGTCCTTGCCTTCCATGACATAGACGCAGCTATTGGTTGTTCCGAGATCTATTCCTATAATCTTTCCCATACTGTCCTCCTGAAAAATGAATGGTATCGAAAAATGGTGTCAATGGGCTCTTCCGGCAGCAGTGAGACAAAGCAACATGCCGAGTCGGGTGGATTGTTGTCTTGCCCGTGCCGTGTCCGCAAGCTCAAGGCATTGGCGTTCGCAGTGAATCATAATGCGCCAAATGATGTTGTAAAGGGGAAGGCACGTAAAAAGTCTGGAATATGCCGTGTTCAGGACATCACTTGTCGTCGGTGTCACACTGCTTGGTCACAACAACTTTGGCGGGTCGAAGCAGCCTGTCGTGGAGCTTGTATCCGGTCTGCAGAACCTGATTGACACAACCGCTGTCCATCTGGGGATCAACAACCTGGGACATGGCCTCATGGATGGACGGATCAAAGGGTGCGCCGACATGGTCCTGACCGATAATGGTCAGACCATTTTTTTGCAGCACTTCCTTGAAGATGTTCAGGGTCATTTCCACGCCCTGAACGAGATTGTCGCAGGCCTGGTCGTTTTTGCCGTGCTGCAGGGCCAGTTCGAGATTGTCCACCACAGGGAGGATGCTTTCGATGATCCCGCTGGTGGCGAATTTGCAGAATTCCTCTTTTTCCCGGACAAGGCGTTTTTTGAGGTTTTCCGCATCCGCCAGAATGCGCAGAGACTCCTTTTTCTGGTCTTCAAGTTCGGCGCATACCCGGGCATACTCCTCTTCCAGAGAGGGTTCCTTGATCTCTTCCTCTTCCTTGATGGTTTCCTGCTTCTCGGAAGCCTGTTCGCTGGCCGACATGGTTTCCTGGTTGTTTTTTTTCATGAGACCTTCTCCTTGGGTGACAGTACCTGACGCAAGGGTAGCCTGGGGAGCGTCGAGGCCCGCTGCATGGACAATGATTGGCAACTCGCATGACAAAAAGGTTCTGTCCATGCGTGCGTTCTGAAATAAATGGTAATGATGTGATTCGTCGCCCTGAAAAAGGGCTAGAAACGCGACTGAAGCATCTGACTAAGTACTTGAGCTGTAAAGTCAACCATGGGGATGATTTTCGCGTAGTTCATGCGCACCGGACCGATGACGCTGATCATCCCGGCGGTCTGATCGGAAATGGTATACGGGGACGATACCAGGCAACAGTATTCGAGATCTTCCCAGGATTTTTCCTGGCCAATGACAATGCGCGAATCATCCTCATCGGAAATGGTGTCAACGAGTTCCAGAAGTCTGGAGCGTTCCTCAAGCAGTTTGAAGATATCGCGCATGGCCTCGATGTCACTGAATTCCGGCTGGGCAAGGAGGTTGCTCGCGCCTTCCACGAAGATTTCGCGTTGGGTGTCGGTGGCGCATGTCTTGTTGGCAAGGATCAGGGCACGTTGGTACAGGGCGTCGAACACCTGCTTGGCGGCACGCATCTGGGCGCGGATTTTCTCCCGCACCGTACCAAGAGGCTGCCCCTGGAAATGGCTGTTGAGATAATTGGCGTACTTGACCAGTTCGTCAGAGGTGATCTCCATGTCCACGTCAATGATCTTGTTCCGAACAATGCCGCCCTGGAGCACCAGAATGGACATGATTTTGCCCGGGGTAAGGAGCACAAAATCAATGTGTTTCCACTGCACGTGGCCCTGACTTGGTCCCAGAACAAGGCATGCCTGTCTGGAAATGGAGGAAAGCACCCGTGAGGTGTTGCGGAAAATATCTGAAGGATCCGAGCCAACGTGACCCAGGTTGTCCGAAATGGCATCCATTTCGTGCCCGGAAAGGGGGGGGATCTGGAGAATGGTGTCCAGGAAGTAGCGGAGTCCTTTTATGGTCGGGACACGGCCGGCAGAGGTGTGCGGTTGATCAAGGAATTCCTTGTCGGCCAGGTCGGCCATGGTGTTGCGGATGCTCGCAGGGCTGAGCTTACTGCGTGATTTTTTGGCCACAATCCGCGAACCCACTGGCTTTGCCGTGGCAATGTATTCGTCGACAACGATCGTCAGGACATCGATTTCTCGGGGAGAAAGTTCCATGATTCACCTGTTTGGCACTCATTAAGATAGAGTGCCAAATATAAATACGCATTCATTATTTTGCTGTCAAGACAGTTGGGGAACCGTCATGTTCTTTTGGTGGGCAAGGGATCAATCTCTTGGATCAGTGAGGCAGGCATGGTCTTTTTCAAACAGATAGGCGCGCAACGCCTGAATCCAGGGGCGCGGTGTCAACCCTGTGGCGCGGACAAAATCCGAACAGTCCAGAACCGAGTAGGCTGGCCGGACGGCCTTTTGGGGAAAGTCGGCCGAGGAGATGGGCCTGGCATGGCAGGGGACGCCCGTGCAGGCAATGGCTTCGGCTGCCAGCTCGCACCATGAGGCGTGTCCCGTGTTGGTGAGATGGAAGATGCCCTGTGCTCCTGCCTTGACCAGGGCAAGGGTGTTGCACGCCAGGTCCATGGTGTACGTGGGGCAGCCGACCTGGTCGTGGACAATGTCCAGGGAACGGCGGGTGGCGGCCAGGGTGAGAATCTTGTCCACGAAATTGGTCTTGTAGGGGCCAAAGAGCCATGCTGTCCGGATGATGAGGGTTTTGTCCCATCCAAGGGCCATGACGCCCTGTTCGCCTTCCAGCTTGGTGGTTCCGTACACGGACAGGGGATTGGGTTCGTCCTGGGGAAGGTAGGGGATGGATTTTTTACCGTCGAACACGAAATCGGTGCTGTAGTGGATGAAATACAGGTTACACGATTTGGCGATGCGGGCCAGGAGTATGGGTAAACTGGTGTTCAGCCTGGAGGCTGCCCTGGTTTCCTCTTCGGCCTGATCCACCTGGGTGTAGCCGATGGTATTGAAAAGGTGGCTTGGTCGGTGCCGTTCAATATACGCTTCCAGGCTGGTCTGATCAAAAACGTCCAGATCATCCCGTCCGGGGCAAAGCAGGTCCCAGTGTTGTTCCTTGAGAACGTGGGCAAGGGCCTGCCCGAGCAGCCCGGTTTTTCCTCCGAGGACCAATGCCTTTCTGGCGGCTGAAGGTTTGTGTTGCAGGGGGTTGTCTGGTGTCATGGCGAGAGTATCCGTCCTGGCGATACGTATTCTGCAAGCCCGAAAGCATATGCATGACGGGTCAACACGTCCGTTGTTCCTGGTCCTTGTTGCCCAACCGACCATCATCGCCCTTTGGTCGGTCACTGCATCCTGGCCCTGTGCTTTTGGTTCCCGGCGAGATGGTTGTGTGCGTCGGCGTCACGCCCCGGGGAGAAACTATGGGCTCGGGTGGTATCCCGGCCGTCCGATTAAGCTGTGCGTTGCACGAATTTGACTCTGAGTTCGAACAGAAGATCCCGGATCAGCCGTTCTTCCTCGCAAGTCAGGTTGCCCTTGGTTTTCTCCTGGATCATTCCCAGGATGTCGATGGTCTGTTTGGCCAGGGGGATGTTCACGGCAGCTTTGCCTGTCTGGAGGTCGGGAATCTCGCCCAGATGTACCAGAACCGTGGAGCTCAGGGACATGACAAAGGTGGAAAAGTCGAGTTTGGGCATCTGCCCGGTATCTGTTGCCTTGGCTGTTTCGTGGTATTCCTGGGCGGCTTTTTGTTCGGCCTCTCGTCGCTGGTGGGTTGCATCCGGGGATTCATGTTCCCCGCATGGGGCGTTGTGTTCGGACATGAGCACTCCTTGGGCTGAATCGTTTCCGCAAGGGGCAGACTCATGGGGTCGGCTCCCTGCTCTCGTGTGTACAATCAACGGATTATTGCAAGCTGGTGCCTACGCGGAAACATGCTGTTCAAGCCCCTGTTCGTAGGCTTTCATGGCCAGTTCCAGATAATTCTGACAGCCGGAATAGCCCCCGCAAGCCACATAGGACTGACGCAGGGCGTAGAGACCGGCCAGAAGATCGCTCCAGTCCACATGGCCCATGTGACCCAGCCGGATCATTTTTCCCTTCATGGCACCCTGGCCGCCTGCGGCCACGACTCCGTAATCCCGGGCCATGGTTGCGAGAACATCTGATGCGTCAACGCCCGGAGGCATGAGCAGGGAGGTCAGCCCCCAGGTGAATCGTTCCAGGGCCAGAAGTTCAAGACCCATGGCCGAGATACCGGCCCTGGCCATCATGGTCAGGGCCCATTGCTTGCGAAAGAGCTGTTGCAGTTTGTCCCCCTTGAAGTGTTCCAGGCTTTTGGCCAGACCGACCAGAAGACTGATCCCCGGGGTAAACAGTGTCTGCTGCTGTTCGAGTTGCAGCCGTTCCTTGGGCAGGTTGAAATAGAACTGTTTCGATTTGACAGTGTGCACCCGTTCCCAGGCCCGTTGGGAAAGGGCTATGAACGCGAGACCCGGAGGGAGCATGAGTCCCTTCTGTGATCCGGTCAGCAGGCAATCAATGCCCCATTCGTCCATGGGACAGGGGGAAACACCCACTGCGGAGATTCCGTCCACCACCAGCTGGACGTCGCGTTTGCGGGTCATCTCTCCGATTTCTTGAATGGGATGGAGAACACCTGTGGAGGTTTCCGATGCCTGGATGAGGATGCCCTTGATGGCTGGCCAGCGATCAAGGCTGTTTAAGACGTCGATGACCTTGACGGGTTTTCCCCAGGGAACCGGAAGGATGACCATTTCCAGCCCATGGGATTCGGCAATGGCGGACCAGCGCTCCCCGAATTTGCCCCCTTCGATGACCAGGACCGTTTCTCCCGGTTGAAAAAGATTGGTCACTGCCGCCGTCATGGCCCCGGTGCCGGAACAGGTCAGGGGAAGAACAGGTTGCGACGTGCCGAAAAGGTGCTGCAGCCCCTGCTGGATTTCGCCCATGATCTTTTTGAACGCGGGTTTGCGGTGATGGATCATGTCCTGGGCCATGGCCAGGCGGACGTCTTCGGGCAAGGGGGTTGGACCGGGGGTGAGCAGGCGCTGTTTATTGAGCATGATCAATGATTCTCCATGAATCGGATGGGTTCGAAGGGGAGGATGGGTTAGAAGCAGATACACTCCAAAGGCCATTTACTCCAAAGGTTGGCGGGATGCAACGCAGGGATGGACCTGATTTTGGCCTAGCAGAGGTGTCTGCCTGACGTGTGCTCCTTGGGATGCGGGCTGGCATGGTCTACCCAGAACCGGAAGACAACAGGCTTGACGGGAGGATGTCTCCAGGCTCGGTAGCATTTAGATGATGCCATGCAAGGGACCACCCGGCGCGCCAAGGGCATCGACCTTTTTTTCGATGGCCGGATCAGGATCAAGAAGCGGGGCGTGAAAGGATTTGATGCGCGCATCAATGATCACCGGGCCCGTGCACCCCCAGTGTTTGCAACGGATAAAACTGCCCACGCCGTAGATGTCGGTGGCCGGATCCGAACGGGTAAAGGTGACCCAGAGAAAGTTATCCCAGGTTCGGGTGGTAAAGTCCGGGTCATCCACAATGACCAGCAAGGGGAAGCCGAAATCGTCCCCCTGGCTTTGCAGGGTGTTGCACAAAACGTCCACAAGCGGGTCGGCTGTGTCTCTGGGAAGCTGGTGTCTGGGGCCCTGAATGACCAGCATTCCCGGTTCAAACACCCTGGGATTGGTAAATGCCCCGGGGAGATGAAACCGGGTGGGCAGCTGGGTTGCAAGGCGGTTGACGGGCGGTCCTGCAACCGTCCACATGACCTTGGAGCCTTCGTTTAAGCCCGTTCCCGAATAGTCCAGGGTGTCCATGGTCGTTTTGGTGACAAAATGGAGGTCCCTGGTGGGGTCAAGACGTTCCAGAACATGGCGGAAGAAGGCAGGCACGTGGTGACATGACAGGGACAGATCATCTTCGCGGGCGGCAATGAACAGGTACTTGGCCAGGGAGGTCTGGGTCGATCCCAAAAGGGCCAGTCCGTTTGTGACCAGTTCCCGGGGTTTGCGCACCGGGGCATAGGGAACGTACCGCTCACTTCCCAGGGCGAGGAGCAAGGGGTGTACACCGGCCGCATCCACGGCATGGACCTGGTGAATGCCCGAAAACACGGTGGGCACGAGATCCCTGGTGAGTTCGTGAATAAAGGTCCCGAAGATGGTGTCTTCCTGGGGGGGGCGGCCCACCGTGGTAAAGGGCCAGATGGCATGGGGCCGGTGCAGCACCGATGTCACCTTAAGTACGGGAAAGGGATGGGTCAGGCTGTAATAGCCCAGGTGGTCACCAAAGGGTCCTTCGGGTTTTTGGGCATGGGGATCCACAATGCCCGAGATGCAGAAATCGGCTTGAGCAGGCATGGGCAGATGTCCGGATCGTGTCACCATGGGAATACGGTGCCCTGCCAGCATACCGGCGAAAAAGAGCTCGGGAAGGTTTTCCGGAAGGGGCATGATGGCCGCCAGGGTCATGGCCGGCGGGCCCCCCACAAAGATGTTGACGCGAAGTGCCTGGCTTTTTTCAATGGCCTCGGCATGATGGACGCCAATGCCTCTGCATATCTGATAATGCAGACCGACTTCCTTGTTGGGGACAAATTCGTTTCCCGCCAGCTGGACCCGGTACATGCCCATGTTGGAAAAGCGCATTCCCGGTCGTTGGGGAGAATGGGTATACACCTGGGGCAGGGTCACGTACGGACCTCCGTCCATGGGCCAGGAGACCAGTTGGGGAAGGTCGGAAAGGGTGGTTTCGTGCTCCAGAATCGGTCCGGTAAAGACTTTCCTGGGAAGGGCGTGATAGGCGGCAAGGGCCAGGGAAGGCACCTGCCAGGGGCGTTTGAGGAGCACCGAAGGATCGGCTTTGGCCGCAAGTACGCGTCTGACCCGGGGCAGGGTCTTGCGGAAAATGAACCGGATGCGGTCCACGGTCCCGAAGATGTTGCCGGCCATGGGAAAGGAACATCCCTTGACCCGGGTAAACAGCAGGGCCGGACCGCCGGCCTGGAAGACGCGCCGCTGGATGGCCCCCATTTCCAGATGGGGATCTATCTCCTGATCAATGCGCACCAGCTGGCCGTGACGCTCCAGGTCATCCAGACATTGGGAAAGATGGGTATAGGTCATGACAGGACCCTGATTGCTGAGATTTATGGTCCGTAATAGGTGATGGTGGGGGGATGGTTGTTCATCCAGTCTTTAAGGGCCCGCATGAGCCAGTCCTTGAATATCTTCCGGGTTGGAGGAAAGAGCAGCAAAAGGCCCAAGGTGTCGGTGATGAACCCGGGGGTCAGCAGAACCAGCCCCGCCACCAGAATGATGGCCGCATCCACAAGATCATTGGTGGGCATGATGCCCCGATTCATGCTTTCCCGGATGCGCAGCATGGTCTGCATGCCCTCGGTTCGGGCCAGCCAGGCCCCGGCAAAAGCCGATATGATGACCAGCATCACGGTGTTCAGTGCACCGATAAGCGATCCCACGTGGATGAGAACGTAGATCTCAAGGACCGGGAGCACGGCAAAGGCGATAAAGAGTTTGGTGAACATGTTGGTGTACCTTGGGGTCAATGGCGCGAAAAGCATGGCACAAGAGCCTGGTTCATCCCCGGGAGCGCGGACAACTGATTCGCAGGTCAGAGCATGACAATCCCCTGGATGGTTGCCGCCCGCTTGTAGACGTCAATGACCTGGGCGGATGATTCCATGCCGGTTTCCACGGTTATGGACATGTACTTGCCCGTGCGTGAGGCGGTCTTGCCTATGAATGCTTCAGGCCCGAACAGGCAGACCACCTCTTCCTGTCTGGCCTTGGGGACAATGAACTTGAAGGTATAGCAGCAGGGCCACTCATGGGCCTGGTCCAGACGTTGGGCAAGTGTTGTGTAATCAGTGGTCATGGTTCAAAGATGTCTTAAAAAATGCATGGTGCAAGCTGACGGACGCCGGGCCGGATGTGCTCTCCTGGCCTGGATGGCAGGGTTGTTTTTCGTGGGCCAACCGCCAACCTTTGGCCAGAGGTGAGGTCGCACGCAAGGGCAATGACGAGGCGTCCGGTCTTGGCTTCTGCCAAAAGGTGGGTTTCTGATCAACCCTTTGGGGTGTGCAGGGTAAGAACGGTTTCCCTGTCCCTGATGCCCATGAAGTACAACACCGCGTCCAGCCCGAGGTTGGAGATGGCCTGCCCTGCTCCCTTGCGGACCACGGGCTTGGCATGAAAGGCAATACCCAGACCGGCCAGATCGAGCATGGGCAGATCATTGGCCCCGTCTCCCACGGCAATGACCTGGTTGAGATCAAGGCGTTCCTTGTGGGCGATTTCCCGAAGCAAACGGGCTTTGCCGGGACCATCCACGATGTCTCCGCAAATGTTTCCTGTCAACCGGCCTTCCCTGATTTCCAGATCGTTGGCAAAGACGTAATCCACACCAAGCCTTTTTTGAAGATGTTTGCCAAAATAGGTGAATCCTCCCGAGAGGATGGCCACCTTGTAGCCCAGTTGTTTCAGGGTGGAGATGAGCCGGTCCGCCCCTTCGGTCAGGGGAAGCCGGGTTGCGATGTCTTCCAGCACGGTTGCGTCCAGCCCCTTGAGCAGGGCAACGCGCCGGGTCAGACTTTCCTTGAAATCGATTTCTCCCCGCATGGCCGATTCAGTGATGGCCACAACCTGATCCCCAACGCCCGCAGCTTTGGCCAGTTCGTCAATGACCTCCACCTGGATGAGGGTGGAATCCATGTCAAAGGCGATGAGCCTCCGGTTTCTGCGGAATATGTTGTCTTCCTGCAGGGCGATGTCCACGCCCATGGTTCGGGAAATGTCCAAAAAGTGGGCATGCATGGCTGAGAGATCCCTGGGGGTGCCGCGCAGGGAGAGTTCAATGCAGGCCCTGGGATGATCATCGGGATCGGCAAACGAGGTCCTCCCGGTGAGACGGGTCATGCCGTCGATGTTCAGAGCGTTGTCATAAACGATGGTGGCCACTGCTGCCAGGGCCTCGGCCGTGATGACCCTGCCCAGCAGGGTCAGAATGTAGCGTTTTTTTCCTTGGGCCTGCACCCATGTTTCGTACTGTTCCGGGCCAATGGGGGTAAAGGTCAGGCTGACTCCCAGGTTGTGGGCAGCGTAGAGAAGGTCCTTGAGGATGGGTGAGGATTCCGATTCTTTTGGCACCTCAATCATCAATCCCAGGGAGAGGGATTTGTGGATCACGGATTGGCTGATGTCCAGGATGTTCACCTTGTACCGGGCAAGTACCGTGGACAATGCCTGAGTCAGACCCGGCTGATCTTGGCCGGTGATGCTGATGAGGATGATTTCGCGCATGGGATACGTCCTGTTTGGCACGGCGTGTACGAAAAAAGGCGCAGATTGCTGCGCCTTTTTTCGTGGTCGATGATTCCATTGGTTTCTGTCGCCTCGGCAACAGGAAATTTTTTAATGATGTTCGGCTTCCTTCATCCCTTCGCGAATGCGGTAGATGGCCGCAATGATGATGGCGGCAAGATAGGTCAGAATGCCCAACACCCCGACGGTTCCGGCAATCGAGCTGTGCAGCATTCCGTTGATCAATGTGGAAAGCATTTCCATGGCCAGGTCCTCCTCGAACAGGTTCGCTTGTTATCACCAGATACAAATCACTTGCTTCAAACCCCGAGAAGGGAAAAAAGTCAAGGGAAACAGCGACAATTTAGACTTGGTTGAAAAAGGTATCCCGCTGGATGGGGGTAAATCCTGCTGCGGCAATGTACTGGCAGAGCTGGTCCTGACCCAACCCCTTGGGAGATGCCGAGCCGGCAGCATGACCTATTTTTTCTTCGACAATGGTCCCGTCGAAATCATCAGCTCCGGCCCACAGGCCCATCTGGGCGGCTTTGACCCCGGCATAGGCCCAGTAGGCCTTGATGTGGGGGATATTGTCCAGGTAGATGCGTGAGATGGCGATGGTGCGCAAAAAGTCTTCCCCGTCAGGTCCACTGGCCTCCAAGGCATTGTTGTCCGGCTGGTAGGGCAGGGGGATGAAGCAGAGGAAACCACCCGTGGAATCCTGCAGTTTTCTGAGGGCATGGAGGTGGTCGATGCGATTTTCCCAGGTTTCCACATGGCCGAAAAGCATGGTGCAGTTGGAATAGATGCCAAGGGAATGGGCTGTGCGGTGGATGTCCAGCCACTGGGTTCCGGGAATTTTTTCCGGGCAGATCTTTTGACGCAGATTCGTGTCAAATACCTCGGCTCCGCCTCCGGTCATGCACTTCAGTCCTGCTTCCTGCAGATCCGAAAGTACCTGTTGCACGGATTTATTGTATTCTTTGGCCAGAAAGGCGATTTCCACGGCAGTGAACGCCTTGATGGTGGCCTCGGGTCGGACTTCGCGGACCGTTTGGAGCATGGACAGAAAATAGTCGTAGGTCAGGGCCGGGTTGAGTCCTCCCACAATATGTATTTCCCGGATGGGTTCCTTGATACGTGCCATGAGCCGGTCACGGATCTCTTCCCGTGAGTAGACATACCCTCCGGGTTGCCCTTCCCGTTTGCTGTAGGCGCAAAAGGTGCAGGCGTTCTGGCAGACATTGGTGTAATTGAGATGCTGGTTGTAGACGTAATAGGCCTTGTTGCCATGGAGGGCCTGTCTGCGCATGTGCCCCAGCTGACCCAGGTCGTGGATGGATGCGGTGCGAGCCAGATGGAGGGCATCTTCCTGGTTGAGACGTCCTCCTTCCTGCACGTGTCGGATGATGATTGTGAGTTTATTCATAGCTGAGTACCCATTGCGGGCCAAAAGGGATCGCGTTTTCCGGGATGATGTTGAGTGAGGTCAGGATACGGGAAAGCAGTGGTTTTTTGACCGGGGGACCTTCAAGGAGCACGGTTTCTTTGGTAATGCCCAGTCCTTTCTTGAGACCGCGTACCGCATCTTCGAATCCGCCCATTTTGTCAACCAGGCCAGCTGCAAGGGCCTGCCTGCCGGTCATGGCCCTTCCGTCGGCCAACGGCCTGATGGTTGCGGGATCCATGTGCCGGGACGCGGCAATATCGGCAATGAACTGTCCGTGAAGATCATTGGCCAGCTCCTGGAAATACTGCTTTTCTTCCGGAGTCATGGGCCTGAACATGGTTCCGGCGTTTTTCAGGCTTCCACTGGTTATTGTCTGTTCCCTGATGCCCAGTTTCTGCATCATTTCACCGATATCCGTGAGTTTGACCTTCACGCCGATGCTGGCGGTCAGGGTGCCCGGATTGGCCCAGATTTCCGAAGCCCCGGCAGCCACATAGTACCCTCCTGAGGCGGCCACCGCTCCCATGGAGGCTATGGTTGGCTTGTCCTTGGCAAGGCGCCTGACGGCCTGAAAAATTTCCTGTGACGGTCCGACCACGCCGCCGGGCGAATTGACCCGGATGATGACCCCCTTGACCGAGTCGTCCCGGTGCAGTTTGTCGATCCAGGCCGTAATGGCCCGGGAGGAGGCAATCACTCCGGACACATTGACCACGCCGATCTTGTCCCCTCTGCTCAGCCAGCCAGGGCGTTCGTTGGGAAAAAAGAGGGAGGCGAACAGGTACATGCTGCCCGTCAGCAGGATAACGGCCAGGAAGATGAGCAGAAAACCGAATACCAGGGGATGGCGGGCACTGAATTTCATGGATGGTTGCATGAAAACCTCGCAAGATGGGCGTTGATGGCAGGGTGCTGGTTGGGAGAAACCCTATGCATAGGCAAGATGGTCTGGTTTGTCACTTTCCGAAGACTACTCGACCAGGCCGACCAGATCGTAGGTCTTGGTTTCGTGGATGCGTGCCTGGACAAGTTTTCCCGGTTCAACCCCGGGGCCGCTGACATAGGTGACCCCGTCCACTTCCGGCGCCTGGAACCAGGTCCGTCCCGTAAAGAGTCCTTCCCATTCCGGACAGGGTTCGTCCACAAGCACCGGCTGGAGGGTATCGGCATACGCGCACAGGTTTTCCCTGCTGATTTCGGCCTGGATTTCCATAAGACGTGTTTTGCGGTCTTCCTTGACCGTTTGGTCCACCTGTCCTTTCATGGCCGCTGCCGGAGTCCCTTCTTCGGGAAAGAAGGTGAATACTCCCATGTGGGTGAAGCGGATGGCCTGGACCGTTTGCACGAGATGTTGGAAATGGGCGTTTGTTTCCCCGGGATACCCCACGATCATGGTGGTGCGAATGGCTGCATCGGGCATGTGGGTTCTGATTCGGGAGACGATTTCCAGGGGGTCATGCATGAACGGGCGTCCCATGGTCCTGAGAATGTCCGGATGCGAGTGCTGGAAGGGGATGTCCAGATAGGGAACAAGAGGTTTGCCGCACGAGGCCAGAAATGCAAGACGTTCATTAGTCAGACCGGCCGGGTAGAGGTACATGAGCCGGAGCCACTCGAGCCCGTCCAGGGGCAGTACGCGCTCAAGCAGGGTTTCCAGTCCGTGTTGCATGCCCAGATCCTTCCCGTAGGCGGTCACGTCCTGGGCAATGACCACCAGTTCTTTGACCCCTTGGGACAGAAGGTGTTTGGCCTGGTTCACGATGGTGTCCACGGGCTGGCTGCGCAGCGGCCCCCGCAGGGAAGGAATGGTGCAGAACCGGCATGCGTTGTCACAGCCTTCGCTGATTTTCAGATACCCGTATCCCGGTGACGTGGACAAGGCCCGGCTTCTCTCGTTGGGTATGTTCCGGTGCAGAGCCTGCTTGAGGAGGGCTGGAAGCTCCTTTTGTTGGGGAATGGTCACAAACAGGTCAACCTCCGGAAGTTCCTGACGCAGTTCCTGCTCGTAGCGCATGACCAGACAGCCGGTGACAACAAGGAGGGGTTTGGGATTGAGGTCTGCAATGGCGTCGGCCGTTTCCAGAATGGTCTGAACGGACTCCTGTACGGCGGGCTCGATAAATCCGCAGGTGTTGACGAGGACGACATCGGCCTGTTCGGGAGTGTCTACGGCCTGGATGGACGAAAGCATGGTGCCGAGCATGACTTCGGTATCGACCCTGTTTTTGGGACAACCGAGGCTTATGGTATGGATACGAAGCGTGTTCGATAAAGTGGTCATGGTGATCGTGGGTTGGAAGGTATGCGCGCACCAGGGTGATGGTCGCGTATGGTAACAGACAGCGTCCGTGAGGGTGTAGCCCTGTGCCATCGGACGGTTGTGGCCTCATTTCAAAGAGAGCCGGTATTGCGCCATGCGCTGCATGGTCCGCATATTGACCGGTTCCTATTGCAGGGTGAAGAACGGGTTAGGGGTGTATTGGACCATTGTTCTGGTGATGCCCGCCCGGGCGAGTCGGGTCTCATTTCCCTTGCGGTATCCCCAGAGTTCTCCACTGTACCTAGTGGGTACCTTCAGAGAGCGGGGCGGATGTCCCAACCTGTGTACCTGTTCTTCAATGATTTCCGCAAGGGCTCTGGATCGGACCATGTTGCCCAGACTGGGGTGCCAGGGACCGGCCAGGACATTGTCCAAAAGCAGGGGCTCGGGGGTCAGTCCTATGCGGATGACAGCAATGCCATGGGACCAGAGTTGTCTGATGGCCCAGGCAAGCTGGAAAAGGGTTTCTTCCATGTCCAGGGGAATGTATGTGCCCTGGCGAAACCAGCTCGCCAGAACGGTTCCTTCAAGTACCAGGCAGGGATAAAGGCGGATGATCTGCGGGCGGATGGTGCAGCATGTGCGTATGTCCTCCTGCCAGGTCTGCCAGTTGTGTCCCGGCAGGCCGGGAAGCATTTGCAGGCCGAGTTCGAGCCCAGCCTCCTGGATCATGGTACATGCCGCAAGGGCTGTCTTTTGGTCGCAGTGCCGCAGGGCCCGGTCAAGGATATCCTGGTCAAAGCTCTGAATGCCCAGTTCGACCATGTCCAGACCTGCCCGGGCCAATATCTGCAGCATGTCCGGCGTAATGGCATCGGGGCGGGTTGAGCACCTGATGTGGGAGATGACCCCCTGTTTCTTGTAGGTCAATCCCACGTCAAGGAACCTGAGCATCCATTCCCGGGGTATGGCCGTGAAGGTTCCTCCGAAAAAGCCCAGACCAATGGGGGGCAAATGGCGCTTTTTGCGCGCTTCCAGATCATCTGCAAGGTTCTTGAGGCGCGCGGACAGGGATTGGCTCGGCTGACCGGTTTGCAGGTTCTGGGAGCAATAGATGCATCTTCCCGGGCATCCCTGAAAAGGCAGGAATACGGGAAAGGTTGGGGGATGCTTGCGGGAAGGTTCTGGATGGTTGAATGATATCATATGGTTATAAGTTGGCCTGCCCTGCATGGTGCCCTTGGCTCCGAAAGCCAGGGCGGATTTTTGGCCGTTTTTCCATGTCCGGGAACAAAGATACGCCTTTTGTCATCATAGTGGTTTAACTGCTTATTTCTCTTGAAAAACCTTGTCGATTTGTGTAAAGATGCCTATAAGCATGTCTTGCCACTTATTCAAAACGCATGAACGAACACGATCAATCAACCATCCTTTGGAGCCTTTGCCAACGATTTAACCCTGTCAGGAGAAAGCGATGAGTTCGAGAACATTGACCAAAGCCGATATTGTCAACGCTATTTACGAGAAGACCAACCGCAACAGGGCTGAAGTGAAGAATCAGGTGGAAAGCCTGCTTTCCATTATGAAACGGGCCATCAAAAAGGATTACGCCCTGTTGAGCAGTGGATTCGGTAAGTTTGAGGCTTATGAGAAAAACGCGCGCAAGGGAAGAAATCCCCAGACGGGCGAAAGCATTATCCTGCCGCCCCGCAAGGTGGTCGTGTTTCGCATTTCCAGAAAGTTCAGGGCAGAACTCAATCCGCAAGAATAAAGCTTGAAGGGGATTGTACCGCAAGTCGCTTCAAAGCGCTTTGGGCGTCGGCCATGGTCGCGAAGCTCCCTGCATGGACTTGCCAGAATGTTTGTCCGTTCAGGTTGATGGGGTGGATGCGGCTTTGGGCGTACCCCTGTTGCTGCATCTTGCTGCACACCTTCAGGGCGTTGTCCTTGATGGTGAATGAGCCCACCTGCACGTAGAAAGGGCCGGTTAGCCACGTTGTCCGGGTCCCTTCAGCCTGGATGCGGACCCGGGCGGTTCCCGGTCCCACAATACCCAGATCCTTGGCCGCCTGAAAAGAGAGGTCAAGGATTCTGTTTTTGACAAACGGCCCCCGGTCATTGACGCGAACCCGGGTTGTTTTGCCGTTGTCCAGATTGGTCACTGTGAGCCATGTCTGCATGGGGAGGACCCTGTGGGCGGCCGTGCGCTGATGCATGTCGTAGACTTCGCCGCTTGCGGTCAATCGGCCATGAAATTTGCTGCCGTACCAGGAGGCAATGCCTGTTTCCGTGTAGTTGGTTGCCGAAGGCAGGGGGGTATAGGTCTGCCCCATGACCGTATAGGTTTTTTGCGTGGCCTTGTGCTTCGGAGGAGTTGACGTCCTGGGGGGCGCAGGCCGGCCATGGTCGACGGCGATTTTTTGGCCGCAGCCCGTACCCACAAGCAGACATGCCATGATGGTGATCAACAGGGCCGGCCACGATGTTTGCTGATTCATGTTTGTTCCTTTGTGCCGAGGAAATGGATTTGCAAGACCATCTTGAATGCCGGTCATGCCTTGGGGTAAACCTTTGACAGCATCCCGACATCGCTCTACCAAGGTTCCATGCCGCAACATACCCGTATACTTTCCTGTATGCTTCTGGTCTGTCTGTTCTTCCTCATAGGGGGAACGGACTCTGCCTTTTCCGCATATCCTTCCCAGGAATTCAAGCAGGGATGGAGGGATTTTCACCGCCTGCTCGATAATCCGCGTAAGGCGAAGTATCGTTCCCACTGGTATGCGGTCAAGGACCATTTCCAGCGCGCCTACACCCAGTCTCCCAAGGGCTCCTACGCGCCCAAATCCCTGTTCTATCTTGGTCGTGTCTATGACGAGATGTCCAAGATCTCCATGCTCAAGTCCGACGCCCTCAAGGCTGTGGATTATTACACCCGGGTGGTTCTCCGGTTTCCTGATCATTCCTGGGCTGACGACGCGTTGTTCCGCAGGGCCCAGGTGGAAATGAACCAGCTCAAAGACAAGGATCAGGCCTACCTGTCATTGCTTTCGATCGTCCACAAGTATCCCAAAGGGGATATGGCTCCCAAGGCCAAAAAGATGCTCGAAAAGCTGGACAAAACGAATCGGAAGACGGTTCGTGCCTCCTCGTCCAAATCCGCGTCCAAGTCCGCATTGTCATCGGCTCCATCGACTTCCAGAACTCCGGCCAAGAAGACCGTTTCCCGGAGTTCGCATGCATCGCCCAAGCCTGGTACCCAAACGGCGGCTCATCTGGTCAGGGTCAGGCATTGGTCAAGTAAGGATTATACCCGGGTTGTTCTGGATCTTGATGAACAGACCGGGTTTTACAACCACCTGCTCAAACCTGATTCTTCCCTGAAAACACCGCACCGCCTTTTTGTTGATCTGAAAAACACGGGCGTAGGTAGGGAGATTGCAACCGAGCAGCATGTTGCCGACGGCATCTTGCGCTCCATTCGGGTGGGAAGGCATTCCAAAGAGGATGCCCGCGTCGTCCTGGACATTGATTCCATCGATAATTTCAGGGTTTTTTCCCTGTCCAATCCTTTTCGGGTGGTTATTGACGTCTATGGGGACAAGACTGGCGGGACAAAGCCTTCCCCTGCAGACACCCGCAGCGCGTCCACGAGTAACACGACCATTGTCTCCCAAAATGCCCAGAGCAAAAGTGTGGCCCGCAGTCTGGTGGAACAACTGGGATTGAAGATCAAAACGATCATGGTTGATCCCGGTCATGGAGGCAAGGACCCTGGTGCCGTGGCCAACAAGATCCGGGAGAAGGACATCAATTTGAAGATGGCCAAGATCCTTGGAAAGAAGCTGGAGAAAAAGGGGTTCAAGGTCTTGTACACCCGAACCACGGATGTGTTTGTGCCTCTTGAGGAACGTACGGCCATGGCCAATGCCAGAGACGCCGACCTATTCATCTCCGTGCACTGCAATGCCTGCCCGGACAAGCGGGCTCACGGGTTGGAACTCTACTATCTCAACCTGGCCAAGTCACGGGATGCTGTTCGCGTAGCTGCGCGTGAAAATGCCGTCTCGGTGAAGAAAATCAGTGATCTTCAGGTCATCCTCACCGACCTGATGCTCAATTCCAAGATCACCGAGTCCAGAGATCTGGCCAAGGATATCCATACCAAGTCGTTGAACAAGGTCCGGACCAAGTACAAAGTCAATGATCACGGGGTCAAGGGCGCTCCCTTTTATGTGCTCATGGGCTCCAAAATGCCTGCTGTCCTGGCCGAACTGGGGTATATCACCAATGCGGCGGAGGCCAAGCGTCTGCGCTCCACGGCCTATCTGGACCGGCTCGCCGAGGGGATGGTCCAGGGGGTTCTGGCGTACCAACGTCGGATCGAAGGCCTTGCCGGTCTGTGATGGTTTGGGTGCCGAAGCATGCTGTGAGCGGATACGGCCGCATAATGAAAATGAAGTACACGGGAGAAGGACATGATTGTACCTGTTGGTACATTGGTGAATGCTTCGGCCATAGCCTTGGGTAGCGTGGTGGGACTGGTCCTCCGGGGGCGTTTCCCCGAGCGCATCAGGATTGTTTCCTTCCAGGGGGTGGGCTTGTGTGTCCTGGTCATTGGCATGCAAATGGCCTTTGACATGAAGAATGCCCTGATGGTGATCATTGCCGTGCTTTTGGGCGGGATCCTTGGGGAACTGCTTCGGCTGGAAGAATTGTTCGAGCGGCTGGCCCTTTGTCTTAAGGGGATGATTCGGTCCAAGAACCCCCTGTTCACGGACGGATTCATTTCGGCTTCCCTGATTTTTTGTATCGGAGCCATGGCTATTGTGGGTTCGTTTGACGAGGGTATCCGTGGAGATCATTCAGTGCTGTTTACCAAGTCTGTTCTCGATGGGTTCACCTCGGTGGTCCTGGCCACAACCTACGGTGTTGGCGTGCTTTTTTCCGCAGTGTCCGTTTTGCTGTATCAAGGGGTACTGACGCTGTTTGCCACCTCGTGCCAATCCCTGTTTTCCCCGGATATTATTGCCCAACTCACGGCAACAGGCGGGGTCCTCATCTTAGGTATCGGAATCAACATACTGGAAATCAAGCAAATTCGCATTTCCAGCATGTTGCCCTCTCTGTTCATTATCGTCCTTTTATCCATGTGGTCCGTGTAACCCGTTTAGCAGGTTGTGAGTAGTAATCCATCGGCTTACACCTTCGGGAGCAGTAAGGCTTGTCCTTTCTGCGCGCGTGTACCTATCCGGTCAACATCAACGATTGAATGTTCGTCATTCATCGGTGTTGAATGGTAACGTATTCTTGCGGGTAGTTGTTGTGAGCATGCAATGAAAAAAAGAGAATCCCTTAATCAAATCGTACGGTACTTTGTCGACAATGGTGGTGGTTTCCTGATCGTGAGCCAGGACGACGTGTTTTTGCGGATGTTCAAAGGTTTCATGAAGGTTTTGCGACTGGCTGACACAAGCATGCACCATGATCCCTTGGGCCGGCATTATATCAGGGAAATCCGCAGGATGCTTGATCGTTTCAACCGGGTTATCGTCTTTATCGAAGCCACTCTCGAAGGGCGCAACAATACGCAGTACTTCCGGCATATCAAGGATATTCTGGATGATCGGGTGACCATCATCTGCCTGTGCAACGAAAGCGGGCGCGATACTCTCAGTCTGTTTCGGGAACTGGGTGCCGACAATACCATGGTCAAGCCCGTATCCATCGATACCATCGTCAAGAAGATCGCATTTTCAATTAAGCCAAATAATTTCAGAGCGTTAGTGGCTAAATCAAAAAAAGCCATTGCTCGCGGCAATTTTCGGACCGCTCGGGTCATTGCCCAGGAGATCCTCAAGGCCAATCCCGAAAGCACCATTGCCTATATCCTTTTGGGCGATATTCACCGCCGTAACAAGGAGTTTGATCTGGCGGAACAATGCTATCGCAAGGCTTCGCAAAACGCCCGGATGCACTTGCAGCCTCTGGAACGGCTCGTGGATTTGTATGGTGAACTCGGTCGTTTGACAGAACAGCTTAGTATATTGAAATTAATGGATAAGATTTCTCCACTCAATTTTGAACGCAAAATAGCCCTTGGCGATGTCTATGCCAAACTCGGAAAGGCCGGGCAGTGTGTTGCCTGTTACGAGGAGGCTCTTCAATTGGTCGGTATGCAGGCCAGGGAGATGATCAGCTATTCCAGAATGCAAGTGGGCACCAAGCTCAAGGGCGTAGATGCTCAACGCAGTCTCGCTTACATGAAGGAGGCCCTTGAGCTTAAGGCCGATGATTTGCGTGCCAGTGATCTTTGGATGTTCACCGAAATCGGTGGCGTGTTGCGCAAGAGGGGACAATGGAAGGATGCCGTCACATACTATAAGAGGGCCATGGAGATTGTTCCTGACGATTGGGGACTGGCGTATAATCTTGCCATGGCCTATTTTCAGGGTGAGCAGTATCAGAAGGCTCGGGAGTATATTGAAGCGGCCCTGGAGCATTATCCGGAGCTTCTCAATCTTGATGCTGATATCCCTTATAATATCTGTATGATATATTATAAGCTCGGGCAATATTCAGAAGCTTCCCAATACGCGAAGATTGCCTGTATCAATGATCATGGTCACGTCCCTGCCAGGCGACTTCTTAATGACCTCAAGGATCATTGCGTCAGGGAATCCGGTGCCGATACCACGGCTTGCAGAATGTATGAAGACGTGCCGGCATTTCGTCCTTAAAGGCGTTAACACAAGAATAAGAAGGAGTTGTATTTGTTGGGTAAGCGGGAAGTTCTGGATCAAACCATTCGCAGTTTTGTGGACCAGGCCGGTGGGTTTCTTCTTGTCAGCGGTGATACGACGTTTGTGCGTATTTTCAAAGGATTGATTAAGACCCTGGGCATGCCCAAGGACTGCATGTACTGCGAGACGCGTGCAACACATTATGTCCGCCGTATGCATACCATGCTCAAGCGCTTTCACAAGCTTGTCCTGCTGGTGGAGGCTTCCATGGGCGAAGTAAACAACACGATGTATTTCCGGCAAATCAAGGAGGCTTTGGGGGAGAAGGTTTGGATAATCTGTCTGAGTTCGGAACTGAATCGTGATGTTCTTTGCCTGTTTCACGAGATGGGCGCCGACAACATCATTATCAAGCCTGTTTCTGTCAATTCCATTATCAAGAAAATCGTCTATACCATCAAACCCAACAACCTGAGGGAATTGGTCGACAAGGCAGCAGAGGCTATTGCCAAAGGTGATACGGATGCGGCCCAATCACACATTGACCGCATTTTTGAGGTCAATCCCGAAAGCTCCATTGCCAATATCCTTTTGGGCGACATGGCCCGCAAGGCCAAGCGGTATGATGAGGCGGAAGCCAGGTATAAACAGGCTGCAAGCAAGGCCAGGATGTACCTTGAGCCCCTTGAGCGGCTGGCTGACCTGTATGCTGAAATCAATGATCGTGAGGCACGCATCGCAGTCCTTGAAAGACTGGACAGGTTGTCGCCCCTGAATCACCAGCGCAAGATTCTCATTGGGGACATCTGTGCGGACCTAGGAGATGCTGTGCGCGCCCGGAAGCATTTTGATGCAGCCGTGGCGGTTGTTCGAAGGCATGCACGGGACCAGATTGTCGCGACCCTCATGAACGTGGGGCAGAAGGTTATGGCCATTGATCCCGAGCTGGGTATCGGGTACATGAATGAGGCCATGACCTTGAAATCGGATGATTTTTCCATTCAGGATATGTGGATGTTTAATGAAATCGGCCGGCATCTTCGCAAACAGGGGAAATGGAAGCAGGCGATCAACTATTATGTAAAAGCTTTGAAGGTCGATCCGGACAATGCCGGCTTGTTCTACAACCTGGCCATGGCCTATCTGCAGGGCAAAATGTATTTCAAGGCCCTTGAGCATGCCACCATGGCCTTGGACAAGAATCCTGATCTTCTGAACGTCGATATCAGCGTACCCTTCAACCTTGCCCGTATTTATTTTCATGTCAGGCAGATGGCCGAATCAGACAAGTATGTTCGCATGGTTTTGGACAGGGACCCGACCCACCAGGGTGCCCTCAAGCTGCTGGCCCTTTTGCAGGGCAAGGGTGGTTGACCAGCCAATAGAGAGTCCTGGCTGCAGCTGGTTTATTGATGCCTGACTGATCTTGCCACAAATATGCAAACAGGCCGTTTCCCCTTGGGAAAACGGCCTGTTTGCATATGGTCTTGGTGCAGGGCCATCAGATGGGCGGGGCTATGGTCACGAGAACCCGCATATCGGTGGTTGCCCGAACGCCATGGGGCGTTTTGATGGGACAAACCAGGACGTCGCCGGGCCTGGCCGGAAGGGTTTTGTCATCGGCAGCCAGGAAGACTCCTGTTCCTTCCAGGACAACAATGCTTACTTCGCCGTCAATGTCATGGGAGTGAACCGGAAGGTCCTGGCCAGCCTTGAAGTTGAAATTGAGGATCTTGAAGTTTTCGGAGTCGTGGACCAGCAGGGTCTTGAAGGCTATCTCGTTGAAGCTTCCCTCCTCGAACAAATTGATCATTTTCATGGGTTCCTCCCGATGGTTGAAGGATAAAGCCGCACCCTTTGGCCGGATGCGGTGGGTGGTCACAAGGTGCCAGGCGGTTCCGGCTGCGCGTTTACAAAGGCTGTACTTCCCTGCCCGACGTGGACAGGGTGACGATGGAGACGGGGATGTCGGCCCTGGTTTTTTCCAGGGCTGCCTGGATCAGGCCCGGCAGGCCTCCGCAACAGGGGACTTCCATGCGCAGGACCGTGATGGAGCGGGGCGGATTGTTCCTGAAGATTTCGATGAATTTGTCAAGATACAGGGATGTGTCGTCGAATTTGGGACATCCCATCATAACCACTTTCCCCTGGAGATAGTCGGCATGAAAGGTGGGACTGGCAAGGGCGGCGCAGTCTGCAGTCACGAGCAGGTCAGCGTCCTTGAGAAAGGGTGCCTGTGCAGGAACCAGCCGGATCTGCACCGGCCAGTGGGACAGGGCCGAGCCTCCTGCCGAGCTCCCGGGACTGTCAGCGGGACAGGGCTGCAAGGTCTGCATCCGGGCCGAGGGACATTGGGACGGTGTTTTTGCCTGAGGTGTTGCCTTGGCAGCCAGGAATCGTTCCACTGCCTCGGGATCGAATGCGTCCGCTGGCCGTTCCACAATGCTCAGGGCTCCCCGGGGGCAATGTCCCAGACAGGCTCCCAGGCCGTCACACAGGTTGTCGGCAACCACTTTGGCCTTGCCGTTTATGATTTGAATGGAACCTTCGGCGCAGTTGGGTACGCATTGTCCGCAACCATCGCACAGTTCTTCATCGATTTCTATGATTTTTCGGATTGTTTGCATGAGGCACTCCCTGGAATCGGTGTTGATGTTGTGATGCCGGTATAGGGTGTTTGCCGGGAGGAAGCCTTGATGCAAGTCAAAAACAGCAGATGTAAACCGGTTTTTCAAGGGGTGTGTTGTGCCTGCATCCTTTGATGCAATTCCCGGACAATGGCCACCCCGCTGCTCGTACCCAGTCGAACGGCCCCTGCCTGCAGCATGGACAAGGCGTCATCAAGGATTCTGATCCCGCCGGACGCCTTGACCCCCAGACCGTTTGGAGCAACCAGCTCATGGAGCAATCGGACATCTTCAATTGTTGCGCCAAACGCGCCAAATCCCGTGGAGGTCTTGACCATGTCCGCCCCTCCGGCCACGCACAGGTCACAGGCAATCCGTTTTTCCTCGTCCGTGAGCAGACAGGTTTCAATGATCACTTTGAGCAGGGCCTGCTCCTGGTGGCAGAATCCGGCAATGGTTGCAATATCCTCTTGAACCACCTTGTATTCTCTGCTTTTGAGGGCCCCGAGGTGGATGACCATGTCGATTTCTCGTGCGCCGTTTTCAAGGGCCTTTTGGGTCTCCATAGCCTTGCCGTACGGAGTCTGCGCCCCCAGAGGGAATCCGATCACCGAGATCACCCGGACAGACGAGCCCTGCAATGCCCGGGATGCCAGGGTGACATAACACGGGTTTATGCACAAGCCAATGAACCGGTAGGCCATGGACTGTTCACACGCATGAAGGATGTCCGCATGGGTGGCATCCGGTCGCAACAGGGTGTGGTCCATGTGCTGCGCAAGCTCCAAGGGCGTTGGTTCGAAAACCTTGTCGTGTACATGCATTGTTCTGTCTCCTGGTCGATTGGAAGGCCCGGAACGGGTGATTGCCGACCGTCCATATGATGCAGCGTCTTTGTGGATGGTTTGGGGGGTCCCGGAAAAGTCAGCAAGCAGTGTTCAGGTGTCTGGAAGAGCCGGAAAAAATATATTCTGGTGAAAAAAGATCAAGAAAGACAAGGCCTTTTTTTTGGCATACTTTTTCTATGGGGAGGATGGTGAAAGCATTTTCCATCTCAAACCCGAAAGGAGGATTGTATGCAAAAATGTCTGTTGCAATTGGTGGTGGCAAGTTGCGTGTTGTTTTTGTGTTCGACGGTTCATGCGTCCATTGTTGTTCCTTATGATTCCTATTGGACACTTGATGATTCCGGTGAGGCAACCTTTTGCCTGAAGGCGGAATACGCCAGCTATGCGCCGATCAATACCTTTGGAATCTATCAGTTGGGAACTTCGGAAGGTCATCCTCTGTTTTATGAAATTTTTTCGGGAGAGCAAGGACCGGGAGCCAAGGCAACCTTGACAGGGGACATGCTGGCAAGTGCAGGGTTCTCATTAACAAATGCGTTTGGTTTTTATCTGGATTCCAGTGCAGGAGAAAATGGCGGCATTTTCCTGAGCGATCCCATGGCAGGCCATGACAACAACGGCATGGATTACATGAAGACTTCCTGGAAACATGGCAAGTACTATCTCTATTGGGAAGACATGATGATGGGAGACCCGCAGCATAACTACGGGCCTCAGGAAAGGGGAAAGCATGGCAAGAAGATGGAGCCCGATTACAATGATATGATCGTCAAGGTGTCGGGGATGAGCCCCACTCCGGTGCCGGGTGCCCTTTTCCTTTTGGCAGGCGGACTTCCTTTTGTGCTGTTCCGGAAAGGCAAAAAGTCCTGATGTTGTTGTCCCGGTAATGATTCCGGACTGAATGCAGACAAAAGTGGGATGAAAAGGGTTGCATGATATGAACTCATGTAACCCTTTTTTGTATGATTGCTGGAGGTCTGGGGCGGGCAGGAGCTGTTGGGAAGCGTATGAGGATGTTTGGTGTTTCATATCCTGGCCACGCCGAGGAAAAGGGTGTGCAGGGTGGTCACCACGATCATGAAGAGTTGTCTGGCCCTTGCCGGTCTCATGAGGGGGGCTGAAAAAGTCAGCGCCCCGTGTGGGCATGCGCTCGCACAGTCCCCGCACAGGGTGCAGGTGGTGTGCGGTTTGCCCTGGCTGAGGGCGCTCAGGTCCAGGGCATTGTACCTACATGCTCGAAAACATGTTGTGCAGCGTGTGCAGGAGCTGGCAATGCGCATTCTCCAGGGTGCCAGTTTGCCCAGATAATTGCCAAGAATGCCAATGGGACAAAAGGTGGTGCAGTGGACCATGGTCCCCATCCTGCGGGAAACAAGGATCATGATCCCGATGCCGATCAGGCCGAACATGCCGGCTAGCATGGCGGCGTCAGGAGCGGGAACCTGCATGAAGCGGAGCAACAGGGCGGTCAGGACAACCAGCACCAGGATGGACCAGCGCAGGATTCGCGTCCACCCGGGCAGAGGGTGGGGTCGGTTGTGTTGGGCCATGCAATGGTCCCAGGCCCCGATGTAGCACAAGTGACTGCACCAGGCAGGACCCACCATGAGCAGGGTTGATCCGAACAGGATGGGCATGAACCATCCCTCGCCCCGAAACAGGGGCCCTGCAAGGATGAGGGCCGGAACCGGCAGGTGGAGTTTGCCCGTCATCAGAAAACTTTCCATGCCGAGAAGACCAAGGAAAAGCTGGGCAAAAAATATCACGGAAAAGAGCAGCCAGACAACTCGTCGGGTTGAGGCCTGGGTTTTGGGTTCGAGCAGCCGACCGCAAACCCAGACGGCGTACAGGGCCAGAGCGAAAATTTCCAGGGGACCGAGTCCCGGGATGAACCTGTCGGCCAGCAGCAAGGGGATGGCCGACAGATGCCGGATGCCGAGCAAAAGACCGGCCGTTAGGATGAAAACAGCGGCCCGGGCCGTGTCGTGGGGGGGCTGCCGGACAAAGAAGCGGCGGCCCGGTCCCATGGCCAGGCCGAGCAACCCCAGCAGGGTAACACTCATGACCGCAGTCATGATGACTGCCAGACGTACCCAGGGAAGATCCGCTGCCATGCGGAAATGCAGCAGAAAGATACCTGTCCGGGACCAGATGAACAGTCCCCAGACCAGTACCGGCAGGGCTGCCAGACGAACCCATTGTCGTCTGGTCCCCATGAGGGTGGCGAAAAGGACAAGGGAGACGGCCATGCCGGCTTCCCCCCAACGGAGGGTATGGGCGGCCAGAAGAACGATGCTTGTGATTGTCAGAAGGATGGTCGGCATGACGGCACGGGGATACAGGATGGATGAAGCAAAAACTTTCTGGTGTGACAGACTGTTTCTACGCGCTGGTATCATGCGAACCCTTGACCTGAGTCAATCCCTGCGGTGAAAGGGGGCATGCATACTGAAACTATCATTGATTTTCTCACGCGAGTGGATCTTTTTGGCGGGTTGCAGGAAGAGTATCTGGCCTTTCTGGCCGAGATTGCCAGGGAGATGCACGTGACCAAGGGACAGTCCATCTTCTGGGCCGGTGATGCGGGTACCGGGTTTTATCTGGTCAAGACGGGCAGGGTGAAAATTTTCAGGACATCCTTTTCAGGCAAAGAACACATCCTGCACGTGTTTGGATCCGGAGAGGCCTTTGGCGAAGTGGCGGTGTTTGCCGGGGACAGGTTTCCCGCTTCGGCCGTGACGTTGGAACCTTCCCGGTTGCTTTTTTTCCCAAGGGATGCGTTCCGCAAGCTTCTGGCCAGGGAACCGGATCTCGCCTTGCAGATGCTGGCCCTGCTTTCCAGACGATTGCGATCCTTTGTGAACAAGGTCGAAGAGCTGAGTCTCAAGGAGGTTCCTGCGCGATTGGCCAGTCATTTTCTCTTGCTGGCAGCTGCGGGCCAAACCGATACCTTTACCCTTGATCTGTCCAAAACCGAGCTCTCCAAATATTTGGGAACCATTCCCGAAACCCTTTCACGAACACTCAGGAAGATGGAGTCCCAGGGGCTTGTAAGGGGCAATGGCGCCTGCATACGCATTCTTGATCGTCCGGGCCTTGAGGAGGTGGCCGAAGGATTGGTCCGGCTGTAGGGCAAACCAAAAAGGGAGAATCAAAACCAGACACTGTCTGTGTCCATTTTGATCCTCCCGATGGCTGAAGAAGAGAGAGTTACTGTCGGAGGGGATTGCAAGAAAGCGGGTTACCGCTTGGATCCATGGGGAAGGTGTCGGAGGAATGCGAGGACAGAGCGGACGTTTGGTCCATGGGCGTGCTTGCTGGCATGCCGGGCATTGTTGATGCTCCACGTTCCTGCGCTGCAGGTGTTGCAGCCGTAAGTTGCGAGGTGGTTATAGTGACGTTCCATTGCCTGGGCGATGGCGCTGACAAAAAGCACAAGACCTCCCTTGTGATAAGTGGTTGAGATGGAAAGCCCAAGACGTGGCGTCTTGGGGACAGAACACTCTTATACGTCTTCTTTGGGGGAATGCAATGATTGTGAAAAAAAAAGCTTAAGCATGTTTTTCGGGTGTCTGGAAGGTCCTGTTGGCAATCAGGAGGACAGTGCTCCTTCCTGAAGGGCCACAACCCGTCTTTCATTTAACAATCGGGGGAAAGTATGAACAAGCTCGTCATGGCTGTTCTGGCCGGTATGCTCTGCCTGGGCGTGTCTGCGCCCATCCTGGCGGGATGGACCGATACGGTTGGCAATGTTGCAGATTCTCTCAAGGGATCGGTCTCGGCTGCTCCGCGAGGAGCCTCTGCCACGGACGACGAGGTCGTCATGGGGCTCAAGGAAGCCTTGACCTCGGCGGCCCAGCGATCCGTGGATGCCCTGGGACGCCAGAATGGTTTTCTTGAAAACCCCAAGGTGTTCATCCCTGTTCCCGGCTATCTGTCCATGGTGGCCAAGGGGCTTGAAAGCACGGGACAGGATCAGCTGGTCAAGGATTTTGTGGTCAGCATGAACCGGGCTGCTGAAAAGGCTGTTCCCAAGGCCACTCCTCTTTTTGTGGATGCGGTCAAGGCCATGAGTCTGGAGGATGCCCGGAAGATCCTCAATGGCAAGGACGATGCCGCCACCATGTATTTCAAGGAACATACCGGGGAACAGTTGACCAAGGAATTTTCGCCTCTGGTCAAGGAGGCCACGGACAGTGTCAACGTGACCAAGTATCTCAAGACCATGCAGGACAAGGCCAAGGGAATGGCCGGTCTGGGCGGGATGAGCATGGGCAATATCGACGACTATGTCACGGAAAAGGCCCTGGACGGGTTGTTCGCCGTCATGGCCGAAAACGAGGCTGCCTTGCGCCAGGATCCCATGGGTCAGGGATCAAAACTGCTGCAAAAGGTGTTTGCTTCGGTGAAATGAAACTGACTGGATGCAAAAAGAACAGGAACGGGCGGTCACTGGTGGACCGCCCGTTCCTGTTTTGCTTTGGCCGTGTCCCTTGGGTGTGGCGACGGTGCAGAGGAATGCGGAGGTTGTGAGGTCGATGTGTGCGGGACGTGGCTCCGAAGCGATGCAGGCCGGCCGAGGCATCAAACCGGCGAACCATAGGGAGGATGTTGTTCCCTCTACTAGGGTTAGAGTCCGTAAAAAAAGGCCAGGGCTCCGAGCATGACCACCAGATACAGGGCGGTCATGCCTGTTCCGGCCCGAACATAGTCGATGGTCCTGAACCCTCCGGGACGCATGACCAGGGCGTTGACCTGGTGGGTGGGCAGCACAAAGGTATTGGATGCGGCTACAGCCACGGTCAGGGCGGCAATGCGGGGGTCGGCTCCGGCCCGCAGGGCCATGTTCATGGCCAGGGGCACCAGGAGCACGGTTGCGCCCACATTGGAGGCCACCAGGGTGAAGAACGAGGTCAACAGGGCGATCACCAGCATAAGGAGCATGGGGGTGGGGGTGCCCAGGGCGCCCATGATGGAATCGGCGATAAATTTGGCAGCCCCCGTGTTTTCAAAGGCCATGCCCAGGGGGATGAGTCCGCCAAGAAGGAACACCGTCATCCAGTCCACGGATTGGTAGGCCTCGTCAATGGTCATGACCTTGGTCAGAACCATGCCCAGGGCTCCGGTCAAAAGGGCAATGGAAAGCTGGACATGGAATCCCAGGATCATGACCAGGGAGATGACCAGCCAGGCAACAGCCATTTTGGCCTTTTCCGTACGCAGGATTTCCCCCTTGACGTCTTCGGTAAAGACCATGTCGGGTTTTTCCTTGAGCAGATGGAACATTTTCCACTGTCCGTGCAGAAGCAGGGCGTCTCCGGCCTGGAGAACAATGTCCGTGAGGCCGCTGACAAAGATTTTTTTCCCGCGAAAGATGGCCAGGGGAGAGACCTGGTAATTGCGACGGAATCCATATTCGCCCATGGTGTGCCCCACCAGTTCCGACCGGGGAGTCAGGATTCCCTCCATGATTCCGGCATTGTTCCCGGAGAGGTCTTCTCCAAAGGTGGTCAGATCCGGAAGAAGGTCCCACCCGAGATCCCTGGCCATTGATGCCACGTATTCGCGGGGTCCCACAACGGCGATGTGATCGCCGGCGCGTATTTCTTCCTGCGGGGAGGGCGCGAAGAGTTTCTGTTTGCCCTGGTCCCTGGCAATGGCCACCACCGTGGTGAAATACAGGGGGCGAAGATCCATGTTTTTCAACGATTCCTGGCGGGTAAAATCTTCGGGGATATGGAGTTCAAAAAGGGTTCCGACCCCTTGATAGGTCGCAGCAAGGAGGCCGGACATGGGGCCGTCGGCATCTTCATCCGCCTTGCGGACCGGAAGGATAAACCGGCCAAAGAACATGAAGTAGACAATGGCGGCCACCACCAGACAGATGCCCACCGGGGTTACGCCAAAGAGGCCAAAAGGTTCGTAATGCTTGCCCCCAACGATCATGAGGTCGTTGAGCAGGATAAGGGGGCTGGAACCCACCAGGGTCAGACAGCCTCCGATAATGGCGCAAAAGGCCATGGGCAGCAGAATCCGTCCTACGGGAATGCGGGTCTGGGTGGCGATGCGCTTGGCTGCAGGAAGAAACAGGGCTGCGGCACCAATGTTCTGCATGAAGCCGGAGATGAAAGCCACGGTCCCGGAAATAAGGGCCATGATCCTGTTTTCACTCTTTCCCGAAAATTTGAGGATGACCCGGGCCACGCCATTCATGACCCCGGTTTTGTCCAGTCCGGCACCAATAATGATCACGGCGATGATGGACACCACCGCATTACTGCTCAGGCCGCTGATGGCCTGCTTGGGTGTGACCAGCCCCAAAAGGGGAAGCAGGACCATCATGATGATGCCCACGATGTCCACCCGGACCCATTCAAAAATAAACATCAAAATGGCCAGTACGAGAACGGCCATGACGAGCATGATTTCTGGAGTCATGTGTTACTTTCCTTAAACGCCATAAAGCATCTGTATGATCTGATTGTGTCTGGTTGTGTGATCTGGAAAAATTTCTGCTTCAGCCCACCCGCAGGGACACCCTGCTGTACACGGGGATGGAATGGGCTTTGCCGGTCAGGGCGGGCACATCGTCCATGACGTATCGATACCCGGGATCCTTGGCGTACAGGGAATCCAGGACGCTTTCTTCCTGGCCGTGCAGGACAAGATGGGAAAATCTGAGACCCAGTTCCTGGGCCTTGCGGGCAAAGTCGGCGGCATTGGCCGAGGCCTGTTTGCAAAACTGATCAAAATCACTGCCCTTTTCATCGAGACTCAAGGCCACGATATCGCTTTGGGTCCTTGATGCCATACTGGCGGCATAGTGCATCATTTCTTCTGAAAAGGTCGTGCTTTTGCACACGACAAGGATTTTTGAACCTGTGCGGGCTGTGTTGTTTTCGGACGCGGTGCGGGTGGCAGTGGGGGCGGTGTTTGCTGAACGGGCCGCATACTCACCCGTGTCTTTTTTGAATTTGGCAAAAAATACTTTCATCTGTTCTCCCCAGGTGTTGTGTGCTTGGGCAATGGATTTGTTGATCGTCCACGTGCCCATGTCGCACGTGTTGCAATTGGTTTTGGCCAGATTGCGGTAATGTCGTTCCATACCTTGTCTGATCCCTGTCATGAGTGCCATGAGCCCTCCTGGTTTGGGTGTGGGAGGTTGGATGGGGCGTGCACCAACGGCTCCCTCCTGCTTGTTCTTTTTTGAACATACCCGGGTAAACCAAGGATTGTGCCAAATTCTTTTTCTCTTTAACCATTTGAAAATAAAAGATAATTTTTATTGTGCAATCAGGGAACACAAGGGCTGTTGCGACATGCAACGGTTTTTGCGTTGAGAAGGCATGGCTAAGCTGTCGAAAAACAAGAGAATATAAAAAAGTCTGGGATCGGAGGAACATGTTGCGTTTTGCATCGGTGCAACAGTGGGCAGAAGAAAAAAAGCATGCAAGACCATGCAAAAAACGGTAGGTGGTTACGGGTTTTTTGTGAAATCGACCACGCGGGGAGCTGCTGTTTCCTGATGGGTTGCAACACCACCAACCTCTTTGCCAACGGCAGGTGCTTCATGTTTTTCAAGAAAAAGACACCGTCCACTGAACAATCCGAGGCTTGTGAATCTGCGTCTGCGGAACAGCCGGCTCCCGAGATGCCCGGGTATCTGCAGGAATTGCGGGATCGCATCACAGCCCAGGATCTTCCGGCCATGGTCAGGGAAACCGCCCAGCTGGAATGGGAGCGTTTAACCGGTATGGACCGGTCTGCACCGGAGTCCGGCATAAGCATCAATTACCTCGAGTTCCTGCTTTCGCTGCCCTGGAAGGCGGTCACCCGGGACAACCTGGATCTCAACCGTGCGGCAACCATTCTCAAATCCCGACATCTTGGCCTGGATGCCATCCATGAACGGATTCTGGAATTTCTGGCCGTGAAAACATTGATCGGCAGGCAGCGTCCAACCATCCTTGTGGTGGATGATGAAGAGATCGCCCGGACCAATCTGGCCTATGTGCTTGAAAAGGACGGATATGACGTTTCCATGGCACAAAACGGACTTGAGGCCGTATATTATATGGATAAGCAGCCTGCGGACATCGTGATCACGGATCTGAAGATGGAGCGCATGGACGGCATTCAGTTGCTGGGAACGATCCGGAAACAATGGCCGGATACCAGTGTGATCATGATTACCGGGTATGCCACGGTGGATACGGCGGTTACGGCCCTGCAAAAGGGCGCGGATCATTACTTGAGCAAGCCGGTCAATCTGACCAAGCTCCGGGAACAGGTGCGCACCTTGATGGAGGCCAGGGAACGGGCCTCGCATCTGCATGGTCCGGTACTCTGTTTTACCGGCCCTCCGGGTACGGGCAAGACATCCATCGGACGGGCCATTGCCGAGGCGCTGGAACGCAAATTTGTCCGCTTTTCCCTGGCCGGTCTCAAGGATGAAGCCGAACTGCGAGGTCATCGCAGGACCTATGTGGGGGCCATGGCCGGGCGGATTCTTCTGGAAATCCAGAAGGTCGGAGTGCGCAATCCCGTGATCATGCTCGATGAAATGGACAAGACCATCCAGGATTTCAGGGGAGATGCCGTCTCTGTTTTTCTGGAAGTTCTGGACCCGGAACAGAATGCATCCTTTGTTGACCATTATCTGGATATCCCCTTTGATCTTTCCCAGGTGATGTTCATTGCCACGGCCAACATGGCGGAAAATCTGCCCGCACCTCTGCTTGACCGCATGGAGGTGATCGAATTTTCCAGCTATACGTACAGGGAAAAAGAGGCCATTGCCCGCCAGTTTCTTGTCCCTGCCCAGCTCAAGCGTCACGGCTTGACCACGCAGGATGTCCGGCTGACCGATGAAGGGGTGCGTTCCCTGATCAGGGGATATACCCGTGAAGCCGGACTTCGCGGGCTGGAACGCAAGATCGCGGATGTGTGTCGCAAGATCGCCCGACAGCGTGTGGACCGTCAGGAAGCCGATTCAAACGTTCCGGTTGTGCTTGATGAAGAGCGTATCATTGCCTTGCTGGGGGCGCCTTTGTTCACCCAGACCCGCGCTCTTTCGGCCCCCCGCGTCGGCATGGCCACGGGCCTTGTATGGACCGCCACCGGTGGAGAAATCATTTTTGTGGAAGTGGCCAGGATGAAGGGAAGCAAACAGCTTTTGCTGACAGGTTCCCTGGGAGATGTGCTCAGGGAATCAGCCCAGGCGGCCCTCAGCTATCTTCGCAGCAACGCGGCCATGTACCATATTGATCCGGGATTTTTCGATGTTTCGGATATCCATATCCATCTGCCGTCCGGAGGGGTGAGCAAGGATGGGCCGTCGGCAGGAGTAACCATTTTCGTGGCCCTGCTTTCCCTGTTGACGGGCCGGGCCGTGCGCCAGGATGTGGCCGTGAGCGGTGAATTGACACTCCTTGGGGATGTCCTGCCCGTGGGAGGTATCCGGGAAAAGGTGCTGGCTGCGTCCCAGGCCGGGATCAGACAGCTTGTTTTTCCGCGGAAAAACAAGGCGGAAATCGAGGCCCTGGATGCCGATGTGGTGCAGGATCTGGAGATTGTGCTGGCTGACGAGGTGGGCGAGTTTGCCAAGGTGGCTCTGGTGCAGGAGGGGAGCTAGCCGGGGAATTGCAGGGGGCGTGGGCCCCATGGATCTGACGCCCGTTTTCACGTGCATGGCCATGGTGGAAACGGGCGTTGTGCATGGTGGTTACACGCATTCCTTTTCAACGTGCAACCGTTTGAGCTTGCGCCACAAGGAAACCCGGTCGATGCCCAAAATGGCGGCAGCCCGGGTCTTGTTGCCCCCAACAGCGGCAAGAATGTCAGCAATATAGTGGCGCTCCATTTCCTCCAGGGTCATGAGGTGGGATGTTTTCGTGTCCTGGAGGGACGCTGACCGGGTGCGCACTTCCTCGGGCAGGAGGTCCGGAGTGAATGTTTCGCCCGCTCCCAGGGCCAGGGCCCTTTCCACTATATTTTCCAATTCACGGACATTGCCTGGAAAACTGTAGTTTTCCAGGGCCTCCAGGGTGTCCTGGGCGATGCGAGTGATCCTGTGCTGTTTGGTGGCGTGTTTTTCCAGAAAATAATTGAGGAGCAAGGGGAGATCGGCCTTGCGTTCCCGCAGCGGGGGCACGGTCAGGGTGACCACATTGAGACGATAGAAAAGATCCCGGCGAAAGGCCCCCTTGTCCACCAGGGCGGCCAGGTTGCAATTGGTCGCTGCCACCACCTGGATATCCAGGGAAATTTCCCTGGTTCCTCCCACGCGGATGAAGGTCCGCTCCTGAAGGACCCTGAGGAGCTTGACCTGCAAGTGCAGGGGCAGTTCACCCACTTCATCGAAAAAAACCACTCCCTTGTTGGCAACCTCCAGCAGGCCGGGCTGTCCCTTGCCTGCCCCGGTGAAGGCCTCGCGTTCGTGCCCGAAAAGCTCCTTGTCCATGAGTTCTTCGGTAAAGGTTCCGCAATTGATGGCCATGAACCGTTCATCGCAGCGCGGGCTCAGTTTGTGGATGCCCTTGGCCACCAACTCCTTGCCCGTGCCGGTTTCTCCCTGGATGAGCACGTTGCAACCCATCAGGGCCACCTGCCGGATTTTGGTTTTCAACGAGGCCATGGCCGGGCTTTGTCCGATGATGGGCAGGGGGTCCCGGGTGGCCTTCAGGGATTGGCGAAGAACAATGACCTCGGCCGACAAAGCCCTTTTTTCCAGGGCCCGCTCCACATGAACCCGGAGCTCGTCCAGATTGATGGGTTTCTCGATGTAGGTATAGGCTCCCTTGCGCATGGCTTCCACCGCCGTGCTCACGGAAGAATAGCCGGTAATGAGAATCATCTCGGTGGTGGGGCTCAGGGTGCGTACCTGCTCGAGCAGGGCTATGCCCGAGATGCCCGGCATCTTGAGATCCGAGATGACAAGATCATAGTCGTTGTTGCGCAGCAGCTTCAAAGCCTGTTCGCCTGAAGAGGCCACATCCGTGACATGGCCGTCCTTGCCAAGGGCATGGCAGAGATTTTCCCGGGCTATGGCTTCATCGTCAACGATGAGGATGCGTGTGCTGTTCATGGGCGGTATCTTTGGCAGCGCCGGTGCTGTCGGTTTGGGCCATGGGCAGGTTGATGAGAAAGCAGGTGCCCTGACCAGGCGTACTGGTGACGCTTATGGTGCCGTTGTGCTTCTTGATGATGCCGTAGGCAACAGAAAGGCCCAGGCCCGTGCCGTTGCCCACATCCTTGGTGGTATAAAAGGGATCAAAGATGCGGTCCAGATGTTCCGGTGAAACGCCCGAGCCTGTATCGCAGACAGTGATGAGGGCCCGATCGTTCCGGGCTTCGGCCTTGATGGTAATGGTGCCCGTGTCCGGTTCTATGGCCTGAATGGCGTTCATGATCATGTTCAGAAACACCTCGTGCATGCGCTGGCGGTCAAGGAGCAGACGCATGTCCCGGGGGATGTGGTGCACAAGGGAAATGTTTGAGGGGAGTTGACTGGAAATGAGTTTGATGGCCGTTTCCACGGTTTCGTGCAGTCTGGTGGGGGCGATGGAAAATTCCTGATGCCTGGAGAATTCCAGGAGTCCCTTGACAATGTCCCGGGCGCGGTTGGTTTCCTGCTCGATATTGTGGAGCAGTTTGCCTGCAAAGGGATCTGCGTCCTTGGAGTTGGATTCTTCCACAAGGATCTGGCACGATGTGGAGATGTTGTTCAGGGGGTTATTGAGCTGGTGGGCAATGCCCGAGGTCAATGTCCCCAGGGAGGAGAGCTTGCGAGCCTGAACAAGCTGATTCTGTCGGGTTTCCAGTTCCGTGACCATGGAATTGAAGGCCATGATGACCCGCTGGATTTCGTCATGGGTATTGGCAATCTGCAACGGCGTGAATTTTCCCTGCCCAATGGCCCGGGAAGCGTCTTCCACCAGCTTGAGGGGGGCAATGACCTGTTTGGTGACAAAAACAATGAGGACAATGACCAACAGCAGGGCCACAAGGATGGATAAGAGGATGTTGTGCCTGATGGTGGTATTGATGCGCACGATGTCGTTACGTTCAAACCGGGTTATTTCCTTGGACTGGGCCACCAGGTTCTGCCCGCTTTCACGCAGTTGGGCGGCAAAGGCCTCAACCTGATCCTGGGGAATGGTCTGTTCACAGATGGCCTGAAGGAGCGCACCGTATTTTTCCAGCTCGTGCTGCAAACCCGCAATGCGGGTCCCGATATCCCGCTGGGCGTGCAGAGAACCCGACAGGGAATTGAGCAGTTTGAGTCCCTTTTGAATGTAGGTCTGGCTCTCCTTGATGCATGAGGGGTTGCCGTACAGAAAATAGTTTTTTTCCAGCCGTCGGATTTCCAGGATCACGTTACTGAAATCATCCGCTTTTTCCACAAGCATGATCTTGTTTTCCACCTTGACGATATTGGCATAGGAAAGGGCGGCTATTCCTCCGAAGCAGAGGGAAAACAGGATCATGCCGATGATGATTTTCTGGCGGATGTTGAGCTGGATACGGATGTTTTTGAACATGGTCGTGTGGATGACGTGAGTGGGAATCTCGGTATCGGCCGGACTTCACAGGAGAGACAGGCGGGTACGCACGTACCCCAAAGCCGGCAAGGAATCAAACCAGCCTCTGGAATGAGCGGTAGGTGCCAACCCGTGTTTGCAAGGCCTGTGGCGGTGTGTCTGGCAAGCACAAAGGGGCGGTTCAGGGTGAACCGCCCCTTTGTGCTGTTGAGTACAGGTGAGGAGCCCTGTTGGTTTGAAACGGAATATCGAAAGGCAGGCGCCTAGGCAGCCCCTTCCTGGACGGTTTGGCGGTATGTGACAATATCTTCCACCGTAAGGACCGGCAGGCCGTGGTTGTTGGCAATGGCCACGATTTCCGGAAGCCGGGCCATGGTTCCGTCGGGGTTGGTCACTTCGCACAGGACACCATAGGGTTTGAGACCGGCCAGCCGCATGAGGTCAACCGTGGCCTCGGTGTGACCGCGACGTTCCAGAACACCGCCCGGGCAGGCCTTGAGGGGGAAGACATGGCCGGGGGAGTGGATGGATTCCCTGGTGGCGTCGTCGGCAATGGCCGCCTGGATGGTGGTGATCCGGTCGGCTGCGGACACGCCGGTGGTCACTCCCTGGGCCGCTTCAATGGATACGGTAAACGCGGTGTTGTAGGCGCTTTCGTTCTTGTCCACCATCATGGGCAGGTTCAACCGGCGGATTTTTTCTTCGGGCATGCACAGGCAGACAATGCCGCTGCATTCCCGGATGAGCATGGCCATCTGGGGCTGGGTCAGGGATTCGGCCGCAAAAATGAGATCGCCTTCGTTTTCGCGGTCCTCGTCGTCCGTGACAAGCACGCCTTGCCCGGACCGAAGGGCTTCAAGGGCCGCTTGCACACGTTGAATGGGGGAACCAAACTGGTCGAGAAGGGACTGATTCATGGTAGGTCTCCTTGGATGTATGGGGTACCAGAATCAGGGCGAAAGAAAAGACAGGAGCCGCAAGGGCATCAAGAAGAGACGCCGCGAAAAACCGTGGCGCGTTGAAGCTGTCTCATCCTCTTTCATCCGGACTGTCACCGTCGGCCCCGGCCTCTCACCGGGTCTGCTGACCTTCCTGCCGTCAGGAAGCGCTCGCGGGCTCCCCGGAAAAACCGGGATACCGCCGGTGGGGAATTGCACCCCGCCCTGAGAATAAGTGACATGGTGCTACGCCGGGTGGGAGACAGTTGTCAATGGGGAAAGGATTGTTGCCTGGTACAGGATAGACACGACACACTACAGGATATGACGGTGTGTAAAGACGTGTCTTGGGGCAGCTTATGAACCGGTAAGCTGGTAGACAGACAATTTATTGATGGCTTTGAATCCGGCGGGTCTGTTTTCCAACAGGTAGGGCGGGCAGAGCCTGCTGCGCAAAAGAATGCCGGGAACTGCACCATGCAGTTCCCGGCATTCTTGGTATCATGTTTCCTTTCTTCCCAGGGGAAGCTCTCCTCTTTTTCAGAGTTCGTCAACGTCGTGGCTGGGCTTGTTGTGCTGCATGATCGGAACGTGTTTTCGTTTCCAGAATCGTTCACTCATGCCCTGGATGACCACGTAGAAGACCGGTACGAAAAAGATCATCAGGAATGTGGCCGAGATCATGCCGGCAAACACGGCCGTGCCCAATGCCTGGCGGCTGGCCGCTCCCGCGCCCGTGGCAATGACCAGGGGGAACACGCCCAGAATAAAGGCAAAGGCCGTCATGAGGATGGGACGAAAGCGCAGCCTGGCCGCTTCCAGGGCCGCCTCCACGATTCCCTGACCCGACTCGTGTCCTTCCTTGGCAAATTCCGAAATGAGAATGGCTGTTTTGCAGGCCAGGGCAATGAGCAGGACAATACCTATCTGGGTGTACACATTCACGTCCATGTTCCGGATGTACACGGCAATGACCGTTCCGATCAGGGCCAGGGGAACCGAGAGGATGATGGTCAGGGGAAGGGTCCAGCTCTCGTACTGGGCGCACAGGACCAGATAGACAAAGATGATGGCCAGGGCAAAGATAACCATGGTGGCCGATCCGGCCACCTTTTCCTGGTAGGACATGCCCGACCACGCATAGCCCATGGACGTGGGCAGTTTGGCCTGGGCGATGTTTTCCATCATGGTCATGGCCTGACCCGAACTCACACCGGGAGCACCCTGGCCGTTCAGGGTGGCCGTTGGGTACATGTTGTACCGGGTGATCAGCTGGGGGCCGAGGGTTTTGTGCACCGAAACCACGGTGCCCAGGGGGATCATGTCCCCGTCCTTGTTCCGGACCTCGAGCTTCTTGATGTCTTCCACCTTGGTGCGAAACCGGGCATCAGCCTGGAGGCGAACCTGGTAGGATCTTCCGAATATGTTGAAATCGTTAACATATTTTGATCCCAGATTGGCCTGCAAGGTGTTGAAAACATCGGACAGGGGAATGCCCAGGCTTTTGGTCTGGGTTCTGTCCACGTCGGTAAACAGCTGGGGCGTGTTGGCCCTGAAGGTGGAATAGACCTGGGAAAGGGTGGACTGCCCGTTGGCGGCCAGGGCGATGTCCTGGGTCATCTGCTGCAGTGCGGTCAGCCCCACATCTCCCTTGTCCTGGATCTTCATTTCAAATCCCCCGGCCTGACCAAGGCCCATGATTGCCGGAGGCGAGAAGGCAAATACGCTGGCTTCCTGGATGGTGCCTGCGATCTGCCAGAGCTGGCCGATCATGGCCTTGACGTCCAGTCCCTTGGGAAGGCGCTCGTCCCAGGAATCGAAAACCACCCAGATGGTGGCCGCATTGGAGGCCACAGCTCCGTCGAGGAGGGAATAGCCGGGCACGGAGATCCAGCTGCGTACCCCGGGAAGCTGGGCGATTTTCTTGTTCAGGGTTTCAATGACCCCAAGTGTCCGTTTCTGGGAGGCAGCGTCAGGAAGCTGGACACTGACCATGGCGTACCCCTGGTCTTCCGAGGGCACAAATCCCGTTGGCAGTTGGAGAAATCCCCAGGCTGCGGCTCCGGTCAGCCCGGCAAAGAGGATCATGACGAGGAAGCCTCGTCGGACCATGGTCGAAACCATGGCCCCGTAGCCTTTCTGGAATCTGTCAAAGGTCCAGTTGAACGCCCGGGCAAAGATGTTGTGGTGCGTTGAGGTGGGCCTGAGGATGATGGCACACAGGGCCGGAGAAAGGGTGAGGGCGTTGAGGGCACTGAATACCGTGGCCGTGGCAATGGTCAACGCGAACTGGCGGTACAGGGCGCCGGTGATGCCGCCCAGAAAGGCCGTGGGTACAAACACGGCCAAAAGGACCAATGTGGTTGCAATGATGGGCCCGGTGACCTCGTTCATGGCCCTGATGGTCGCCTCCTTGGGCGGGAGGCGGAGGTCGTCCATGTTGCGGGTGGCGTTTTCAACCACAACAATGGCGTCATCCACCACAATGCCGATGACCAGAACAATGCCGAACAGGGAAAGCATGTTGATGCTCACTCCCAATCCCGCCATGACGGCAAAGGTGCCGATGAGGGACACGGGAATGGTTGCCGCCGGGATCAGGGTGGCCCGCCAGTCCTGCAAAAAAACCAGGATGACAATGAACACGAGGACAATGGCAATGAAGATGGTCTCCACAACCTCGTCAATGGACGCGTTCACGAATTCCGTGGTGTCAAAGGGGATGGAGTACTCCAGATCATTGGGAAAACTCTGCTTGAGTTCCTCCAGTCGGGCCTTGACCTCCTTGGCCACGTCCAGGGCATTGGCGCCGGGCTGTTGATACACGGCAATGGCGGCCGTGGGGATGCCATTGGCCTGGCTGGCCAGGTCGTAGGTCTGGGCACCCAGTTCCACCCGGGCAATGTCCCGGAGGCGGACCATGGCTCCGCCGGGCAAGGTCTTGACGATGATGGATTCGAACTGTTTGACGTCGGTCAGCCTGCCCTTGACGGTTATGGAATACTGGAAATCCTGGTCCTGGGGCGCCGGGGGCTGGCCGATCTGCCCTGCGGCCACCTGGACGTTCTGCTCGTTAATGGCGTTGAGCACGTCGGTGGTGGTGAGGCCACGGGCCTTGAGCTTGTTGGGGTTGAGCCAGATGCGCATGCTGTAATCGCCCGCCCCGAAAACCGATACCGAACCCACCCCGTCGATCCTGGAAAGTTCGTCCTTGATGCGCAGGGTGGCATAGTTGCTCAGGTACAGGGGTTCAAAGGTGTTGTTGGGCGAGGTCAGGGTGGCAAAAAGCAGAATGTTGGTGGATTGTTTTTGGGTGGTCACGCCCATGCTTTGCACGGCTTCGGGAAGCAGGGCCGTGGCCTGACTGACCCGGTTCTGGACCAGGACCTGGGCCATGTCCAGATCCGTGCCGATGTCAAAGGACACGGTCAGGGAATAGTCCCCGTTGTTGGCACAGGTGGAGGACATGTAGATCATGCCCTCTACCCCGTTGACCTGCTCTTCAATGGGCTGAGCCACGGTTTCCGACAGAACCTGGGCGTTGGCCCCGGGATAGTTGGTGGAGACCGAAATGGTCGGGGGGGCTATCTCCGGATACTGGGCCACGGGCAGCGAGCGCAGGGTCACCAGTCCGGCGATGATGATCACAATGGAGATCACGGCCGCAAAAATGGGGCGGTTGATGAAAAAACGGCTGAACATGGGGGCTCCTTATGCGGCTTCTGATGGGGCGGATGTCTTGACCAGCGTATCCGGCTTGACTTCCGTGGGATTGACCGTTGCCCCGGGGCGGGCCTTTTGCACTCCCTTGACGATGACCCGGTCGTCCGGTCCGATGCCCTTGGTGATCACCCGCATGCCGTGGACCAGGGTTCCCGTGGTCACGGAACGGTATTCCACCTTGTTGTCCTTATCCACAACCAGGACATACTCCCCCTGCTGATCCACTCCCAGAGCAAGATCAGGAATCAAAAGAGCGCCTTCCACCTGACCCAGGGGAACCCGGATGCGGGCGAACAGGCCGGGAAGAAGCCAGTGGTTGGCGTTGTCGAATACAGCCCTGACCTGCATGGTTCCCGAAGTGGATTGCAGGCGGTTGTCAATATAGTCGATATGTCCCTGGGTGGGATAGTCGGGTTGATTGGCGAGGCCGAGAAAGGCCTTTTGTTCGGTGTTCAGGGAAAAGGTTTCGGTCTTGCAGTGTTCCTGATAGTACAGCAGATCCCGCTCGCTGACCGTGAAGTAGGCGTACATGGGATCATCATCAACAATGGTGGCCAGCAGGGTGGGGGTGCCCGCGCCCACCAGGTTGCCCTTGTCCACCAGACTGCGGTCAATGCGTCCGCTGATGGGCGCCTTGATATGGGTGTAATTGAGGTTCAGCCTGGCGGTTTCCACACTGGCCTTGGCACTTTCCACCTGGGCCTGGGCCTGTTCCTTCTTGGCCCTGGCCTCGATCACGTCCACTTCACTGACCGCTCTGTCCTTGTAGGCATTTTCCTTGCGGATCAGGGTGGCCTTGGCCAGATCCAGTTCCGCCTTGCGCACCATCAGTTCTGCCTGGGCTTCCCTGAGCTTGGCTTCATAGGGACGAGGATCAATGACGAACAGGAGATCACCCTTGTTGACGTATGAGCTGGGGGTAAACAGGATTTTTTCCAGATACCCCTCCACCCGGGGCCGGATTTCAACGGATTGCTGGGCCTCGGTGGTTCCGGTGAATTCGGCGTAGTTGGTCACAGTCTGGACCAGGGGTTTGCTCACGGTAACGCTTGCCGGTGGCGGGGGCACATAGGTGTTTTCCTTTTTCTTGCAGCCGGCTGCAAGAAAAAGAGCGATGCCCAGCAGGGCTACAGCGAAACAGGTGCGGTGGTGGTTGTGGTCGTTATGCATGGGGTACTCCTTGTTGTTGAAAACGTGCGCGGTGGTGGGTGGGAAGTGCGCTGTGCCCGGGAAAAGCGGGTGTCGTGTATCCTTTTTCCTGCCTACTCAAAGACGGTTTCCTTGAGGGTGGGCAAGAGGGCCTCGGGGTCGTCCGGGTTCCACCCGCCGCCCAGGGCCGCGTACAGGTTGACGAAATTGGCCGCGCTGCTGCCCCTGGCCGAGGCCAGTTCGTTTTCCAGGGAGAACTGGTCCCGCTGGGCATCCAGGACGTCCTGGAAATTGACCAGTCCCTGTTTGTACAACTGGGTGGACAGGGTTACCGACCTTCGGGCCGCGTCCACGGCCCGGGACAGGGCCTCCAGACGTACCCGGTCTTCGATATAGGCACGCAAGGCGTTTTCCACTTCGTTGAGGGCATTGAGCACCGTGCTTTCATAGCGGAGCATGTACTGCCGGGCCACGGCATCCTGGGCCTTGACCCGGTTGCGAATGCGGTTGGCGGAAAAAATGTTCCAGCGCAGGGATGGTCCAAAGGCGAACACATTGCTGGCCGGTTCGAACAGGTCGTTGGTGTTCACGGATTCATAGCCAAAGGATCCGGTCAGGGAGAGGCTCGGATAGAGATCTGCCTTGGCCACACCGATACGTGCGGTCTGGGCGGCCAGCTGCCGTTCGGCCCGGCGGATGTCGGGGCGTTGCCTGAGGAGATCCGCGGGCATGCCCAGAGTGGCCTTTTGGGGAGGCAGGGGGATGTCCTTGGGAATGCTCAGTGTATCATACAGCGCACCGGGCTGACGCCCCAAAAGTACGGCCATGGTGTTAATGCTTTTGGATAATTCAATACGCAGGGGCGGAATCGTGGCCTCGGAGCTGGCCAGGACCCGTTCGGCCTGGGCCACGTCCAGGCTTGTTGCCAGTCCGTATTTGAATTTGGAACGGGTCAAACCCAGAACCTGTTTCTGGGATGCGATGTTTGCGTCGGCAGCGGCCAGCCGTGCCTGATAGGTACGAATATTCAGATAGGTCCGGGCCACCTGGGCGTACAGGGAGATCATCACATCGGTGCGATCTTCTCGGGTTGCCTGGAATTCGGCTCCTGCTGCTTCCACGGAACGGCGGATGCGCCCGAACAGATCGACTTCCCAGCTGGCTGAGACTCCTGGTGCATACAGGGTATCGGTTTTGCCCAGCCCATAGTTGTTTTTGCTGGTCCTGTAACGGGTGATACCGGCATCGGCATCCAGGGACGGAACTTCCTCACCCAGGGCGATGCCGAGTTGAGCCCTGGCCTCATCCACCCGAGCCACAGCCTCCTTGAGGCCCAGATTGCCTGTGGCAGCTTCGGTGATCAATCTGGTCAGCAAGGGATCGTTATACAATTTCCACCATTCCAGAACCAGGTGTTCCCTGGTCTCCAGGGCCGGATCAAGAGGGGTATGCCAGGCGGACGGCATGTCCGTTTGGGGCGGTGTGTAGTCGGGGCCGACAGCGGCACAACCAGCAAGAAAAAAGACAAGGACTGGCAGGAGTACCGTGAGACGGGGCATGGTACGTGTCAGACAAATACGAAAGTGGCGTCTGGTTCGGTCCATAAGCAGGAGGTCCATGGTTGGGGTGAACAAGGGAGGGAAAGGTCGCCATCACGGTAATCTTCCCTTACCGCAAGGCTTGTGTCCTCTTAGAAAAGACCCCGGACCCGTAGCAAATAATGATGAGCTTGGATAGTGCCAAGTAGGTTGAAAATCCTTGAAGGGAGCGTGTAAGACAGGTTTGATTGCTCGTGAAAGTCATGAATATGACGTGGTTGCCCGGCCATGGGGCGGGGACGGAATATCTGGCTCTCATGACCCGAAAAGGGATATAAACAGGCCCTGGCTGGTGGTTTTGCAGGGGGGGCGGGCGTTGTGTGGTTGGCAGCTATGGGGTTGAAGCCCGATGCCCCGGGATATTTCCCGGCATGGGCATGATGCGGGGTCTGCCTGTCTGGGGATGGGTATCCACGAACAGCCGGCATCCATAGGCCGGTTCAAGGATGGCTGATTGCAGAACCTGCTCGGGACTTCCCTGACAGGCCACCTTGCCCTGATGCAGCAGAAGAATGTGGTCCGCATACATGGACGAGAGGTTCAGGTCATGGGAAACTAGAACAATGGTCGTGCCTTTGGTTGCGCGCAGGTCGGCCAGCAGGTCCATGATCCTGATCTGGTGAGCATAGTCCAGGGCGGCGGTCGGTTCGTCCAAAAGCAGGATGTCCGGTTCCTGGCACAGGGCCCGGGCAATAAAGGCGCGCTGGCGTTCCCCGCCGCTGATCCTGTCCATGGATTTGTGGGCCAGATGGTCCACGCCGGTATAGCGCATGGCGTTCTGGGCCATGTCCAGATCGGTGCGGGTTTCAAAGCCCAAGAGGCCCTGGCGGGGCGCCCGGGCCATGAGCACGGCCTGCTGTACGGTAAAGGGGAAGGACTGGGGCAGGGATTGGGGAACAATGGCCAGGGTGCGGGCCCGGAGTCTGCGTTTGAAGCGTTGCAGCTCCCGGCCATTCAAAAGAATATGTCCGGAGAGGGGACGACACAGACCGGCAAGCAGGCGAAGCAGCGTTGTCTTGCCTGATCCGTTGGGGCCGATGATGGTGAACAGACTGCCCCTGGGAATGTCCAGGGTGATGTTGTGGAGAACCCGGGTCCCGTTGTAGGAAAAGGCGAGATGTCGTGTGGCCAGGGCACTGGTCATGATCGTTTTCTCGTCAGCAGAAAGATGAACAGGGGAGCTCCTATCATGGCCGTGAGCACGCCCACGGGAAGTTCCCCACGGGAGGGCAGGCTCCGGGCCAGGGTATCACACAGGACCATGTAGGCGCCGCCGCCCAGGATACATGAGGGTACAAGAATCCGGTGGTCATGGCCATGAACAAGGCGCAAAAGATGGGGAACCACCAGGCCCACAAAACCCAGCAGCCCGGTTTGGCAGACAACCGCGGCAACCATCAGGGTGATGGTTATGAGCAGGATGACGGCTGTTGTACGCACGTCAATGCCCAGGGATGCGGCTGTTTCGTGACCGAGCTGGAAGATGTTCATTCGTTGGGCCAGGGCGAAGATCAGTATTGATCCGGCCAGAACCACTCCCAGGGTCAGGATGATGGAGGAAGGATCAGCAGAGGGGATGGTGCCCATGAGCCAGTGCAGGACGCCTGCTGCCTTGTCGGCAGGGACCATGGAGATGAAAAACAGGATCAGGGCCGAGCAAAAGGCATTGATCATGACCCCGGAAAGGAGAATGGCTTCCGTGCCGGTGGAGGCCCGGCGTCCGGCAACGGTCAGAACCAGAAAGAGGCTGGCCAGTCCGCCTGCAAAGGAGATGGCCATGGTGGCCACGTGGGCCAGGGAAAGGATGATGGCGCCAATGGCCCCCACGGCCGCGCCACCGGACACCCCAAGGATGTAGGGCTCGGCCAGGGGATTCTTGAGCAGGGCCTGCATGACCAGACCGCCGGTGGAAAGGGTGGCTCCGGCAAGCACGGCCAGGCAGACCCGGGGAAGACGAAGATCAAGAATGATGGCCGAGCGCACCGGATCCATTCCGCTATCCAGAAACAGTCTGGCCGGATCAAGCAGGGAAAAACCGCTGGAACCCGCAGACAGGCCCAGCCAGCAGGCAAGGACGAGGAGCAGGGCCATGGGCAGGTTGGTTTTCAGAATGCGCCAGGGAGTGAGCATGGTATTTATTATCAAGTACGCAGAACACAGAGCGCAGTGCACTTAAGTACACAGTACACAGTGCGCAGTGCGCAGTATCTTTTTTGTGGGAGAAAAAACAAAAAAACTGGTAACTCTTTCAGAATCCGGATGTTGTTGTGAGCCGGGTTTTATTTTTTGTTGCCTGTCATCTGGGTGCTGTCTGCTGATTTTTCAAAGCATTCCGGGTGCAGGATGCGGGCAAGGATTTCCAGGCCGTCAACCATGCGCGGCGAGGGACGGTCAAAGAGGTCCGAGTTCACCTGTTGGATGCGATGCTGGCGAACCGCCGGGATGTGTGTCCATTGTTGCCAGGTTGCGGCTGTTTCCTTCCAGGCTCCGGAGCGATCCATGGATGGGATGATAATGACTTCGGGCATGAGGGTCAGGGCCTGTTCCATGGAAAAACGGGGGTAGCCCGTAAAGGCCGCTGCCACGTTGCGTCCTCCGGCCAGGGTGATGAGTTCGTTGATATAGGTTCCCTGTCCGGCGGTAATAATGGGATTGCTGTCAATTTGGTACAAGACTCCCGGACGCGTTGGGGCGCAGGCTATGCGTTCCTGAACCTTTTTGATACGATGGGTCAGGGACGCCATTACCTCTGCGGCTTCCCTTGGTCGGTTGATCACCTGGCCCACAAGGCCAATGGCCTGGATCACCGAATCCAGACTGTCATTGTTCACGGCAAAGACCGGGATATGCAATCGGCGCAGGGTCTGTACGGTGACATAGGGAGTTCCGTCCTTGAGGGCAATGCACAGATCAGGACGAAGAGACGCGATTTTTTCCACATCCAATTGCACATAGCTGCCCACCACAGGGAGATCGACCGCCTCGGGTGGATGGTCGCTGAACCGTGTCCGTCCCACGAGCCTATCCCTACCGCCAAGGGCGCAGACAATTTCCATGGCGCTGGGAGCCAGGGCGATGATCCGTGACGGATGGGCGGGAACAGTGACCTTGCGTCCGGTCTGATCCGTGAGGATACGGGAGGGTTGGGCAGAGGCGGTCCCGGCGGCACACAGAAACAGGGTGGTGACAAGGGTAAAAAAGATTGTGTGACGCAACGGTTCCATGCAGATTCCTGAAAAGGGGCAATATCCCTGGAGCCGAAATAGATCCGGATCCAGGGATATTGTTTATTAGGTTATGGGGTTAGAATTTCCATTCCATTCCAGCATAGAAGTTTCGTTCGGGCATGACGTAGTAGGTTTCTCCGTACGCAGTTGTAGCGTACAGCTCGTCGAATATGTTGTTCACACAGGCATAGAGTCTGAGAGCTTGTGTGCATTCCCACGTCAGTTTGGCGTCGACAACCGTGTATGCATCAATTTTTTCATAGGTATCGTTGTCGCTGTCATTGCCATCATATTTGGAACTCACATATTTTCCGTCCAGAGAGATGCAGGCCTGCTCGATAAAGCGCCAATCAACACCTGCATTGACTGAATGTTCAGGAACCAGCGGGACAACATTGTTGGAATCCTTGAACCGAGCGTGTATCCACGTGTAGTTGAATCGTAACGTAAAAGGTCGTATCGGGCAGTATTTTATGCTGGCCTCAATGCCATGACGAAGAATGGGTTCATCGCGATTGTCCGTCACCCAGTCCCATACCGTGGGATCGGGTTGGATTGTGTATATTTCATGTTTGGATTCTTGGCGGAATACAGCAACATCAAAGGCGATACTCTCCCAAGGTTTTAGGTGGGTTCCCACTTCGTAATTTATCGTGGTTTGGGGTTCGATGTCTTCCACTGCGTAGTTCATGTCGTCTACGGAGGGGGTACGAAATCCGGTGGCAACCGATCCATAGACGTTTCCAAGACTGCCCAGCGAGTATATCAGCCCGCTGTCATATGAAATGTGGTTCCAATTCTTGTTCTCAAAAGATTTGCGATCAAGATTGTAATGGGTATAGCGGCTGCCGATCGTTAGGGTAAGATCATCGGTCAGAGACCAGGCTGTTGCCACAAACAAACCGTTTTCCTTCGCATAGGTCTGTATCTCTTCCCAGCTGTTGTAATCCGAATAAAGACCGTCCAGACCCAACTGTACGGTATGTTCGCGTCCATAAAGGAAGATTTTTTTGTCCCATCTCAATGCGTAGTTGTAGGTGTCTTCTTGTATCTTATATGTAGTTCCGTATCCCCATGTATAGGGATTATCCCTGAATAGAAGGCCGAGATCCAGGTCTAATGAACCATAGTCTTCCAGGTTGATAGTCGAGCTGGCCTGGATGCGCTGTTGCTCGATAGATCCATGTGCCTCATCAGAATTCCAAGGATTTTTTTCCCGGCGTTTGTCTCGATCATCGATATCATCGAGGTTCACTCCTCCGGGCATACCATACTCTTCCTCATGGACGGCCACACTGAAGTTCATGGAGAAAATGTCTGTAGGGTCAAGGCCGAACTTGAATTGTGCATCCTTTTTTTCCATCCCTCCGTTTTCTCGATAGCCGTCCGAATCAGAATATGAGCCAATGGCGTTCATGCTGAAAATATCTTTTGATCCATGGATGGCCGCTTGATATTTTTTTGTATTATAGCTTCCGAACTCTGCGCCGATAGATCCACCGAAAGGGGTGCCCTCTCCGGATTTGGTGATGACGTTAATGACACCTCCAACTGCATTGTTGCCGTACAATGCCCCGCCCGGGCCTCGAAGGATTTCAATTCGTTCGATTTGGGACAGAGGAATAGTTGTAAAATTGGCCCCGCTCATGTCCACGGAATTGATGCGGTGTCCGTCCACCAGAACCAGAACATTGGTTGCAGCATGTTCACCTTGACCTCGGATATCTACCTTGCTGCGACCAGGCACCCCGGTGTCGTCAATAAGCTGTATCCCTGCCTCCCGGCCCAGCAGTTCAGGCAGGTTCTGGGCCGTGGATTTTTCAATATCCTCGGCCGTGATTACGTTTACATTGCGGGGGATGTTTTTGATCTGATCCTTGGTGCTCGTTCCCGTGACCACATACTCGTCCATTTCAAAGACCTGGTCTGGGTTCGGGCTGCTACCATCATCTTCGGCCATGGCCGGAGATGCGCACAAACAACATAACAATGCGAAAAAAAGATAAAAACGCATGAAAAAACCTCCTTCTTCATGCCAAAAGTGAAGAGGAGGCTTCGAGGAAAATAACGGACGTGAAAACGAGTGGAAAGGAGTTCGTCTGAGGATGTCCTGGCTCGGCCTCGAAGCCATACAAAAAACCACATTCCACAGGCTGGTCTCCCGGCTCGAGGATCATCCTAGTTGCCGCGCCTTCCCATTGTCTGCCCCAATGCAGGCAACAGTGGCTTGTTGCGGTGTTCGTCCCCTCTCACGGTTGCGGGCCAGCGCCGGATTTGCACCGGACTTCCCAATTATCCCCTTGCATCAGGGGAACCTGTGGATTTGGCATGAGAACTGCCCTGCAGATTAAGATCTGTCAAGATAAAGGGGTGGGAGCAAGGTTTCCTGTTCGCCTTGCAGAAAGACGAGGGTACGAAAGCCTTGGTACCCTCATGAAGAAAGGCTGCTGGAAGACAGGGCACTTGCGTTGCATGGGTGCAAAGGATATCGTTTTTCACGTAACCCCACCGGACCATGCATCTACCGGGCACAACGAGCGAGCTAGCCATGATGACCGAACATGACTGCATTGTTTCTTCCATCCAACATGTCCTCAAGGACTTTCCGGAAATTCTTGTTGCCACCCTGTTCGGATCGGCGGCTCAGGAACGGATGTCCGAAACAAGTGACATTGACATCGCCATAGCATGCAGACATGCGCTGTCCTTTGAGGAAAAAATGTCCTTGGCTGCTGCCCTTGAAACGGCAGTACAGCGCAGCGTGGATCTTGTGGATCTGCAGCAGGTTTCAGGTCCCATCCTGCAGCAGGCCCTGGGTACCGGCCGGGTTATCCTGAAAAAATCTCCAGCGCTTCTGGCCGAACTGCTGAGGAAAATGTGGTACAATCAGGCGGATATGATGCCCCATACCACCATGATCATGCGCAAACAGCTTCAAAGGTTTTCCCATGAAGATCAGGTTCTTCTCTCCAAACTGACTTCTCTCAAGCGGTGTGTGGATCGTATCCGGAGCAAAACACCTGCAACCCCGGCAGAGCTGCAGGGTGACATGGATCTGCAGGACATCATCTCCCTGAATCTTCAGCGGGCCGTTCAGATATGTGTGGATATCGCCTCCCACATTGTGGCGGATCTTGATGTGCGTCCACCCATGACCATGGCTGAAAGTTTTGAAAGACTCCGGGAATGCGGCATCCTCTCGGACCATGTTTGTACGCGAATGAAAAAAAGCGTGGGATTCCGGAATATCGCAGTACATGACTACTTTTCCATTGATTGGAATATTGTGCACACGGTGTGCACGAACCATCTTGATGATTTCAGTACCTTTGCCCGGGAGATTATGCACTGGATGCAGGCAGGAACGCCAGATTCATGTGAATAATGGCGACATGTCCGGCCAGAAGATGTAGCCGTCATTTTCGGCGAGATGAAATGAAACAGTTTCGACTTGATTTGATAGTTGGCCTTTCGATGGGTAACAATGTATCAGATTAGGTTGAAACTGTTTTTTTTGTTCAATCAACTCCTCCTCGCAATCCCCTCACCTCAAAGACAGACCAACAAAGATGAAATAAAGGGACATGTTAAAAGTCCGATCATACTGTCGCACGAATGCTTCGAGGTTAGATAGCATCAAACAAGTGCTTAGGATGTATTAATTCGCAATAATGCATATGCGATAATGCAGCCGCACGGGGATTATTTGGTTTTTCGAATGATATTTCGGTGTAGTCGATTGTTAAAGTCTAACCATCAACAAAAACTTTTTATTTGATTGCTAATGATAAATGGTTTGCATATTATTCTCTCTCCCTTATTAAATCTATCACTGAATTAAACTTGCCTAGCTTTTCAGCTAATATTTTCATATTATTATGTAGATTTTTTAAATTAATATACATGATGCCATCTAGGTTATTGTGGCCATTTTTGTCTTTTGGGTATCGAAATGTAAATGATTCTTTGTCAATATTAGCAAAATCATGTATAATTTTTGATATGCAGTCTGTATCTTCTTTTGTTATGTATTCTTGAATTCCTTTGTCAATTTTATTTATGATTTTTTTCATTAATCCATTGGATACACACCATAGATTCCATATTTTGTGATGTTCAGGAAACCCGCATCCTTCACTCAAAATTATCCTTGATTCTTTAATTATATTTTTGAGATTTAGCTCAATGTATTGTCTGTATAGGAATACTATAGGATAAACCAATATATCTTGATCTGATGAAGTTTCAATGACTTTATGGGTTAGCTCTTCTGCAGCTTTTAAGTATCCATTTATATATAAACGAATGGTATCGTGAGTCCAGTTGAGGCAAGCGTTGCTACCACAATCTTCTCCGAATGAAAAAAGTGAATTATTCATAAGCATTTAGTGCGTTGCGCATAGGGTTTAATGTAACCAGCTCGGGGAGTCTGTTATTTGCTGGCGTGTTGCGAGTGTTGGGCTGCGCTCAGGTTCGGTTCCCATTTTTTATCTAATATTTGAACATGAAATCCATTTTCCTCAAGAAGTTTTGGGAATGTTGATAGGTGAGCTGCCCCGCAGACAAACAACATCGGATCGACATAGATCGGTAGAAGTTTCTCAACCCAATATAATTCCCTTTTTCTAAAATGAATTAATTTTAATCCTTCCTTGTCATCATTTGGCAATTCGTCACGCCAAGTTTTGTATTCGATATCGCGCTCTCCAAGAATGCGTCTTTCTTTTCTTATGACTTCAGGTGGATCGCAATATTCATGTGGCAATCCAAGTTCGACAGCAATATCAAAAACTGTGCTTTGAACGATTCCAGCATCCTCAAGTGCATCGCTACTCATTTCTTCAGCGATAGACTTAATATTGTGCTGTATGCAGAAATTACGAATGTATTCAGAAAATTTTACACAATGTTCAATCTGAAAAATATGGTAAATTCCTAAGAGGTAAATTATCTTTTTTTGGTCTTTGTCGAAAATTTTGTTCATGTGGTCCTCCCGGTTGATTGTCAAGATAGTGGCTTAACTCCGACTCCTCAAGTCTGTAGTAGGACCAGTCAGGGATTTGCTGATTTTATGGTGTTTTGACCTTCACGAATGAGGCGAACCTGGGCTTGCCGCTTTGGGAAAACCCGTAGTGCTTGAAGGTGACCACGGCTCCCTTGCGCGGTGGATGACGGCGTTCCTGCATGGAGAATCCCGTGCCCAGGTTGAAGACAACCCCGTTGTCCAGCTGCAGGGTCAGGCTGCCCATGAGGCCTGCGTAGCTGCCTTTGCCCGGGGTATGCCCCATAACCACTCCGTCCATATAGTTGATGTGCTTGAGTTTCACCAGGTGTTGCTCGGATCCGTCCTGATAGGGGATGGTCGGGTCCTTGATGATCACGCCTTCGCCGCCTTGTTGGGCGATGTGTTTGAGAAAGCGCTGCACATGCTGGTGGCCGGTACAGATTGTCTGGGGGATGATGCGCACATGGTCGGCCTTGTGGTTGGCAAACCAGTTTTGTGCCTTGGCCAGGCGGGCGGGAAAGTCCCCTGAGGCATGGGGAACTTCGAAAATATTGTACGTGATGTTTTGCCATCCTGAAGACGGGGTTGTGTCCAGGACGGTTGACTGGACTATTTCAAAGTTCCCGCGCCCGGCCCAGAGTTCTCCGTCCAGTTCAAACGGAGGCAGGTTGCTCGTAAACCATGAAGGCGCGTGGATGACGGTTCCTTCCCTGGTGAGCAGGTGGTGACCGTCCCAATAGCCCCGGATGCCGTCGAGTTTTTCGCTCATGTACCACCCGGTTATGTCTTCGTTGCCGCGGTAGGTTGTTGGGGCCTGAAGCTGGGGACGCGCGACACAGGGGGGGACAAACCCAGTCAGCAGGTATCCGAGCGTGATCACGGACAGGAAAATGCGGAGTACATGGTGGTCATACTTCATGATGCCTCCTTGGTCGGTGGGAACAAAAGAGGATGGTGATTTCTGGCAACACTGTGGAATTGACGGGAGTGCTAGCACAAGGCCGCAGGTGTTGTCACTCGGGGCAGGCAGGGATGTTCACGACAACCGCGATCGCCTGGTTGATTGGTGATCACCTGACGTGGTGTTGATGGTTTTTTACACAATGCGCTGTGCTTGTGGAAAATGCCATGCTGCCCACCAGAAGTCCGGCGCTTTCCGTAAGGGGATGTTTTGTGAAAAAATGAACTTTGCCGTTGACGGGCATAAAAAAACCGCATATTGGTTGGACCAATTAGAGGGGAACGTGGAGGGGCTCGTGCTCAAGGGGACGCTCTGGGAGGGGTCTCAAGGAGGTTCACATGAAGGCAATATTTCAAAAGTATTGGTTTTTCATGGGTATAGCGGTTGTGGTCCTGGCGGCCTTTGCGTTTCCCGGTTGGGGGACGTTCGTCCGGGAATGGAAGATCCTCAAGATAGGGATTTTTTTGGCCTTCATGCTCACGGGGTTGAAGCTTGAAACCCGCAGCATCGGGGAGCAGTTCAAAAATGTCCGGGTTCTGGCGGCCTCTCTGGGATCATCCCTGGTTCTGTTTCCTCTTGTTACCGCGATTCTGGTTCGGGCATTGTTTGGTTCCGTACCTGATTTTGTCATTGGAGCGACCCTTATTGCAGTGGCTCCGGTCACCGTGGCTTCAGGTACTGTCATGACGGGCATTGCCTTGGGAAACGTTCCCCTGAGTCTGTTCATCTGCATTCTGGGGAATTGCCTGGCCATTTTCACCATCCCCTTTTCCCTGGAGTTCTTGCTGGGAACCTCCCAGGGTATTGATCTGCCGGTCATGCATATGCTGATCAATCTTGTGCTGACCGTGCTCCTGCCCACCCTGATCGGTCAGGGGTTGCGGATGAACCAGACCATCCGCAACCAGGTGGTTGTGTTCAAGAAGCAGTGTTCCATCTTTTCCCAGTGCATCGTGCTTTTGATTATTTTCAATGCGGTCTCCAGTTCCACGGAAAAGCTGGTTGGGGTTGGGGGCATGCTTGTTTATGTCTTTTGTTTCATGATCGGACTGCACGTGCTCATGCTGTGCCTAAATTACATGATTTCCCGGGCCCTGCATCTGGATCGTTCGTCCACGGCCGCCTTTACCATTCATACTTCTCAGAAGACCCTGACCATCACCTATGTGGTCTGGGCCGGTTACTTCATGACCCTGGCTCCCATGGGGCTTATTCCTGCCATTGCCTACCATCTTACCCAGATGATCCTGGATACCTTGGTTGCCCACAAATTCAGGAACGCGGCGTTGCGTGCAACCAGGGTGGAGACCATGCGGGTTGCCACGTTATAACAAAACATCAGGGGCAACGGGGTAAAACAGGAAAAGGCTGTCAGAAACGACAGCCTTTTCTCCCTGGACAGCAAACAGTTGGTAGCAAAAAGCCGGGTTAGGGCAATCGCATGTCCCCGGGGGCGATCCATCCCCTGGTACGCATGTATTCTGCAATACCCAGGGAAATGATCGCCGGGAGCACAAAGTGCAACAGGATGATCCCGGTCCACCCCTGCACGCCCATGACTTCCAGGGTGGCGAATTGTCCCACCAGGCCGCTGGTGCCCATGCCCGCGCCGATTTTATTGTTGGTCATGTGAAAGAGGGTGGTTGCCAGGGGGCCCAGGATGGCCGAGGTGATGATGGGGGGAATCCAGATGCGGGGATTTTTGATGATGTTGGGGATCTGGAGCATGGAGGTGCCCAGTCCCTGGGCAATGAGCCCGCTTATTCGGTTTTCCCGAAAGCTGATCACGGCAAATCCGATCATCTGACAGGCGCATCCCACGGTGGCCGCGCCTGCGGCCAGGCCGTGCAGCCCCAGGGAAATGGCAATGGCCGCGCTGCTGATGGGCAGGGTCAGGAACATACCCATGAGAACAGCCACGGCAACACCCATGGGAAGGGGATGCATCTGGGTGGCCACGTTGATGAGCTCACCCAGCCAGGTCATGAGCTGGACCACAAAGGGACCAATGAGATGCCCCACCAATCCGCCGACCAGAATGGTTCCCGCCGGGACGAGCACAATGTCCAGACGGGTTTTGCCGCTGATGAGTCTGGCGCATTCGGCACCGGCCCATGCGGCCATCAGGGCTCCCACGGGTTCCCCGATGGCAATGCTCACGGATGGTCCGTGAAAGACAAGGGTCTTGGCGCCAATGGCCCCGGTGATCAGGGAGGCGTACAAACCAAGGGGTGATTTGTGGCCGGTCCCCAGGCTGGCGGCCACGCCCACGCCAATGGCCGGTCCCATGAGATACTGGGCCACCTGGCCGAACTGGACAACCAGGGGCAGGCCCAGCAGGTTGCCCACCTGTTTGAGGATCAGACCGATGATCAGGGAGGCAAACAGGCCGTGGGCCATGCCGTTGAGCATGCGGATGACATAGTCTCGGACAAGGACGGTATATCGGGAATGTGTAGACATGGCAGACAGACGCGGTGAATGTTGAGGGAAAGGTCTGGCCGAACAAAGGCGTCTTGTGCCGGTCAGGCGCAATGCGTCCATGGGATGTTATGGACGGACAGGGCCGTTCATGTACCGCAACACGCATGAGGAGACAAGATCACCTTTGGGGGTGGTACAGGGTTTGTGCAGGACTCCGTGGCGGTTTGCCCTGCACGGAGTCAGGTTTCCGCTTGTTGTGGGGGGAGGAAAATTCGGCTATGCAAGGCGCCTTGTACCTTTTTGCCTCTGTATGGGTCGTGTGCTTGGTCCAGGGGGTTCACTTTTACCGGGTATGTTCATGGAACAGAAACATATATTGATTGTGGACGATGAAGCGGCCATCCGGGACATGATCGTGGCCATGCTTGGCAAGTATTCCGCTCATGTCTGCGCTGAAGCCGAAAGCGCCGATCAGGCCAGAAATCTCCTTGCCGCCCGTCCTTTTGATTTGATGATTGTCGATATCAGACTGCCGGAAGAGTCCGGTTTGGATTTGGCCAGGGACTGTCATACTTTGCATCCGCATACGGCGATCATCACCATGACCGGATTCGGTAATCGAACGGTTGCCAAAGAAGCCCTGGAAATAGGAGTGTATGGACATCTCAACAAGCCTTTTGGCAGCGATCAGCTTCTCATTGCCGTGGACAACGCCCTCAAGCGGATGGACCTGGAAAAACAGCGGCAGATGTATCTCAACGAACTGGAGCAACTGGTCGAGCGCAGGACCGCCCAATTGAGCAAGACGCTCCATCGCATGGAAATGATGCAAAAGGGTTTGCGGGAAAGCGAATGGAAATACCGGTCGATTCTCGAAAACATCCAGGAGGCCTATTTCCGGGTGGATATGGACGGGCGCATCCTCATGACCAATCCTTCGGGCATGGCTCTGCTCGGTTTTTCAGGCATTGGCGAGCTGTGCGGTTTGGATGTTGAGGACATGTGCGGCATGGATGCGAAGAATTTTGTCATTGAGCCCGAACAGATGAGGACTCTTCGTGCGGTGCTCAGGGAGCAGGGAAAAATTTCCAATTTTGAATTGTCCCTGTGCCGTCGGGACAAATCTCGATTTACCGGACTGGCCAACATGCAGGTTGTCACCGATGCCAATGGTGAGCAGGTGGCCGTGGAAGGAACCGTGATTGACATCACCCGGCGCAAGGAAATGGAATCACGGGTCCGGGCGAGCGAGCGCAACTACCGGATCATTTTCGAGCGTTCCCCCCTGGGCATGCTGCGGCTGAACAGCGATGGCGTTATTGCCGATTGCAATGAAACCTTTGTTGAGCTCATGGGGGCGTCCAAGGAGCAGTTGGTGGGGTTCAACCCGGCCAAAAACACGTCTTCCAAGATGCGCAAGATTATTGCCCGGGCACTTGGTGGTGAGGTGAGCGTCTATGAGGACGAATACACCTCGGTCACCGGGGGCAAAACCATTGAACTGCGGGCGATCATGAATCCGGTTACTCCCGGAAAGACACCAACCGAAGTCATTGCCATCCTTGAAGACATTGGCGTGGCCAAAAAAGCCCAGCAGGAGCTTGTGCGTTCGCTTGAGGCCAACAAGCAGCTCGTGGACAAGATTCCCTCCCTGCTGATTCAGGTGGCCGAGGGCGGAACCGTGCTCCAGTGGAATCCTGTGGCAGAAAGTGTTTTGGGTATTCCTGCGGAAGAGGTCATAGGCAAGCCTTTGCAGGATATTGATCTTGATTGGGACCGGGAAGTTCTTGTTCGGACTATGAATCAATGTCTGGAGCAAGAGGAACACATTCGTTTGAAAAGCATGACCTTTCACCGGGCGGATGGGTACGAGGGGGTTTTGGGACTTACGGTCACCCCCTTGAGTTCGGGACCTGTTGCGCAGCGCAGCCTGCTCCTCATGGGGGCGGACATCACGGAACGGTTGAATCTGGAAACCCAGCTTTCCCACGCCCGCAAACTGGAATCCGTGGGCCAGCTGGCAGCCGGAATCGCCCACGAGATCAATACGCCCACCCAGTACATTTCCGACAATACGCATTTTTTCAAGGATTCCTTCGAGGATATCCGTGAGGTGGTGGGCGCGTACAGACAACTTTTTGATGCCTGTGCAGAAAGGGATGTGGAACCCGCCCTGCGAGAGCATATCGAGGAGGCCCTGGAAGAGGCTGACTGGGAATTTCTGGAGGAAGAAATCCCCCAGGCCATTGATCAGTCTTTGGAGGGGTTGGAACGTGTGGCAGATATTGTCCGGTCCATGAAGGATTTTTCCCATCCCGGGACCAAGGAAAAGACCGTGACCGACATCAACAGGGCCCTGGCAAGCACCATCACGGTATCACGCAACGTGTGGAAATATGTTGCCGACCTTGAGGAGAACTTTGACGAGGCTCTTCCGCCCATCACCTGCCTGCCAGGGGAGATCAATCAGGTCTTTTTGAATCTGATCACCAATGCGGCCCATGCCATAGGCGACAAGGTCGGCGACGGCAGTCAGGGCAAGGGACGCATCACCGTGACCACGCGACATGACGACGCCTGGGTGGATGTGCTGATTGCCGATACGGGTGCCGGCATCCCCGAACATATTGCCCACCGGGTTTTTGACCCCTTTTTCACCACCAAGGAGGTGGGCCGGGGAACAGGTCAGGGGCTTAATATCTGTCGGATGATCGTGGTGGAAAAGCATGGCGGTGAGATCGATTTCACCACCAGACCGGGAGAAGGAACGACCTTTGTGGTGCGCTTGCCACGGAGATGAATTATTCAAGGCTGAACCATATAAAAAGGGACGCATATGCGTCCCTTTTTATATGGCGAGCGTGGAGCTTATTGCACGGTCAGTGCCCAGTCGGGCAGCTGGGAGAGATCAACGCCCCAGATGAGGGGAACGCCGTAAATGATGGCTGCAGTGATGACCAATGAGCCGATGATGTTCAGCCAGATACCGGCCTTGGCCATCTGGGGTACACTCAGGCAGCCGCTGCCAAAGACAACGGCGTTGGGCGGAGTCGCCACCGGGAGCATGAAGGCAAAGGAAGCGGAAACACAACCGGCAATGATGGGGCCATAGGGGTGGATGCCCAGAGCCACGGCTGCACTGCCCATGATGGGGACGAGCAGGGTTGCTGTTGCCGTGTTGGAGGTGATTTCTGTCAGGAAAACGACCATCAGGACAACAATGCCGATGAAGAGGGTCATGTTGGCTCCCTGAAGTCCGGTGAGCTGGGTGGCCAGCCATACGGCCAGGCCGGATTTGGAAAACCCGTTGGCCAGGGCCAGACCGCCACCAAAAAGCAGGATGATGTCCCAGGGAATTTTGACGGCTGTTTCCCAGTCCAGCAGAAACTGGCGTTTGGCAAAATTGGTCGGAGTGATGAACAGCAGACCCGCTCCCAGAATACCGATGGTTGCGTCATGCACGTATTTGAGCGCATCCAGGTGGATGAATCCCCGGCAGATCCAGAAGGTGCACACAAAGGCTCCGATGATCAGGATCTTTTTTTCTTCAGGAGTGGTTTTGCCCAGCCGGGCAAGTTCCGCCTGGATGTATTCCTTGCCGCCGGCCAGAACATCCCCCTTGAGGGAGAAAAGAACCTTGGTCAGCAACACCCAGGCAATGGTGATCATGATCACGGCCAGGGGGACGCCAAAGAGCATCCAGTCAAAAAAGGAGATGGTCTGACCATACATTTTGTCCAGCATGCCCACCATGACCACGTTGGGCGGGGTGCCGATGATGGTGGCCACGCCGCCAATGGATGCGGAATAGGCAATGCCAAGCATCAGGGCGATGCCGAAGTTTTCCGACAGGGGCGCCCCGGTCTTCTGGCGTTGCGCGTCTGCGTCTTCATTGGCCTTCTTGATGACGGCCAGTCCAATGGGGACCATCATCATAGCTGTGGCCGTATTGCTCACCCACATGGACAAAAAGGCCGTGGCAATCATGAAGCCGAGGATGAGTCTGCCGGGACTTGTGCCCACCACATTGACAATGTGCATGGCAATGCGCTTGTGTAGATTCCATTTTTCCATGGTCACGGCGATGAAGAAACCACCCATGAACAGGTAGATCAAATGGTTGGCATAAGGGGCTGTTGCCGCTTTGGACTTCATGATGCCGAGGATGGGAAACAGGGCAATGGGTATGAGCGACGTTGCTGGAAGGGGGATGGCTTCGGTGATCCACCAGACAGCCATGAGAACCGTGACCGCAGCGACTTTGAGGGCTTCGGGTTTCATGCCTTCGGGTACCGGCATAAGCAGAACCAGAAAAAACAAGATAGGGCCGAGAAAGAAACCGGTTTTCTCCCGCATGTGCTGCATCGATATCCTCCCGTGATCAGGTTGATTGCCATCAAGACGTCACATTGCTTGCAGGATCCGTCCCATATTTTGGTGCGGATCAGACTAAAACAAGTTCATCGCTTGTGAACGACCAAAATCCGCATTGATTTTAGGTGAACGGCTGCTTGGCTGCGTAAGTGGAAAAGGTGAAAGATACACAGCCTGCAGGACATGGTATCAGGCTTTAAGCTCCAAGTTTTACTCGGTGTAGGCGATGGATTGGTACAACGTGCCTTTGCACCATGACGGGCTGAAAAGGGGCGCGCTTGCCGGATACGTGCGGTTATCAAAGAAAAAAGCAGGCCACTGGTTTGCAACACACGTGCAGAAAGGGTATGTGAAGCCATGTCTCCCTGCCGTTCACCTGTTGCAAAGAACCGTTGACCGGAGTTGCAACATTGCCTGCAAGGGGGACAATGGCAGAAAATTCAATCAGAACAGGGAGATCCCTGGTGGAGATAGTACTGTTTCTGTGGGTGATGATTTCAGTTCTGTTGCATGCTGATTGGGCTTGGGATGTTGTGAATTAATTCATCATGTTGACTGAAAACTCCATTTGCGCCCACACGGTTGCCTGATAATGAGAAAACTGTCTGGTCGGTGACCAGCTGGACGCTGACGTCATTTGACGGTATTTCCCACTCGCAAAGAGAGGGCTTATGAGCGATCATACTTTTGAACCGCGCATTGCGGCTTTTTTGTGCAATTGGTGTTCGTACGGGGCCGCCGACCTGGCCGGGGTCGGTCGGATGGCCTATCCGGCCAATATCCGGATCATCCGCATTCCCTGCACCGGGAGCATGAAACCCGACTATATCCTGCAGGCCTTTCGTCGGGGTGTGGACGGGGTCTGGGTTTCGGGCTGACATCCGGGCGAGTGTCACTATATCAGTGGCAACCTCTACGCCAGGCGGCGGTTCGCCGTCTTCAAAAATCTTCTGGAATACATCGGACTTGAACCCGGGCGTGTGCACTTTTCCTGGATTTCCTCGGCAGAATCCAACAAATTTCAGCAAACCGCCCAGGAAGTTGTGGAGGCTGTTCGTGCGCTCGGGCCGAATACCCGGCTCATCAAGGATATCAGGACGGCGGGATGATGCGAGAAAGAGAATTGAAAATCCGTGAGACTGCCCGTGAATTGCTCACCAAGGGTACGGTGGATTGTGTTCTCGGTTACGAGGCCGGAACCATTCCCCTGCGCGCCCGACCCGTGTTCATCTCCCGCCCGGAAGACGTGGACCGTCTTTGCTGGACGGGTTTTTGTACCGGGAATCTGGCCAAGTATCTCATGGGCAGAAAGGACAAGGTCGCCATTGTGGCCCAGGGGTGTGTCAGCCGGAACATCGTGGGCTTGATTCAGGAGGGCCAGGTGGACCGGGAGCGCATCGTGGTCATTGGTGTTCCCTGCCTGGGTATGCTGGATTACCGGAAAATCCAGGCCAGGCTCCCGGGGAAAGTGATTGAGAGCGTGGACGAAGAGGGGGAAAATATTCTGGTCAAGGGACCGGGTTTTTCCCAGGAAATCCCCAGAAATTTTGTCAAGCGGGACAATTGCACCACCTGCATGCACAGAAACCCGGTCATTGCGGACATTCTGGCTGCCGACAAGGTGGAAGAGACCGCAGGAGGTAACCTGGACAAGGTGGCCACCCCCTGGGAATCCTTTGATGCGGCCAAAAAATGGGACATGTTTTCCCAAACCTTTGCTTCGTGCATCCGCTGTTATGCCTGCCGGGATGTCTGTCCCCTGTGTTATTGCAAGGTCTGTTTCGTGGATGAAGCCTCGCCCCAGTGGTGCGGCAAGACCCTGGAATCCGCGGATGTGGCCACCTTTCATCTTTTGCGGGCCTTTCACTGCGCAGGACGGTGCACGGATTGCGGGGCCTGCGAGTCGGTCTGTCCCATGCAGATCAAGATGCGCCGGTTGACCAGCAAGATTGAAAAGGACATCCGGGATCTCTATGGGTATGAGCCCGGCATGGATGTGGATGCCAAGCCGCCCATGACCGTTTTCCAGCCGGACGATCCCGAAGATTTCATCAGCTGAACCCAGCCTTCTCCAAGGACGATAGCGCCCATGACAGTCAAGATACTTCCCAAAACACAGATCCCGACCTTCCTGGAAACCCTGCAACAAGACCGGGATGTGCATGCCCCGGTAATGCGGGATAACGCCCTGGTCTGGGCCCGGGTGGAAAATGCGGATGACCTGGTGTTTGATTTTCAGAACACGGATCTCTCGCCCAAATCCTTTTTTTTCCCCCAGGACGAATGCATGATGCGTTTTACCCCTGCAGGTGAAGAGGAAGGCCACGCAGCCCGGGGAAGGATGCTCAAGGATGTGGACCGGATGGGCCGGGAGCAGGTTCTCTTCAACATCCGTCCCTGTGATGCCCGGGCCTTTGCCCTGCTTGACCGGATTTTTTGCCAGGATGCCATGACCCATGACGTGTACTGGGCGGACAAGCGGGTCAAGACCATTCTCATCGGCCTGGCCTGCAATGATCCCTGTTCCACCTGTTTTTGTACCTCCATGCAGTGCGGACCCCACCACCAGGAAGGGCTTGATCTCCTCATGACTGATCTGGGTGATCGTCTGGTGGTCCACGTTGTGAGCGACAGGGGAGAACCCCTGGTCCGTGACCTGGACCCTGCCAATGAGGACGATGCGGCCCGGGCAGAGGAACTCAAGGGTACGGCCGAGGCGTCCCTGCAGCCACAATGGTCCACAGAACATCTGGCCACGGCCAATGTGCTCTCCCTGTTCAATGCGCCTTTTTGGGATGAGGTGGCTGCATCCTGCCTCAATTGCGGGGCATGCACCTTCTGCTGTCCCACCTGCCATTGTTTCGACATTCAGGACGAGGTTCAGGGCGACGAGGGACGCCGCATCCGCGTGTGGGACAGCTGCATGAGCTGGCTGTTTACCCAGCACGCCTCCGGTCATAATCCCAGGCCCACCAAAACGGACCGGGTCAGGCAACGGTTCATGCACAAATTTTCCTATATCCCGGTACGCCGTGACGGAGCCCTTGGCTGCGTGGGATGTGGCCGGTGCGTCCGCCTTTGCCCGGTGAATATCGATGTGCGCGAGGTTGTTCGGTTGATGGATGCGTGGGCCGCGTCAACAAAAGAATAATAGAGTGCACAGTACGCAGTGCGCAGTATACAGGAGTGCACAGTACGCAGTGCGCAGAACGCAGGAGTGCGCACTGCGCAAAATGTCCTTCATGTAGGACTTTGTATCAACATAATCATTATATTGTCTTGCGCACCATGACAATTTTCATGCTTGTAATCTAAAATCCTTTTCGGACTCTTATGCACAATCCCTATCTTCCCTATCCCGTTCGTATCGACAAGGTCGTTGTAGAGACCGAGGACCGGCAATTGCGGTCCTACTGGTTCGAGTTCGTCCATGAGGAGCATGCTCAGGCCTTTCGTCATTTTCCCGGTCAGTTCGCTGAATTGAGCATTGCCGGATATGGCGAGATCCCCATTGGTATTGCTTCAAGCCCCACCGAAGGGAACAAGCTGCTGTTCACGGTGAACCGGGCGGGCAAGGTGACCACCCGGCTGCACAACATGGGCGAAGGCGAGATCATGGGCATTCGCGGTCCCCTGGGCAACAGCTATCCCCTTGAGGAAAACAGGGGCAAGAATATCGTCATTGTTGCCGGGGGGTTTGCCGTAACCACCCTGCGGGCCACCATGCACTGGCTTCTGCATCCCGACAATCGCAAGGATTACGGGACCATTGATTTTATCTACGGAGCCAGAACTCCGGGCATGCTCTTGTACCGGGACGAGCTCAAACAATGGCAGGAACGCGACGATGTTCGCTGTCACATCACCATCGACCGGGAGGCCGAGGGGTGGGACGGATTGGTGGGTTTTGTGCCCACCATTGCCGAGCAGGCCGAGCCCAGACCGGACAATGCCATCGCCCTTATTTGCGGCCCTCCCATCATGATCAAGTTCACCCAGCCGGTGTTCGACAAGATGGGCTGGAACGGGGACCAGATTTTCATGAGTCTGGAAAACCGCATGAAATGCGGCATCGGCATTTGCGGGCGGTGCAATGTGGGCCCTTATTACGTGTGCAAGGACGGACCGGTTTTTTCCAAGACCCAGCTGGACGGGTTGCCCCAGGATTATTGACGGGGTCGCACCGGATTGCGTCCGGAAGATCGTTTTTTCCCGTTACGCACAATAACCACGCTTAAGAGAATACTCATGCATGTACACTGGTTCCAGCACGTTCCTTTTGAAGGTTTGGGGAGCATTGGCCCATGGCTTGAGGCCCGGGATTGCAAGGTGAGCAGGACCCGTTTTTTTGCCAAAGAGACCCCGCCCCTTCCGGAGGAGATGGATGCCCTCATTGTCATGGGAGGGCCCATGAGCGTGAACGATGAGGATCGCTTCCCTTGGCTTGTGCAGGAAAAACAATGCGTGCGCGAGTTCATGAAAACGGGCAAGCCGGTCCTGGGCATCTGCCTGGGTGCCCAGCTCATTGCCTCGGCCCTGGGTGCCCGTGTCTATCCCCATTCGTTCAAGGAGATAGGGTGGTTTCCCCTTCAGGGACAAAAGGATCCTGAGCCCGGCTGTTTTGCCTTTCCCCCTTCAACCACGGTGTTCCATTGGCACGGTGAAACCTTTGATCTTCCCCCGGGGGCCAGGCGTCTTGCATCCAGTGAAGGCTGTCTCAACCAGGCCTTTCAGGTGGGAACCTCCATCATGGGTTTGCAATGTCACCTTGAAACCACGCCTGAGTCGGCCCGGGACCTTGTTGCCCATTGCCGGGATGAACTGGTTGCTGCCAGGTATGTGCAGATGGAGCAGGAAATCCTTCGGGCCGAGCCAGGGTGCTATAAAACCATCAATCGACTGATGGACGACGTGCTCGGGTTTCTGCTGAAAATCAGATGAGCACGGCTTGCATTGGGAAGCCCGTGTCGTTTGTGCCGATTTTTCCGGTACCTTGTTGCTGATTGTTCTGTCCGGCAGGCATGTTGAACCGGAAACACAAGGGCCCACGTGGCCTGTTTTCCCCAAGGATGCAGGCAGGACGCCTTCATGATCATGAACCCGGGACACCTGTCCATGGTGCCCCGGGTTCAAGGTTGCGAGTTGCAATCCCATTGCGTGGTGTGCCCGTGGATGTTTTCAGCCTGAAAGGGGCATCCAGGAATCTTTATGGGTTGGTCATTCCGGGCAGGGCAGACTGTCCATGACCGGGGCCAGGGCCGAAGCCGTCCAGTGGATCATTTCACCGAGATTTTTCATGTTGGCCAGGCCTTCAGTATCGTTTTGCACGTCGCCCTTGTCCAGGCCATAGCCCATGTTCCAGTAGGTGGAACCGGGCACGATCATGCGCGACATCTGGTACATGTGATTGATGGTGTCAAAGACGTGGGTGGCTCCGCCCCGGCGAACAGCAACAACCGCCGCTCCGATCTTTCCGGCGAACAGTCCGCCATTGACATGGGCCACCAGTCCGGCCCGGTCGATGAGGGACTTGATGTCCGAGGCAACGCCGGCAAAATAGGTGGGGGAACCCATGATGATGGCGTCGGCCCGTAGCATCTTCTGGATGCACTCATTGACCATGTCATCCTTGACCGCACAGCGCTTGTCCTTATTCTTGACGCATTTGTAGCAGGCAATGCACCCGCCAAGGCGCTTGCCGCCCACCTGTACCACTTCTGTCTCCCATCCCCTGGCGTGCAGGGGGGCCAGAACCCCGTCCAGCAGCTGCCGGGTATTTCCCTTTTTCCTCGGGCTTCCGTTAAAGGCTACTGCGTACATGGATCGCTCCTTGTGCTTAATGGTTTCATGGATTCTCTTTCCATGCCACATGGCGCGTTTGGGAACAAGTACGGACATAAAGTATAGTGGATGAACCATGACCTCTTCAAATGACAATCGCATTGCCCCATGCAAGGTCAAAACCTTGGGCAAGCGTTCGTATCGGTGCTATTTCGAGTTGACCCTGTCCATCATTGGCGGAAAATGGAAGCCGATCATCCTGTATCATCTGGGTATTCGGAAGGTCCTTCGTTTCGGTCAGCTCAGGCGGACCATGCCCGAGATCACCGAGAGAATGCTCACCCGTCAGCTGCGCGAGCTGGAGTCCGATGGCATGGTCCGGCGGACCGTGTACCCTACGTCACCGCCTCGTGTGGAATATTCTCTGACCGGGATGGGAACGACCATCCTTCCTCTTTTGCATGCCATGCGCGCCTGGGGCGTGGCCTGCGAGCGCCAGCTGGGCGGGGAAGGTCTTTTTCCTCCCGAGGATGGATATGAAGATCCCGACCAGCTCCCTTGCTGATGCTCAACGTGGGTGCATAGCCATGAAACCCTGGAGGTTATCATGATTCTTGGTGTGGAAGGAAGCCCCCGGACAAAAGGCAATTCCGAAAAGATGCTTGCCGCCATTCTGGCCGGAGCCCGGCAAGGGGGACAGACCTGTGTTGATGTGCATCTTCGCGATTGCCGGTACGAGCCCTGCGTGGGGTGCGAACGTTGTCGCAAGGACAAGATCTGCACCCGGTTTCAGGACGCCATGACCTTGATCTATCTCCGGCTGCAGAAGGCCAGGGGGCTGGTTCTGGTTTCTCCGGTGAACAACTACAATATTACCGCCTGGATGAAGGCCTTTATTGATCGGTTGTACTGTTTTTACCAGTTCGAGGACACCCGTCCCCGTGGCTGGTCCAGCCGGTTGGCTGGCCAGGGAAGAAAGGCTGTGATCGCGGCCATTGGCGAGCAGGAACATCCGCAAGACCTGGGGATTGCCCTGGAGGCCATGCGTCTGCCCCTGGAAGCCCTGGGCTATGAAATCGTGGCCGAGATGCCTGTGCTCGGACTTTTTGACCGGGGAGCCATTGGTGGTCACCAGGACATTCTGGACAGGGCCCATGAGGCCGGAGGTCAGTTGGCCAAAAGCCTGTAACAGGTTTCTTTTTTTCAGCAAATGATCCCCTTGTCGTTGCGTGCGGCAAGGGGATTTTGTTTGGGATCAACCGTCAGTCAGGTTTGCTGTTGCCATGCGTGGTGTGGACCTGAAGTTTTTTGGGGCAGGGTCATTTGACTCAGGCGATTTTTCGTATATAAACATTTTGCGTTCAAAATATTTGACGCCAATTATTTCACCCAAATTATCTTGGTCCAAGGAGCGAATCACCCCCATGGCAAATCAATACGCAGCAAGTATTCTTCAGTCATTGCGCAGGATCATCCGATCCATAGACCAGCATAACAAGCAGCTTGGCAAAAAATATCAGATGACCATCCCCCAGCTGGTCTGCCTGCGCCAGCTGGCCAGCCAGGATGGTCAGGTGACCACCGGGAATCTGGCCAAACAGGTGTATCTGAGTCAGGCAACGGTCACAGGTATTCTGGATCGCCTGGAGCGCAAGGGACTTATCATGCGGCAGCGAAGCACCCTTGATCGCCGGCAGGTTTTTGTTTCCCTGACCGAGGCCGGGATCAAACTCAATGAAGAGATGCCCTGGCCCCTGCAGGAACGGTTTGCCCAGAGCCTGGCCTCACTTTCCTCTGACAAGCAGGAACAGTTTGATACCATGCTGCAGCATCTGGTCGAAATGATGGAGGCCCCCCAGGGGGCCATGTGGCCTTACGGGGATCGGGAATCCATGCCCCGGGACGCCCATGCGGGCTGCTCGTCAGGAAAGGATTCTGACGGCATTGATACGGAGCGGGAGGAAGGCTTTTGAAAAGGAGAACAGGATGGACAAAATACGTGTAGAAAATCTTTACAAGATATTCGGCCCCAATCCGGCCAAGGGCATGAAGCTTTTGTCCCAGGGATTGGACAAGAACGCCGTGCTTGAAAAAACAGGAATGACCGTTGGAGTGGACAACGCCAGTTTTTCCATCAAGGCCGGAGAAATCTTTGTCATCATGGGGCTGTCCGGATCGGGCAAGTCCACATTGGTGCGCATGCTCAACCGGCTCATCGAACCAACCTCCGGCAAGGTTTTTGTGGACGACCAGGAGATCACGGCCATGAGCCCCAAGGAACTGGTTGCCTTCAGGCTTCGCAACATGAGCATGGTTTTTCAGTCCTTTGCCCTCATGCCCCATCAGACCGTACTGGAAAATACCGCTTTTGGTTTGGAACTTGCCGGAGTGGACAAGGCACATCGGCATGAACGGGCCATGCAGGCCCTGGAACAGGTTGGTCTGGCCGGGTGGGAAGATGCCTATCCCCCCCAGCTCAGCGGAGGAATGCAGCAGCGGGTCGGATTGGCCAGGGGGCTGGCCGTTGATCCGGAAATCCTGCTCATGGACGAGGCCTTTTCTGCCCTGGATCCCCTGAACCGAACCGAGATGCAGGATGAACTGCTCAGTCTTCAGGAAGAACAGCAGCGCACCATTGTGTTCATCTCCCATGATCTGGACGAGGCCCTGCGCATTGGCGACCGCATCGCCATCATGGAAGGCGGGCAGATCATTCAGGTGGGCATTCCCGAAGAGATCCTCCAGAATCCGGCCGACGATTATGTCCGGGCCTTTTTCAGAGGGGTTGATCCCACCAATGTCCTTTCGGCCGGGGATATATACAGGGACAGTTATCCCACCATCATCCGGACCAAAAAGGGCAGTGTCCGGACCGCCCATGAAATTTTGAGTGGCAGTGAACGGGATTATGGGTATATTCTGGATGCCAAACGGCGGTTTTTGGGCATTGTTTCCACGGACACCCTCAACGATGCCCTGGAAGCAGGAGCAACGACCCTGGATCAGGCCTTTATTCCGGGTACCCGTTCCGTGGAGACCTCCATGTCCATGCAGGATATCCTGCCCATTGTGGCTTCAAACCTCTGGCCCGTCCCGGTGGTCGACGAGCAGGGACGGTACAAGGGCGTGGTTTCAAGAACCCGTTTTTTGCGCACCCTGCACCGTACGGAAAAGACCCGCAATGGCCACGACCAGAAACCGGAGGCATCCTCATGAGTTCCTGTGTCTCCATAGCCACTCTCAACAGAAAGCCAACCGGCAGGAACGCCATGCAGGAGGAAATGATATATGTTTGAAGAAAGTGTAATTCCCTTGGATATGTGGGTGTCCCGTTTTGTGGACATGCTCGTGAACGACTATCGGGATATCTTCCAGGCCATGAAAGTACCCGTGGAGTATCTGCTCAACCATCTGGATGGTGGTCTCAATGCGCTGCATCCCCTGATCGTCATTGCGGTGCTCGCCCTGGCCGCATGGAAATTTTCCGGCATCAGGCTGGCCCTTTTTGCCGTGGTCTCCATGGTCTTTATCGGCCTGCTCGGATTGTGGGAAGATTCTATGACCACCCTGGCCATGGTTTTGGCCTCGGTGATTCTGTGTACCCTCTTGGGTATGCCTCTGGGGATCCTGGCCGGTCGCTCGGACAGGTTCGAGGCAGGTATTCGTCCCGTTCTGGACGCCATGCAGACCACCCCGGCCTTTGTGTATCTGGTGCCCATTGTCATGCTCTTTTCCGTGGGCAACGTGGCGGGTGTGCTGGCAACAATCATTTTTGCCCTGCCGCCCATCATCCGGCTGACCAGTCTGGGGATCCGCCAGGTCCATCCTGAACTGGTGGAGGCGTCCCAGGCTTTTGGCGCCACCAAGTGGCAGGTGCTGCGCAAGGTGCAGATTCCCCTGGCCATGCCCACCATTCTGGCAGGACTCAACCAGACCATCATGATGGCCCTTTCCATGGTGGTCATTGCCGCCCTTATCGGGGCTGGCGGACTGGGATCACCCGTGGTCCTCGGTCTCAACACCCTGGACATCGGGCGCGCTGTTGTGGGTGGTCTGGCCATTGTGCTTCTGGCCATTCTTCTCGACCGGATCACCCAGTCCATGGCCCAGCAATAAGTTGACACGAACCATCAACCATAGAGGAGACGAACATGAATATGCGAAAGATATTTCTGTCTCTGGCGATTCTGCTGTTGGCGGCACCATCCGTCCATGCTTTGAACATGCAACCCGGCAAGGGAGTGACTGTCCAGCCAGCCCGGGCTACTTGGAATACCGGCTTCTTTCAGGAAGCCCTGGTCCGCAGGGGACTGGAAGAGCTTGGTTACAAGGTCAAGCGTCCCCGGGATTTGCAAAATCCCCTTTTCTACAAATCCGTCTACCTCGGGGATGTGGATTACTGGACCAACGGGTGGTTTCCCATCCATTACAGCCAGATGCCCAAGAATTTTTTTGAAAAGGCCGATCTGTACGGCTATGTGGTCAAGTCGGGCGGGTTGCAGGGGTATCTTGTCTCCAAACGCGAGGCCGACAAGTTCGGCATTACCTCGCTTGCCGATTTCAAGCGGCCCGAGGTCAAAAAGGCCTTTGACAGGGACGGAGACGGCAAGGCGGAACTGACCGCCTGCCCTCCGGGTTGGGGATGTGAAAAGACCATTGATCACCATCTCAAGGTGTACGGGCTCAAAAACGACATCAAGCCCATCAAGGCCTCCTATGAAGCGGGCATGGCCTCGGCCCTTGGTCAGTACAAGAGTGGCGGCCCCGCTTTTTTCTATACATGGGCCCCCAACTGGACCGTGTTCAAGTTCAAACCCGGCAAGGACGTTGTCTGGATCAATGTGCCTGAAATCAACCCAACGGAAAATCAGAAGAATTCCGTGGAAAAGCTCACTGTCTCCGGTGTTGAGGGCGCGGTCACCGATCCCGTCAAACTGGGATTCATTGTGGCGGATATTCGCATTGTGGCCAACAAGCGCTTTGTGGAGGCCAATCCGGCCATCAAGAAATTCTTCGAGGTGTTCACCCTGTCTTTGGCGGATATCAACGAACAGAATACCCGCATGAACGAGGGAGAAAAATCTGCCAGGGATATTGCCCGGCATGTGGACCAATGGATTGCCAAGAACAGAACCACCTGGAACAGCTGGCTTGATGAGGCAAGAAAGGCCGCTGAATAATATCTGTCTGCCACCCTGGCAACGCAAAAGGCCGGCCCTTGAGGTCGGCCTTTTGCGTTGCGTCCGGGACATGGCAGGCCGTGCTGCTCAGGGAGGATATGCCGGTCTGCGACTTTCTGGATGAACAGGAATCGTTGACAAGAGGGGGCAGGGGATTCATAGCCTCCTCTTTTACATTAAGCTAGGATGAGGGTGCGTTTTTCCTCCTGGCGTATCCGCCACCCAAGGAGTTTCATGTCCGGTTTTGCGTTTTCATCTTCCCGTGTCGTGTTGGGTTATGGTTTTGCCTTGGCCGCAACCGTGATCTGGTCCGGCAACTTCATTGTTGCCCGGGGACTGGCCGATGCCTTTCCTCCTGTTTCCATTGCTTTTTTCCGTTGGCTCATTGCCTCGGTGGTACTGCTTCCCTTTGGCCTGCCTGCGCTCATCAGGCAAAGGGCCGAGGTGTGGGCAAACATGCCTCACCTTGTGGGCAGCGCCTTTTTGGGCATTACCCTGTTCAACACTCTGATCTACATTGCCGGCCAGCATACCACGGCCATGAATCTTTCCCTGATCGCGGTATTCTCACCGGTATTCATCATCATTCTGGCCCGGATATGGATGCATGATCCCATCACGCCCCAGCGGCTCCTGGGGGTGTTTCTGGCCGTGCTCGGGGTTGTCATCCTGACGACTTCGGGCCATCTCAGGGTTCTTGCCCGGTTGACCTTCAACCCCGGGGATGTGCTCATGCTTGCGGCCACTGCCGTGTTTGCGGTCTATTCCATCCTGCTCCGTCGAAAACCGCGCGATATCGAGCCCACTGTCTACCTGACGGCAACCTTCCTCCTCGGTCTGGTCATGCTGGTCCCCTGGGCTGCATGGGAGTGGATGCACCATCCACTGGCCATGCCCGGTCCCGCGGTTCTCGGCTCCCTTTGTTTTGTGGGCATTGGGCCGGCCCTTGTGGCCTATGTCTGCTGGACAAAAGCGGTGGCTGCAGTCGGTCCGGTCAAGGCGGGGATCGTGTACTACGCGCTGCCCTTGTTCAGCGGGATCGAGGCCTGGATGATTCTGGGAGAATCCATGACCTGGATCCATGTCCTGGCCGGAGGGACGATCATCGCCGGGATCGTCACGGCCACCGTGGAAAGGGCGCAAAAATGAGAACGGGGTCGCCTTTATGGACCGGCGGGATGAGGTGGCGGGGCGGCCAGGCGCCGTGCAACGTGTTCATGCAGTGCGCACAGAACGATTGGGGCATGTGGGGAAACGAGGCTCGCTGATTCTTGGGCAATGCCCGTATTATGGAGGGGTATACACGAATGACGCACAGTCGATGGATTACAATGTGGGCCCTGGGACTGATTTTCGGGGCAACAACCACTGCGTTGGGACTCATGTCTCCCCAATATTATGTAAGCAGATCCGAGCAGGCACGGATCAAGGCGATCTGTACGGTCGAACACGTGCATGTTCTTGACGCGGGAGAGTTTTTTACCACCAAGCGGGTCACCTTCAGGCGGACATACGGTGTGACAAAAGAGACGCCGCCCGTGTTCACGGGAATATGTCGGTCCATTGAAACGGATTTCCAAAAACGTCACGGCATGGTCGGCCCGGATCTGTATTTTTATCCTCGCAAGGGCGACCTGATCTATGTAACCATTACCGAGCCGGACGGGGAGATCACGTCTATGACCCCCATCACTCCGGGTCTTGAACATGCTCTGCGCACCGCACCTCAAACCATCCGGTACGGCATGAGCAGGGCCTTTGTCCGGAAATGAATGTGTCCGTGGTCATTGTAAGGCATTATCATTTTTTCCCTGCTGGAATGATGTGCAAGCGCAATATGGTCGTTCTGGCTGATTGATGTGCCTGGATGGTATGTAAATCAGCCTATTGGTGGGCATGCTTGGTTTGACGTGATGAACAGGGAGGTGGTGGCTGGCGCCTGTGTCATACAAAAAAAAGAGTTTGAGAGGAAAAAACACAAAGGCGTTGCAGAAAACATGGTACAGTGATATGGGGTGTCTTTATGTAGTGTTCGACAATTGATGGTTTGATTTCCATTCAACACGACAACCCCATGAGCCGTCATGCACCAACCCTCAGGAGATATGCAGGCCCCGGCCGCCTGTGAACCCATTTTTGTGGCCAGACAGCCCATTTTTACAAGCAACAGGGAACTGTGGGGATATGAGCTTCTTTTTCGGAATGGTCAGTCTCTTGATGTGGCTCGATGTCCGTCGTCGGAACTGGCCACCCATCAGGTCATTGCCGACGGCTATCAATTGGCTGTGCCGGGAATCGCCCCCGGGATCAAGGTGTGTATCAATTTTCCCCGGGATCTTCTTCTGGAAGAGCTGCCGTTGGCCCTGCCTCCGGAAACGTCGGTCATTGAAATTCTCGAGGACACCCGCGTTGACGATGAGCTGATGGAGCGGGTTCGGATGTTCAGGGAAAACGGGTACATCATTTCCCTGGATGATTTTGTGGGTCAGCCGCATCTGCAGCCACTGGTCCGACTTTCTGACGTCATCAAGGTGGATGTTCTGGCCATTGACCGCGATTCCCTGGAGGATCTTGTCCAGCGACTCAAGGTGCTTCCCTGCACCTTGCTGGCAGAAAAGGTCGAGACCATGGACATGTTTTTTGCCACCCAGAAGATGGGATTTGAGCTCTTTCAGGGCTTTTTTTTCAGCAGACCCGTGGTCATCCCCGGGTTCAAGCTCGCTTCCAGTCAGCTTTCCCGGGTAAAACTTCTGGCGGCCTTGAGCCAGGACGACTGGGAAATGAATCAGCTGGCTGATATTATCAAGGGAGACGTGGGCTTGAGCTATCGGCTGCTCCAGTTCATCAATTCCGCTCATTTCTGCTTTCCCAATGTCATTTCCTCCATTCTGGGGGCACTCAATCTTCTGGGGCGCCGCAAGGCCCTGCTCTGGCTGCGGGTCACCATTTTTGCCGATCTCGGCAGTTCCTGCGCAGCCAAGGAACTGATCTGGCTGTCCGTGTACCGTGCCCGCTTTCTGGAACTTATGGCCGAGGTGCAGCCAACCATCCTGCCCCCGGACGCCATGTTCATCATGGGCCTTTTTTCCTTTCTGGATGTCATGCTCAGGCAGCCCATGCCCGAACTCCTTGAGCGGGTTACCCTGGAAGACAAACTCAAGCAGGCGATTCTTGATCCCTTTGGAAGCGGGTGTGTATGGGTGCATTTTCTGCACGCCCTGGAGCACGCCAGATGGGAGGAATGCGATCAGCTTTTGCAACAGGCCGGTGTGGACGCTGCAACCGTGGCCCGCATCAGTGCCCATGCCCTTGCCTGGACCGGGGCCATGCTCGGGCATGACGGGCCTTCAGGCCCTGATCCGGAGGCTGTCTCCGAGTGATGCGTGGGCAAGGTTTGAAGGGATGGAGCATCTGAGGATGTGCCAGAGGGGATTCGGAACAGTCCGGGAGGTGGTGTCCTGTCGCGGGTGGTGTATCGGCAAGGTTGATCCCCGTGATGGCTCGGGGTACATGACGGCATGCACCAACCTCAACCATGGGAAATGCTCGTCATGTTCACTAACGACCAATTGCGTAAATATGCCCAGGTACTGACCTGGGGCCTTACCAAGGCCAGAATGGGGGCTTATGCCCAAGGGGACGTCATTCTGGTTCGCAGCGACATCAGCGGATTGCCCCTGACGCGGTATGTCATTGAAGAGGTTCTGGCCATGGGCTGCCATCCGGTGGTGCGCGTTAATGCCGATCCCGGATGCGAGCAGAGTTTCTTTGCCAATGCCGAGGACTTTCAGCTCACCTTCAAGACCCCGGGAGACAGGGAACTCTACGAAAGCCTAAACGGGTTGATCTCTATTATTTCGCCTGCCTCGCTCACGCATCTCAAGGATATCGATCCAGGCAAGATCGCTAGGTCCGCCGTAACCAGAAAATATCTGCGCGATATCCTGGATGAACGTGAAGCCAGGGGCGCGTTTGGATGGACCCTTTGTCTTATGCCCACACCGGCACTGGCAGAACATGCCGGTCTTGATGCCCGGACCTATGCTGATCAGATTGTCAAGGCAGTATATCTGGATGATGCCCGTCCCGTTGATCAGTGGGAAAGCATTTTTACCAAGGCGGAAAAGGTCAAGCAGTGGCTGAACAGCATGGACGTGGAGTATTATCATGTGCTCTCCAGACATGTTGACCTGCGGGTAACGCCTGGCAAGGATCGTCAATGGATAGGGGTTTCCGGGCACAACATCCCCAGCTTTGAGCTCTTTCTTTCTCCTGACTGGCGGGGGACCAACGGGATCTATTATGCGGATCAGCCCTCGTTTCGAAGCGGCAATCTGGTCAAGGGCGTTCAGTTGGAGTTCAAGGATGGTGAAGTCGTGGGGATCAGTGCCGAGCAAGGGGAGGATTTTGTCCGTAATCAGCTGCATATGGACGAAGGGGCCCGACGTCTCGGGGAATTTTCCCTCACGGACATCCGGTTTTCTCGTATCGACCATTTCATGGCCAACACCCTGTTTGATGAGAATTTTGGCGGTGAGCACGGTAATTGCCACGTGGCCGTGGGCGCGTCCTATGCGGATACCTATGCTGGCGATGTTGCCAAGTTGGATAAGCGGTTGAAGCAGGACCTCGGGTTCAATGATTCGGCCCTGCACTGGGATCTGGTCAATACCGAAGACAAGAAGGTCATCGCCCATCTTGGCGATGGAAGTGAGGTCCTTGTGTATGCTGAGGGCCGGTTTCAACTGGAAGGAGTGTAAGGCCGAGAAGCAACAACGTGTAATTCGCTAGTTCGCTTGATCAACCGCTTGTTCATGACAAAAAGGCTTGCTTCACCTCTGAAGCAAGCCTTTTTGTTGTTGGAAGGATTATCAACTTCCTTGCGTCTTAGCTGGTTTTGAGCCGGGCAATGGTTGCTTCCAGGGTGGTCGCCATTTGGGCCAGTCCTGCAACGGCCTGGTCGGCTTCTTCCATGCTTCGGGCAGTTTCGTCAGCGATTTGGCTGATATCGTTGGTGCTTTGGGCGACTTCTTCACTTGCTGCAGACTGCTCTTCAGCTGCCGTGGCAATGCTATGGACCTGTTCGGATGTTTTTTCAATAATAGAGACTACTTCCTTAATTGAAAGGCCCGTGCGCTTGGCTGTGGCTACACTTTGTTCAATGGCGGCGACTGCTTGCTGGGTGGCATCAACATTGGTTTGTACGCCGCCGCGGATGGCATTGATGGATGTGCCGACATCCTTGGTGGCCTGCATGGTTTTTTCTGCCAGTTTACGCACTTCATCGGCCACCACGGCAAAGCCACGACCTGCTTCGCCCGCCCGTGCGGCCTCAATGGCCGCATTGAGGGCCAAAAGGTTGGTTTGGTCGGCAATATCGTTGATAACTTCGATAATCTGTCCGATGGCTCGGGCATCCTTTCCAAGAGATGTCATTGAGTTGTTGAGATGCAGGATCTGGTCGCGAATGGACTCCATTTGGGCCGCTGATTCGAGAACGTCGCGCTCACCCTGGCGGGATTGCTCCATGCTTTTTTCTGCTGCTAAGGCGGCGTCAGATGCATTGCGAGCTACCTCCATGACCGAGGCGTTCATCTCTTCCATGGCCGTTGCCGTGCTGTCTGTCCTCTTTTGTTGGGTTTTCGCACCCTTGGTGACTTGGTCGATCTGGGCCGAGAGCTGGGTCACGGAACTTGCAAGCTGTTCGGTCAAGGTGTGTGCTTCGTGGGCAACTTCGCTGATGGCGTTGTTCTGGGCCTCGATGATACTTTGCTGAGCCCTTATTTCCGTGAGGTCAAACCAGGTGGAGACCGCACCAATGAGCTGATCATCCAGATCTCTGATGGGAGCAGCCGTGATGGAGACGGTCAAGGGTTTGCCATCTTGTCGGGTATGGGATTTTTCTTGTTCCAGGGTTGTATTTTTTTGCAAGGCCTCTGAGGCAAGGGTTGCCTTGTGGCTGTCCCCGTGGACCAGTTCGCCGCTGGGGCGTCCCAGCAATTCCTGTGGTGATTCGGTAACACCCAAAAGATCGAGCATCTGTTGATTGACAAAGGTCAGCCGGTTGTCTTTGTCCACAACCGCGCAGGGAAAATGCAGGCCATGAAGAACTCCTTGGGCGAATCCGAGACGATTCTTGATCTGCCCAACCATGGATTTGACTCCTTCAATGGTCAGCCCGATGGCATCCTTGGCCCCGTAGGAAATGGATGCCTGGAAATTACCCGAAGCAACCTCCTGGGAGTACTTGGCCAACCGATCCAGGGGACGCAACATGACCTTGGTCACGAACCATAAAATGAGCACCCCGCTTAAAACGGCCACAATGCCCGTAATCAAGGAGCTCGTGAAGATGTGCTGATCCATGCCCAAAAGCAGTGATTTTTCACTGGCAAAGGAGGCTATGTGCCAGTCCCATGGGGCAAAATAATCCAGGCTGGCCAGTTGGCGGATGCCGTTTCGGGTAAAGGTGACGGCTTTGGTGGAGGTTTTTTTGATGGCCTTGCCCAGGGCCAGGGAGTCCAGAGGCTTGCCCTGGAATTGGGGATCAGGATGATAAATAATGGTGTTTTGGGAATCAAAGGCCACCAATTTGCCATCACCCACCTTGAGGTGGTTCAACGCGTTTCGCATGGTGGGAGAAAGGAGTTTTTTCCCCACAAAGAGGACCGCCACAATATTGTCTTCAAAATCAAGGATGGGTTTGTAGGCGGTCAGATACCAGTCATCAACAACAAAGGCCTTGCCCAGAAAGGTTTTGCCCTGCATGACTGTTTGGTAAACCGGACTTGATGAAGGAATATAGGTTCCGCTGGCCCGTTTTCCCTGGGCAGTCGTGACACTGGTGGAGACCCGCAGCAATTTTCCCGGCAGGACCTGAAAAATGGTGGCGACAGCACCGGTGGATTCTTTAATTTTGTCAACCAGCTCGGTGTCATAGTGCAAATTAATTACGGAAAGGCGCATGGGGGGGATGGTCACCTTTTCCTGTTCGTTGGTTAGCTGATTGGTGATGGTCATGGTTGAGGAGGCCTTTGCATCCACGGTAAGGTAGCCCATGTCACTGATGGCCTTCTCAAAAAAGGTCAGGTCGGACTTTAACGAATTGGTAATGATTTCGTGTTGCATGGTCAGGATATCCTTGACCGTGGCAGAATTGTTGGCCAGATCGGCCTGGGCCAAGGAGGTGAGGGACGTCTTGACCTGAATGAAGGTCACAAGGCCCATGACCATAACGATAACGGCGATCAGCAGGGCAAAGGCGGAAGAGAGCTTGGCCTGAAAGGAGAGAGGTTTGGACGTTAGCATGCATGCACCTCGCTGGCTTGGAAGGGGTGTGGTGGGAGGATTCGGGGAAGCCTGTTTGCGATCAAGGTCCCGTAAGAAGGGGCGAATCCTCGTTGCGCAAAAAAAGCATGAAGTGAGGGGATCCAAAAAAGATAAGGACTTAAACATGCAAGCTTAAGTCCTTTATTTGTCATTAACTGGTGCCGAGGGACAGAATCGAACTGCCGACACGGGGATTTTCAGTCCCCTGCTCTACCGACTGAGCTACCTCGGCACCGCGAACGACAGGAACGGTGTTTATAGAAACCCCGGGTGGTTGGCAAGCATTTTTTTGCGGATCATGGCAAATTTATTTTAAAGATCATTGATCCCGGTCGAGAATGTTTTTGGTCCACAGGTACAAGCCTCCAGCCAGGGTCATGAACAGGAGGCTCATGAACCAGGAACTGTCACTGAACAAGAGGTTGTACAGACCCAGAATGGCCATGAGGCTGCAGGCTCCGGCCAAAACGTATTTGATGATTTGTTGTTCACTCATTGTGGTGTGACTCCTTGTCGCTGGTCCTGGACGCGAGCACGGCTTCGATGGCGGCAAGCCGCGTCTGCGTCATTTCCAGGAGGTGTTTGGCATACACCATGGTGTTGTGGGTATTGCTGGCTGTTTGTCGGGCGTACCTCCAGATGAAAAACGGGGCGATAACCAGGCAAAGAACCACCAGGGTGCCCATGGCGCCAAGGAGAAACCAGAACAGGGCGAACCAGTTCCAGGTCCCGCCCGGAAAGAAAAACGTTTCCAGCATACTCACCTTGCTGCTGCATGTTCAAAAAAGAACATAATCTATAACAGCGAGACGGGCAACAATCAATAGGCGGATGCAGCGGGCAGAGCACTTTGGATTATTCCCGGGGTTCGTCCCTGGGGCCCCTAGGCCGGTCTTCTCGGATCAGTTCGGGCAGCATCTTGAGCAGATCAAGGGGGATGGGCAGAATGGTTGCTGCTTTGCTTTCAGCGGCCATCTCTCGCATGGTCTGCAGATATCTGAGCTGCAGGGCCTGGGGTTTGGCGCTGATGATCTCGGCTGCCTGGGCAAGCTTGTCCGCCGCCTGGAATTCGCCTTCGGCATTGATGACCTTGGCCCGCCGTTCGCGTTCGGCCTCGGCCTGTTTGGCCATGGCCCGTTGCATCTCCTGGGGCAGGTCTATGTGTTTGAGTTCAACCGTGGAAATCTTGACCCCCCAGGCATCGGTCTGTTCGTCCAGAATGACCTGGATCTTGGTGTTGATCTTGTCGCGATGGGCAAGAATCTCGTCAAGTTCGACCGCACCGCACACGCTGCGCAGGGTTGTCTGAGCCAGCTGGGAGGTGGCGAAATGCACATCCTCCACCTCAAGGACCGCTTTTTGGGGGTCAACCACCCGATAATAGACCACCGCGTTGACCTTGATGCTCACGTTGTCCTTGGTGATCACGTCCTGGTGGGGAACATCCAGGGTGATGATGCGCAGACTCATGCGGATCATGCGGTCGATCACCGGAATGAGGATGATCAGGCCGGGGCCTTTGGTCTTGATGACCCGGCCGAGACGGAAGATCACGCCCCGTTCGTACTCGTTGAGTACCTTGAGGGCGGAAAACAGGAACAAGACAATGATGGCAATGATCGGAGCAAGGGTGAGCATGGTGTGCCTCCGTTGGATGGATGTAAGCCGGAAATCGGGCCTTTTGTCATGGTTATACGGTTTGGGTGGGTGGTGATGCGGGATCAATGTCCAGAACGAGTCCGTCGGCCCGGGTGACCAGAACCTTGTCGCCCGGGACAAGAGGATAGGGAACGCTGGTCCTGGCCGACCATCGTTCGCCCCGTACCTTGATCTGGCCGCGGTTTTTTTCCCAGATGAGCACCTCGCCTGATTGGCCCACAAGGGCTGCAAGACCCATGGCCTTGGGGCGTGTGTGGGCCTTGGCCACCAGCAGGAGAACGGCCACGAACAGGGCCCCGATACCGGCAATGGATGCGATGATAATGCGAAGGGGCAATGCTGTCAGCCCGTATTCGAAATCAAAGAGGATCAGGGAGCCAATGGTCAGGGAGGCCATGCCGGCCAAGGTCAGCAGCCCGTAGCTGACCACCTTGAGCTCGATGACAAACAGGATCAACCCCAAAAGGATGAGCAGCACGCCGGCCGGGGTAGTGGGCAAAATGGACAGGGCGTACATGCCAAGGAGCAGACACAGGGTGCCGAAGACCCCGGGAAAGATGGCACCGGGATTGGACAGTTCAAAAAAGAGTCCGGCAATGCCCCCGAGAAACAGGAGATAGGCAATGCTCGGATTGAGCAGCCAGGCAAGGAGCTTGTACTTCAGGCCAGGTTCAAACGATGTCATCCGGACCTGGGTGTGGTCAAAAAGGAGCGTGTCCTCGCCCTGTTCGATTCCTCGGGAGCCCAGCTGATCCAGAAAATCTTCCACGGTCGGGGCCAGAAATTCCACGACCCGGTGTTGCACGGCCTCGTGGGCCGTGATGCTTGCGCTCTCGGTGACCGCCTTCTCATACCAGGCCATGTTCCGGTTCCTGGCCGTGACCACGCCACGCAGCAGACTGATGATGTCGTTTTGAATCTTTCTGGCCATGGTCTCGGGCATCTCCTTGCCGCTCATGCCCACGGGTGATGCCGCCCCGATGGAGGTTTGCGGTGCCATGGCGGCGTAGTCCGAAGCCGCCACCAGAAAGACTCCGGCCGATGCGGCCCTGGCTCCTGCGGGCCCGACCCATATGGCAACGGGAACGGGCGCGTTGAGGATGGATGTGACCATGGACCGCATGGACGTGCCCAGTCCTCCGGGGGTGTCCAGCCGGATCAGGACAAGATCCGCCGCCATGGTTTGGCTCTGGCTCAGGCAATTTGCAAGCAGTTCTTCCTGGGCGGGACCAAGGGGCGTTTCAAGTTGGAGATAGAGGCAGGACACAGCAGGAAGGGGAGCGGCCGACAATGATCCGGGGCACCAGAACGGTGCGAGCAGGTAGACAAGCAGCACCAGTTTGAAAGGCTGACAGACCATGGCAAAACCTCCTCAAAAGCGGATGCGAGGCCGGTGGGACAGAAGTGATCGTACTCGTATGAGGAACAAGTGTACCCTGCTCCGCAAAAGAGGGCAAGGACAAGGCGTGAAAAAAGACTACATGGGCATGGGAGCATAGCCCTTGAGGATTTTCCAGGCAATGGTCTTGAGCTCGCGATTGTCCGGAAGCATGGCGTTCAGGCTGGGGAAACATTGTACCAGGGCCTGGGTGTATGGGGACGTGGAGCGCTGCAGGGTGGCCGGATCCTTGTCCGGCACCAGGACACGGCATGCCTGCTCGCCAAAGCAGAATACGTAAACCGGCGTGACGGCCTGGACGCCAAAGGTGAAAAGATCAAGATCCGCCACAACCGTATCCCCCTGCAGCCGGGACAGGGGCCAGAAAACCGATGACCGGGCCGGCCAGTGTAACGCATGCAGCATGTTCTTGATCAAGGTCTGTCGGGCCTTGTTGGGGGTCGGGCCGAGGTCCACGGGCAGATCCCAATAGGTCCACAGGGAAAAGGCCGGAACGGGCAACCGGGAAAAATAGGCGCGCAACTCTGGGGGAAGCTGGGGAGTCCTGGATGAAGGGACCGGTCTGGACGACCCGGGCCTGGATGTGGAGGCCGAGCCGTGGGCGCTTTTGTTGGCGAGAGGGGCAGAGGTCTTCTTGCGGGGTGCGGTAGGTGTGGGCGTCACCGCCCCGGGCTGTGACTTCCGCGTGGGTTGGGGTGGATTGGCACGCGGCAGGGGCGCGGGGGATGACTCCATGGCCCGCTTGACCGTTTGGGGATCGGTCAGGATGGCGCGCAGGCCGCTTGCATGCCACAGATGCATGGTCAGGGACAGGTCGATCCCGCTTACATCCAATCCCAGATCCTCCAGGCAATGTCGATTTTGGGCCGGTTGAGCATGTGTTCGGATTGGCCCTGGCTGTCCAGCAAAAGCACGGAATTGTTCCACCGGGCAAATCCTGTTTCATCCGAGTCGATGCGGTTGGCAGCGATCAGATCCAGGTTTTTGGCCGTGAGCTTGGCTTTGGCCGTGGTCTGAAGGTCGACCTCGGCCTCGGCTGCAAATCCGATCAGCCGTTGGTCGGGTCGTTTGTGCTCGCCCATGGTTTTCAGAATATCCGGATTGCGGGTAAAGGTGACGCACAAGCCTTCCGGGCATTCGTCTTTTTTGAGTTTGCCCCGTCCATGGGGAACAGGGGAAAAATCCGCCACCGCCGCGGTGCAGCAGCCCATGTCCATATCCGGCCACAGGTCCATGCATGCGTCAAACATCTCCCTGGCCGTGTTCACCCCGATGGTGTCCACGCCCGGTGGAAAGGTCAGATTGACCGGGCCATGGACCACGGTAACCCGGGCATGGCGCAGCCATGCGGCCATGGCCAGGGACCAGCCCATCTTGCCGGAAGAGGGGTTGGACCAGAATCTGACCTTGTCGAAATGTTCCCGTGTCGGCCCCAGGGTGATCAGGATTTTTTGTCCGGTCAGATCGTGGGGAGCCAGGGCCTTCAATGTTGCCAGATAGATATCTGCGGTTTCGGCCAGTCGTCCCTGGCCCGAATCACCGCAGGCCACGTCTCCCGAGCAGGGAGGAACTCCGATGATGCCGCGGGACAGCAGGGTTTCCCAATTGGCCCTTGTGGCCGGATTGCGCCACATCCTCGGGTTCATGCACGGGGCAATGATCAGGGGGCCGTCAAAGGCCAGAGCCTGGGTGGACAGCATGTCGTCGGCCAGGCCATGGGCCAGTTTGGCCAGCATGCTGGCCGTTGCCGGGGCGATGACCATGGCCTGGGCCACCTGGCCCGGTTCGAGGTGTCCGTAGGGGGCCAGCCGGTCCTGGAACAGGTCACCATAAACCGGATCGGCCCCCAGAGATGCAAAGGAAAGATCAGTTACAAATCTGGAGGCCGCATGGGTCAGGGTCGCCCCGGCCGTCAGGCCGGTTTTCACGAACAGCCGAAGCAGGTCCAGCCCCTTGTACGCGGCAATGCTGCCGGTCACGCCGAGGTGAACCCTTTTTCCGGCAAAAACAGGGAGACGCAGAGGGATCATGGTTATTCGCTCAGGTTGCGTTCCACGCTCGTTGAGGCACTGGAGGGTTTGCGTTCGTTGACCCAGATCTGCAGGCCGGTCTTGAAGGACCCGTCGGTGATGGAGATGATGCAATCCTTGTTGGGCTTTTCAAAACCGATGATATACCGCCCGTACTTGAAGGAACTGGTCGTTTGCCAGCCGTCCTTGGGCATGGAGTTGACAAAGAAATCGAACAGGGAAACCGCATCAACGCGTCCTTCAAAGGACATCATGCCAGCCTTGAGGTTGGGGCTTTCAAAGACCAGGGATTTTTTGCTGTCGATCTCCATTTCCCGGGGCACAAGAACATCATCAAAATCATAATAGGAATCGACATCCTCCGGGTTGACCTGCTGGGACTGGGTGGGGGTTGCAGGATTTTGCGTGGCGGTCTTGTCACTTCCCCCCATGCCGGCACATCCCATTCCAAACATTCCAAAAAGCATCAGGATCACAAGAAGTCTTTTCATGGCTTCACCTTCCTCCAGTGAAGAAATAAGAGGTTTTGCAGGCTATGCTGCCCATCGTGTCCTCTCGGGACAAACGGAATTGAGAAGAGAACCATTCTCGGCAGAGATGTCAAGAAAAACGGTTCGGGATTGATGGTTGCGGCCCTGGCAACATGGTTTCGCCCATTCTGTCCCAGGGCCCTGCATTGTGAGTGCTTGGGGGCGAGATGGGTGCCTGCTTCCGGCCGGTCACCCTTGTCCCGGAGTGTGCAAGAGATGGGTGGAAGGCAGGAATATGATGATTTTGTTCACCCCCGGAGGGACAAGGCCAGGGCCAGGGCGGTTGTCAATTTGATTTGTTCCCGGTTGCCCCGGCGCACATGCCGGGCCAGAAGACGGCCCAGATTGCCCGTCAGGGTGGATATCAGCCCGATGCCCGAGAGCATGACCACGACACCCAGGAGCCTGCCCGCAGGGGAAAGGGGAACAATATCCCCGTAGCCGACCGTGGTAATGGTCACCGCCGACCACCACAGGGCCTCGAACAGGTTCCGGTCCTGCTCCTGGAATTCAATGCCATAAAACAGGAGGGAACTCAGGATCAACACAACACCCGTGGCCAGGAGCAGCTTGGCAAGGGGGGATTTAATCCAGTTCCTGCTCTTTTTCATCGTTTTCGATGCTCTGCTGGATTTTGACCAGTTCCTCGAATCGGATGTCAGCCCCGAGAATGGCCCGGATTTCGTCTTCCTGGTCGCTTACGGGCGTGGACACGGTCAGACAGAGTTTGCCCGAGAGATAGGAACGGTAGAAGTCCGTGACACAGAACTTGCCGCTGCTCATGGGCCCCTTGAACCAGTCCCGGCCGGAAAAGTCGTGATCCGGGCCAAGCTTGCTTCTGTAGAGCTCCTGGTCCTCGGGATGGGCGACCTGCCAGGTGATGGGGAATCCCTTGGTGTCGATGAGATAGAGGTACTGGATGAACGGATATTCTTCCAGAAAAGCGGTCATGTGCTGGGCCGCCACGTCCCGGTCCAGGGAGGTGATGGCCGGGCTCTGGGCGAGCTTGGTGACGATCTTGGTGGCAATGGATTGGGCCAGCTTCTTGAGATGGTCAAAACTCGAGGAGAACAGCTCGGGCATGAACCTGGCCACAATAGCGTGCATTTCGTCATAGGAGAACTTGGTTGTTCTCCCTCGGGCGTAGGATTCCATGATCCGCTTGTAGATTTTGCCCACGGCCGGATGGCGTTTGTCCACCTTGCGGGTGCCTTCCAGATTCAGGGCCGTGTTGATCCAGTAGGCGATTCCGGCCTTGCCCGATTTGTCGGTGATGGTGATGGGAACGGGTTTGTTGAGGATGTGCTTGGTGTCGAATATGTTGTAGATCTCTTCGTTCTTGAGCAAGCCGTCCACGTGGATGCCCGCGCTGGTGGTGTTGAAATCGCGGCCCACAAAGGGGTAGTTGTGGGGGATGGCGTAGTCGAGTTCGCGGGAAAAATACGAGCCGATTTCGGAAATGGTCTGGGTGATGGCGGCATCGTCGTCACCGGTCAGGGAAATGTACTCGATGATCAGGGCCTCAATGGGGGCATTGCCGGTCCGTTCGCCAAAACCGAGCAGGGTGCCGTTGGCCCCGGAGCAGCCATAGATCCATGCGGTCGTGGTATTGATGAGGGCCTTGTGAAAATCGTTGTGTCCGTGCCATTCCAGCCATTCCCCGGGAACCGAGGCCTCGTCCGTAAACGCCCGGACGATCTTGCCCACGCTGCGGGGCAGGGCCGCACCCGGGTAGGGAACGCCGAAACCCATGGTGTCGCAGAGCCTGATTTTCACGGGGATGCCGCTTTGACGTGACAGGCTCATGAGCTGGCGGGCAAAGGGGATGCAGAATCCGTAGATATCCGCCCGGGTGATATCCTCAAAATGGCACCGGGGGCGGATGCCATCGGCCAGGGCCTGTTCCACCACCGTGAGGTAGTCGCGCATGGCGGTTTTGCGGTCCTTGCCCAGCTTCATGTAGATGTGGTAGTCCGAGACCGAGGTGAGCATGCCCGTTTCCTTGATCCCCATGGACTTGACCAGTTTGAGATCCTCGGTGTTGGCCCGTATCCAGGCCGTCACTTCGGGAAAGCGGTAGTCCTTGGACTGGCAGAGCTCCACGGCACGCTTGTCCTTGTCCGAGTACAGGAAGAATTCACTTTGACGGATCAGCCCGCTGTGTCCTCCCAGTTTGTGGAGCAGATCAAAGATGTCCCCCATCTGTTTGACCGTGTACGGGGGCCGTGCCTGCTGGCCGTCCCTGAAGGTCGTGTCCGTGATGAACAGTTCCTTGGGAAAACGGGGAAGCACAAAATTGTCGTCAAAGGGCATCCGACCGATTTTTTTGTACGGATAGATGGAACGGTACAATTCCGGCTTGTCGCGATTGATCAAGTCGTGGTCCAGACGGGCCGGGTTGAAGTGAAGGCCGTTTTTCAGCATGGTTGCTCCCAAACGTTGTGGTTGCGACAACTTTCTGGCTGCCCGGGTGGCAGGCGTTTTTAGGTAAACAAGACACGACGCCTTTGCTCGTATTGGATCAGAAACCAAGTGGTTTCTGGGATACGGCTTGTGTGGAAACTGTTTCCGGAAGGGGCATGCATCATCATGATGACGAGTCTGTTTGGACCGGCAACAAGGGGTCGTGTATGTCCGAAATCATGTCAAGCCGTCTTGAGGGTTCCGTGAAGACGGCTTGATATTCATTGTCAGACACTCGCTCTCTCCTGGCGACAGCATGTCCCTTTTTACCTCAAGTTCCTTAAGCAGACATGGTCACTTGAGGCCGCCCACAAAAAAACGCCCCGGCAAGCTGGGGCGTTTTTTTGTGGGCGCATGCGGTTGTTAGAAGCCCCAGCCGAGCTCTGCCCGCAGGTTGGCAGGAAGGTTGGCATCCTGGGGGGCGATGTATGGCTTGGCTGCCCCGGCCTGCTTGCGGCTCTGGGTCAGTTCGGTCAGGCTGAAATCCCTGGGAATGGAGAAAATCTGGTTCGGGTAGATGAGATCGGGATTGTTGATCTTGTCGCGATTGGCCTTGTAGATCAGGGGCCACATAAACGGGTCGTTGTAGATCTGCTTGAACTCGGCGATCCACCACAGGCAATCACCCTTGGCGACCTGGTACTGGGTTGGCAATTCGGCATAGTCCTTGGCGTAGAGTTCCATGGGCGTTGGCTCGGCTACGGGAACAGGAGCGGCCTCTTCCATTGCCATGGGGGCGTCCTGTGCGACCTGTTCCTGCTGCTGGGTCTGGGGTTCAGGGCAGGTCACCTTGGTCTTCTTGGCACAGCCGAAGCTGAAAAGAAGAGCACTGAGGAAAATGAGTCCGATCACGCGTTTCATGAAAAGGTTCCTCCTATTGGGTAGTTGTTGTCTTGGGTTGGGTGAAAATGTCAGGATTACGCTGAGCACGAAGAAATAGCATGTCTTGTTCAGGCTTGCAAGGATGAGCTGAATTCCAGGAGTTCGTTGTTTTTCCCGGCCTCCCGGGCTTCCCGTGCCTCGCGATGCCATCCTCCCTGTTCCAGGCTCTGGGCTGCCAGGGAAAACAGCCTGTCCGGGGAGTCATTGTACAGGGCCTGAATGAAGCTGTCATACCCGCTTCGAAAGACCTGGCGGACAAGGTCGTTCTGATCGTAAATGAACCGGGCCAGCAGGGCGTTTTCATGATGGGCGGGCAGGTAGATGGTCAGCATCCTGCGGCAGTGGAAAAGCAGGAATCTGACCCGTTTGATTTCCCTGTCGATGCTTTCCCTGGTCTGCTCGATGAGCATGTACAGCTCCTTGCCAATGAGCACCTCTTCGGGTTCCATGTTGGTCTTGGGCGGGAGGGATTCGAACCAGGGCTTGTAGCGGCGGCGCTGGTAGCTGTCTTCCATGAGTTTCATGCACTCGTGGAAAATGTACCCAATGGCCCAGTCCAGGTAATGGGCAATGATCGACTCTTCGGGCTCGTTTCTGAACAGCAGGTGGGCCGTGTCTTTAAGGCGCCACAATTGCCCCTTGTTGGTGCGGGCCCCGAGAAGATCCCTGAAAAACGTGAATCGGGTGAACCCGTTGAGATCATAATGCTTGAATTCATTTTCCAGTTGTACGCTTACCAGGCAAAAATCCCTGAGAACGTCCCTGACGAATTCATCCCGTTTCTGTTTGATCCATGATTTTGACATGACAAATCCTTGTGCCGTGGTTGGAAAGGGGGCTGTCTTGCCAGGACGCATTGATCCTGATGGCGTGGACAAGAAGGACAAAGGCCCATGCACGTACATAGGGGTGGAGAAACTATTCTCTTTGATGGTGTTGGTGTCAAGTCAATGCCAGTAACTGTTTTGTGCCAAAGCGCTATGCCGCATGACGCTGTGCATGGCCATGGCGTGGACCGTTGTTTTTTTGTCCGCGCTGTCCATGTTCTAGGGAATGGATGTGGACAGGGATCATGCCTTGAATCACCTCCGTTTTGGAGGTGATGGGCAAGCATGGGCAGAAAACAGGACGTGCGTCTTGAAATTCGAGTGGGAATATCCAGAAGGCTTCAGATGAATACACTGGGGACCGTCTACGCTAAATGGTTACTTGGAAGGCTGCTGCGCTGTCTGCTTATTGCCTCGGGTTGCGTATTCCCGAGGAGAATGTGCGCATAAGCGGCAATCAGGCCTCCGTTGAAGCATAATCGGTCAATCTAGTCCGGCCATCCGTTCCCAGCAAGGCGGATGGCCTTTTTTTTTGTCTGGGAAAGGGGTAATCAGGGGTTGGTTGCGGGCCGGTGGCGATGCGCTGCAAGGTGCCGTCTGGTCCTTTTTCCCGGAGTGTGTACCGGACCGTGTTGACGTGTATCCCCCTTTTACCAGCAAAAACAGGATGATCATGACGTATAGCCAGAAGCTTGTTTCCTGGGCCAACATTTCAGCCCTTCGTTCGGCCTGTGCCGGGAAGCGGTTGGTCTTTACCAACGGATGTTTTGATCTTTTGCATTTGGGCCACGTGGACTATCTGACCCGTGCCCGGCAACTGGGTGACCTGCTCGTGGTCGGGGTGAACAGCGACGCGTCCGTGCGCCGGCTCAAGGGGGAGAAGCGGCCCGTGAATCAGGAACACGACCGGGCCGGGGTTCTTGGGGCCCTGGCCTGTGTGGATCATGTGATCATTTTTGAAGAGGATACGCCCTACCGGCTGATCCAGCTGGTTCAGCCGGACATTCTGGTCAAGGGAGGGGATTGGCCCGTGGACAGGATCGTGGGCCGGGATATTGTCGAGGCCAAAGGCGGGAAGGTTTTGAGTCTGCCCGTGTTGGACGGGTACTCGACAACAGGGACCATTGAACGGATTTGCGCCCTGTACGCTTCCGGAACCGGCACGGGGTCTCGGTCATGACAGCGAAGATCTGGCCCCGTCATACCTACAGCCTGTCCTTTTTGCTGCCTGTGCTTGGCCAGCAGGGCGAATTGAACCGGGAGCAGACCTCCCTGGTGGTGCGCAAGGCCCGGGAACATGGCATTGGCCGTGATGATCCCCAGGGGCTGGATTTCCTCATTCGTCTGGGGCTCACCCGGGCCAGGGCAATGGCTTCCGGTCCGGATCGCCGTCTTGACGAGGAAAGCATCCTGCGTGCCGTGGCCCAGGATGCCGGGCTTGAGTACAAGCGGATCGATCCCCTGGAGATTGATCTCGAAGTGAGCGCCGGTCTGGTTTCCGAAAGTTTTGCCCGCAGGAATCTGCTTGTGCCCCTGTACATCCAGGACGGGGTTTTGTGCGTTGCCGTGCACAACCCCTTTTGTCCCGAGCTGTGGGAGGATGTTGCCCGGGTGACAACCCTGCCGCACCGGGTTTTTCTGACTTCCAGGGAACAGATTACCCGGCTGATCGAGGATGTTTTCCAGTTTCGTCTTTCGGTCAGGGCGGCCGAGCGGGAAATCGAGGGCCAGGCAGGGCTCGGGGATCAGGAAGCCCGGGTGAGCATTGCCGGCCGACTGGACCCGACCTCCCAGCATCATCTGGTCAAGGCGGTGGACTATCTGCTTGCCACGGCCCTGGTGGAACGGGCCAGCGACATCCATTTCGAACCCAAGCGGGATCACAGTCTGGTCCGGTTCAGGATCGACGGTATCCTGCATCCTGTTCACCGTTTGCCCACCAGTGTGCACCAGGCCATGCTCAATCGGCTCAAGGGCATGAGCCGGCTGGATATTTCCGAAAAACGTCGGCCCCAGGATGGCCGGGTCCAGCTCGTGCTCGAGGGCACCCCAACGGATGTCCGGGTTTCGACCATTCCCGTGGCCTTTGGGGAAAAGATGGTTTTGCGCCTGCTTTCAGGCGAGTCCATTCTCAAGCCCCTGGACGCCCTGGGCATGGGGCCTGAGCAGCTTGGGGCCTACCAGTCCCTGATCCGGCGGACCCATGGTCTGATCCTGGTCACCGGACCCACGGGAAGCGGCAAGTCCACGACCCTGTATTCGACCCTGAAGGTCATGGCCCATTCGGGTATCAATGTGGTGACCATTGAAGACCCCATTGAAATGATTGTGGAGGATTTCAATCAGATCGGCATCCAGGATCGCATTGGCGTGGGCTTTGGCAAGATGCTTCGGCACATCCTGCGTCAGGATCCGGACATTGTCATGGTGGGGGAAATGCGGGACCTGGATACGGCTGAAGAGGCCATTCAGGCCGCCCTGACCGGCCATCTGGTCCTTTCAACCCTGCATACCAACGATGCCGCGTCCACCCTGACCCGCCTCAGGGATCTGGGGGTGGAATCCTATTTGCTCAATGCCTCCCTTTTGGGAGTCATTGCCCAGCGTTTGGTGCGGACCATCTGTCCCCACTGCAGGGTTCCCAGCCATCCCCGCCAGGCAGACCTGGACGGATGGGGGCTAGGGGAGCTCTTTACTCCGGAAGATACCCTGTACCGGGGGGTTGGGTGTGAATATTGCCGCAACACCGGCTATCTGGGACGCGAGGGGCTGTTCGAGGTGGTGCCCCTTGATGCCGGATTGGGGCAGGGTCTTGATGCGGGCATGGATGTGGAAGGATTGCGTCGGTCCATCCGTACCAGGGGCATCAAAAGCCTGTTTCAGGACGGCATGGAAAAGGTCAGGGCCGGCAAAACAACCATTGAGGAAGTTCTCCGGGTGACAGGAGGGGCAACGTCCAGGGGATGACCGGCATGACTGGACCGGATGTGATATCCGGTCCGCGTGTGCACGGTGACTGGTTGTTGCTCAATAGGCAGGCAGGGATGTGGTGACACTGGGGGCGAACAGGGATGTTCGCCCCTTTTTGTCGTTTCGAGTCAGAAGAACATTGGTGTTGGCATCTCGTGGCAGGGTCATGTGCGTCATGGCCAGGACCTCGTTGGAATCGGCTTTGAGCACCCGGATGTGAAAAAGCACCCGGTCGCTCAAGACCGTGTAGGTTCCCGTGACCAGAAGCGTTCCGCTGACCGTTGTGGTGTACAGGTCTTCCGGTTTGCGGGTCAGGCTCATTTCTCCCTGCCTTGGTGCCATAAGGATGGCGTCAGCCCGGCGGATCTCCCTGATCCTGAATCCCTGCCTCACAAGCCACATGCTCAGATTTTCCGCGGTAAACCGTGCCAGGGGGGAGCTGCGGGTCAGATCATCCAGATTGACCGGGGTGGTGACAACAAAGGTCAGGGTGTCAAGGTCCACACCCTGGTTGTCGGCTCTGTGTTGGAGTTGCCGCACAAGGTCCTGTCCCATGATTGCGCATGGCGACGGGGCGGCGAGGGCAAAGCAGGGACGCGCTGTCCATGCGATCAGGCAGACGGCCGAATAAAAGAGTAATAATATGGAAGTGCGCATGGCATTGATCTCCGCTTCTTGGGGCATGAACATGCTCAGGGTTTGCCTGGCGCGGTTCTGTTCTTTCCGGTCAGGGTTACAGGGGGTCGCGAATGGGAACAGCCGTGTTTTCCTGCAGGCTTTCATCCCGGAGCAGCCCATGGACAAACGGTGTGGCCGCCACAATCTTGGTTGCCGCGTTCACAATCCTTGTTGTGTGCTGGTTGATTAGCCAGCCCGAGAGAGTGATGGTTCCCGCATTGACATGATAGGTCCCCTCAATGCGGTAGCTCTCCGTTATGTTTGCCTGATCGTTGGAAACGTCAAAAACGTGTTGTTCCTGGGCGGCAAGTCCCTGTTGGGCGCAGTGGGCTGTGAGCTGCATGGCGATATAGGTGCCCAGGATGGATGTTTGTCTGGAGCCATCCAGTGGTCTGAACGGGAAAATCATGATTATCGGTTGGTTGGCGGGATCGGGCGTGGTGCCGTCGGACAGTTTGGCCACAAGTTGTTCGCCAAGCTCGTGTACCTGGCGAGCAAATGCACGGGCATCCTTGAGGCGGGCGGATTGGTGCTGTTGAGTTGCCGGTTTGTCTGAAAAGATTGCCGGCAGGTCGTCCGGTCTGGTGCGCGGGGTTTGTGATGATCCCGTGGCCGGATTGCCTTCAATGGTGGCGTTGACAGTGCAAGGGTCGTGGGATTGCAGGGATAACGCTGTTTGCTGCTGGGCGCAGCCGAGGGCGCAAAGAATCGTCAGAATGATGATTCGCATCCTGCAGATCCCCAATGGCGCCGTGTCATGGACGCGCCTGGCTGGCTTGCCTTGATGAATGCTCATACAGACTATATCGGCCGGCAGGAGAAAATCTTGAGGGTGGACCAGCACAGGGCAACAGTTCAATTCAGTGGATCAGGTGGATTGGGTGGCGATGAGTTGCTTGAGGGCTTGAAAACTCTGCTGGAGTGTCGCCTTCTCGGCTATGGGCTGCTGGAGAAAAGATCGGATAGGATCGATCATGGTCAGGGCCGTGTCAATATTCGGATTGCTGCCTTTGGCGTAGGCCCCGATGTTCACCATGTCCTCGACCTTGTTGTATGTGGCCAGATGGCGGATGAGTCCCTGACCGGCCGCAATGATGTCCTGGGGCGAAACGTCGGAACGCAGGCGGCTGACGCTCTTGAGCACGTCGATACAGGGGTAGTGGCCCTGGTCGGCCAATTCTCGGGTAAGGACAATGTGTCCGTCCAGGATGGACCGCACGGCATCGGCAATGGGCTCGTTGAAGTCGTCCCCCTCGACTAGGACCGTATAAATACCAGTTATGCTGCCGTTTTGATTCTTGCCTGCTCTTTCCAAAAGCTTGGGCAGGTGAGAAAATACGGTTGGCGTGTATCCCCGGGTGGTCGGCGGTTCGCCCGCAGCCAGGCCCACTTCCCGGGCGGCCATGGCAAAGCGGGTCACCGAGTCCATCATCAGGATGACGTCTTTACCCTGGTCCCGAAAGAATTCGGCCATGGCGGTTGCCGCGTAGGCCGCCCGCATGCGCACCAGGGGACCTTGATCCGAGGTGGCAATGACCAGAACCGATCTGGCCATGCCTTCAGGTCCCAGATCCTTTTCAATGAATTCGCGGACTTCCCGACCGCGTTCACCAATGAGGGCGATGACATTGACGTCGGCTTCAGTGTATCGGGCGATCATGCCCATGAGGGTGCTCTTGCCCACACCCGACCCGGCCATGATGCCCACTCGCTGGCCTTTGCCAAGGGTGAGCAGGGAATTGATGGCCCGGACGCCCACATCCAGGGGTTCTGTGATCCTGGGTCGTTCAAGGGGATTGGGTGCTGCGGTGTACAGAGGATTGAATCGTGCCGGAGTAATGTGTTCCCTCTTGTCCAGAGGATGGCCAAAGGCGTCCAGGGCATGGCCGAGATACCGGTTGCCCACGGGAAAGACCGGGGGAGAGGGGGCGTTGCGGATCAAACTTCCGGGTTTGATGCCGCGCATGTCATCATAGGGCATGAACAGGACCGATCCGTCCCTGAAGCCCACAACTTCGGCAGGTATACCCTCGGCGTTGTGCCCGTATTCCGGGAGCAGTTGGCAGATGGAGCCAAGGGGTGCCTTGATACCCTGGCCTTCGGCAACAAGCCCCACAACCTTGTTCACCTTGCCGTATGACTGGGCAGGGGAAAGGTCCGACAGGAGATGCATGGCGGCCTCGGTAGACAGGTTCACTGTTCGTCCTCCAGGGAGATCTGATCGACGATTTCCCTGACCAGGGCAAAGCGGGCATCAATAGTGTTGTCGACCATGCCGTTGCTGCTTTCGATTTTCAGGCCGCCTTGTCGGATTTCTGGCGAGGCCTTGACGATCCATTGTTGCAGGTCGGGAAATGTAGCGACGGACTGGGCTACAAGATCGTTCAGCAGTGACTCGTCTTCGGGTGCACAAAAAAGGGTGATGCGTTCCCGATTGTCGATAAGGGTCAGGGCTTCATTCAGGAGATGGTCGAGAATAGGGACCCGGTCAGTGGCTATCTCCATACTTACGATTTTTTCCAGGGCCGTCTTGAGAAGTAACGACATGTCCCGGCAATATTCGGCGCGAACCGTATCCTTGTAGGCGTGTAGTTCGTGCAGGAATCCATTGAACTTGTCGGAAAGTTTCCGGCTATGGCTTGCCAGTTCTTCGTGGGCCGTGGCCATACCCTGTTCATATCCCTGCTCGTGGGCCTGTTGCTTGATGGCCTCGGCTTCGGCCATGGCCTTGGCAATGATGTCTTTGGCAGCGGCCCTTGCCCTGCTCTTGACGCGCAGGGTGTATTCCTCTTCCATCTCCTGGGTGAACCTGGCCGAATCATGGAGAGGCGCTAAGGGATCATTGCCTTGGGCATTGAGTCCCATAACAATGCGTCCGGTCCGAAATGGTTTGGGGGTGCTAGACAAGGACCTCGCCTCCTCCCTTGCCAGGGATGGCAATTCGACCTTCGGCCTCGAGCCGTCTGATGGTCTTGACAATGCTCTGCTGGGCCGATTCCACTTCAGAGAGTTTGACCGGGCCCATGATTTCCAGGTCTTCCTGGATCATGGTGGCGGCCCGTTCGGACATGTTGCTGAAAAATTTAGTCTTGAGCTCGTCCGAAGCGGTCTTCATGGCCAGGCCCAGTTCCTCGTTACTGATTTCTTTGAGTACTTCGCGGATGGCCCTGTTGTCCAAGCTGGTGGCGTCTTCGAAAACAAACATGAGCTGTCTGATCTCATCTGCCAGGGAGGCCGAATCTTCTTCGATTTCCGTGAGGATTTCCTCTTCAGTACTATGGTCGATGGCATTGAGAATTTCGGCCACTGCCTGGACTCCACCCACGTGTTTGCCTTCCTTGCCACCAATGGCAATAAGCTGATTTTGCAGAACCCTGTCCACTTCCAGGAGCATGTCCTCGGGAACCGCTTCGAGTTTGGCCAGGCGCATCATGACTTCGGCCCTGGCACCAGGGGACAGGTGCTGGAGAAGCTCGGCCGCATTGTCCGGGGGCAGATGCCCTGCGATGAGGGCCATTGTCTGGGGATGTTCGTTGCGCAGGATCTGGGAAAGAATCTTGGGGCTGACATTGTTCAACTCCTTGAAGGGTGTCCTGCCCAGATTCAGGTCCAGGGAGTCCAGTACATATTTGGCCGTGTCGGGATCAAGATTTTCCGTAAGCAGTTTTTTGACCTGGGAAGGACCGGCAATGAGCATGTCCTTCTGGATGAGCATGGTTTCGTTGAATTCTTTGAGGACTTCCTGGGCCATTTCCTTGGAAATGGTATCCATTTCCACCATGGCCTTGGATATGGCCGTGATTTCATCCCGTTCAAGTTGCTTGAAGATCGTCGCCGCGAGATTTTTGCCCAGGGCTAAAAGCACGATGGCTGCTTTTTGGGGGCCGTTTAAAGCTGCAGCATTCTCCGGATTTGCCACGGATCAACCTCCCTTGGTAACCCATTTTTTGATAACCTGCACCGCCTGTTCCATGTTCTGATCAACCAATTGCGCGGCATAGGCCCTGGCATCGCTGATTTTGGTCTGATCTTCAATGTCCTGCATGACTTCATCGTCCAACCCTTCGGCTAGAGCCATACGGCCTTCACCCTGGGGCAATTCCTCGGTCACGGCCATGTCCTCGCCCGAAACCTTGGGCTTGATAATGGTCAGGATGACCGGTCTGACGATGAGCAGAAGGAACAGCAGAACCAGCAGAGCATTGAGCAGTGGCTTGCCGATCAGTTTGAAATAGGTGGAGACCGTATCACTGATGGTGGGCACAGGCTCTATTTCGGGCTTGCCAAAGGAGATGTTGGAAACCTCGATGGAGTCGGCGCGTGTTGCGTCAAAGCCCACGGCTTTTTCAACCAGGCTGCGGATGCGGTCCATTTGTGCCGCCGACAGGGGCTGATAAACGTATTCTCCCTGCTCATTGCGTTCGTAGGTTCCATCTACAATGACAGCCACGCTCAACCGGTCGATCTTTCCTAGCGGGGACACCGTGTGCTTGTCCACCTTGTTGATTTCATAGTTGATGGTCGAGGTGGTCCTTGATGTGGATTGTGAAGTGCCTGTGGCCTTGTTGGGGGCGGCCTGGTATTCGGCTTCAGGAACCCCTTGTTCGATCATGGAATTGCCCGAACTCTCTTCCTCGCTGCGCTGTTCGCTGCGTATCACGGAACTGTCGGGGTCATAGATTTCTTCCCGGGTATTTGTCTGGCTGAAGTCAAGATCCGCAGCCACCCGGGCAATGACTCTGTCCTGCCCCACGATGGGCGCGAGCATTTGTTCGATGCGCTGTTCCAGATTGCGTTGCAGGTTCTGCTGGTACTCGAATTGCGTGCTGGTCAGGCCGATGCCTTCTTCAGCCTTGGGCTGGTAAAGGACCTGTCCCTTGGTGGTGGATATGGTAATATGTTCGTCTGTCATGCCCTCCACGCCGGTTGTCACCAGATTGACAATGCTTTGTATTTCCTGCCTGGAAAGGGTGGTTGAGGGCTTCATTTTCAGAACTACGGATGCGGATGTGGGGGCCTGATCTTCGATGAACAGGCTTTTGTCCGGAATGACCAAGTGCACCCTGGCCGAGATGATATCCGGATATTCGGCAATGGTCCGTGCCAGTTCTCCCTGCAGGGCGCGCTGGTAGTTGATGTGCTGGATAAAGTCGGTCTGTCCGATCTGGGTTGTGTCGAAAAGTTCAAAGCCCACACCCTGGCCGTGTAGGGTACCGGCTCCGGCAAGAGCCAGACGGAGATTGTAGACCCTGTTTTCTGGGACCAGGATGGTTGATCCGTTGTTTTCCAGCTTGTATTTGACGTGTTCTTTTTCCAGAAAGGCCACCACCCGGGAGGCATCTTCCTGGTAGAGATTGGTATAAAGAACCTTGTAGGACGTCTGGTTAAGCCAGAAAAGCATCAGCAGGAAAACGACGATGACGCTGACACACAGGCCGGTGACAAGAATCCGTTGGGCCATGGAGCTTGTGGACCAGAAGGATGTGATCTTTGATACTGTTTTTTGCGCAAGGGGATGCATGGTCTCGACTCGGTGAAAAGGGGTTCAAATGGTCATTTTCGGACGTTGCAGGCACCTAGAACTGCATTTTTACGAGTTCCTTGTACCCTTCGAGGACCTTATTGCGTACCGCCGAGGTCATGCGCATGGCCATGCCTGCTTTCTGCAATGAGATCATGAGCTCATGGACGTTTTGTCGTTCTCCCGAGGCAAAGGACTTGATCATGGCGTCCTTGGTTCCTTGCAGGTCATTGACCTTGCCCAGGGATTCTTTGATGGTATCGGAAAAAGAGCGGGTGCCGCCGGTTTTCTGGGCCATTCCCGAGGCTTGACCGGCAGTCTCCTGGGTCCCGTTGGTCAGGGGATTGGTATAGGCCTTGAGGGCCACTGGATTGATAGCCATGAACCATTCTCCTTATTTGCCCAGTTCAAGGGCCTTGTTAAACATGGTTTTTGTAGTGGAAATGGACGTTGCGCACGCTTCGTAACTGCGCATGATGGTCATCATGGAGGCCATCTCCTGGACCACATTGATGTCCGGATAATTGACATACCCGTCTTCCCCGGCATCAGGATGCCCTGGATCATAGACACGCCTGAAGGGACGGGGATCATCGCGTATGTCATCCACTTCCACGCCATGTAATTCCCTTGTCAGGGCGTTTTTCATCTGTTTCTCAAAGGTCGGTTCAGCAGGCACTGCCTTGAAGGATATTTCCTTACGGCGATAGGGGAGCCCATCCGGCCCCTTAGTGGTATTGGCGTTGGCCAGATTCATGGACACGACGTTCAGGTGGGTTCGTTCGGCCGTGAGTCCTGAGGAGCCAATGTCTATGGCGGTCATGAAATCCATTACTTGCTTGCCTCCTGAATAGTGGTTTCCAGTCCATCAAAGCTTTTTTTGAGCACAGTGGCCATGGCGTTGTACAAGAGTGTGTTTTTGGCCATGCGGGACATTTCCTTGTCTAGGTCAACACTGTCTTTGCCCTGGACGATCTGAGGGTTTAATTCTTTGATTAAGGTTCCCTGGCAGGACTCAAAAGCAAATGGTGTTGGCAGGTGATTGGAAGATGTCCGTGTCATGCGTTTTTGGGGGTCAATCTGAAGGGCCTCTTGGAGCTCTTTTTCAAACTCAAGTCGCCGTTCCTTGTACCCCGGGGTATCGATGTTAGCGATATTAGCAGCGACAACATTTTGACGTTGCAAACGCAGGTCAAGGACCTTTTCCGTCAGATTCATGTGTTGAGCAAAGAGTGATTTCATGGTTGTTTCGAGTAAAAAATCTTTGGATGGCAAATGGTTGCAAGGATGATACGCCTCTATTTTCCTCGCCCGGATACGCTGTATTGTTTCAGGCCAAGCAACCTTTGTTCCAGAATGTCCTGCAGTTTCTTATTTGTTTTTAATTTAAGAATAAATTGTCCGGCATGATTTGTGCATTAAGCTGGGCGCCGGTATGCTTGATCAATTCTTTGGCACAAGGTTTCTTATCCGGACAGGGGGTACCCCTGTCCGGACTGTCGGAAAATGCAAGCTGACCGGAGGAAAGGAAGTTGGCCCAACCATCATGTTCCAAGCCATGGGCAAGCGCGCAATCAGCCAGGAGGGAAAAACAATGAGCAGTCATTTGGATTACGAAATCAATAAGGAACTCGGCGAGTGTTACCTGTTTATGGGAGAACTCGACAAGGCTAAGGATTATTATGAAAAAGCGGCCCAGAGTAACGGCATTCACCCTGATCCCTATCTGGGTCTGGCCACCATTGCCGTGCAACAGGGCGAGCTGGACTCGGCTATGGAGATGTACCGAAAGGCCGCATCCATAGAGCCCGGGGACAAGGCCCTGGCAGGCATGGGACTTATTGAAATGGAAACCGGCAATACAAATCGGGCGTTTGAACTTTTTGCCCAGTCCCTGGAAAAGAATCCCGAGAATATGATAGCCCTTTTCGGGGTGGTCCAGTTGGGACATGTCTGTGACAGGCTCGAAGAAGTCATTCCCTTTCTTGAAACCTATCTGGCCATTGACCCCGCCAAGCATGAAGTCAGATATTCCCTGGCCGGATGTTTTTTTGCCCTGGGCAAAAAGGACATGGCCGCAACGCATCTTCAGACCATTCTGGCGGCCGATGCAACCCACAAGGATGCCCGGGAGCTGCTTAATCAGCTGGAAGAAGAGGTCTAAACCGCCCTTTTTCGGACAGAGGACCCTTTATTGACAATAGGCACCATCACGTCTTGCGCGAATGTAAGACGGGATGGTGCCTATTGTCTTGCCTATTGCTGCGGTTTCTGGCAATCACCCCCATGATCAGTGGTCTGATCACATGGTGCACCGGTCCGTTGGGAGCGGTGCGGTCACAACATAACAGGATGCCAAGCGAGGAATAGAATGGAACTGCTTCCGATCAGGCGCGCGCTTCTCAGCGTGACGGATAAATCCGGGCTGCCCGAACTGGCCCGTTTTCTGGTGGACAATGGCGTTGAACTGGTTTCCACGGGGGGGACCAGAAAGATGCTGGCCGATGCCGGTCTTCCGGTCACCCCGGTCAGCCAGGTGACCGGATTCCCGGAGATCCTGGGCGGCCGGGTCAAGACCCTGCATCCCTGCATTCACGCCGGAATCCTGGCCGACAAGGACAACCCGGATCATCTGGCAACCCTTGAGGACAAGAAGATAGCACCCTTTGATCTCATCTGTGTCAATCTGTACAATTTTGCCCAGGCGGTTTCCCAAACCATGGATCTCAAGTCCGCCGTGGAGCAGATCGACATTGGCGGACCCACCCTGCTTCGGGCCGGGGCCAAGAATTTTCATTCCATGACCGTGCTTCCGGACATTGCCGATTATCCCGCCTTCATGCAGGAGCTGTCGGCCCATGACATGAAGGTTTCCCTGCCGTTCAGGCGGGCCATGGCCGTGAAGACCTTTTCCCTGATTTCCGCCTATGATCGCATGATCGCCGACTATCTGGGGAGGGACGACCTATAGCCTCCAAACTCAAGGGAAATCTGACCGGGCTCAAGCCCGGTCAGATCAAACGGCTGACCCGGCTGTACAACCGGAGGTTTCCGCCCCGGGGAGGGTACTTGCTGGAACAGGCGCGGGAGCTGGCCCTGCTCAGCCAGGACATTTCCCGGCAGATCGGTCTGGTCATTGATCGCAAGGGACGGCCGGTCATGGTTGTCATTGGCGAGCATGATGCCATGCTCATTCCCGAACTGACCGGTTTCCGCACCAGTGCCGGCCGGCTCCGGGGGGTCAGGTTCTTGCTGACCAGGTTCGGGGACGCGGTCATCACTCCGGAAGACCTGATGGATATGGTTTTCCTGCGTCTGGACTCCTTTGCCGTGCTTTCGGTGCTGGAAGGCATGCCGTTTCGGCTGCACTGGGCCCATCTGCTCCCTCCTGGTGCGGGCGATACCCCGTACATGGTGCATGCTCCCCGGCCCTGGGACCGGGTGGATACGGATTTTACGGCCCAGGCAGAATCCCTTGAAGAGGAATTGGCCCGTACCGGTCAGCGCATTGAGACCGGAGCCAGGGAGGGCAATGCCCTGCTTGTGAGTGTGGGCACGGAACCCAAGCCGGTCCAGAAATCCCGCCTTGATGAACTCGCGGATCTGGCGAACACGGCCGGGCTGGAGGTGGTTGGCCGAATCGTCCAGCGGGTCGCCCGGGTCAATCCCAAGCACATTCTGGGCAAGGGCAAACTGGCCGAGCTGGAGGTTCTTGCTTTGCAGCACGGTGTGGCCGTGATCGTTTTCGAGGGGGAACTCTCACCCACCCAGATGCGCAATCTTTCCCGGTTGACCGAGCGCAAGATCCTGGACCGGACCCAGCTCATTCTGGACATCTTTGCCCAGCATGCCGTGACCAAGGCCGGCAAACTCCAAGTGGAACTGGCCCAGCTGGGATACACCCTGCCTCGGCTGGTGGGCAAAAGCCGGGCTATGAGTCGTCTGGCCGGGGGCATTGGCGGCCGTGGACCCGGTGAGACCAAGCTGGAAATGGATCGGCGCAAGATCCGCAACCGCATCTCCCTGCTCAAGGGAGAACTCAAGAGGCTTCGCAAGCACCGCCATGCCACAAGGGCCAGCCGGGCCCGGGCCGGAGTGCCCATTGTCGCCCTGATCGGGTATACCAACGCGGGCAAGTCCACCCTGCTCAATACCCTGACCCACAGTGGAGTCCTGGCCGAGAACAAACTCTTTGCCACCCTTGATCCCACCAGCCGGCGTCTTCGCTTTCCCCGGGACCGGGAGATCATTCTCACGGACACGGTGGGCTTCATCAGGGAGCTGCCCGAGGACCTCAAGGAGGCCTTCATGGCCACCCTTGAGGAACTGGAAGTGGCCGATCTGCTTGTGCAGGTGGCCGATGCCAGCCATCCCGAGGTGGAAGCCCAGGTGGCGGCCGTGGATGCCATCCTGGCCGAGCTGGGGGTCCACGAGATCCCGAGAATTCTGGTCATGAACAAGAACGATCTTGTGGACGATGCCCGACGGGAGGTGGTGGCCAATATATTTCCCCGGGCCGTGTTTGTTTCGGCCAAGCACCGGCCTTCCCTTGCTCCCCTGGTGGAGGCCGTGCTCGCGCGCCTGCCATGAAAAAAGCCCGCATGTGAGCGGGCTTTTTTCATGCAGAACGGTTTGGTGATCAGCGCAGGGTGATCTCGATTTTTGATCCGGGAACATATCCCTTGAGGGTTGCCAGCTGGGCCTTGAGGGAGCCAGCAATCATGTCTTCCACAAAGGATTTCATGGGCAGGGGATGGCCGTTGACAGTGATTTTCATGCCTGTCTTGAAGGCCTTGCACTCCCGGGGAAGGGCCTTGCCTTGCACAATTTCCCTGGCCAGGGTCAGGCAGTCGGGACGGCCGCAGGATTTGCAGTCAAGGCCAGCCAGCATGAATCCGCGAGTCAGAACTACCCGGGCCAGCTGTTCCATGGTGGTCAAGGGGAGCAGTCCCTTGGCCGTCACCTGTCCCCAGGTTCCCAGGGCCAGCCCGTTGTCCAGGGATTCGGCTTCTTCAGGAGACCTGAGCACCAGGATTCTGGGCAGCCAGGTGAGGGATTTGCCGCCTTCCACCAGAATCACATCCGCATTGACCAGGGGCAGCAGGTCCGGAAGGTAGCTTGCTTTGGGCCAGAATATGGCTGTTTGGTCAGGGCCCATGCCAATGACCTGCTGGCAGACCTGGCTCAGGGCATGGGTATCGGTGGATGGCTGATCAAATCCTTCGTGGGAAAATTTGACACCGGCAACAGTATGGCCCGTTTGGGTGAGTTCCCTGGCCAGATCAATGGCCAGGCTGGTCTTGCCGGCGTTCTTGTAGCCGACAATGCTTATGGCGATGGGCATGGTTCTTACCTCGATGGGCTGTGGGTGGAGATTTACCCCGTGTTTTCCGGGAGCACGTGGACCTTGTGGGCGTAAAAGCCGATGTCCACGCGTGTACCGGGTTCCAGATCGTGTTCAAGAACAAAATGTTTGTCCCAGACCGCTTGCAGCCTGAGTCCGGCAACATCAAGCCAGACATCGAAATAAAATCCCTGGTGGGCCATGTGGGTGATGGTCCCGGAGAGGGTATTTTCGAATCCGTTGTGGCCCGCACGCAAGGGGCAGATGTCTTCGGGCCGGATGGCCAGAAAGCCGCCCGCGGGATGGTTGCCTGCGGGAAGGATCACGGCCGGTCCCCGGGTCTGGGCCCGGTTGTCCTCTATGGTGGCTTCCAGGATGTTGCGCATGCCCACAAATCCTGCGGTGAATCGCGAATTGGGCTGGTCAAAGACCTGCTCCACCTCGCCCTGCTGGACAATGCTGCCGTCCTTGAGGATGGCCACCTTGTTGGCCAGGTAGAACACATCGGAAAAACTGTGGGAAACCATGACCATGGTTGTTCCCAGATCCCTGTGGATGGACCTGAGCAGATCCTTGATCTCTTCGCGTAAAACCGGGTCCAGAGCCGAAAGGGGCTCGTCCAGGAGCAGGGCGGCCGGCTCAAGGATCAGGGCCCGGGCCAGGGCAACACGCTGCTTTTCACCACCGCTCAGGGTGGTGGGCTTGCGGTCGAGCAGGTGCGCGATACCCAGTTTTTCGACCAAAAATTTCAGGTGGTTCTCCACCTTGTGGGGGGCAAGGTCATGAAATGCGGTTCCATAGAGGATGTTCTTGCGCACGCTCAAATGGGGAAACAGGGCAAAGTCCTGGTATACAATACCCAGCCCCCGTTTTTCCGGTGGCAGTCTGGTGATGTCCGTGCCGTTCAGGCTGATGGTTCCCCTGTGGACCGGGAGCATGCCCAGCATGGTTTCCAGAATGAGTGACTTGCCCGCGCCCGTGGGCCCGATGAGGGCAAAAAAGTCGCCCTGATCAATGGTCAGGGTGATGTCCTTGAGGGAAAAATCGGGCAGGGTCAGGTACAGATGGGACAGGTGGATCATGACATCTCCCGGTGTGGTCTGGAAACAAGACGCATGGCCACAAAGAGAATCAGGGACACGCCGATGAGCCACACGGACACGGGCTGGGAGTACCTGAGACCGTAGGCCGTGAACCGCTCGTAGATGAGGACCGGAGCGGTCATGGGGTGGTAGGCCACAATGACCACGGCCCCGAATTCGCTGATGGCTCTGGCCGTGCACATGATCATTCCAAGGACCATGCTTTGCCAGGCCAGGGGAAAGGTGACCCGGAAAAAGGTAGCGCCCATGGGCGCGCCCAGACTGCGGGACACGTTTTCCAGGCGTTTGGGAATGGCCTCGAACCCGGCCTTGGCCGTGTTGATGTAAAAAGGCATGCCCACAAAGGTCAGGACTACAATGATTCCCGTAAGGGTGCCCATGACCTGGATGCCCATGTCGGCCAGCATGCGTCCCAGGGGATGGTTGCGTCCGGCCAGACTGAGGATGGCGATGCCAATGACCGGATGGGGGATCATGATGGGCAGATCAATGATGGCCTCCACCAGGCTCTTGCCCGGAAAATCCCGCCTGGCCATGAGATAGGCAAGGGGAGTGCCAAAGACAAAGCATATCAGGGCCGCGGCAAGGGATGTGGTCATGCTGCGGCCAATGGCCTCAAGCACCACGGGATCGTTCAGGCTTTCCCACAGGGCGGCCCAGGTGGGGGTGAGGACCATTTTGGACAGGGGCAGGACGATCAGTCCGATAAGGGGCAGGCTGAACAGGATCAGTATCCAGGAAAAAACGCCGGGTTTGACGGTCATGGGTTGTGCTGCACGGGTTACGGTTGGTTCTGCCCGGGGCACCCCATGGGAGGATGCCCCAGGCAGGTATAAACGCGTGGGACCTGCCTTAATTCTTGACTTCCACCAGAGGTTTCAGGCTGGCGGGGAGGCTGTCGTATTCGGCCTGGTCGGCAATGCGGCAGGGGATGAACGGGGGCTGGCCCATGTCTTTCAGAATCTTCAGACCGCCTTGGGGATCAAGCATGTACTGCAAAAAGGCGATGGTGGCTTCCTTGTTGGAGCTGTTTTTGATCATGGTAATGCCGTAGGTGCAGGACTTGCCCTTTTTGACTTTCCAGGTGCCGGGTTTTTTGCCGGTCACCTTGACCTCGGCCATCTTGTAAAAGTTGTCGTACTTGTAATTGCCCAGGTTGATATGGTCGTTCAGGGTGATGTACTTGAGCCCGTGCTGCACGGCCACGGAAAGGTATTCCCAGGCGTAGTCCATGTTCCCGGTCTTGAGCAGGTTGACCAGTTCCACGGATTTGGGGCGAACGTTCTTCATGGGCCGGTTGTCCAGCAGCTTCTGGTTCAGGCCCTTGATGCCGTAGAATTTTTCGGCCAGCTGAAGGACCATGAGGCTCCGGTAGCCGCAGGGGTCCAGGTTGGGGTCGGAATGGCCCCAGACCACGTCTTTTTTCTGGAGGATTTCGTACCAGTTGTCGGCATTGATCTGGTCTGCGTACCGGCTCTTGTCGGTGTAGCAGAGGACCAGCTGGTTGGTGGCAAAGCGGATGTTCCAGGCGGCATCCTTGGGGATGAGGTTGTTGTCGATGACCGTGTAGTCGGCCGAGGCCATGATGTCGGCGTACTTGCCCACCTCGGCAATGAGCCGGGCCATCTTGGTGGAGCCCCCGCCTTCGCGCAGGATGTCCACCTTGGGGTATTTGGCTTCAAACTCCTTTTCCATCTGGGCCAGGGGCACGGTGAGGCTGCCGGCATGGAAGAGGACAACCTTGCCCGAAGGCTCGGCCCATGCCGAAGAGGAGATCAGGGTGATGCCTAGAACAAGGGCCAGGGACCAGAGAAATGATTTCATGGTGGTTCTCCTTGGTGTTAAGTGGTTCGTGTACCTGTGCTTCCGGATCTTCGGCCAGAGGTACAGGGAGTAAACAGACGTTGTTTCGAACCGAGCCCCCTGGAGATCATGCACGCTGTTGGCGGCATCAGGTGGACCCGGCCTGCTGCATGACAGGCAGAGCCGCAAGACAAGGCACCTTTGGGTACGCTTCGGTCAAAACGGCAGGGTCCGGTTGCAGGTATTGGTTTCTGAACGGCTTCAGCTTGTTTGGGTTGCGTCCAGTCCCTGACCGGGCTGCATGATCTGGCCGGTGAGGGTGGTTTCATAGCCTCCAAGGGCCTGGATCTGCTGGCGGGTTGATTCCTGGCCGATCATGGCCAGCAGGGTCTGGATTTTGGGGTCGTTGTAATGGGCCCTGGGGATGAGCAGGTCGTAGCGTTCCCGGGCCAGAGGGACGAAATCCAGGTTCAGGGCCTTGGCCGCGGCATAGATGCCCAGACCGCAGTCGGCGGCTCCCGTGAGCACGTTGGCAGCCAGGGCCATGTGAGTGAACTCCTCGCTGTCATATCCCACAATATCGGCGGGAGATTTTCCTGCCTGTTTGAGGGCGTGGTCAAAAAGAATGCGTGTTCCCGCACCCCGCTGGCGGTTCACGAACCGGGCCTGTTTGGCGATCACATCCTTGATGCCGGTAATGTGCAGGGGATTGCCCGGCGCGACAATGAAACCCTGATGGCGAATGGCCAGATTGACAACGATCAGGTCCATGTCTGGCAGGTACTTGCGGATAAAGGGAAAATTGTAGTCTTCGGTTTCCGGGTCAAAGAGGTGGGCGCCAGCGATCATGGTTGATCCGGATTTGAGGGCCATGAGTCCGCCCATGGAGCCCACATGGCTGGACGCCAGGTACAAGGGGTTTTCAAGCCCCATGAGCTTGTTGGCCAGAAGGTCCACGGTGTTGTCGTGGCTGCCGATGACCAGCAGGGTTTGGTGGAGTTCGGCCTGGGGAACCAGCAGCCTAGCCTTAACGGTTGCTCCCTGTTCCACCCCTTCGCTGGTGGCTGGTATGGAGGTCATCCCGTGGGCCTTGGTCAGGGTGGTGATCATGCCCGCGCCCCTGGCCAGGGGGATGGCCACGTTCTTTTCCCCAACCCGGCCAATGGCCAGTCTGACCCGTTCTTCAAGGCCCAGTTTGGACGGGACCTTGCGGGCCATTTCCACGGTGATTTCAGGCCGTTCCCATACCCTTGCACGTGAGAGCCAGGCCACGATCGGGCCCAGCAATTCCTCGATACAGACCACGGCACTGACCGGATAGCCCGGGGCGCCCACCACAAGCCGGCCCCTGACCGTGCCCAGCATGGACGGCTTGCCCGGCATGACAGCAATGCCATGAACCAGAACCTCTCCCATCCTGCTGATCACTGATTTTGAATAATCCTTGCTTCCGGCCGAAGAGCCCGCCCCCACAATGACCACATGGGCGCCCTGGTCAATGGCCTGATCCACGGCTTTTTGCAGGGCTTCGGGATTGTCCGGGACCGGGGTGACTCGCTGGGTTTCACAATTCCAGGTACTGGCAAGGGCCATGAACACCTGGGAATTGCTTTCAATGACCTGGCCCGGCTTGGGCTGGGGACGGGTGGTGAAATCCAGGACCTCGTCACCCGTGGGGATGATGGTCATGCGCACGGGTTCCCATACCGAGACCTCCCAGATACCCGCGCTGAGCAGGGCGCCGATGTCATAGGGGGACAGGGTGCGATTCTGGGGCAAAAGCAGTTCCGTGGCCACGATGTCTTCGCCAATGCGTCGGACATGCTGCATGGGAAAGGCGCCCTTTTCAATGGTCACGCTTTCGCCCGTGTCCTCAATGACGTCTTCGATCATGATCACCGCGTCCATGTCCGCAGGCAGGGGGTTGCCCGTGTTCACGGGAATATAGTCCCTGTTGCGGACCAGCTGGATGGGCCGACCTTCCCGGGCGGCAAAGGTGGACGCTGCTTTGACCGCGATGCCGTCCATGGCTGCGGAATGAAAGGTGGGCGACGAGGTCCTGGCGTACACGGGTCGGGCCAGAACCCTGCCTGCGGCCTCGTGGGAAGGGATGGTTTCCTGCTTGATCAATCCGTCCCGGTCCAGGGCCGCGGTGACCTTGTCTATGGCTTCGGGAATGGTCATCAAATCGAGGTAAATGTTTCGTTCCATGGAATGATCCTTGGTTGAAATAATTTAAGTACATTTAAGTACGCAGTGCACTTAAGTACGCAGTACTCAGTACGCAGAGCGCAGTTATAAAATTTATAATGTTCATGAATCATTAAAATACATTTGTTTCGCAATATCATGTTAAATTCACAAGATGCCGAAAACCACTGCGTACTGTGTTCTGCGCACTGTGCACTCACGTGCGCAGTTATAAAAAAATCATAATGTCATTAAGTCTTTTATATGCATTTGTTTCGCAGTATCATGTTAAATTCCCAAAATGCCGAAAACCACTGCCTCCTGTGTTCTGCGCACTGCGTACTTAAGTGCCCTGTGCACTTAATCATATTTTCCACACCATAACCTTTGTTCCCGCAAGCAGTCCTTCGCTTTCAGCTGGTATGCGCACCAGGCCGTCGCATTGGACCAGGGTCTTGAGGAGTCCTGATTTGCCGGTTCTGGGCACGGCCTGGAGGGGTTCCTGTGGTGTGGCTTGTTTGAGTTCGACCCGGACATAGTCTTCCCTGCCCTGTTTGGAAGAGACATTGGTGGCCAGGGTGGCCGGGATCTGCGGTCGCAGGGAGGTGTCCCAGGCCTGGGTGCTGCCTCCCAGGTGGTGGATGAGGGGGCAGCCAAAAACGAGCATGATCACTTGTGCCGACGTGACCTGGCCTGGCAGTCCCATGATCGGTTTGCCGCCTACCCTGGCCAGGATGGTTGGCTTGCCCGGACTCACGGACACGCCGTGGGCCAAAATTTCGGAATCAGGCAGGGACAAGATGGCCTCAATGGTCAGGTCCCGCGTGCCCACGGAAGATCCCCCGGAGATGAACAGGACGTCGTTTTCGGCCAGACCCTGCTTGAGCATGGCCACGATGCTGGCAAGATCGTCCTTGACCAGACCGTAGGCCTGGACATGGGCGTTTGCCTTGCCCAGAAGACAGGCCAGGGTGGAGGTGTTCACATCCCTGACTTGGCCTGGACGCGGGGTTGTGTTGACATCCACCAGTTCGTCACCCGTGGAAATGATTCCGGCCCGGACCCGTTTGAAAACCGTAATGGAGGTGATCCCCAAGGCCGCCAGCAGGCCGATTTCCTGGGGACGAAGGCGTTTGCCCCTGGGAAGGATGGGCGCTCCCTGGGCAACATCCTCACCCGCAAGCATGACATTGTCTCCCGGGGCCACGCTCTTGCGGATCTCAATGGTCCCGGCTCCCAGCTCCTGGGTATGCTCGACCATGACCACGGCATTGCCGCCCGGAGGCAGGGTGCCGCCGGTGGTGATGGACATGCATTCCCCGCGCTCAAGGGGAGCTGTGCTCAGCTCGTCGATTTTGAGTTCGGCTTTGTTTTCGAGATAGGCGGGATTGGCTTCGCTGGCCCCGAAGGTGTCTTCGGCATGCACGGCAAACCCGTCCATGGATGACCGATGCACCATGGGGAGATTTTCAGGGGAGGTGATGGCTGTTGCCAGCATTCGGTCAACGCCTGTACGAAAATCAATCTGTTCCCTGGCAACAGTGGGAAAGGTTTTAAGCAGGCGGCACAATTCCCTGGAGGAAATAACGCGGAAGAAGTCCTGTTTCATGAGTATGCCTTGAATGATGTATGTCTTTTATCCCGTATGTGACTGGGAGCAGATACTGCATTTTTTTGTCGAGAACAAGGATGCAGGAACAAAGATTCAGATCTTGGCAACGCGGGCGTGGTCTGCAGGATCACAGAACACGGTGAACCGGCTGGTCCGGGCGAATCCGAGCAGGGTGATGCCGTGGTCGGCTGCCATGTCAATAGCCGCCATGGTTGTGGCTGATTGACTCACCACCATGGGCAGGCCGGCCAGACATATTTTGGTCATCAATGAGCCGGTGACCCGTGAGGAACAGAGGAGTACCTTGTCCTTGAGGGGACAGGCCGCCTGAACGGACCATCCGGCCAACCGATCAATGCAGTTGTGTCGGGCAATGTCCTCCACAAAATGGATGATCGTGTCCGTGTGGGGATCAAAAAGGGCCATGCGGTGAAAGCAGCCCGTGGTTTCCCACAGGCCCGTGCGGCTGAAAAACCGGTTCATGGCTCCAAGAATGGTTGGGGGAGAAACAGGTTCGAAATTCCTGCCTCCTGCCGGATACTCCCGGGGACAGGGATCAAGATGAAAGGTGTCATGCTCGGTCTGCCTGAGGCAGGGGATCTGGTTCGGAGAACACCATTCCACCAGGGCATGGCCCAGTGCCAGATGGTCCAGATCCCGGGGAAAGGCCCACAGGGTGGTTGATCTGTTAGGCCAGGCCAGATGGATGCGGGTTTCCCGGGTCACCGTGTCTTCTATCCTATGCCAGGAATTACCGTGAAACTTGTCATAGGGTCGGGCAGGGATGAGAGATGAAGTCATATGGTTTGTCCTTGGATGGAAAAGGGTGCGGCCTGTCTGCAATGAGCAGGGGGTTGGCAATATGTATCCGGGCGGGATGAAAAAGTCCAAGCATTCCCGGCAGGGAAGCGGAAAGAATGCCTTCAGCAGGGTGTCTCCCCAAGGAATGCATGATTGTCTTACATGTCATTTGTGACACAAAACGTTAATATCTTTCGTTTTTTTTGTAAAACCTGTTGCGATATCAAAAACGCTGTGGTACGCGAAGACATCTTTCTACAACTCTTAGGGTAGGCATGTACATAGGCCTTATTTCGCAACTTGGGTAGTGGTCGCAATATGCCCCTTGAATAACTTGGATTCAGGTTCACACCTGTAACCAAAGGAGGAAAAATGAAACGAAGAGCGTTCCTCAAGTTTTCGGCGATGGCCGGAACAGTCATGGCGCTGGGAGGTTTGGGCATCAGTCTCAAGCCGACGATGGCCAGGGCGCAGCTTCTGAAACTTCGCTGGGCCAAGGAAACCACGTCCATCTGCTGTTATTGTGCAGTGGGTTGCGGGCTTCTGGTCCATACGGCCAAGGACGGGCAGAACAGGGCCATCAATGTTGAAGGAAATCCGGATCATCCCATCAACGAAGGTTCGCTGTGCGCCAAGGGTGCCTCCATCTGGCAGCTTACGGAAAACGATTCCCGTGTCCTGCAGCCCATGTACAGGGCGCCTTTCAGCGACAAGTGGGAAGCGGTTTCCTGGGATTGGGCCCTGGACCAGATCGCGGATCGGGTCAAGAAGACCAGGGACGCGACCTTCAGCCTGAAGAACGCCAAGGGAGAAGTGGTCAACCGGTGTGACGGCATTGCCAATGTCGGGTCGGCGGCCATGGATAATGAGGAGTGCTGGGTGTATCAGGCATTCTTGCGATCATTGGGCCTGGTCTGGATCGAGCACCAGGCGCGGATCTGACACAGCGCAACTGTTGCGGCTCTGGCAGAGTCGTTCGGACGCGGTGCAATGACCAATCACTGGATCGACCTCAAGAACAGTGACGTCATTCTGGTCATGGGAAGCAATGCGGCATCCAACCATCCCATCTCTTTCAAGTGGGTCAACAAGGCCAAGGAAAACGGGGCCAAGCTCATAAGTGTTGATCCCCGGTTCACCCAGACATCCACCCAGGCGGACATCTATGCCCCCCTTCGCGGCGGCACGGACATCGCCTTTCTCGGCGGCATGATCAAGTACATCCTGGATAACAACCTGTATTTCAGGGAGTACATGGTCAACTACACCAATGCCTCGTTTATTGTCAGCAAGAAATTCGAATTCAAGGACGGGTTGTTTTCCGGGTACAAGGAAAACGAGCCCGGGAGCGCCTATCGCGGCAAGTATGACAAGTCCTACTGGGCCTTTGAACGGGACAAGGACGGCAATCCCAAGAAGGACCCGAGTCTTTCCAACAGCCGGTGCGTGTTCCAGCTGCTCAAGAAGCACTACTCCAGGTACACCCTTGACAAGGTGTCCGATGTCACCGGAACCCCCAAGGACAAACTTCTTGAGGTCTACAAGACCTATGCGGCCACGGGCAAACCCGACAAGTCCGCAACCATCATGTACGCCATGGGCTGGACCCAGCATACCGTGGGTGTCCAGAACATCCGCTGCATGGCTATGATCCAGCTTTTGCTGGGCAATATTGGTGTGGCCGGGGGCGGCGTCAATGCCCTGCGCGGCGAGTCCAATGTTCAGGGTTCCACGGACCATTGCCTGCTCTGGCACATTCTGCCGGGGTATCTCCAGGTTCCCAAGTCCAACCTGCCCACCCTCAAGGCGTATAATGAGGCCTACACCCCCCACAGCAACGATCCCAAGAGTGCCAACTGGTGGCAGAATTATCCCAAATATTCGGTCAGTCTGTTGCGGGCCATGTATCCCAACACCGATCACAACCTCTCCTATACCTGGTTGCCCAAGGCGGATACGGGCAAAACCTATACCTGGCTGCAGCTTTTTGATGCCATGGACAAGGGAGAGTTCAAGGGCTTTTTTGCCTGGGGTCAGAACCCCGCGTGTAGCGGTGCCAACTCCAACAAGACCCGACGGGCCATGACCAGGCTGGACTGGATGGTCAATGTGAACATCTTTGACAACGAGACCGGTTCCTTTTGGCGCGGTCCGGGCATGAACCCCAAGGAGATCAAGACCGAGGTCTTTTTTCTGCCCTGCTGCACCTCCATTGAAAAGGAAGGTTCCATTACCAATTCCGGGCGGTGGATGCAGTGGCGTACGGCCGGTCCCAAACCCCTGGGGCTGACCAAATCCGACGGTCACATCATTTGCGAGCTGGCCCAGAAGATCAAAGACAAGTACAGAAAAGAAGGTGGTCTGTTTTCGGATCCCATTTTGAACCTGGATATTGCCGCCTGGCAGGATGGACACGGGTTCAGCGCCGAGAACACGGCCAAGCTGATCAACGGGTATTTTCTCAAGGACACCACCATCAAGGGCAAAACCTACAAGAAGGGAACCCTGGTTCCCAGTTTTGCCTTTCTCCAGGACGACGGTTCCACCAATTCCGGAAACTGGCTGTACTGCAATTCCTTTACGGAAAAGGGGAACATGGCCGCCCGCATGGACAAGACCCAGACACCGGCCCAGGCCAGGATCGGGCTCTATCCCAATTGGGCATGGTGCTGGCCTGTCAACCGGCGGATCATCTACAACCGGGCCTCGGTGGATCTCAACGGCAAGCCGTATGCGCCTGAAAAAGCGGTCATTGCCTGGAATGCCGCTGCCAAGAAGTGGGAAGGTGATGTTCCCGATGGCGGCTGGGCTCCGGGAACCAAGTACGCGTTCATCATGCGCAAGGAAGGGTTCGGCCAGATCTTTGGTCCGGGCCGGGCAGATGGACCTTTTCCCGAGCATTACGAGCCCATGGAATGCCCCGTGGACAAGAATCCCTTTTCCAAGCGATTGCGCAGTCCTGTTGCCATGCAGTTCTCTGTTGAAGAGAAAGCCGTTTGCGATCCCCGGTATCCCTTTGTCTGCAGCACCTACCGGGTCACGGAACACTGGCAGACAGGTCTCATGACCCGGCATACGCCGTGGTTGCTGGAAGCCCAGCCTCAGATGTTCTGCGAAATGAGCAAGGAGCTGGCCAAGCTGCGGGGCATCAAGAACGGCGACAAGGTCATCCTTGAAAGCGTTCGCGGCAAGCTGTGGGCTGTTGCCCTTGTCACTGCCCGGTTCAAGCCCTTCAAGGTCATGGGCTCCACCGTGCATCAGGTGGGCGTTCCCTGGCATTTTGGCTGGCAGTTCCCCGAGGATGGAAGCGGTGGCGATGCCGCCAACCTGCTTACTCCGTCCGTAGGTGATCCCAACACCGGAATCCCGGAAACCAAGGCGTTCATGGTCAACGTCCGCAAAGCAAAGGAGGGCGAGCTCAATGCCTAAAGCATTTCTTGTAGACCTCTCTCGGTGCACGGCGTGTCGGGGTTGCCAGATCGCCTGCAAACAGTGGCACAAACTTCCGGCAGAAAAAACAAAGAACATGGGAAGTTATCAGAATCCCCAGGATCTGTCTTTTGTGACCTATAAACTGGTGCGGTACACGGAACGGGAAATGGATGACGGGGTCAAATGGCTCTTCTTTCCCGAGCAGTGCCGTCACTGCATTGATCCGCCCTGCAAGGGCATGGCCGATGATTATGACGAGCGTGCCATCATCCAGGATGCGGATACCGGGGCGGTTATCTTCACGGAGTTTTCCAGGAAGATCGACGACTTGAGCCCCGAGGAACTGTGTCCGTACAACATCCCCAGGCGTGATCCCGTCACCGGTATATGGGGCAAGTGCGACATGTGTCTGGATCGGGTGCAGAACGGTTTGCTGCCCGCATGTGTCCAGTCCTGTCCCACCGGAACCATGCACTTTGGCGAGCGGGACGAGATGCTTGAACTGGCTGAAAAACGGCTGGCTGAATTGAAAAAAACGTATCCTGATGCCCAGCTCATGGACCCCGATGATGTGAGCACGATCTATCTGTCCATCTATCCTCCGTCCTGGTATTACGAGTTTGCAACGGCTTCGGTTACGCGTCCCAAAACCATGACCAGGGCCCAGGCCCTGGCCAAAATCTTCCCGGGCCTCAAGCGCCGGGTTGGATAACACCCTCCCCTTGTACATGGCCGCCCCGCTGGGGGGCGGCCATTTGAGAGATGACAGTGGAAAGAGAATAAACAAAGGGCACCCCTTGGGGTGCCCTTTGTTTATTCTGCAAGGATTGCGGCAGCCACGTCACTACGTATCCGGCGGGAGATTTCCTGCATGGCCAGGCTCATGGCCTGGGCCACGCCCTCCGGAGTTCTGGTCTGGCAGGTCCTGACGCTGGTGTAGGAGCGCTGCAAGAGAATACGCCTGCTCACATCCGGCTCATCGGCTTTTGACAGGGTCACGGTCAGTTCCAGTACGGCTTCCCAGGTCGCGGCCTTGTCCCGCTCGTAAAAGGCATCCACGCTTCCGCTGATACTATGGGTGGGCGCATGGACCATGCCCGGGTCGTTCACGGCTAGAAAAACACCCGATCGGTTGCAATCCCTGCGCAAAAACGAGGTGACCAGATCGGCCGGATCAGCGTGCCAGCGGTGGTAGGCATATTCGCTACGCCTATAGGGGCCGTCCTTGAACACCATGCGCAACGTTGCGTAGTCCGGTGCAATGCTGAAACGGGCAACTTCGATAATGGCCGGTACGGTTGCGTTTGTTTGACCCTCGGGCGGATCATATTCCAGGGTGTAGTAGTGGACAGGGGGAATGTGGTGTCTTGGAGGCAGACAGCTGCAAAGGGTCAGACTGACACTTAACAGGCAGATGGCAACGGGAAGGAAAGATCTCATGGAAATATCCTGGTTGGTTCGGGTTCATCAGGGAAGGCGACGGGGCGGAGGCGGCGGACTGGAGATGAGCCTGGAGGGCTGATCGATGAGCTCTTCCAGCAAACGGTTGAGCCCCTGACTGGCCTTGTCCAGATTGCGCAGGGTGAGCACGAGGTGCTTTTGCATGACCCCGAGATTGTCCCGGCTTCCCTCGATCATGGCGGTTCCCTGGGTCACGAGGATGGAGGTCTGCTGCACGGTCTGGTGAAGCTGGTGCAGGGTGGCGTTGAGGGTGGGCTGGTTCTGGGCGATCATCTGATCGGTCCGTGCAATAAGGGCTGAGGCCTGCGCAAGGACGGTTCCGGTTTGGTGCATGACGGCCTCAAACGCCCTGGTGGCATTGGTGGTTGAGGTCATGGCGGTTTCCCAGCCTGGATGCTGGGTCAGGGCCGTGATGCCCTTAAGGGTTGTACGGATGTCCTGGGAAAGCTCGGGCAGGGCCAAGCCATCCAGGGCGGTATTGAAGTTGTCCAGGCTGATCTTGACCCGGTCGGCAATGCCCTTGAGATCAACTTCCAGAAGCCGGTGGTAGAGCACGGACAGACTGTTCATGATCTGGGCGATGTTCGACGGGATGGATGGGATAACAGGATACTCGGTGGGAAAATCAACGGAGGGGGATTGCGCAGGCCGGGACGGATCCCTGAGGTCAATATTGACGAACATGCTGCCGGTGATTCCCACGGCACTGAGTTGGGCCTGGGAATCGGGCGGAATGGTCACGCCCTTGTCAATGTCCATGATCACCTGGATGAGACGGGAATCCGGGGCCACCTGGATGGACCTGACCCGGCCAATGGGAACGCCCCGGTATTTTACAGGGGAGTCGATACCCAGTCCCTGTACGGATTCATCAAAAAAGGTCACATAGGTTGTGCCCCGATCCAGAAATTTGGTCACGCCCAGAGCGATAATGACCACCACGCTCAGGGTGAGGCCGGCAACAACAAAGAGTCCTACGGAAAATTTGGTTCTGGCTGTGGCCATGGAAGATCCTGTTCGATAGAGTGCGCAGTGCACAGGGCGCAGTGCGCAGGGGTTCATAATCGATTACCTTCAATTTACAACCCGTTACCGCTTTGGGGGTTGGCGGTTGAAAAATTGCTGTACCAGCGGGTTGGGGCTGTGGTCGCGCAGGAAGCGCGGATCGCCGTCAGCAATGATGGACCGGGTGTTTTTGTCCAGCATGATGGTTCGGTGGGCAATGGCAAAGATGGACGCAAGCTCATGGGAAACAAGGACCACGGTGGTGCCCAGGTTCTTGTTGATCTCCAGGATGAGCTCGTCCAGTTCGGCCGAGGTAACGGGATCAAGCCCGGCCGAGGGCTCATCCAGAAAGAGCATGGCCGGATCAAGGGCCATGGCCCGGGCAATGGCCGCCCGTTTCTTCATGCCGCCGCTGATTTCCATGGGCAGGTGATCTTCAAATCCCTGCAGGCCCACTTGGGCAAGTTTCAGGCACGCCAGATCACGCACCGATTCCTCGGGAAGATCCGTGTACGCCTCAATGGGCAGGGCCACGTTTTGGACCAGGGTCATGGATCCGAGCAGGGCGCCGCCCTGGTACATCACTCCAAAGGATTGCAGGAGGTTGCGGTATCCGTCTTCATCCATGGGATCCATGGGCACACCCTGAATAAAGATTTTCCCGCCCATGGGGCGGTGCAAGCCGATCAAATGTTTGAGCAGCGTGGATTTGCCGCATCCGCTTCCTCCAAGAATGGCACAGATCTCGCCGCGCTGAACCGTAAAGCTGGCCTGTTCAAGCAGGATCAGCTGGTCAAAGCCCATGGTCAGGTTGCGGACCTCAATGACCGGAGCCGATTCGTCTGCCATGATCCTACCCCCAATACCGTTGGATAACGGCCAGAATGGAATCGGCCAGGATGATCAGGAAGATGGACGTGACAACGGACGAGGTGGTGGCCCGTCCCACACTATCGGCCCCGCCACGAACCTGAAATCCCCGAAAACAGCCTGTTCCGGCGATGAGCAGGGCAAAGAGCATGGTTTTGAGCACGCTCCAGAGCACATCGCTCATGGAAATGGTGTTGATGGTCTGCACCATGTAGCCGTGGGTGGTCAGATCCAGCAGGGTCACGCCCACCACCAGGCCGCCGGCAATGGCAAAAAAATCCGAAAACAACGTCAGCAAGGGCTGGACCACAAGGGTGGCCAGAAGTCGCGGCAGAACAAGAAAGGCCGTGATGTCAAAGCCCATGGTGGTCAGGGCGTCGATCTCCTCGGCAACGCGCATGCTGCCGATTTCTGCGGCAAAGGCTGATCCCGATCGGCCGGCCACAATGATGGCGGTCATGATGGGGCCCAGTTCGCGGACCATGGACAAACTGACCAGAGAGGCTACATAGATGTTGGCCCCGAATTGTTCCAGCTGAACAGCGGACATGAAGGCCATGATCAGTCCGAGCAAAAAGCTGATCAGGGCGACAATGGGCAGGGCGTCGGCACCCACCCGCTGCATGTGGATGAGGGTGTCGTCCCCGCGGAGTCTGGACGGAGAACGCAGCACCGAGATCAGGGACAGGAGCACGTCGCCCACAAAGATGAGCATGTTGCGGGAATCGTGGAGCATATTCAGGGTGGTGTCGCCGAGGCGTTCCAGCCAGCAGGCAGGGCGGCATGGCGGCCGGGAGGATGAGGCCTTGCCCATGGTGCGGGCCATGTCCACGAACCGGGTCAGGTCTGGGGGAACATGTTCGAAGCGTATGGGAGAGGAGCTTTGTCGCGCCAGGTGCAGGAGAACCAGGGTGCCAAAATCATCCATGCGGGAGACTTTCTGCAGATCCACGTGCAAGGATGCGTTCTTGGGCAGATCAGCCCTGGATAGGGCCTCAATGAGGGCGCTGCCCGTGGATTTGTCAACCGGGCCGCGCAGTGTCACCCGAACGGTCCGGCCGTGTACGGCAACATGGAAATCCGGTGGGACGGAAGAAAAAACAGGCTGGCTCATGGCGGACGTTTTGGGTGAACAGGGTTGGCATACAATGGAGTTATCTGCCCGAATACATGAGGAAGTTCGTTTCGTCCACCCGGTTTGGCGCCTCCAACGTGGAGACCAAGGCATTGCTTGCCTTTGGCGCTTATCTCCCCTAGGTATAAGGTTTCAGGAACTACACAGGGCTCTGGCCCGGGATACTTGTTTATATGCTCAATCGATGTACACGAAAAATCCTCCTCCTTGTCTGGGTGGGGGTTATTGCCATGTCTTCTGCGGCCTGGGGTCTGCCGCGGGCAGAGGACATGGATCTCACATACCTTGATACGGCCCTTGAGACCATGCTGGCCCAGGTGAATCCGTCGCCCGGGGATTTTGTCCAGGGAAAGGATGTTGACCTTCTGGTGGATATTGTCCGTTCCAGTACCTCCACGACCGATTTCCAGCTGCCGGACATGAATGGGCTGACCTCGGCCTATTATCCCTTTTCCCTTGAAATTTCCATGGACCGGCTCCTGCGGTACGGATACAACCCGGATCTGCCCACCTATCTGGTGGTTCCCAACACAGTTCGCCGGGGGGAGTGGACTTCGGTGAACGCCGGAGCCAATGTTCTCCCCAAATTGTGGGAACATCTTGGCCATCTGGATACCCCGGTGGTGGTGCATGGGGTGGAGCATGAAGAAATAACTCCGGATGTGTTTTCCGGGGGGTATTACAGCTATGACATGGACCGGGCCCTGATTCTGCTGGCCCATGAAGGCCGTCCCGTACTCATTTCCGTGACCCGGCAGCAGGACAGATCCGCTGTGGGCAAAAAAGGTGCGGTTGTGGGCAATGATGGTGACTGGCAGTATCTCTATTCCGGGGTCAAGGGATTGACCAAGGGCGGACTGGGCTGGGTCAGTTCCTACATGTACGAATCCATGTCCGTAACGGTTTTTTGCGAGGTTCCCGGATCCCAGGGACCGCGTATCAAGGCCGGGGTGTTCAAATGGCTGCGTGCCGGATGGGCCGGGATCAACATGGTTCGAACCCATCACATCAAGGAAGGGTGCAAGCGGTTTGCAACGGCCATGACCGAGATCCTGGAAAGCCCCAACCTGCCTCCCGAGGATCGTTTGGTCCGGCACATTGACATGTGCAAGCGTCTGACTCCCGGGGAACTGCGGGGACTGGTCAAACCCTATGTGGATGAGCTCAAAAAGGCTGACGACCCCGTGGTCAACAAATCTCCCTTCAAGAAACTGCTGGCCTCGGGTGAATACCTCCAGAACATGCCCAAGGAAGATATGGTCAAGGTGCTGGTGCAGGGCTATCTCAAGGATATTCTTGGCCGGGACCATGTGGTGGATGCCACGGCGTGTCAGCAGATCCTTGCCCGGCGAACAGACGGAGACCATGAAGCCGGGTCCCCGGAGCAGGGTGTTTCGCCCAACAACTCCTGAGGGAACATGGTGGCAATCATCTGAAACATACCCACTTGATCAGAAACATTGGGGGAGTACCGGTTGCGATGGGTGCTCCCTTCTTTTATGTCTGTTCAGGATGTTGCTGTGGCAGAAAGGTCAATTCATACATGGCGAGGAAGAAGATATGCATGCACCTGCTGTCAGGGATTCCTATGTTTCACCAATGGTGCGCCCGGGGTTTGTGGCGGCCCGGTTTCCCTCCCTGTGCTTTTACGTGCGGGATCTGGCACAGATAGCCCGGGCGTTTTTTCTCATCAAGCAGCGTTCCTTTACTCCTGAGCAATTCATGAACTGCAGTTACGGGATTGTTCATGCCCTGGAGTCAGTGGGATGCCGGGTTGTGGTGGAAAATGTTTCGGCTCTGGCCATGGCGGGCGGGCCTTGCGTCATTGTGGGCAATCACATGAGCACTTTGGAAACCTTTGTGCTGCCCTGGATGGTTTTGCAACACACCCCCATGACCTTTGTCATCAAAAAAAGTCTGTTGAAAATTCCGTTTTTTGGTGCGGTTACAGCCGGATGGGATCCCATTGCCGTGGGCCGGAAAAATCCCAGGGAAGATCTCAGGCACGTGTTAGAGCAGGGCCAGCATAAACTCGCACAGGGGTGCTCGGTGATCGTGTTCCCCCAGAGTACGCGCATGGTCCGGTTTGATCCGTCCCGGTTCAATACCATTGGCGTGAAGTTGGCCCGGCGGGCCCAGGTTCCCGTGGTGCCTCTGGCCCTCAAAACCGATGCCTGGGGCAATGGCAAGTGGATCAAGGATTTTGGGCCCATTGACCCCGCCAAGGAGATCCGGTTCTGTTTTGGCGAACCCATGGCTATTACGGGCAACGGCAAAAACCAGCATGAACAATGCGTGGCCTTTGTCCGGGAAAAGCTCGAACAGTGGGGGTGAAGGACTCACGGGTACAAAGGGAAGGCTCTGATTTTTTCATAAGGAACCTGTCCCCATGTTCACGCAGAAGTGCGCAGTACACAGTGCGCAGGGCGCAGGGAAAACAACGTGCCCAATTGAACAACAACGAGCCAGGCTCTGAATCCTCTGGCTCGTGAGCAACCAAACGCGACTTTTACGCGTAAGCCCCCTGTGTCAGGGAAGTTGTCGCCTCTTCTGAAATTCATTTAAAGACCAACTAACCTGTCCCTATGTTCGCTTCATGGATCTAATTGATCCCAAATTGGGACCAATTTGGGACTCTTTTATGGATCAAAATGGTACCAAAATTTTTTTATAATGGGTGGAAGTAACACCGATCATAAAAAAGCGTTACCGTTACTAATTTTCAGTTGATGTAACATACATAGTAGGAATTTTTTGAAAATTTTTAAAGTAGATGTAACACTTGGAGAAAACATCATTTTGTCAAGTGCTGGTTATGACAAAATTTTCATAAAAAACCTGTCCCTTTATTCCTTATTCAGTCCCCATGTTTCTTCTTCCGTTTTCCCCTTTTGTCCCGGTCTCATGCTCGCAATCTTTTCATTGAGTAGACCCCACTGGCTCCGGCCAGAGGGGTGAACGTTCTGGTATCCTTTGACTTCAGAAGGTGCCTGACCTGGTCAAAAACATCCTGCACAAATTCCTTTGAGCCCAAGATACGATTTTTCATAAAGAACCTGTCCCCATGTTCGCTGAAGTACGCAGTGCGCAGGGGGAACAAATGGTTTTGGTTTATTTTTTGCGGGAGACGCTGGGGCAGTGGATGGTGCCAAGGTGGAGGGAGGGGCAGGGCTATGTACCCGGCTTCTATGCTCCTTGAAAGGGGGAAGTCCCTGGATGACATTTTTTGACCAGACTTTCCCAATCGTCTGGCGGATTTCCCTGTTCGAGCATTTTTGTGAAAACAGCGTACGGATCTGATTTGCTTCCCTGTTTGCGGAGAGAGCGTGCATCATTGACCCATGCATAGACAATGACCTTTGATTGTGAGTCAAATCTAAAAAAGAGTCTGAATCGTCTACCGATCTTGGCACGCCGCCAGTGGCGATAGGTTGTGCCCATGGTGTTGCCCTGGCGGAAGCGATCACTGTTGGGATTCTTTGGAATTACATCCAAAACAAGGTGGGAAATGGCTGCATAAAGTTTATAGGTTGCACTGGTTTCCAGCTCGGCCGGTCTTTTTTGTTTGATGCGGTTGATGGCTTTTTCGAGATTGCAGATCTGCTCCTTGATTCCATCATGAAAGAGCAAGGTCCAGCCATGTCGTTGCATCAGAGATCAACCTCGCCATCAATGTCATTATTGAGGTCAACAGGTTGGTTGAGCATGGTAAGCATCGAATCTTGCAAATGTTTTGGCAGATCTCGGAGGTGCTTGCCCTGTCGCAAATCCTTTTCCATCAGACCGAGAAACTTGGTAATGGCAGGATCTTCATGCTCGTTTGTCCGTAGACTGCGTACAATGATTTGCTCCCCCTGGATTTCAAAGCTGAGTTTATTGCCACTGGTTAGCCCGAGTGCGGTTCGAATGGACTTGGGGAGAGTGATTTGTCCTTTAGACGTGATCGTTGCGGTTGCTCGAATGGGAATCATGTGAACCTCCTGGATTATGTCTTTGTAAGGATTGTTCCTTACCGCGTCAACATAAGAAGAAAGCCCATTTCTATACAAAGAATATGCAACCTGTCCCTTTGTTCAATACAAAGAATATGCAACCTGTCCCTTTGTTCAGTCCCTTTGTTCACTCTTTAAGTGCGCAGTACGCAGTGCGCAGGGCACAGAGAAAAACAACGTGCCTAATTGAACAACAACGAACCAGGCTCTCAATTTTCTGGCTGGTGAGCAACCAAACGCGACTTTCACGCGTAAGCAGATAGATATCGATAAAAGTATCTCTATATCAGCCGGTTATGAGTTGAGTCTTTGTAAGACCCTCCTTGGGATTTTATGGCTGATCGTTATCGTCTTTTTACAAAGAACCTGTCCCTTTATTCCTTTATTCAGTCCCCATGTTCACTTCTTCCGTTTTCCCCTTTTGTCCCGGTCTCATGCTCGCAATCTTTTCATGGAATAGACCCCGCTGGTTCCGGCAAGGGGGGTGAAGACTCGGGTATCCTTTGACTTCAGAAGGTGCCTGACCTGGTCAAAAACATCCTGCACAAATTCCTTTGAACCCAGGATTCCGGCGTCGGAAAAATACCTGCTCCGGTAGCCAAAGAGCTCATATCGCTTGAGCTCAAAGTTCTTTTTGCGTTCCTGTGCCACGATCCTGGGGTCCATGGGTTTTCCCTTGCCCGTGTCCACAGCTCCTGTTTCATACACGAATTGTCTATACGCCCGCAGGACGGCGGTCTGGTCGTATTCTCCCCATTCTTTCATGCCGAAATCCATGGAGAGGAGGTTGTCCTGATTGTTGGTCTGGACATGATAGCCCAATGTGCACCAGCGGTACTGTTCGGGGCGTTTGGCAATGTTTGCACGGATGGGATTGAGATCCACATAGGCCAGCAGGTTGATCAGAGAATGGCCGTTTTGCACGATGAGTGATTTGAACCGGTCCCCCCAGAAATAGCCCTTGCGGTTGTGGTGCTTGTTGTAGAAGTGCGTGAATCCCTGCTTGATATCCTTGACCAATTTGGAAAGGGAGGACCACCTTTCCCTGAATTGGGCAATGGTTTTGGGAGTGATCTCCCGCCCCTTGGGAAACCAGGATTCCAAGCGTCTTTTCATGGCGTCGTCAGAAAGGTAATCGCTGGGGTGCATGCGGACAACAAGGTGGAAGTGGTTGGACATGATGCAGAAACCAAGCACGTCGACGAAATAGAATCGACTGAAATGGCGGATGAGATGGAGAAGATAGTCCTTTTCACTGTCTTTGAGAGGAAACCCGTCAAGAGCGGTGCGGGAAATGACATGGTACACCGTGGGAACATGGGAACGAACGAATCGGGCGATACGTGGCATGGGAACCCCCTTCTTGGTAGTGGTTACAAGGCAAGGGTTTGAAAAGGAAAGATAAAGAAAAGTTTGGATTTGCCTTACCACGGGGGAGGTGTTTTTTCAACATGTAACCTGTCCCCATGTTCGCTGAAGTGCACAGTACGCAGTGCGCAGGGCACAGGGGAACAACTGGTTTTTGTTTATTTTTTGCGGGAGACGCTGGGGCAGAAGTTGGCGGACAGGCAGGGGAGGGCAGGCGGATCGGGTGGCGCAGGGCAGAGGAAACAACAAAGGCCGGGATTGCTCCCGGCCTTTGTCATGGGTAAGTGGCGTCAGGTCTGGCAGATCAGATAATCCAGTGACTAGAAGTCGTACTTGATACCAATGGCGGCCTTGTAGATGTCTTCGGCATCGTTCGTGTGGTCTGCAGACTTGTCCCAGTCAAAGCTGGCGTAGCCGAGTTCCAGGTAGGCGGCCAGTTCGTCATAGATCTGGTACTTGGTGTCAAAGTCAACTTCAACCAGGCTGTCATCTTCGGCAAAGGTCTTGCCGTACCAACCGTCCTTGTCACTGGTACCCTGGGCGTAGTAGATGGTGAAGGTGTGGGAGAGGTCTTCAACCAAGTTGATGTCCTTCAGCTTGAGACCAAGGGCCCACATGGGCAGGGCGGCAGGATCGTCATACAGATCTCCTTCAGTAAACGGAGAACCATCAAAGATAAGAGTGGAGAAGTTGAGGTCACCACTGATGTGCGGGAAGACGGAGATTTCGTCCTTATCATCATCAGCACCAGAGGTGTACAGGAAGAAGACTTCAGGAGTCATGAAGTCCATCTTGTAGTCAACGGCCAAGTCAAAAAAGTAACCGCGAACATCAATGTCCTGGGTGGTGCCTTCAAGGGCCAAGGAACCGTAAGCAAAATCGGTGAGAACTACAATGGGATCGAACATATCGATCTGAGCGCTGAAACCCGCATGCCACATGGTGGCATCGTCATCAACACCGCCCAGAGCTTCCCCAAGATCATCCTTTATGCCAGATTTCTTGACGGCATCGTCCAATATTTCGGCGATGGGAAGTTCTTCTACTGTATTTTTTCCGATCATGGTGTACAAGAAGTACGGAGTGACGGAAAAGCCATCACCATTGACAGGTACCAAGAGAGCCAGGGTGTCCACTTCGTCACCGCTGGTACCCGCGATGCCGGAGGGATTGTCATCGTCCTTAGCATCGGCGGTGTCCTTATCGTAATCATAGATACCCTTGGTATCGTCGTCGAGATCATAGGAGCGGATCCAGCCGGCGGCAACAGAGACCATGTCATTGATGGGAGCGCTGACCATGAGGGCGGCAGCGTCGTCATCCAAAATGGGAGAGCCCAGGTTGCCAGGGATGTAAATACCCTGGAGACCGGCCTTGATGTTGACCTGGGTGTTGGGGATGTTGAAGTCAAAGTAGGCGTGTTTGACTTCAATGGCCTCGTTGCTATCGGTGCCGAGTTTGCCGTTGCTGTCACCCCAAGTAATATCTCCGATTTCCAAACCAAGAACAGCCTTGAGGTTTTCATTGGCAATGAAGTCGAACCAGAGACGGGCACGCTGACGGGCGCGGAAAGTTTCGCCGTTGTTGGCGTCGTCTTTACCGTCAAAATCCCACCAGGATGCAGCAGCACGCCAAGAACCCCTTGCCTGCATTTCCACGGCAAAGGAGGGGGCCACGCTGCCGATCACAAAGGCAATGACCAGAATTGCGAGAGCAATGCGTTTCATAAATGTTTCCTTCCTCTTTTTGGTTGAACAGATAAAAAAACCAGCCTGACACCATGTAACTGATCTCTGCCTAGTCGTTCCGGGCAGGGATTGCAAGGAGAAAATGGCGGGTTTTTGACAAAAGTTCAAAAATTTTTACGGTATAATTTTTTTAACTGCGGTTTTAGGAATAAAAGAAGGGAGACAGGAGACAGGAAGCGGGAGGCAGGAGAAGGGTAGGGACCGGGCGGTAAAAGATGAGGGCCGGGGGATGCGGAGCGTCTCCCGGCCCTTTGGGGTTATTGGGGGGATTCCTGGTCCAGGGGGTAGGCCACCACAATGGTGCGTTTGGCCTTGAGACCGGTTGCGCCGGGGTAGGTCTGCACGCAGACCACCAGGTCGTTTTTGCCGTTGTTGTTGTAGTCGGCAATGGCGTAATCTACCAGGGTGCCCTTGATGCGCCGGGTTTTCCAGACAATATTCAGGCCAATGCCGTCCCAGTCCAGGGAGTGGATCTCGCCCTGGGAAAAGTTTCTGTAATTGGAAAAGAAATCCGAGGCAATGGACACGGGCCGGGCCACAATGAGCTCGTGGTGCCCCTTGTGGTCCAGGTTGGTGGGCAAGAGCCGGGTGGGCAGGTAGTGGTAGCGCATGTCCGCGTCGTTGCGGTCAACGCCCATGCCCGGGATGGTGTCCAAATCCTCCAGCTTGACTCCGGAAGCCGCGTACATCTCTTCGGTCACGGCCTGGAGGTCATTGGTGGAGGAGTTGACAATGAGGTGGTCGTTATGGGCCACAATGACCTTGTAGTCGTCGCCCTGAGGCAGGTAGGCGAAATTGAACACATTGGACTTTTCCGGCAGGGCCAAGCGCTTGGCCTGCTTGTACTCCCCGGACATGCGCACCAGCTCGTACACACCCGGATCAAAGAGTTTGCCGTGCCCTTTTTTCTGGCCCACCAGGGTGGAGATGAAGTCGGGGGGCAGCTTGACCACGTTGAAAAAGAGCTTGATGCGGTCCTGCTCCACCATGAATTTGCCCTTGGCAAAGGTGAGCACCAGGGAGGCGGGCTTTTCATCTACCCCATCTACCGCAGAGATGAAGATTTCCGTGAGTCCGTCCCGGTTGATGTCCAGGGCGTTGATGTTCAGGTATTTGGCTGTGCGCGATCCCTGGAACACGTCGAGCTTGGCCAGGCGGTTGTCCTGTTCCCGATAGGCATAGACCGTGTGCTCGTCCATGATAAAAATCTCGTTGGTGCCGTCGTTGTCCGCATCCACAACAAGCATGCCCCGGCACTTGTGGGGCAGGGACTGACTGCGCCACCGGCCCGACTGGTCCTGGTCGGTGCTTTCATACCGGAACTGGGGATTGAGCACGGCCTGCTGGCCAAAGCGGGACTGGTTGAAGACCAGGTTGGGGTTCATCTGGTTGACCTGGGCGGTTTCCTGCACCGGCTTGGCCTCGGGCCGCTGGAAAACATCCGCATTGATCTGTTTGGCCGTGGTCTCCAGGGAAGGGATGAGCTGATCAATGGTGGTCTGGGCGGTAAAAGGCGTTGCCTTGCCGTCCTTATGGAGCAGCTGGACATCCAGACTGCATTGTTTGTCCATGATGGTCACGCTGCCGTATACCAGGTAGTCAGCACTGGTGGAAGCCAGTGCCTGTTTGGCCGCTTCCCGGTTGGCCAGGGGGGCCTTGATCAGGTCGCCGGCAAGGGGCTGGAAATGGCCGGGCCAGGTGAGGCGGGTCTGGAGCATGGAGGGGATGCCCTTTTGCAGGTAGGTGTAGGTCTGGGGCCCGTGCACGGCAAAGGGGGCCACCACAAAGGTTTTGGCCGCATCAGCCCAAGCCTGGGTGGATATGGTCAAAAGGCAGAAAAGACTCAGCGCGAGACGCAGGATCATGGATGTTCCTCCAGAGATGAGTGAGCGGAGATGATTCCGCATGATTTTTTTTACATGAGAATTGGGGTGACTTTTGGTTGGGATGGGGGGGATTGTCAAGTTTAAGTGCACAGTACGCAGGACACAGTGCGCAGGGCACTCAAGTGCACAGTACGCAGTACGCAGTGCGCAGGAGTTGTTTCTTGGGACTCGATGGGGGAGTGGTTTTTGCGGTACCGGTTTGTGGCCGGTCTTTCGAGGAGCTTGGTGGGGTGGTTGACGCGTCTTGTGAGGGCCATTAGTCGGGGAGTTGGATTGTACGTTGATTCTTGGCCTTGGGAGGTGAAAGACAGCATCATGGTTTCCAGACGAGATTTTTTATTCAGCGCGGTGCGCCGGGTGCGCCAGAATGTGGAGGAGGCGGGTTCGGTTTCTGTTTCCAAACCGGTTTCTGGCATTGGTAAAGAAATCAGGGAGGCCGACCAGTTGTTTGGCCAGGGAAAGTGGGAGCAGGCCCGGGACGCGTACAAGGAAGTTCTGGCCCGGGAACCCCATCATCTTGAGGCGCGGGTGCAGGTGATGATCTGCCACTACCGGCTGGATGAAATCAATCCGGCCAAGGTGTGCGCCCGACAGGTTCTGCAGAAAGATCCTGCAAACCATACGGCCAGGCTGTTTCTGGGGCTGGCATGGCTCAAAAAGGACAATCTGGAAAAGGCCATGGAGGCCTGGGACGGGTATTTTGACACCACCAATCCCCAGGTGCTCCGGGAAGTCAATGTGCACAAGGCCCTTTTCGAGTCAGGAGAAGAGCTCGACTGCCAGGCCGTTGCCCGGGAAATGGAGAAGGTGATATTTGTTTAAGTGCGCAGTACACTTAAGTGCGCAGTACGCAGGGCACAGTGCGCAGGGCACTCAAGTACGCAGGGCGCAGAAAAAATATTTTCGCGGTAAGGCAGGGAAGAGGGCGCAGAAGTGAAAGGGGTAAGTCAATGGATACGCCACGTCATGGATTTGAGAATCTTGAGGTCTGGAAAAGGGGGTGCAGGCTTGCCGTAGCCCTTCATGGGGCAATGAAAACAGGTAAAGATTTTTGTTTTCGGGATCAAATATGGCGATCTGCCCTTTCCATTCCGAGCAATATTGCAGAAGGTTATGAGCGGAAAAGCCCCAAGGATTTCATCAGATTTTTGGTCATTGCCAAGGGATCATGCGGGGAATTGAGGACGCAACTTTATATCGCACAACAGGTCGGTTTCCTAAACAAGAAACACTGTCAGGATTACATCGGGGAAACCCAAGAAATTTCAGCCATGCTCTCCGGCCTGATCAAAACCATCCAACACAAACATTCCATCAACTAACACCTCCCATTGAGCGCAAGCACCAAGCTCTGCGCCCTGCACACTGTGCCCTGCCTACTCAAGTGCGCCCTGCGCACTTTGCTACAACTCTGTTCGCTGGTTGGGTATTTCCAACCTGAAGGTGGTCTGTTCCCCGGTGGTGGTCAGGTCGAGGTTCCATCCGGCCTGGTCGGCAAAGAACTTGACCATGGGCAGGCCCAGGCCAAAGTGGTCGGGCCGGGTGGTGGCGTGTTCTTCGAACGGGGCCAGGTCATGGGGGAAGGTGGTGGGCGAGGTCAGGGTGCATACGATTCCCTGACCCAGGGGGGCCATTTCAAAACCCAGATTGTGCTGGCCGCCCGGATCCTTGTCCATGCAGGCTTCCACCGCGTTTTTCAGTGCCTCGTCCACGGTCAGGGTGAGCAGGAAGGGGGGAAGCTGCAAGGTGGGCAGGGAATCGTGGATCGCCATATCCCTGATGATCTTGTGTTTGTAGAACAGGTTGTTGGTCCAGAATCTGTCCACCCATTCCATGAACTGGCCCACATCGATCATGGTCACTTCTTCGTCCATAAAGAAGCTGTGCAGCTCGTTGTCCCGAAGCATTTCCGCCAGTTTGTTCACGGCCTGGGTCAGCCTGTCGAATTTGGGCAGGAGATCCGCGGCCGGCATGTCCGGCTGGCGGTGGATCTTGCCCCGGAAAAGTTCCAGCTGCATTTCCAGAACGTGGCAGAAATTATTGGCGTTGTGGGTCATACCGGGGATCTGTCCGCCGGCATTGGCAAGAACGCGGGTACGGGCCAGGTGCAACCACTCATCATAGGTTCTGCTCACAATTTTTCTCCCCGGATCATTTCTCGTTGTTCCCTGAATACATACTGAATAATGGCCTCGCGATCATTGTCCCGGATAAAGGTGAATTCCACAACCCAGACAGGACCGTTTTCCCGTGTCTGCTGGCGACGGGTGATGGTGCCCACGACGTTGACCAGCCTCAGGGGAAAGCGTGACAGGGTGATCACCAGTTCAAGGTGATCGCCCTCCTGGAAGTCGTGGGGTGAGGTGAACTGCAGGCCTGCGCCGCTTATCTGGGAGATGGTGGCTTCCAGCGGGTATTCGGCCTGGATGGACGATTGGTGCAGCAGACCAAGAATGGTGTCGAGCTTGGCGTTGATGGCCTCAAGATAGTCAAGGAGTTCATCAGGAAGGGAGGTCTGCTGCAAGGCGTCCCGCAGATGGTCCACAGGCTGGCTGAACCCGCCCCTGAGGCCGGGCTGGGTTGAGGGTGAAACCGACTTGCGCATGAAGGCCTGAAGAGCGGTTTCAATGCGGGTGTAGGTTCTGCGTTCGGTTTCCATGGGCACTCTGGTCGGGTAGGGGATGGGAGAGCCAGGTTTTCCGGCAGGGCCTTTTCTCCCTGGTGCTGAGGCGGTCTATGTTGCCACGTTGTTCCTAAAATCCGTTTTCCTCCACTTCCACATGCATGGCGTGGACCGGGCAGATGCGGGTGCATTGGCCACAGGCCGTGCATTTGTCACAGTCAAATTCCACGCGCCTGGTTTCCGGGTCCAGGTACAGGGCGTGGGTTGGGCACAGGGACGTGCACACGCCGCAGTGCATGCAGGATTCCTCGTCCCGGGAAATCTGCTGGGCCACCGGGGTGACGGTGATGTCGTGTTCCTGAAGATAGGTGATGCCCTGGTTGTAGGCTTCTTCCCGGCCGGAAAGTTCCAGAACCATATGGCCTTCATGGCGGGGGTTGATGCGGGCCTTGAGGATGTTGAAGGTCAGGTCAAAAAGGGTGGCCAGATTGCAGATGACCGGCTTGCCCGAAACCATGGGCGGGAAGGAAAGGGATATGATGCGGCTGTAATTTTTCATGGGATTGTGGCGTGTACGCAAAGTAAGAGGACATGAAGAGGCCTCGCAACGTGGCGAGGCTGTTTGCACGGCTTTTCCTCTGGGGGATTATTCCTTCTTTTTTTTCCAGGAATGCTCGTTGCCGGCGCGGAGGCGTTCAATATTGTCGCGATGCTTCCAGAAGATGAGGGCCATGAGCACCAGGGCCAGGATGAGCAGGGAAAAGTGTCCGCTGACAAGAAGGAATACGGGCAGGGCCGTGGCCAGGCACAGGGAGCCCATGGACACGTAGCCGCTGGCAATGATCACCATCGCAAAAACCACGATGGACCAGAACAGGACGCCCGGCGCCAGGGCCAGGAAGACACCCACGGTCGTGGCCACGCCCTTGCCCCCTTTGCCGTTGAGAAACACCGAATACATGTGCCCCGCCACAGCGGCCAGACCGGTCAGGGTTAGAAAGGTGGCCGAATGGGTAAAGCTGGTTGCAACAATGATCGGAAACCATCCCTTGAAGACATCCAGAACCAGGGTCAGGATGCCGTATCCCAAACCACAGGTCCGGGCGATGTTGGTGGCTCCCGTGCTTTTGCTTCCCTGGGAAAGGGGATCTACCTTGCAGAAAACCTTGGCAATGAGCAGGCCAAAGGGAACGGCCCCCAAAAGATAACTGATTCCCAGCCAGAATATTGTTACCATGATCGTCTCCATACGTTGTGTTCACTCGTGTACGTGCAACCTGCGAGGGTATGCAGGGATGTGTTTCTTCCATGACCCCCGTCCTCGAATACATCGTGAACGATCCTTTTAGAACAAGAAAAAACCAAGCGCAACCATGTTCCGCATGTTGCGTTCCTGCGGGATTCAGGCTTCCCAGGCCTCGGCAATGTGCAGCTCGTTGTTCAAGGGATCGACCTTGCCAAGGCGGATGGTGAACCGCTGGCCCAGCCGGACCTTGTCCCCGAACAGGGAGGTGGGGGCCCGGAGAAAAAGCTGTTCCTGGGTCAGGGCCAGGGTGACCATGCGTTCGTTGTGTTCCACGACTTCTCCTGTCCAGTTCCGTTGTTTGGCCTGCTGCCGGAAAAAGAGATATTTCCAGTATCGGGGGCGGAAGCGCTGGATCCTGCCTACGGCCTGGGCCCGGGCGCTGATCCGGGGAAGGACCGCCTTGATGGATTCGCTGGTCCAGGGGAACTGGTCCGAGGTGAGGGCTGCCAGAATCTGGGCCGAATTGATGAAATCAGCGTACCGCCTCAAGGGGGAGGTAATGGGCGCGTAGGCATCCACACCCAGGGCTGCGTGCCGTTTGGGCGTTGCCTCCATGATGGAGGGCCCCATGCACTTGATGAGTCTGAAGATGTCGCACGGGGCCGACCAGATGCCCGCGCTTTCCTTGGGCAGGGAAATATTCTGGGTCCTGAAGATGAGGGGAATGTCGTGGTCCATGGCCCAGAGGGCGGCCTGGGAGTTGGCCAGGATCATGAACTCGCTGACCAGTACCTGGGCCCGGTTTTCCGGCGGTCCCGGTTCCATGACCACTTCGACGTCCTCATGCGTGTGGTTGAGCATGATCCGGGGATCAGGCTGCTGCATGATCACGGCGCCCTGTTGGATCCGGTTGGTCCGCAACATCTGAGCCAGCTCGTCGGCTGCCTGAAGCATGGGATCGGGATGATCGGAAACCAGATTTTCCTGAACCTCGTCATAGGTCAGATTGTGTTGCAGCCGCACCCATTGGTGTCGGGGCCTGCACGCAAGGGGGTTGCCCAGGTGGTCCAGGTGGATTTCGAAAAGCAGGGCCGGCCTGTCCTTGCCCGCATGCAGACTGAAAAAATCATTGCCCAGATCCCGGGGGAGCATGTTGGCGGTTCCCTCGGGCAGGTAGATGGATGAGAACCGTTCCATGACTGCTTTGTCCAGGGAGGACCCGAATTCCCATGCCAGACCGGGGCAGGCCAACACGATTTCCAGATGAAAGCCGTCTTTGGTCCGCTCGATAAAGAACCCGTCGTCAATGTCTCTGGTGGAGGCCGAGTCAATGCTCACCGCTCGGGTATGGGTGACTGGTTGGGCCATGGTCAGGACCCGGGCTCGCAGGTTGTCGATGTCCCGGGCAAAAGGCGCTGACCATATTTCGTCTTCCCACTCGTACCCTGCTTGGTCCAGCAGATAATTGTAATGGGGGGGCACTATTCCCCACGCCTGGGCAAGATGCAGGGCCAGAAAGGGAATGTCCGGAATCCCCGCGGTCATCTTTTTCCAGACGGCCTCGGTTTCGCCGTGTTCGCGCAACCCGATGCGATCTATGAGAATCTGTCGGAGTTGTCGGGCGGTTTCCGCATCCGGGGTGGTGGACAGAACCGCGCTGTTTTGATGCACCTTCCATAATTGTTTGAAAAAGGCCTGGCCTTCGGCCACCAGACGCTCCCGTTCCTGGGTCCTGCGCATTTCCTCGGTCCGTCTGGTGACTGTTTCCTGCGAATAGATCTCGAAATGGGGCGGGGAAAATTTGAAATGGGTCTTGGTGGCAAGGAGCTTTCGTCCCAGGGCCGCCTTTTCATTGGCGCCGGGGTCTTCCCAGAGGAGCCCGGCCAGCCAGGCAATGGAGGCCTGACTGATCTCTCCCTGGGCCAGTTCCCACAGTTCCATGGGATCGATATCCCGGCCCAGTTCCTGGCGTTGGGCCTCCAGGGCCTTCATGGTCTGCAATATGTCGGATCTGCTGGAGGCCTCGGGCAGACTCGGTCCTGTCCACGGCAGAATCCTGGCCAGGGGGAGTTTCATTTCCCGCTGGTTGATGTTCACGAGTTTGACTCGGGCGGCGCGCAGTTCCTGAACACATCCCATGACGGTCTGGTTGTTCTGGATGTATTCGACGATTGTCCCGGGGTGAAGGGGGGAGAGAGAAGAAAGGGGCATGAGTACCTGGGCAAAAAAGGTTGAGAATTATTGAGAGTGCACAGGGCACAGGAGTGCACAGTACTTCAGAGTGCGCAGTACACAGTACACAGTGCACAGGGAAAAAGGCGTCTCGAATCGATTGATGAAGGTGTCCTGCCTTCCAATGTGCTTTACATGGCCATTGCAAAAAGAAGTGATCGCCCCGGGATTATGATTCTGTGCCCTGCGTACTGCGTACTGTGTACTTTTTTAATGCTTGAACGAGCGCTGGCCCGTGAAGACCATGGCTACCTGGGGCACGGCCTGATTGACGGCCTGGATGACCTCGTGATCGCGGATGGACCCGCCGGGCTGGGCAATGGCCGTGATGCCCTGGGCCAGGGCCACGTCAACGCCGTCGCGAAAGGGGAAGAAGCCGTCGGAGACCATGACTGATCCGGGCAATCCGCCCTTGGCCTTGTTTGTACGGGCCATGATGTCCTCAAGGAGCGTTCGGGCGTTTTCATCCTGGAGGGCCTTTTCCTTGAGCTCGTACAGGGAGCAGCTCTGTTCCTCAAAGGCCAGGTTGTCGGCATACTTGGTATAAGCCTTGTGGATGGCCAGTTCCACGCATCCCACCCGGTCCTGTTCACCCGTGCCGATGGCCGTGGTCACCCCGTTCTTGGCCATGATCACGGAGTTGGACGTGACCCCGGCCTCAACAGCCCAGGCAAATACGAGATCGTCGGCTTCTTGCTTGGAAGGACCCCGGGCGATGAAGGTGGAACCGTCTTTGGACGTGGCTTCGGCAGGCAGGAAATCGTCGGCTGCAAGGATCTTGTTGCGGAAGGAAAACTGGGCAATGATCCCGCCGTCGGTGAGGGACTTGAGGTCCAGAAAGGGAGTGTTCACCAGGGTTTCCAGCTTGGCCAGGCCGGGGATTTCCAGGATGCGCAGGTTTTTACGCGATTTGAGGGTGTCCACGGTGCCGGGTTCAAAAGAGGGGGCCGCAACCACCTCAAAATATCCCGAGGCAATGATCTCGGCGGCCTTGGCATTGAGGGGCCGGTTGACCACAATGGCCCCGCCAAAGGCGGCAATGCGGTCGGCCCAGAAGGCCTTGAACAGGGCCGTGTCTATGCCCTCGTCGGACCAGGCCGCGCCACAGGGGTTGTTGTGTTTGAGGATGACGGCAGCGGGTTTGGCGGTGAGATACTGGAGGATATTGATGCCGTTGTCCACGTCGGTCAGATTGATCTTGCCGGGATGCTTGCCCGCCTGGATCATCTGTTCTTCGGTCATGCCGGAAACCAGAGCCTCCCCGCCCTGGCGCAGGGTGACCCCGCCCAGTTGGAGAACGCCCTGTTTGAGTTCGTACAGGGCGGCGGGCTGGTCGGGATTTTCTCCATAGCGCAGCCCCTGTTCCTGGCCGTTGATGGTCCAGGTTCTCTTGTGAAAGGTCAGGGTGGTCTCTCCCAGGGTTACGGTCATGGTGGGGGGAAAGGGATCGGATTGAATGGTCTTGTACATGGTTTTCAAATCGCTCACAAAGGACTCCTTGGATGGGCTTGGAAAAACGGATATTTTCTAACGGATGGGAAACGCTGTGAAGAACAGGGTTTCTAGCACATGCCAAATCAGGGGGCAAATGGGCCGGACCGCTTGCAATCGGCGCTTCAACTGGTGGTCGCCGGAGGGGTGTTCGGCAACATGATGCAGGCTGTCAGGTGGAAGAATCGGGTGGTTCATTCCCCTTTTCCTGCCCGGCAAGAAGGGCCAGATGCGCGCCTTCGGGGCGCTCAAGCCTGACTAGTCCGGTCAGGTAATAATAGTAGTAGCGAATTGAATCCACGTAATCCACGACTTCGATGCCGCGACAATACCCGTGGGCAGCTTCCTGGTAGTATTTGCGGTAGCTGAGCAGGGGGAAGACTTCCTTGACGTCCCGCCAGGAATGTTTGTTTCTGCCCCGTTGCTCGGCAAGGGTCATGGCGTCGCGCAGGTGTCCCATGCCCTGGTTGTAGGCGGCCAGGGCAAAAAACAGGGTGTTCCAGGCATCAAGTCCAAGGGGCTGCAGCCGATCCACCAGACTTCGCAGATACCTGACCCCGCCCTCGATGCTTTGCAGGGGGTCCAGCCGGTTGGAAATGCCCAGTTCAGCCGCTGTGTTCTGACTGATCTGCAGCAATCCGCGCACGCCGGTTTTGCTTGTGGCCCGGGCATTGAAATGGGATTCCTGATAGATGAGGGCCGTCACCAGCAGGGGATCAAGGTCGTTTTCCCGGGCAACCTGGGCAATGGTCGGGCCATAGCGGGGCAGCTTGCTGTTCAGAACACCGGCCAGGTGGGAGAGTTCATAAAAATCCGTTGTTTGGGGAAAGAATCCGAAATAGCGCGCCTTGAGCTCCCGGAAAAAGGACGAATGGGGAAGATCCGCCCACAAGGCCGCAAGTGCCTTGGCCCTGCTGCCGGTTCGGGTATTCCATATCCATCGGGTGGCAATGTGATGGTGCAGTTCCAGGGAGGTCCTGATCTCCGGGAAAAAGGGCTGCCAGAGCTTGAACGCGGTGGCCCCCACCAGACCGAAGCGAAGTCGTTCTCTGGTCATTGTTTCCAGCAGGTTATGCATGGTCAGACTTGATGCCCGGCGGTCCATGTCCGGACAACCGAGAACATCGGTCAGGGATGCCAGGGCCGGAAGCATGTGGGGATTGCGGGCAACGGGCAGGGAGTAGGCGCAGATGTCCTCGGGATGGAGCAGATCCTGCTTCCATTTGTTGTGGATGAGTACCGGGTGGCTTCCCCGGTAGGCCGGGCCGGCGGCAAGGTGGTCGCCGTGACTGGCAAGGTCCGGCTCCCCGGTATGGATGAACATGTCGGCGTGCCCGTTTTCCACGGCGTCCAAGCCTGCCCTGGGCGATTCCACCGGAATCCATTTCGGCACGAGCCGGTGCTTGCGGCAGAAGTGTTCCACCAGTTCCCGGTCGAATCCCGGGCCATACGGGGAAAGCCGGGAGATGGTCGTCTCGTCGGGCACATAGGCCACCCGAAAACCGTCCGAACGGATTTTCGGCTCGAAAAGTTGGCTGACCAGAAAGGCCTGGATGGCCACGAGGACCAGTATGTGCAGGATGGTTGTCAGAGAAGTACGCATACGTTGGAAACCTCCTAGAGAAGGGGGCGGCGTTTGGCAAGGGCGGGGAAACTCATCAAGTGCGCAAGGCACTTGAGTAGGCAGTGCGCAGGGGGCAGTGGGGGCTGGAAAAAGTGGCCGGTTTGCTCCACGAGGTGATGGATTGCTGGTGCTTGTGAAAGGTTTGTCTTGCTCATTGACTTTGCACCGCCGGTTTTTTAAGCAAAGTTGCTATTTGCCGTCCGCATGGGGACTGCGATCATTTTCAAGGAGAAATGGAATATGTCGAATACCGTGGTGATGGGAGCGCAATGGGGTGACGAGGGCAAGGGCAAGATCGTCGATCTGCTCACCCGGGAAGCGGACCTCATTGTTCGTTTTCAGGGAGGGAACAATGCCGGCCACACCCTGGTCGTGGGTGATACAAAATGCATCCTGCATCTCATCCCGTCGGGCATCCTGCATGCCGACAAGATCTGCTGCATCGGCAACGGGGTGGTCCTTGATCCCGAAGTTTTCTGCAACGAGTTGGACGGATTGGTGAAACACGGCCGAACCATTGGCCCGGATCATCTGATGATCAGCAAGAAAACCCATGTGATCATGCCGTACCACAAGATACTGGATGCCGCCAGGGAAGCCCACAAGTCCGGCAAGGACAAGATCGGAACCACCGGCCGGGGCATAGGACCCTGTTACGAAGACAAAGCCTCGCGCATAGGCATACGGGCCGGAGATTTGGCCGACATGGATCTGTTGCGCACGAAGATTCAAAAGGCCCTTGTGGAAAAGAACGCCCTGTTCAAGAATCTGTATGGCCTTGAGCCCCTGATGGCCGATGAGGTGCTTGAGCAGATCCGCCCCTTTGCCCAGCGTACGGCCACGTATCTGGGCGACGTGTCCGCAGCCATTCAGGAAACCGTTTCCAGGGGCCGTTCCATCCTGTTTGAGGGCGCCCAGGGAACCCATCTGGACATAGATCACGGCACCTATCCTTTTGTGACCTCATCCAATACGGTTGCCGGCAATGCGGCTGCAGGTGGCGGTTGTGCCTGTAAGGTGCTCGATCGCATCGTGGCCGTGGTCAAGGCCTATACAACAAGGGTGGGCAGCGGCCCGTTTCCCGTTGAACTCGACGACCACGCCGGAACCTTTCTCCAGGAAAAGGGCGGGGAATTCGGGGCGACCACGGGTCGACCCCGTCGGTGCGGCTGGCTTGATCTGGTCATCCTTCGGGAATCGGTTCGTCTCAACGGGCCCACGGATATCGCCCTGACCAAACTGGATGTTCTGGGCGGGCTGGACGAAATCAAGCTGTGCACCTCCTACAGGTACGATGGTCGCGAGATCCTGTACCCCCCCCAGGAAGAAAACAGCCTGGCCCGGGTCGAACCGGTGTACGAATCCATGCCGGGATGGCACGAGGACATCAGCGGCTGTTCGGATTTCCAGTCCCTGCCCCAGGCGGCCCGGAATTATGTCCTTCGGGTGGAGGAACTTTTGGGAGTTCCCATCTCCCTGGTTTCGGTGGGTCCTGACCGGGATCAGACCATCAGACGATAATCCGATTTCGTTTGCATGTGATGTTTACCAAGAAGACGGCTGATACCTGTATCAGCCGTCTTCTTGTATAATGCAACGGCAGCCTCTGCCCCACCGTTCGATTCAGATTGTCATGGCAGGTCCGACTTATAATGTCATACCTTTTATGTCGAGTTCGACTGCAGCCAGGAGTGGTAACGGACTTTACCGCAGGTAGGCCGCGCCGACAATTGTCATACATCTCCCTCCCCAAAAGACGTTGCTTCCCATTGTTTTCTTGTGTTACCCCCCTTCTCTGTCATCATTAATTGCGCAGCCATTTGGCCTGCCCTTGTAGCACTTTGGATGACAACGTGTCGTTGATACGTATGGCAGGCCTGGAAGGTCTGCTGACAGGCATAGCGTATGAACCCTTTTGCAATGGAAATGTGATGCATTGTAACGAAGTTCTTGGTTGTCGTACCTCTTCTAGCCCGGGGGAACAGGATGGAGGCGCCAACCTGGGTGACGAGGGAAACATCTTGCTCCGCGTTGTTCAGCTTTTATCCCGCAATGATCTGCCTTTTGGCGAGAAACTCCAACAAGGATTGTTGATCCTGCTCCAGCGCATGGGCGCCGAAAGGGGATCTATTATGCTTTTGACCGATGACCAAACGCGGCTTGAAGTCATGGCCTCGTCCAAGCCGTCCCTGGTCGGTCTGGTTCAGGATATTCGGGAGGATACTGTTTCTGGGCATGTTCTGGCCACGGGTGAACCTTTATTAATTCGTGACATCTTGGGCGATGAGCGGTTCAAGCCCCGGGGTGTGTCCTACAAGACGACCTCTCTGATATCCGTGCCCCTGCGTTCAGCCCAAGGGGGGCATGTTCTCGGGGTGGTCAATGTTTCCGACAGGCAGGACGGGATCAGTTTTGATTCGGATGATGCGAACCTGCTCCAAACCTATGCCGGATGGATATCCCCCCTGTTGGAGAACTGCCGTTTATTCGAGCAGGTTCGACAGGAAAAGGACAGGTACAAGGTGCTTGCCCGGGAACTGGAGCACAAGCGCAACGAGCTGCTGGTGTCCACAATGGAACGGGCTGATCTTGTGCAGATGGTGGTGCATGATTTTAAAAGTCCCTTATCCGCCATCATTGCCACCTATGATCTGCTTCTCTACATGGGGGTGAATGCAAAACAGCGGCGTATTATTGCCAACGGACTTGAGGGCGCCAAAAACCTGCGTAAGATGATCAATGATTTTCTGGAAACCGCCCGGGTTCAGGAACTCCAGAGCGATGTCTTCCGTCTGGCTCCCGTGGATATTTCTCTGGTGATCCAGCAGGAGGTGGAACGCATTCAGATTGTTCTCAAACAAAGGAATCTTATTCTCCAGGTCTCGACTGGAAGCAACGTTCTAGTGAGCGGAGATTCTTCCCTGCTGGCCCATCTCTTTCAAAATCTGCTTTCTAATGCGGTCAAGTATACACCAGCTGGGGGGCAGATCCGGGTTCAACTGGTCCGCGGTAAGGGCCATCGAGGGACAGATCGTCAGGGGAGTTATGTCAAATTCTGGGTGGAGGATTCGGGCATGGGCGTGCCCGATGTCTCCAAACACCACGTTTTTGAACGGTTTGCCCGGGCGTCCCAGGCCGTTGATCAGGGCATCCAGGGGGCGGGAGTGGGGCTGTATATGTGCAGGAAGATAGTCCGGCTTCTCGGGGGATCCATTTGGGTCGAGGATTCCGAACTGGGCGGGGCGAAATTTTGTGTGGAGTTGCCAGCCATTGCAGGATGCGAAAATGATTGATGCCCATGCTCCGATCCTTGTGGTTGACGATGTGGGTCCCTCCCGGCAGGCAGTGGTCAATGTTCTTGATGTGCTGGGTTTTTCCCACATTCTTGAGGCGGCCAACGGGGCAGAGGCCTGGCAGCTCATGCGTGATGGACAGGATCAGCTCGGACTGGTCATTTCCGATTGGAAAATGCCCCGCATGTCAGGCATTGAGCTGCTCAAAAGGGTACGAACCCATGCTTCTTTGTGCGAGATTCCTTTTTTACTGTTTACTTCCAAGGTCGAACCCGGTGATTTGGCCTTGGCCGCGGATATGGGGGTGAGCGGCTACCTGGTCAAGCCATTGGATATCAGTGTCCTGCAGCATAAGCTTTACATTTTGAGCCGCGAGGTCTCGACACGGGGAAATACGGCTGTCCTCACGCTTGAAACCCTTGTTCGTGAGGGGCGGCTCCCTGAAGCCCGGGAGCTTGTGGTTCGGATGATCAGGTCGGCCGGAGAGGAGCCGGACAGTTTTTCCCTTTACGGGCAGGCGTTGCTGGCGCGTCTTGACGGTGATCTGGAACGGGCCGGAACGCTGATCGATGCATGCCTACGCCACGCACCCCTCATGGGGCGGGCCTGGCTGTTGCGGGCCAGGATTCTGCATGAGGCAGGAGACATGGATCAGGCCCGAAGCAGCGTGGACAAGGCCATGCAGCTCAGTCCGGACAACGTGGAATACGTGCTTTTCCGGGGCAAGCTGGAGCTGGACGATCACAATATCCCCCAGTCCCGACTGTTTTTTATGACCGCTCTGAACATGGCCCCGGGGGACGACAAGGTCAGGGAGAAGGTCTGGAGGATGCACATCGAGGCGGACCAGGTGCATGAGGCCATGCAGGAGTTTGGCCCCTATCTGTGGGCATTTTTGTCTTCGGAAGTCCTGAACGATACGGCCCTGGCCCTGAGAAAAAAGGGAAAAACAGAGGTTGCGGTCAGGGTGTATCGCGAAGCCCTGCGCAAGGACCCTGCCAACACCCGGTTGCTTTTCAACCTGGCCATGGCCGAGGTGCGTTTATCGGATACCAGGAACGCCCTCAAGCATTTGCAACGGGTCGTGGATATGGATCCTGATTTTCATGCCGCTCACAACGTGCTGGACAAGATGAGGTCCAGAAACAAGAAGCCCCTGTGAATTCTGGCCACGGCAGGCATTGGCAGTCCCTGTCCGTGGTGATTTGTTCCTTCCCCTGCCTGCTGCGTTGCCTTGTTTCCCCTCCCTTCCCTTTCCTGCTGCATTGCTTCCCAGCGCACTTTTGAGTAGGTACTTGGCTGAAGACTTTCGAAAACCATGTTTTCGGGTACCTGTGTTTGTTTTTCCTTCAAAGTGTGTCTGCCAATCATGATCCACGTCAAATCCCTTTCCCATTCCTTTGGCTCCCACTGGGCGCTCAAGGACGTTTCCTTTTCCCTGCGTCAGGGGGAATTCCTGTTTCTTGTGGGCCCTTCGGGCGCGGGCAAGACCACGCTCATGCGTATTTTGCACGGTGCTCTGCCTGTTCAGCGGGGGCGGGTCAATGTGGCCGGCATGGATCTGGGCACCTTGCGTGCCAGCCGATTGCACCGCCTGCGCCGCCAGATCGGGGTGGTTTTTCAGGATTTCAAGGTTCTGCCCGGGCGTACGGTTTTTGACAATGTGGCCCTGCCCCTGCGGGTTCAGGGGCAAAAGGCCCAGGTTGTCCAGCACCGTGTCCGGGCGGTTCTCCGGAGTCTCGAACTGGACACCAAGGCCCGCTGCCTGTGCCAGGAGCTTTCCGGAGGCGAGCAGCAGCGGGTGGCCATTGCCCGTTCCGTGGTGGTCAAACCCAAGATTATCCTGGCCGATGAACCTACCGGCAATCTGGACCCTGATCTGGGCAGGCGGCTCATGAATGTCTTTCACCAGTTCAACCGGCACGGCACAACCATTGTCTTTGCCACCCACAATCGGGACATCCTGGCCAATACGCCCATGGCGAACATCCTGTACCTGCGCGACGGAGCGCCTGTTGCCCTGGAAAGCCCGTCGGGCCAGGGACTTCGCCGGGAGCTTTGGGCCAGACGAACCACAGGCAGTTGCGAGGAGGGATGAGGTGATCGCATTGGGGGGATTGTTCACCCAGGGAATCAGGGATATTTTCCGCACACCGTGGGCCTTGTGTCTGACGGTGGCCGCCGTTGGTCTGGTTGCGTTTTTGGCGGGCATGTTTCTCATGCTGGTCAACACCATCGAAGATCAGATTGTGCGACGGCAGGCCGAGGTGCAGTTCCAGGTCTACTGGCAGCAGGGGGCCGATCTCGAGCGGGTCAGGGCAGCATGGCAATCCATGGAACAACTTCCCGATCTGGTGGGGACCACGACCTTTACCCCGGATGGAGGACTGGACGTTCTGGCCCAGGCCTTTGCCGACCAGGTTGATCTGACGGGATTCAAGCAGGCCAGCCCGTTGCCGGCGACGGCCCTGCTGACCTTTACCCTGCCCTCCAGGGATCAGAATCAATGGGTCCAATCCATGCTTGCCAGACTGCAATCCCTGCCCCTTGTGGCCTCGGTCCACTACAATCCGCTCAGGATCGATGTTGTCCATTCCTGGATGCGGGTGAGCCATGCCATGTTCTGGCCGGTCATCTGTTTTCTGATTCTGGTGGTGGGGCTGGTGGTGGGCAACACCATCAAGCTGGCTCTTTTCCAGAGGCAAGACGAGATCGAGATTCTTCGCCTGGTGGGGGCCAGTCGCTTGTACATCCGGCTTCCCCTTGTGGTGGGCGGGGCGGTTCAGGGACTTCTGGGAGGCCTTTTGGCCCTGGGCCTGCTGGGCCTTGTTCACCTGGGGCTGCAGGACATGCTGTATTTTCCGCCTTTGTGGATCGAAGTGCCCTTTTTGTCCGTACAGGAGATTCTGGGCATGCTCGGGATGCTCATGGGCGTGGGGATTGTCAGCAGTTTTGTGGCCGTGAAGGAAGGGTGATCATGTCAGGGAGGCCTTGACCATTTCGGCCATGATGGTGCCCGTGTCCATGACCGGCAAGGGGGTGATGGCCCGGATATGGTCAAAAATCTTCGTGAGGTGGGTGCATCCCAGAACAATGGCTTCAAGGTTTTGCTGCCGGGTCAGGGCAAGCAGGTGGTTCAGGGGATAGTCGGCCATGACCTGACGGGCCTCCTGGTGTTCAATGCGTTTGATCAGGTCAAGGCTGGAAAATCCGGTGATCTCCATGTGCGCGTTTCGGGCCAGGAGCAGGGCCTCGATCGTCCCCAGGGTATGGGCGTTGGCCGTCATGAGCAGGATCCGTTGCCACTGGTCCGGCATGTTCTGGTAGACATCAAGGGGAGTGATAATGGGCAGGGAGGTTTGCTGTCTGAGCTGGTCCATATTGATGCTGGAGGCCAGGGAGTTGCAAAAGACCATGACACCTTGAAAGCCCCTGTGTTCCAGCCGGTTAACAGCCTCTTCCATGGTTTGTTGCAGGCCGTTGGTGTTTGTGTACTGGAGGAGGTTCTGTTCTTCCGGCGTCCTGGCCATGGGTATGGGATGACAAAGAATTCCGGAGCGCTCCAGCAGGGAACAGCCCAGGGCCGTGTCAAACCGGGTTCCGGCAATAACGGCGATTTTCACGAATACAGCTCCTTGGCATGGGTGGGGTGTTGTAGTACATTCTTGGCCAATGCACATTGGTAATACCTGTGTTTTACAGTGGCCAATTACCGTAAAACCTTTCCTGTCCGCAACATAAAAGCATGGGAAATCATGAAAAAAATTTATTATTGCCTGCTGGTGTGTCTGGTTCTCTGGGGAATTCCTGCCCTGGCTGCCCGGGATGACGGATATAATCCCCGTCCCGAGCCGGGGTACAATGGCCCCCTTTTTCGGATCGCCTATTTGGAAGGTGGTCCGTACATGGATTATCAGAAGAGTTTTAGGGGAACCATTGCTGCCCTGGCCGATCTGGGATGGATTGAGCCCATTGAACTGCCCCCGACCAGCGACCCCAACGAAACCAGGGCCCTTTGGGACTATGTGGCCGAGCACGCCAAGAGCAGATATATCCGGTTTTTGAAGGATGGTTTCTATACCTCGGGCTGGAATGCGGCCATCCGCCCCCAAACCCGGGAAACGCTGATCACCAGGATGAACAGGGACAAGGATATTGATCTGGTCATGGCCATGGGCACCTGGGCGGGTCAGGACCTGGCTAATGATCGTCACCATGTACCCACCATTGTCATTTCAACGAGCAATCCTCTTCAGGCAGGGATCATCAAGAGCCCTCAGGATTCGGGGTTTGATCACCTGCATGCCCAGATAGATCCGACCCGCTATGAACGGCAGGTTCGCCTGTTCCACGATGTCATCGGCTTTCAGCGTCTTGGCCTTGTGTATGAGAATACCCCGGCAGGCCGGGGGTATGCGGCTGTGGATGATGTGGAAAAGGTGGCCCGGGAGGAGGGGTTCGAGGTGGTTCACTACGAGGACACCTTTGACATTGATGATCTGGATCTGGCGTACACGCGGCTGGTCAAGGCCATGAATGCTCTGGCTCCCAAGGTGGACGCCTTTTACATAACTGCCAATCGGGGGATTCAGGAGTCCAGGATGGACAGCATCCTGGCCCCGGTTTTCAAGTACAAACTGCCCACCTTTTCCCAGTCGGGTTCACGCGAGGTGGAATTGGGCGTGCTCATGAGCATTTCCCAGGCCGGGCACAAGTACATCGGGGCGTTCTACGCCTCCACCATAGGCAAGATTATCAATGGGGCGGTTCCCAGGTATCTGACCCAGATTTATGAAGAACCACCCAAGATCGCGTTGAATCTGGAAACCGCCAAAAGAATCGACTACAATCCGCCTTTTGATATCCTGCTTTCGGCAGATGAAATTTACGAAAAGATCGAGCACGTCCACAACTAGGCGGCTGAAATTTTTGGGGATGTTACGCGGACTTTGAGAGCGTCAGGTGGCAGGAGAAGTTGTCGGGGAAAATCTTCTGTACCCATACCCCTGGACGTGATGGCCAGAAGGCGCTGCACACTGCGGGCAATGCATGAAACTTGATGCATTGCCCTTTTTTTGTCCTCAACGCGGAGGGGTACACGGGGATGGGCACTGCAGGCGGGTGGCCTTCCCATGGATCCGGTTTGTGCAAAGCTCTTGGCGTGATTCAGGATCCGGCAAAGCTTGCTAGCTGATGGCAAAACACGGGAGTTTGTCTTGCAATCGCTGGTAAACCAGATGGGTGAGCTCCCCATATCCTGCATGGGATTGCCAGCGGGCCGGCAAAAAGGGAGCAAAGGTTTCCGGCAGGGATGCCAGGCTGGCCTGTTCAAGGGTCAGGTTGGCCATTTGTTCGAGGTGGCGGGGCGTGATCCCGCCTCCGGCCATGAATTCAATACGTCCGGCCGGAACCATCGTGCCATCAGCATAGTGTGCCATGGCCAGGTTGTGGCCCGCGCACAGGGCGTTGGTGCGTACCGTGTCGGCGTGGTCGGCCTGCTGGGCATGGCCGGTCCGACGCAGGGCCCGAGAGACCCCTGCCTGCATGGCGGGAAGGTATTCTGTCTGATAGATTCCCCCATGGCAGACAATCCCTCGTACCAGGGCCAGAAGTGTATAGCAGGTGAACAGGGACGGCAGGATGCGGTGGTGTTCCAGGGCGTGCATAATGCCCGCTGGCGTCCACTTTTCGCCGCGTGTTTGCGGTGTGGTTCGCAGGGGAACCAGTTGATGCGTGCTGCCGGTTTTGACCAGATTCATGGGCATTTTGCATCCCTTGTGGTCCACGGTCCAGAAAAAGAGGGTTCCGGCGCGCTGGTTGTGTACGGATATGCTGGACGCACCCAGATCATTCAGTTTTTCTAGGGACCAGCAGCCTACTGCTCCGTCCAGTGCGTGCATGAGTTCTCTGCGCACGCAGGGATCAAACAAAAGGGTGTGCAGGAGGGACTTCGTGCTGGTGAGATCAGCCATGGCCAGTCGCGTACAGATGGTTTCCAGCTCCAGGTACACGGGTTGGGGAAAGATGGCGGCAAGATCCCGGGAGAACATGCTGTGCCAGGCACGGGCATTGATGGCCGTGCACTGGTCGGAAAAACATGCATGGTCCAGGGCCTGGGGATAGACGTGATCCAGCAGGTGGAGGACGGCCTGCTGTTCCGAGGGCAGCAGCCCCAAGGACGTGGACAGGGCCAGGGATCTGGCCTTGTGGAGCATGGCCGGGGTGTAGGCGGCCAGTTTGCTGGCCAGGGCGTGCTGCTGGCGACGGGGAAAGACCGGAATTTTGGCCGGAACCCACCTGGAAACGTTGCGTCCGCTCGGGGTCTTGATTTTGCGGGCCAGCACAATCCCTTGCGGGTAGGTCAGGTTGTTCAGGGAGACATTGCCGCAGGCCAGGACCGGGAAGCACGAGGATATTTGGGCGTCTTGATGAAATCGGGCCAGGGCAAAAAGCAATGTGCCCTGCAGGGTTTGGGCATAGCAGTCCAGGCCGTGGTGGTTGGCCGTGAGGACATGGGGCGAGTGTTCCAGATGACTGGTCAGGCGGGAGGCGGTTTTGCTGCCCAGAAGACGCGCGGTATGGCCGTACACGGTATCAAAAAGGGAATCGCTGGTGGGCAGGGGCTGGGACCAGGGCGTACACAGGCTCGTGCACCAATCCCTCAGACGGGTCGTGCCCCGGGTACGGATCAGTTCACCCAGATGGCGCCGTTGGCCAAGCACCTGCTGATGCAGGGTGTCCAGGAGATGGCAGGGAGGGGTGTTCGTGGTCATGCAAAGACGTCCTCCATGGGGACCCACCCTCGCAAAGGTTGATGGGTGCGACCACGATCGGGCCATGTCCCCTGGTTATGCATGCTTGTTGGATGTGATGGTTGTTTCGTGTCCGTCTGCCTCGGCAAACACGAAAAAGACGGCCGTGACCAGCAGATAGATCATGCCGGCCGTGACAATGGCCTTGTTCATCCCGACCAGGGTAATCAGCCCCCCCAGAACAAGGGGGCCCAGGACCTGGCCGATCCGTTCCGTGGCGCTGCACAAACCCATGGCCTTGTTTTCGCCGAATTGCCGGGTGGCCTTGAGACCCAGGGCATAGGCATTCTGGGAGGCAAAGCCCACACTGCTGGACAGGCCCAGGAGAAAGACCGCGCAGGTGGCTGCGGTGAGACCGTCCAGAAAAAGATAGCAGCCCATGGCCGCGGCCCCCAGCACACCGGCCAGAAAAACAAAGGGCTTTCTGCTTCCGGCACGTTCGATGATCCGGCTGATCGTGGGGGCCAGATAGACCAGGCAGATGCCGTACACCATGATGATGCGCCCGATATCGGCCTGGGAAGCGCCCACCAGATGGAGATACACGGGCAGGGCGTAATTGATGAACCCGATGAGCACCAGGGCGCTGGGCACAATGCTGAACAAAAGCAGGATGCGTACGTTTTTGTTGCCCACATAGGCCATGATGTCTGTGGATACATGGGATTTGGCGGCAGGCGCGGGCACCGTGCCCGATGTCTTGAACAGGGGGCGGAAGAAAACAAAAACAAGGATCATGGTGACAATGAAAAGGAAGCCGGCAATCAGAAAGACCGGTCCGTAGCCCAGCCGGTCGGCCATCATGGCCCCGGCCGCACTGCCGCAGATGTTGCCGGCATAGACCCCGGCAAAAAACGTGGCCAGGCCCGAGGCCTTGCGGGTCGGCTCTGCATGCTTGAGCACGAATCCCTGGGAACCCATGAACGCCAGGCCGAATCCCAGACCGCACAGGCCAAGAGATAGGATGTAGCCCAGCTGATGACTGGTGAGTCCGGCGCAGGAAAAGCCCACACTCATGGCCGCCAGCCCCAGCATCAGGGGCCTGTGCCACCCCTGTCTGTCAATCCAGAATCCGGCCAGAACAATGGCCAGCCCGGCCCCGGCCATCTGCATGGAAACGGGCAGACCCATGATCATTTCCCTGGAAAGGCCGAGCATGGGTTCATACAGCTGGTCCATGCGCAGGGGGATGAAGGTAAAGCAGAGGCTCATGGAAAAAATGATCACAAAGCCCACCGGCCGGATCAGGGCGCAGGTAAATCCGGGTGAGGTCCCCGGGGAAACGGCCATGGACTGGTGATTTTCCAGATACAGGGACAGGAGCATGATCATCTCCAAAAGGAAGAGCAGGGAGATGACGGCCACGGTGAGTGTGTCCATGACAATGGACCGGGTGCGCTGATCAATGGTCGCATGCGACAGGGAGAGTCTGATGTGTCCCTGGACCCGTGATGAGCCAGATGGCTGGACGGGGATGTCGATATCATATCCCGGGTCCGCCTTCCCAAGGGTGCTTTCTTCCTCAAGGGGAACCGGTCCCAGGGCGTCGCCCGCGAACAAGACACGGCCTTGTCCGTCTGCCAGGCTGATGGAGGCTATTTCCGGGGTCACGGCAACAATGTCGTGGAAAAAGCGATCCACCCCGTGCATCTGTTCCAGATGGACGCCCTTGGTCAGGAGACTGTCGATGTCCTGCTTGACCAGACTGATCACGGTTGTTGCGTTGCGTTTGACAAAGGACTGGGTCTGGCCCTTGAAGAAAACGATGTTGGACATGCTGTAAAAGAGCTGGGCGCATCCAAAGGCCAGGATGAGGATGGTGTACAGACGGCGTTTGAAAGAAGGATGTTCCGCACGGGCCGGGACCACGAAGATCATGCCCGCAATCAGGATCAGGGCCGCCCCCGAGGTGGCCAGGAGCAGTGTCTTGATGTTGGCTACAATGGCGAGATGGAGGGCCTGCTTGATTTTCTGTTTGGACAGGATCAGGGCCAGTCGACCTACTGGCCGTTTTTCGATGGTAATAGGCAAAAGCAGGTAGATGCTGGAAGACGATTCCAGGGTTTCCGTTTGATCCCTGGAATCTGGCGAGATCTGCGTGACTTTGCCTCTTGTATCCAGGTAGGCTTGCCAGGTGGATGCGGTCGTGTCGGGGTTCATAGCCTGGGTCACGGTGCCGTCGGGAAGCAGAACCAGGATATCGGTGATGCCGGGCGCGTGTTCCCGGATGGTTGCAAACAGCCGATCCATGCCCACGAATCGTTCCAGGGGTTTGCCCAGGCGGATGGCCCGTTCGATCTTGCGGACCATGTCGCCTCCTGCCACCCGGTGCCTGGACAAGGTTCCCTGGATGTACATCTTTTCCAGGGAGGAGATGGTCAGCCCGGCATTGAATATCTGGGAAAGGGTCAGGATGGCCAGGGTGAACAGGGCGAGGCGTGTGGTGAGACCGATTCGTTGCATGCGGATACAAGGGGTTCGGGTTGAACGGTTCAGCTCCTCCAGGGGACAACGTCTGTCGCGCCATGGAAATGCCTTGCCCGTGTTGTCAGGTGCGTTTCATGTCCGTCACGGGGCAGGGGCCCTGGAACGGTCTGCCGGATCATCCCTTGAAGCGCAGGGCCAGCATGGTGATGTCGTCGGACTGTCGGGCTGTGCCAACATGCTGGTCAACACGTGTTCGTACGGCACGGATCAGGTTTTCGGGATCGGCCTGACGGTTGGCGGTCACGTCTTCAAGAAGCCGCTGGTCCGTGAACAGGTTCTTGTCCGGATCAAGGGCTTCGGTCACTCCGTCCGTATACAGAAACAGGGTTTCACCGGGGTGCAGGTCCACGTGCAGCCCCTGGTAGGGAATCCCTTCCATGCCGCCCACCACCAGACCGCTGATGCCTTCCAGATAGGTGGTGGTGCCGTTGTTTCTGATCAGGATGGGCGGGTTGTGGCCTCCATTGGCATAGGCGACATGACCGCTTGATGTATCCAGAATCCCGATGAACAGGGTGACGAACATGGAATTGGGATTTTCCCGGCTGAGCTTGTCATTGACCCTGGTCATGATGGTAGCGGGATTATCGTGTTCCTCGGCAGTGGAACGGATCAGGGTCATGGTGATGGCCATGAACAGGGCCGCGGGCACGCCCTTGTCGGAAACGTCGCCAATGACAAAGCACAGCCGCTTGTGGTCGATGAAGAAAAAGTCGTACAGGTCCCCGCCGATTTCCTTGGCCGATTCCAGACTGGCAAAGAGTTCGATTTCCCTGCGGTCCGGAAAGGCCGGGAAAATCTTGGGCAGAATGCCTTCCTGGATTTCCTTGGCCACATCCAGTTCGCTCTGGATGCGTTCCCGGGACGCGGTGACCTCCATCAGATGGCTGACGTTGCGCCGGAGTTCCGAAAGCATGAACACGAAGGCCGCTGCCAGGCGGGAAACCTCGTCACGGGATCGTGTGGCCAGATGGTCAATGGAGGTGATCCCCGGGGAGGAGGCGGTGAGGTCCATGCCCGGAAGCTGTTTGGCAAATGCGGTCAATTCCTTGAGGGGCCCGGAAATCCGTCCAGCAAAGAGAAGACCCAGGCCCAGGCCGATGAGGGAAACCAGGAGAATGAGCTGGGTTTGTCTGGTTACCAGTGCATTGGCAGGTTCCTGGATTTCCTCGGTAGGCACGAACGCGGTCACGTACCACCCCAGGGGTTTGAAATAAAAGGCCCGGGCGAGCATTTGCTGCTCCCTGTCCTTTTCCTGGGAAGTATAGGTGACAAAGCCCTTGCCGGTTTCGGCGTTGGCCATCAGGGAGTCCATGACGGGTGCGGGCAGGGGGGCGCGATCAGGATGGCTGATCACCGGTTGTCGGGACGTGTTGAAAATGGAGATCCCGCCGGTCTGGGCGATGCGGATGGTGGCCAGGGTTGTTTCCAGGACTTTGGTCAACTCCCTGATTTTTTGATGTTCCTGGGTGCTGATGTCGTCAACGCTGATGACGGCACCAACAATCCAGCCCCAGGGGGCAAAGGGGAGAAAATAGCCGAGCTGCTTGCCGGAATCCCTGGTCCGTGTTGTGTCCCAGGTGAAGACCGCAAAGGTGCCCCCGTACATGGCATCCTGCTTGCGAACCACCCGGGTGATGGTTCGGCCCTTCATGTCCTGCAGTTGGGCCGTGGATCGGCCCATCTTGGTCGTGTCGGGATGAAAGATGATCCTGTCCCGGGAATCAATGATGGTGAGTTTTTCTCCGCTCCCCGATCCCATGTCCGCAAAAAGATCTTTCAATCGGTTTTGGGCCTGTTGAGGGGTCATGAGCCCCGAGCGGGTCATGTCCAGATAGGCGCGGCACAGGGCCCTGCCTGCTGTTGCCGTATGCCGCAGCTGGCTTTTGCGCGCCTGGACCGTGGCGACCTTGTAGTCAAGCAGACCCTCGTACTCTCCCCTGATGGTGGTGTGGATGAGTTCAAGGGCATTGGCCACGGAACGGACTTCGGCCTTGAGCATGGCCCTGCCCACGTCCTTTTTGGTGAAAAAGGTGATGGATGCGCCTGTTACCAGAAGGACGAACAAGATGAGAACAGTGATTTTGGAACGAAGTGATGGGGTCATGATGGATGGACGTCCAGGGTGACGGAAACATATGTTGTTGACAACGCAGTAATGCAATTCATTCCTGAATACAAGACAGGTGTGGTATACGCAAAATGATCGGGTTGCGGTGAAACTCCTTGACCCTGCCTGATTCCGTCGCGTAGTTTTTGCGCATACTCTCAAGGATAGTTGTTGACCCTCGGAACTTTGTTCTCTCATGCCGGCAACATGTTTGTCATCCCGGACCATGGCGAGGGGAGTACCCATGGACTGCTTGGGAGGACCGACAGACCGTGTGCTCAATCTGTGTTGAGCCGGCAAGACCATACATACACGACAAACAAAGGATCGTTCATGCGCAGCAAACTCATGACCCATGGATTGGAAAAGGCCCCGCACCGCTCGTTGATGTTTGCCACGGGATTGACCCGGGAAGAAATGGCCAGACCCCTTGTGGGCATCTGCAACGCGGCCAATGAAATCATTCCCGGCCATGTTCACCTCGATGCCATTACCCGGGCGGTCAAGGACGGGGTGCGCATGGCCGGGGGAACCCCCATGGAATTTCCGACCATCGGGGTGTGTGACGGGCTGGCCATGAACCACGAAGGCATGAAGTTCAGCCTGCCCAGCCGGGAGCTCATTGCCGATTCCATTGAGATTATGGCCACGGCCCATCCCTTTGACGCCCTGGTCCTGGTGACCAATTGCGACAAGATCGTGCCCGGCATGCTCATGGCCATGCTCAGACTGAACATCCCGGCGATCATTGTCAGCGGCGGCCCCATGCTGGCCGGTTCCCACAAGGGCAAGACCGCCGATCTGATCACCGTGTTCGAGGGCGTGGGCAAGGTCAGCCGCGGGGACATGAGCGAAGCGGAACTGGGAGAGCTGGAAACCTCGGCCTGTCCGTCCTGCGGTTCCTGTTCGGGTATGTTCACGGCCAATTCCATGAACTGCCTGTCCGAGGCCATCGGCCTGGCCCTTCCCGGCAACGGAACCATTCCGGCGGTCACCAGCGCCAGGATCCGTCTGGCCAAGCAGGCCGGCATGCAGGTAATGGAACTCCTTGCAAAGAATATCCGCCCTCGGGACATTGTCACCAAAAAAAGCGTGGCCAATGCGGTTACCGTGGACATGGCCCTGGGATGCTCGACCAATACGGTGCTGCATCTTCCGGCCGTGTTTGCCGAGGCCGGGCTGGATCTGACTCTGGACATTTTTGACGAGATCAGCCGGACCACGCCCAACCTGTGTCATCTTTCCCCGGCAGGTCCTCACCATCTGGAGGATCTGGACCGGGCCGGGGGCATCCCCGGGGTCATGGCCGAGCTTTCGTCCCAAGGGCTCCTGCAGCTGGATGCCCTGACCGTGACCGGAAAGACTCTGGGAGAGAATCTGGATGCCCTGGATGCCCGGGTCACGGATGACGAGGTCATCAGGCCAATGGGAGACCCTTACAGCGTTGAAGGGGGCATTGCCATCCTGCATGGCAATCTGGCCCCGGACGGATGTGTGGTCAAACAGTCGGCCGTGGCCCCGGAAATGATGCAGCGCACAGGAACGGCCCGGGTTTTCGAGTCCGAGGAAGATGCGGTTTCCGCCATTTTGGGCGGCAGGATCCAGGCCGGCGACGTGGTGGTCATTCGGAACGAAGGCCCCAAGGGCGGACCGGGCATGCGGGAGATGCTCACCCCCACTTCGGCCATTGCCGGTATGGGCCTTGGCAAGGACGTTGCCCTGATCACCGACGGTCGATTCAGCGGAGGAACCCGTGGTGCGGCCATCGGTCATGTTTCACCCGAGGCCTATGAAGGCGGCCCCATCGGTCTGGTCAAGGATGGCGACCAGATCAAAGTGGATATCCCCGGCCGGTCATTGGAACTGCTGGTTTCTCCGGAGGAATTGGCCAAACGGCAGCAGAACTGGAAACCCCTGGAAAAGGAAGTCACCTCACCGTTTTTGCGCCGCTACCGCAGGCACGCTTCCTCCGCGGCCAAGGGTGCGGTTTTTGATCGATAGGCATCAACCATTTGACAATCCGGCATCAAGCAAGACCCGGCTTCAAGGGGGCACCGTGCCCTCAAGTCACAAACAGCACCTCATTCACCATGCCCTGGAACGATCAGCAAGCCGACCGGTACGAACATTGGTTCACGACTCCGCTGGGACAATTCATCCTGGATCGGGAAAGCCGTCTTTTGCAGCGGCTTGTGTCCACCTGGCCCCGGCGGCGGCAGGGCTTGCTGGACGTGGGGTGTGGTGCGGGGCATTTTTCCCACATGTTCTGGGAATGGGGATTTGATGTCAGCGGGATTGATCCCTCGCCGGCCATGCTCAAGCGGGCCAGGAAGAGGATGGGGGACCGGGTTGATCTGCGGGTGGGAGTGGCCGAGCACCTGCCCTACGACGACAACGAGTTCGATTTTGTTTCCCTGATCACGGTACTCGAATTCTGCAACGATCCCCAGGCCGCCATTGCCGAGGCCACAAGGGTGGCCCGAAAGGGGTTGATTGTCGGGTTCTTGAACAGGCATTCCCTGTACTACCTGACCCATGTCAGATCCCGGAAATCGGGCAGGGATTCTTTGTGGGCCGGGAGTTCATGGTTTTCGTGGTGGGAGATGCAGCGGATGATCAACGCGGCCATTGGCAGGCAGTGGCTGCTGGCCAAGTCGGTTCTTCCGGGACCGGTCTGGACCTGGCGCAGGTTGCCGCTTTTCAAGCAGGCCTGTGGCCTGCTTCTGCCACCGTATGTGGGCACCTTTGCCGCCGTACGCATTGATCTTCTCGGGGGGCCGGCCAGAACCCCGCTCATGGCCTGGAAGACCGAACCCAGTATGTAGCTGGTGTGATTGGTGATCGGGTTATCCCCCGCCAGCTGAATGAAGAAGAGGCCCCTTGCCTGGGGCATATCCTCACTGCGGATGCATGATCCGCAGTGCATGAAGCCTGATCTGAAGGCATGAAAAAGCCGGGAACGATGCTGCTCAACAGGGCAGAGTCGTTCCCGGCTTTGTGGTGTGTTCGGGAGGATGGGCGTGTGCGCCGGGCCGGGCGCGGTTATCGTCGGAGCACGGCGTCCAGTTCCTTGAGGGCCTTGGCCGGGTTGCGGTGCTGAAAAATGTTGCGGCCAATGCTCACGCCCCGGGCGCCGCACTCCATGGCTTCAGCCACCATGTCCAAAAAGGCCTTGGTGTTGGTTTTTTTGGGACCTCCGGCCACGAGCACGGGAACGGGACAGGCGCGAACCGCCTTGGAAAAACTTTGGGGATCACCGGAATAGGGCACCTTGACCAGGTCGGCCCCCATTTCGGCGCCCAATCGGATGGAGTGGGCTACCAATGTGGGATCAAGCTCGTTAACGATTTGTCCGCCCCGGGCATAGATCATGGCCAGTACGGGAATGCCCAGAAGATGGGCCTCATCCGTGACCATACCCATGTCGGTGAGCATGCGATCCTCGCAGTCATTGCCCATGTTTACATGTATGGAAACCGCATCCGCACCCAGTCGAACCGCCTCCTGGACCGAGCAGACCAGGGATTTGGCATACGGCGGAATGGCATGTCTGGTACCGGCGGACAGATGAATAATAAGGTTGATGCGCGGGTCGATGTCCTGGATCAGGGCCGCAGCCAGACCCTTGTGCAGGATGACCCCCTGGACGAGGTGGGGATCAAGTCCCTTGAGCAGGGAGGACATGTCCTCGAGTCCCTGGATCATGCCTTCGCTGACCCCGTGATCCAGGGGCAGGAGAATGGAGGTGCGGCTGTGCCGGTCGAAGAGTCGTTGGCAGCGTCGTGAGCAAGCGTTCATGGTTGTGCAAGGGGTTGGAGTTGGAAGGAAAGGGGGCGCGGGATCAGGCATTACCGATTGGACCAGAGACACCGTTTGCCCTTGTATTTGAGCCATCCCAGGGGCAGGCCCCGCCAGTACAGCCCGCCGTGTTTGCCGGAACCGGGGGCGGGCAGGCTCTGGCCTGATATCATTTTGTGCAGGATGTCAATGTCCGTGACGTTGAGTCCCCCCAGGGTATCGTACCCGGGCATGAGGCAGTGGAGGGTCGGGTCGATGCGGAACCGGTCCTTGCGCAGGGTTCCCAGGGGCAGCCCCTGCCAGCGGACCCGTCCGGCCAGGCGTTGCAAAGCCTTGTGATGGAGGAAAAAGACCTTGTCCCTGAAAAGATGACATGTGCCCGCCTTGAGGGCGTTTTCGTTCAGGGGGTGGGCTGTGGTGAGCTGTTTTACGGGCACGGCATGGTCGGCCATCCCCGTCTTGACGGGCAAATCCGCGGGTTGCCCGGACCTGCCTGGTTTGGAGAGGCGGGCCACGAAAAATCCCTGGGCTCCGGATTTGCGGCCGTCGATGAGCAGACAGTGGTCCAGCTCGGGAGCCGCACCGCGCTGCACCGTGAAACCGGGCAGGGGATCAAGATGTTCCAGCTGGAGCCCCAGGTGATCAACGGCCCAGCGGACCTGTTGCTCGTTTTCCAGGGGATCGGTGGTGCATGTTGAATAGACCAGGGTGCCGCCCGGAGCCAGAAGCCTGGCGGCTCTGGCCAGGATGCTTTTCTGGAGCTGGACCAGGGGGGCGAGTTTGTCCGGGGTCCAGACCTGCATCACCTGGGGGTTCTTGTCCACGGTGCCCCAGCCGCTGCAGGGAGCGTCCACCAGAATGAAGGGCCATGTGCCTTCATCCAGAGGAAGATCCTGGCCCTGCTGGCAGATGGTGACCACATTGGGAAGGTTCTGGGCCCTGAGATTGGCTCGCAGGGTGCCCAGTCGGGTCGGGTTGACCTCGTTGGCCACAACCAGCCCTTGGGGGCCTACCAGCCGGGCCAGGAGGGTCGACTTGCTCCCCGGGCTGGCGCACATGTCCAGGACCACTCCCCCTTTGGGCGGGTCCAGAAGCAGGGGAGGAAGCATGGAGGAACGATCCTGGATGTAGATGTAGCCAAAGGTATGGGCCAGGGCGTTACCCAGGGCAGTGGGGCCGCTTATGAGACCCCGGGCCAGGGAATAACAGGGGTCCTGTGCAAGGACAAACCCTTCGGCCTGCAGCAGGGATTCCACCCGCTCGGCATCAGAGGGGTCACAGTTGAGACGGAATGTTCGGGAAGGGGCGTGATCGTTGGTCATGGTTGGCATGGGCTCGGATGGGTGCGCTCATGGCGCACGGTGCAGATCACCGCTAAACAAGAAGGGCTGGTTCGTCCAGAGCGGAATCGGGTGAAGGTCCCCAGCGGTTTTGTGTCACGAGATCGTCCCCTTCAGGACGTGCTTGACAAAGGACGTCGACTCCATCAAAGAGTGAACGTTCATTCCGCACCCCACCTTTTTTTGTAACAAGGAAATCAGCATGTCAGCTCTTCCCAAGAATTTGCGTGCCGCCATTCTGGAGGCCGCTTTGGATCTGTTTGCGGAAAACGGATTTCATTCCTCTCCCATGTCGCGCATTGCAACCCTTGCCGGCGTGGGCGTAGGCAGCATTTACCGCTATTTCAGCGACAAGGATGATCTGATCCACGCGCTGTTCCAAAGGGTGGACACTCCCCTGAAATGTGCCATGGAGGAGAGCCTTGATCCCGAGTTGCCCACGCATCGGCAGTTTGTCCGTTTTGTGACCAAACTGATTGAGTATCTCCGTTCCCATCCCAAGGAGTTTCGCTTCATCGAGCAATACTACAATTCTCCGTACGGGATCGACAAGGCCCATGCGGAAATCACCCAGGCGGACGGCAATCCCTCGGACCTGTTCTCGCAACTGTTTCTGAAGGGGCAGAACGAGGGAACCATCCGGAAGATGCCGCTGCCTGTTTATCCGGTCATGACCTTCGGGCCGGTGGGTTTTCTGGTGCGCTACTCCCTGTCCGGACGCGCCAGGGTTGATGATGCCATGATCCAGGCCACGGCCGAGGCCTGCTGGAATGCCATCAAGGCCTAGAAGAAGGCGTGCTGGGAACATATGTGTCAGATGATGAGCCCTTTGGGCCTTGTAACGTGACGTTGGTGTGGATGGTTCTCACCGGCATGAGACTATACGTTTTACCTAGATATGGAGGCATTTTGATACGGAACAACAGTAAAATCCAAGGCGTTGCACCTTACGTTCTGGCCGCGGTCGTCCTGCTGGCCGGAATGGTGCTTGTTGCTTGCGAGCAGAAGAAGGAAGGCGTGCGCACCATGCCGACTCCCGAGGTGACCACCGTGACGATCAGCCCGGAGCCGGTTGCATTGATCACGGAGCTGCCCGGTCGGGTTGTTGCCTTTCGCACGGCAGAGATCAGGCCCCAGGTCAATGGACTGATCGTGAAACGTTTGTTTGAGGAAGGTTCGTACATCAAGGAGGGACAGCCCCTGTATCAGATTGATCCGGCACCCTTTCAGGCGGCTCTGGACAATGCACGGGCCGCCCTTGTGCGTTCCCGTTCCCAGCTGCCTTCCATTCAGGCGAGGGCTGAGCGGTACAAGGAGTTGCTGACGGACAAGGCCGTGAGCCAGCAGGATTATGATGATGCCGCCGCAGCCCTGGCCCAGGTCAAGGCCGACATTGAGTACTGGAAGACGGCCATGGAAACGGCGCGTATCAATCTGGACTATTGCAGCATTACCGCACCCATTTCCGGGCGTATCGGCCGATCTTCGGTGACCGAGGGCGCCATTGTCACGGCCTACCAGCCTGTTGCTCTGGCAACCATACGCCAGCTTGATCCCATTTACGTGGAGGTTCCCCAGTCCCGAACGGCCATGCTTCATCTCAAGCAGCGGCTGACTTCGGGGGCCCTTGTCCGGGGCGGTCAGACCAAACGCAATGTGGAGCTCGTCCTGGAGGACAATTCAATCTATCCCCTCAAGGGTACGGTACAATTCAGCGAAGTGAACGTGGACGAAACCACGGGTACCGTGACCATGCAGATCATTTTTGACAATCCCGAAAAGCTTCTGTTGCCGGGCATGTTTGTCAGGGCACGCATCGGAGAAGGGGTGAACCCCAAGGCCATACTCATTCCCCAGAATGCGGTTGCCAGGGATCACAAGGGAGAACCCTATGTTCTGACCGTTACCCCGGAAAATACCGTTGCCCTCAATCCGGTCTCCCTGGATCGGGCCATAGGCAATAAGTGGCTCGTGACTTCCGGCCTGAATCCTGGTGATCGGGTGATTCTTACGGGACGTCAGTTTGTCCGGCCGGGGATGACGGTCAGGGTCGCATCCACCCCTGAAAACACCGGGACATCGGTCAGACAGCCGGTGTCCGCAACCACGGCCCAAGGAGACAAGTGATGCTATCGCGTTTTTTCCTGAAGCGGCCGGTTTTTGCCTGGGTCATTGCCATTGCCATGATGGCTGCCGGATGCCTGGCCATCTACAACCTGCCCATTTCCCAGTATCCGCCCATTGCGCCTCCCTCCATCTCCATTGATGCCTTTTATCCCGGGGCTTCGGCAGAGACGGTTGAAAATACGGTGACCCAGATCATCGAACAGAAGATGACCGGTCTGGACAATATGCTCTATCTTTCGGGGAGCAGTTCGTCTTCGGGAGCGTCCCGCCTCGAATTGACCTTTGCCCCGGGAACCGATCCCGATGTTGCCTGGTCCAAGGTCCAGAACAAGCTCCAGCTGGCCATGGCCAGCCTGCCCGCGGTGGTGCAGGAGCAGGGAGTCAAGGTCAGCAAGTCCACCAAAAACTATCTGATCATTGTGGGTCTGGTTTCCGAAGACGGAAGCATGGATGGCAACGATCTCAGGGACTATGCCCAGTCCAATCTGGAAAAGATCCTTTCCCGGGTTCCGGGCGTGGGTGAAGTGAACAATTTCGGATCCCAGTACGCCATGCGCGTCTGGGTGGATCCGGACAAACTGACCAACTATCACCTGACCATGGCCGATGTCATGAGCGCCCTGCAGGCCTACAACGTGGAGGTGTCGGCCGGTCAGTTCGGTGGGGCCCCGGCGGTCAAGGGACAGCAGATGAATGCGGCCATTGTGGTCCAGCATCTTCTCCAGACTCCCGAAGAGTTTGCAGCCATTCCCATTACCACCCAGGCCGACGGTTCCGTGGTGCGGATCAGTGATATCGGCCGGACGGAACTGGGCACGGAACGGTATGACGTTATTGCCAATTACAACGGCATGCCCTCGGCAGCCATGGCCATCAGACAGGCTGCAGGAGCCAATGCCCTGGACACGGCCAATGCCGTCAAGAAAAAGCTCGAAGAGATGAGTCGGTATTTCCCGCCGGGCATGAAGGTCATCTATCCCTACGACACCACCCCGTTCACCAAGGTGGCCATTGACGAGGTGGCCAAGACCCTGGGCGAGGCCGTTGTCCTGGTTTTTGTGATCATGTATCTGTTCATGGGTACCTTTCGGGCCACCCTGATTCCGACCATTGCCGTGCCCGTGGTCCTTTTGGGGACGTTTGCCGTTCTGGGGCTGTTCGGGTTTTCCATCAACATGCTGACCATGTTCGCCATGGTTCTGGCCATCGGACTTTTGGTGGATGACGCCATCGTGGTCGTGGAAAATGTGGAACGAATCATGGCCGAGGAAGGGCTCCCGCCCAGGGAAGCCACGGCAAAGTCCATGGACGAAATATCAAGCGCCCTGATCGGTATCGGCCTGGTGCTTGCCGCGGTTTTTGCGCCCATGGCCTTTTTCCCGGGATCCACCGGCGTCATCTACCGGCAGTTTTCCATCACCATTGTGGCGTCCATGCTCCTTTCGGTGGTGGTGGCCCTTATTCTGACCCCGGTCTTGTGCGCCTCGTTCATGAAACCCATTCCCAAGGGGCATGAGCCCGCTGACAACGCCATCTTTTTCCTCCGCCCCTTTTTCCGGTGGTTCGACCGGAGCTTTTTCCGGTTCAGGGGCCTGTACACGCGGTTGGTGGGGCGCATTCTACGCAAGAAACTGCGGTATCTTGTCCTGTTTCTGCTCATCACCGGGGCCACGGGCTATCTGTTTCAGCGCATGCCCACGGACTACCTCCCCAACGAGGACCAGGGCATCTTGATCGTGCAGGCCATTTTGCCGGCAGGATCGAGTCTGGAGCAGACCCGCAAGGTCATGAAACAGGTGCAAAACCATTTTCTGACCCAAGAGAAGGACATTGTGGAATCGGTGATGTCGGTTGCCGGCGTGAGTTTCAGCGGCGAGGCCCAGAACATGGGTTTTGCCTTTGTCAAGCTCAAGGACTGGGATCTGCGTCAGGATCCCGGTTCCAAGGTCGGCGCCATTGCCGGCCGGGCCATGCGGGTCTTTTCCGGCATCAAGGAGGCCATGGTTTTTGCCTTTCCTCCGCCAGCGGTTATTGAATTGGGCAATGCCATGGGGTTTGATTTCCAGCTGCAGGATCGTGGGGGTCTGGGGCATCAAAAGCTCATGGAGGCCCGGAATCAGCTGCTGGGCATGGCGGCCAAGGATCCGCGCCTTGTGAGGGTGCGGCCCAACGGAATGAACGATGTGCCCGAGTACAGGATTGACGTGGACTGGGCCAAGGCCGGCGCCCTGGGTGTCCCGGTCACTTCCATCAATACCACGCTTGCTGCCGCGTTTGGCGGTGCCTACGTGAACAACTTCATCCAGGGCGGGCGGGTCAAGCGTGTCTATGTCCAGGCCGACGCCCCCTTTCGCATGGTTCCCGAGGATCTGAAGAAGATCTATGTGCGCAACAATGCCGGGAAAATGGTCCCCTTCGAGTCCTTTGCCACGGGACGGTGGACCACGGGATCGCCTCTGCTTGAGCGGTACAATGGCTTTTCTTCCTTGAACATCTGGGGAGAGCCCGCGCCCGGAATGAGCTCGGGTGAAGCCATGGAAGCCATGGAAGAGCTGGCTGCCAAACTGCCTCAGGGCATTGGGTTCGACTGGACGGGCCTGTCCTACCAGGAACGCATGGCCGGATCCCAGGCGCCGTTGTTGTACGCCTTTTCCGTGTTCGTGGTCTTTTTGTGTCTGGCGGCCCTGTACGAAAGCTGGCCCATCCCCATTGCCATCCTCCTGTGTCTGCCTTTGGGGGTCATTGGCGGGGTCATTGCTTCCACCATGAAGGGTATGCCCAATGACGTCTATTTCCAGATCGGTCTGCTGACCATCCTGGGGCTGACCACCAAGAACGCTATTTTGATTGTCCAGTTCGCCCGGGCCAAGGTTGACGAGGGCGTTCGCCTGGTGGAGGCTACCCTGGAGGCGGCCAAGCTGCGGCTTCGGCCCATCATCATGACCTCCCTGGCCTTTGGTTTTGGCGTCCTGCCCCTGGCCACGGCCACGGGGGCGGGAGCAGGAGCTGAAAATGCCATTGGCGTGGGCGTGTTGGGTGGCATGGTCACTTCGACCATTCTGGTAACCATGTTTGCTCCGCTGTTTTACGTGATCATTTACAAGGGATTGGGAAAACACCGGAAACGGGTGACCATGAAGTATACAGGGGGGAACGGCCATGCATAGTACGCTTAGAATGCTGGTTTTGATGGCCGGATGCGTTGTTGTTCTCGGAGGGTGCAGTCTGGCCCCGACATACGAGCGGCCTCAGGCGCCTGTCCCGGCGGAGTGGCCCCAGGGAGCTGATGTCGCGTCCCGTCAAACGGACCCGTCTCCCCTCGCCTCGGATGTTCCCTGGGAAACGTTCTTTCCCGACAGGAACCTTGGCCAGGTCATCAGCCTTGCGTTGGAGAACAACCGGGATCTCAAACTGGCCGCATTGAACGTGGCCCGGGCCCAGGCCCTGTACGGGGTACAGCGCGCGGAACTCTATCCCGGGCTTGGCGTGAGCGGGGCCGGGACCAAGGAACGCACTGCTGCAGACTTTACCCTGCCCGGTGCGTCCAGAACGTCCAAGGCCTTCAATGTCGATCTGGGCATTGCCGCCTGGGAACTCGACTTCTTTGGACGCATCCGCAGTCTCAAGGATCAGGCCCTGCAGGAGTATCTGGCCACGGAAGCGGCCGCGCGCAGTGTCCGGATCACCCTTATTGCCGGTGTTGCCAAGGCGTATCTGAACCTGGCGGCCTCCAGGGATCATCTGGTCCTGGCCCGAACAGCCCTGGAGGTTCAGGAGGCCGCATATGCCCTGGTCAAACGACGGCATGAGGCAGGCCTTGCCACCGAGCTGGACCTGCGCAGGGCCGAAGTCCCTGTGCAAACGGCCCGGGGTGATATAGCCCGGTACACCATGCTTGAGGCCCAGGCCTTAAACGCCCTGAATCTGCTGGCCGGAGAAACCGTGCCAAAAGGGTTGTTGCCAGAAGGACTTGAAAACCTTGTTCCGCCCAGGGGCGTCACGCCGGGACTCCCTTCGGAAACCCTGCTTCGGCGCCCGGATATCCTGGCTGCAGAGCATCGGCTCAGGGGAGGATATGCCTTTATTGGCGCGGCCCGTGCTGCGTTTTTCCCTTCCATCTCCCTGACAACCACCATGGGGACGGCCAGCGAGGAGCTTTCCGGCCTGTTCGGTTCGGGATCGGATACCTGGAACTTCACGCCCAGCGTGGCCATGCCCATTTTTGATCCCCGGACATGGGCCGCCTATCGCGTGAGCAAGGCCCAACAGAAGATTCTGCTGGCCGAATATGAAAAGGCCATTCAAACCGCTTTCAAAGAGGTGGCCGATGCTCTGGCTGTTCAGGAGCAGATAGGCCGACAGATCGCGGCCCAGGAAGACCTTGTCCAGGCCCTGGCTAGAACATATGAACTCTCTCGCAAACGCTATGAACGGGGAATCGACAGCTATCTGGGCGTGCTCGATGCCCAGAGGTCCCTGGTGGACGCCCGGCAGGGCCTCATGACCCTCAAGTTGACTCGCCTGGCCAACGAGGTCCAATTATACGCGGTCCTTGGTGGCGGGGGAGAGTGACAGGGCGCAGGTTGGTCTCCGCCGTCATCCCGACACAATCCGGGATGACGGCGGAGAAGGAAAGGGTTCCGGCCGAGGAAGCGTTCTTTTTGCAAACAAGCGGGCAAGTATGTTTTGTCCCGGGATAATCGTCATGCATAACCCACCATCATGCCCGTAATCCACATTACCATCCAGCCCGAGGAATCCGGCCAGAAGATTCTGCAGCTTTTGCAGCGTCGGGTGGGGCGTGACGTGCCCCGGTCCGCCCTCATGCGTGTCATCCGCAAGGGCCAGGTCCGGGTGGATGGTCGTCGGGTCAAACCCTTTGATCGGGTGAGCGCGGGACAGGATGTCCGCATTCCCCCCTTTGCCACCCGGGAACAGCCAGCTTCCTCCTTGTCGGACAAATCAAAATCCGGACTTCCCGTCACCTTTGAGGACAGGGACATGCTGGTTCTGAACAAACCTGCCGGATTGCCCGTTCATCCGGGAACCGGGTGGACGGACAGCGTGACCACGCGGCTGGCGGCCTTGTTCCCGGACGCCCCTTTTGTTCCGGTTCCGGTCCACCGACTGGACAAGAACACCTCGGGTATCCTTCTTGTGGCCAAAACCTACACGTTTTTGCGCTTCATGCAGGATCAGTGGCAGGCAGGCCGGGTCAACAAGCATTACCTGGCCTGGGTGCAGGGGCGCTGGCCATACCGTGAGCGTAGCCGGTTGACCGATGATCTGGCCAAATCCGGACGACCGGGGCGGGAAAGGGTGCGTACGGGAGGGGGCAAAAGGGCTGTGTGCGAGGTTGTTCCCGCGGTGGTGCGTCCGGACCTGTCCCTCCTGAAGGTGCGTCTTCTTACCGGACGGACCCATCAAATCCGTGTTCAGCTGGCTTCCAGAGGGTTCCCCCTGGTGGGTGATCCCAAGTATGGAGGACCGGCCCATGTTTCCATGCTCCTGCACGCCTGGAGCCTTGCCTGGGAAGGGCACTGTCTGACGGTGCTGCCGTCCTGGACAGGCAGGTTTCGGGTGGACAGCGAGTTCCTTTCTGCAGATCATCTCAAGGGGTGATAACGGCGTCTGGCCGTTGCAAAACATCTTTGCCCCTTGCCCCCCGACGGGATTGAAGGCATGTTGCGGTTGTTTTTGACGCATGCCTGCCGCATCTGATGCGGGCACTTCCCATCTCTAGCCATATAAACGGAGATTCCGACCTATGGGCACGTTTCTGGCTGATCTGCACATCCATTCCCGGTTTTCCCGGGCCACAAGCAAAAATCTCACCTTTCGCCATCTTGCTGCCTGGGCGAGTGTCAAGGGCCTCGACATTCTGGGCACGGGCGATTTCACCCATCCCGGCTGGCTGGCCATGCTCGAGGACGAGCTCGAACCTGACGAGGGGGGACTGTTTCGTCTGAAACAAACCGCTGACCTGGCCCGGGAGCTGCCGGGCATGGAGGGCGATCTTCCCTGCAGGACCAAATTTCTGCTCAGCTCCGAAATCAGCTCCATTTACAAACGGGGAGGGCGGGTGCGCAAGGTTCACAACCTCGTGTACATGCCGGATCTGGATGCTGCGAAGCGGTTCAACGCCAAGCTGGCCCAGGTGGGGAATATCGCTTCTGATGGGCGCCCCATTCTGGGCCTTGATTCGAGAAATCTTCTGGAAATGGTACTGGAAACCCATCCTCAGGCCTATTTGATTCCCGCACACATCTGGACGCCCTGGTTTTCCGTGTTCGGCTCCAAATCGGGATTTGACACCCTGGAAGAATGTTTCGGCGATCTGACCTCGGAAATTTTCGCCCTTGAGACCGGGTTGTCTTCGGACCCTGCCATGAACTGGCTCTGGTCCGATCTGGACGCCTACGCCCTTGTTTCCAATTCCGATGCCCATTCCGGACCCAATCTGGGACGCGAGGCCAATATTTTTCATGGCGCCAAGGATTATACCGGGATTTTTCGGGCCCTCAAGGGCAAGCTTTCGGCCACGGAGTTCAGAGGCACCCTCGAATTCTATCCCGAAGAGGGAAAATATCATCTGGATGGGCATCGCAAATGCGGGGTTGTTGTGGATCCCCGCGAGGGGAGACGCTCCGACAACATCTGCCCTGTTTGCGGCAAACCCCTGACCGTCGGGGTGCTCAACCGGGTTCTGGAGCTGGCGGATCGGACCACCCCGGTTCGTCCGGTCGGGCATCCCGGTTTTACCTCCCTCATCCCGCTGCCGGAGATTGTTTCGGAAATTGTGGGGACCGGCCCCCGGACCAAGAAGGTTGCCAGGATGTACTTTTCCCTGATCGAGCGCTTTGGCACGGAAATGCAGATACTGCGTTCCGTGCCCGTTGAAGATCTCAAGCGTTTTTCGTCTGTGGTGGCCGAGGCTGTTACGCGGCTTCGGGAAGATCAGGTGGTCAGGCAGGGGGGATTTGACGGGCAATACGGGACCATCAAGGTTTTTTCCCGCCAGGAACGGGAAGCGTTCAAGCGGGGCAAGGCCATGCTGCCCATCCCTGTGGACAGGCAGGAGCAGGTCCATGCCCAGGGCGCTACTCCCCGGTCTTTCGAGGCGGACCCAAAACCGCGGCCAGAGCCCATTGCCGAGCCCAATACCCTGCAGCAGCAGGCCATAGAGGCCGGTCCGGGCCCTGTTCTGGTTCTGGCCGGTCCGGGAACAGGGAAGACGCACACCTTGATGGGCCGGGTGAAGCATCTTCTTGCCCAGGGAGAGGACCCCGCCACAATGCTGGTGGTGACCTTTACCCGCCGGGCGGCCCAGGAGATCAGAAATCGTCTGGCCCTTGTGGATCCGCGCGGATCAAAGATGCGGGCAGACACCCTGCACGCCATGGCGTTTGATTTCTGGTCCAGGAAGCTGGGAGAGGCTCCGGTTCTGCTGTCCGAGGAAGGCGCCCGATCCCTTTTTGCCACGGCCAACCCGGATCTTTCGGGGCAGAGTCTCAAGCGGGCCTGGGAGTCCATGAACCGGGATCGGGAACTGGGCAGGGCAGGTGATTCGGCATATTATCTGAATTATACCGGGCAGAAATCAGCGTGGAACCTGGTTGATTACACGGATTTGCTCGAATTCTGGCTGGAACAGCTTCGGACCGAAACCGATGCACACGATGCGGACAGGTATGCCCATGTGCTGGTGGACGAGGTGCAGGATCTTTCTCCCCTGCAGATGGCCCTGATCTCGGCCCTGGTGGACAAGCAGGGAACGGGATTTTTTGCCATCGGCGATCCCAACCAGTCCATCTACGGTTTCCGGGGGGCGGTTGCCGATGTCCAGTCCCACCTCAAGGCACTTTGGCCGGATTTGGTCACGGTGTCCCTGGAGAAAAACTACCGGTCGACCCGGCAGGTTCTGGATCTGGCCCAGGGGGTCTTTCCCCATGCCGCAGGATTGAGCGCTGTCCGCCAGGATATGGGTTCGGCCGTCCTGTTTCAGGCGGGTACAGCGGCCCAGGAGGCGGCATGGATGGGGGGCAAGATCCTTTCCCTGGTGGGCGGGACCGCCCATTGGCAGGCCGATGCCGGTGAACAGGGCGGTCTTGGTCCCGGTGATATTGCCGTGCTGGTCCGGTTCAAGGCCCTCATTCCCCTGTACAGGAACATGTTTGACAAGATGGGTATTCCCTGTGCCGCTCCCGAGGCCGAGGCCTTTTTCAGGGACCCTCGCGTGGAAAGGATTCTGGCCCAGGCTGGTGCTGTTTTCGGGATCATGACCACAGACATGGAACAGGTGTGTCCGGATGACATCCTGGCCCGGGGACCCGAACATATTGCCCGGTATGTGGGAGACCGTCCGCCCTTTGACCGCATGTTCTGGTCGAGCACTCCCTTCAAGAAACTGGTGGCCAGTTACCACCAGCACGGATCATGGGCCGGTCTCCTGAATCATCTCAGTCTTGAGAGCGAGCTGGAGGAAATTCGCCTGGCCGCCCAAAAGGTGCAGATCATGACCCTGCATGGGGCCAAGGGGCTGGAATTTGAAGCTGTTTTTCTTCCCGCTCTGGAGGAGGGCATTCTTCCTTTTGTGGGTACGGACATCCTTACGGGCAAGGTGCAAAGCCTTGAGATCAGGTCTGATGTGGACGAAGAGCGCAGACTTTTTTATGTGGGGTTAACCAGGGCCAAACAGCGCGTGTATTTGAGTCACAGCAGGGAACGCAAGATCTTTGGACATACCCTGCGCGGCAAGCCCACGCGGTTTTTGAGGGACCTTCCTGCCCATGGTCTGAGCGTCCGGTCGGCCCGGGCCCATGTCCGGGTCCAGGAAAAATCCCTGACCATGTTGGAGAAAATGCGTCCGCACAAGATGTCCTGAAGGGCTGCCTTCGCCAGGACATGACGTCAGATGTTTCCTGCAGCGTCATCGTGTGCCTCCAGCCGTTTGTTGTTGTCTTGCCTGTGGGGTGAATCGGTTGCGATCTCTGCGGTTTCCTCTGATTATCTTCTGGTTTTTCGAAACAAAAGGTGTTCGTAAACCGCACACACCCTGAGGGCCGCGCGAGATGGGAAGCCCATTTTTCGCAGTCGGCAATAGACGTACAGGGGGTTGCAGTAGTGCTGGAACAAGAGGCGTAGTGTACGGGGCATGGTGTCCATGGGTATAGTCTTTGGAGACTGTTATTCTTGCACAGCAAAATAAGTGCCCGGAGACGTTTGGCCTTCTGGGGGACATGCTGCCCGGGAACATCACGGTATGCACCGGGCCGGGCGCGGATGATTGGTCGCATCCAGGGCTGCATTGGCAAAGGCATGGTCGGATTTCATTCTGGAAACACGGGCCGCTTTGGGGGAGAAGGCCGTATTTGACTTGCATTTCAAAGTCATTAGAAGGGGCTTTCGTTTGTCGGATGTGATGGATGCACGTGATCGGGAAATGCGTTATTCATAGCGTTTCCGGATTGCATACACCATTATGTCTGTTTTCGTGATTTCGGGCAACGATCCGCGGCCATGAGGCCCGGGGCTCATGACCGAATTCCGGAGACATTGCCCGATTGCATGTCAATCAGGCGGCTTTCAGGTTCTTGCCCCGGATCGTTGCCCTTGGGGACGATGGATCGGTTTGCGGCCAGGCAAGTCCGAAAGCTCCCCCTCACGTGAAACCAGGAAGGATTGCATGGCTTATTTTCGAAATCTCGACGCGCAGGTCGCCAACCTCCTCGGGCTTCTCAAAAAGGATCAGAGATGGCTCATCCTTGTGAATGCCGATCCCGACGCCATGGCCTCAGCCATGGCCCTCAAGCGGATTCTGGCCCGCAGGGTGACCAGTGTTGGGATCGCGTACGTGAACGAACTTTCCCGGCCTGACAATCTGGCCATGATACGCCTTTTGCGTATCCCTATCAAAAAACTCATCCCCACCCTGGCAGCCCAGTACGATCGTTTTGCCCTGGTTGACTCGCAGCCGCATCATCACCCTGATTTCGCTCCCTTCGAGTTTTCCATTGTCATCGACCACCATCCGCTCCTGGAGGAGTATCCCCCGGACTTCCCCTTTTACGAGATCCGTCCCGACTACGGATCAAACAGCTCCCTGATGACAGAATATCTGTACAATATGGGGCTCAGACCGGGAAAATTGCTGGCAACGGCTCTGCTCTACGGCATCAAGACCGACACCCAGAGTTTTGAACGCGACTTCAATGATGCCGACATCAAGGCCTTCAGATATCTGACCAAGTTCTATAATCCCAATCTGTTGCACAAAATCACCCGCAGCGAGTTCCGGGTGGAATGGCTGAAATACTTTTCCCAGGCCTTTCGCAAGATGCGCATCCTGGGCAAGGGATTGACCGCCTTTCTCGGGGCAGTGGATTCCCCGGATATCCTGGTCATCCTGGCCGATTTCTTCATGCGGGTGCACGGGCTTTCCTGGGTCCTCATGAGCGGGCTTCATGATGACAAGCTTGTGGTGGTTTTTCGGGGAGACGGTTTGCGCAGGGATATGGGCAAGTTTGCCCAGGGGCTGTTCGGAGATGTTGGGTCCGCTGGCGGGCACAGGGCTATGGCTCGGGCCGAGATTCCCCTGGAAAACATCGGTAACCAGCACGCCCAGCAATTTATTCTGGAACGGCTGGCCCGGAAACGGAAAAAAAAGGCAAGTCCCAAGCCTGCTGCAGAGTAATCCTTCGCAAGGAGCGCTCTGCATGGTCGGCATTTGCCAGACACCTTGAGGCAGGACGCTGGCTTCCCGTACCATGATCCTGTAGACGTGGATCGCTTCCGGGGCTGCGCGGTCTGTGTGTTGCCTCTTGCATGAGCCTTTCGTGGTTGCATCTTCCAGAACATTCAACGATCCGGAGTGAACATGTCACTGAAGAATCGGTTGGGATTCACCAGGGAACCCGTGTACCTGATAGACGGTTCGGCCTTTGTCTACAGGGGGTTCTACGCCTATCCGGATCTGAAGCGGTCCGACGGGTTTCCCACCAATGCCATGTTTATTGTCCTGCGGCTGCTGGCCAAGCTTTTGCGCGAGGAAAAGCCTGCGTATCTGGGGTTTGTTCTGGATGGCAAGGGACCGACCTTTCGCCATGCCCTGATGGAAAGCTACAAGGCGCAGCGGATGCGCATGCCCGAGAACCTGGCTGTGCAGATCGAACCTCTTCTCGAAGGTCTCGGGAAAATGGGGATTGCAACCATTGTGTCCCATGGGGTGGAGGCCGATGATGTCCTGGCCAGCCTGGCCAATCGGTTCAAAAAGGATCGGCCCGTGGTGCTGGTGGGGGCGGACAAGGATCTGCAGCAATGCCTGGACGAGAACGTCTATCTCTGGGATCCGTCCATGCGCAAGGAGAAGCTGGTCACCCTGGAGAGTTTCCGTACGCATCAGGACCTCGTGCCCGGCCAGTGGCCGGATTACCAGGCGCTGGTGGGGGACAAGGCCGACAATATTCCCGGCATTCCCGGTGTGGGACCCAAGACCGCCCTGGGTCTGCTCAAGCGGTTTCCCTCTCTGGAGGCGCTGCGTGACGGGTTTGAGCGGCTCTCGGCCAAGGAGCAAACCCGTCTGAAGCCGCACATGGAGGACATTTTTCTCTATCGCGAACTGACCCGTCTCAAGACCGATTGTTGTGCGGACCACGTTTGTGCCCAACTGAAGATCAATCAGGAGGATATGAGCGCGTTTCTGGACTTTCTGGATGCCTACGAATTTCATTCTCTGAAACGGGAATTCGCCCGGGATGACGCCCGGGACACGAACGCGTCCGGACACAAGATGACCGGAACGTTTGTCGAGCCGGTCCACGGAGAGGCCCTGCCTGATTGCGCGGGTAAACAGGTGGGCATGATCCTTGAGGGCAAGGGCGTGAGAATCGGCCTTGAAGGGCGTGAGTACCTGTTTGACGCATGCTCCATGTCCCTGGTCACCGCGCTGGGTACGGCGCAATCCATTGCGGTCCCCTCGCTCAAGGACGTTCTCTATCATCACCGGTTGTGGTACCTCGTGCCCCTGGGCACGTGGTTCGATATCGGGCTGGCCGAGTATCTTCTGGATCCCGAGGAGCGCAATTACGGATTTGAGCGGATACGTGACGGCTTGTCCGGGGAACTGGACACCCACCCTGAAAATCCCGCCCTGACAGCCTGTCGGATCGGGGAACTCCTGACCAAGCGTCTCGAGGCCGGAGATTTCATCCCGTTGATGCGGGAGCTGGAGCTTCCCCTGATTCCCGTCTTGGTCAAGATGGAACAAAACGGCATCAGACTGGATCTGGAGGCCTTTGCCGCTTTTCTCGCCGAGGTCCAGGAGAAGCTGGATCAGCTGACAACGGCCATTTACCAGGAGGCCGGAACCACCTTCAACATCAGGTCCAGTCAGCAACTGGCCGAGGTCCTTTTTGACCGGCTGGGCATTGTTTCCCGGAAAAAGACACCGGGCGGCAAACCCTCCACTTCGGTTCAGGCCCTGGAGGCCCTTGCAGACGCCCATCCGGTCATCAACAGCATTCTCCGTTACAGAACCCTGGAAAAATTGCGATCCACCTATCTCGAACCTCTGCCCAAACTGGTGGACAGGGAAAATCGGGTGCACACGCATTTCAACAATCTGGCGACCGCCACGGGCAGACTGTCCAGCAGCAAGCCCAATCTCCAGAACATTCCCATTCGGGGAGAATTCGGTCCCAGAATGCGGGGGTGTTTCATCGCCCGGCCCGGATACAAGCTGGTGGCGGCCGACTATTCCCAGATCGAATTGCGTATTCTGGCCCACATGTCCAAGGATCCCCATTTGCTGGACGCCTTTGCCAGAAACGAGGATATTCATGCCCGGACAGCGGCTCTGCTTTTTGACAAGGAACCGGAAGCCATCCAGGCGGACGAGCGTCGCAAGGCCAAGACCATCAATTTCGGGTTGCTCTACGGCATGGGTCCTCAAAAACTGGGCAAGGATTTGGGGTTGACCCTCAAGGAAGCCAAAGAATTTATCGCCAGGTATTTCAGTGCCCTGGCCAAGGTGAAGACATTCTATACAGATGTTGAAAAGCGGGCCAGGGCGCATGGTTCCGTGACCACCATCGCCGGGCGCAGACGTCTCCTGCCGGATATCAATTCCCGAAACGCCAACCTGGCCCAACAGGCCAGGCGCATGGCCATCAATACCGTTGTTCAGGGTTCGGCCGCTGATGTGATCAAAAAGGCCATGCTCGCTGTGGACCGGGATCCGCTTCTGCACAAGACGGGAAGCCGCATCCTCCTGCAGGTGCATGACGAACTGGTTCTGGAGGTTCCGGCAGAAAACGCCATCGAGGTCGGAGAACGGTTGACTGTCATCATGAGCGGTGTCTACGATCTGGATGTTCCTCTGGCCGTGGACTGGGGCATTGGCGACAATTGGGCCCAGGCCCATTGATACAGGTATGCAGTCCTCGGTGGCAGCCTTCACCGATCGGTCCCGTCCATTGCGCTCCCGTGTTCACTTCAAACCCCCATGCCCATGCACGAAACCAGTCTCAATCAGACCATCATCGACTACATTTCCGGCGACGAAATTCAGGATACCACCTTCGAGGATCTGCGTCAGGCCATTGCCCGCATTCTTGTGGAGCAGCGCGGATATCCCAAGGATCGGCTCAGGACCAAGCAGCGTCTTGCCTATGTCATGGATGGACAGCCCTTTGAGAAGATTCTTGACCTGATAGCCCTTGATCCCCAGGGAAAGCCCATCCTTCTGGTCATGTTCTGTCCGGGAGGACTGGTTTCCTACATCCGGCAATATGTGGCCGCGGCCCGGATTTTTGAGGGAGGCCCCATTCCGCTGCTTGTGGTCACGGATTCCAGGGAGGCCAAACTGGTTCGGTGTTGTGACGGGGAGATCCTCAAGGAGGGGTTTCACGCCTTCCCCACCTGGGGGGAGCTTGTGCCCCTGGCCGCCCATCATGCCTGTGAAAAACCCGATCCCGAACGAATGGTCAGGGAGCAGCGCATCCTCTATGCCATGCACGATTTGTCCGGACCGTGCTGCAAGGGGCAGTGCTAAGCAGGGTATTTCAGGACGAATGAGTCCGGTTGCGTTGTTGGCCATGAAAACGGCCCGCTTCCCGGTCGTGCATGGTTGGGAAAACGGGCCGTGGGCGAGCAGCCGTGAAGCAGGATTATTTGGACTTTGTGGAATAGATGGCCTTGAGGGCATCCATGCTTGTATCCGGGTCCATCAACCGGACCATTTCCTTGGCCACGTCCTTGGGGCTGAAATCCTTGCTGGTGGTTTCCGTGACGCACAAAACCCAGCCGTTTGCATCCTCTCCCAGATAGAGTTCGCGATGGGTGGCCGCGCTGTCTTCGCACAGGACGCCGGTTGAAAAAAAAGGCCTGGCGAATTCATACTCGTCCTCGGTCCATTTGTACCGGATATCGTGATCCGTGGCAGGCAGTTCGTTGAAGTGTTTGTTCTTCCAGGTGCAGATATCAAAAATTTCCTTGAGATGTTCCCCTTTTTTGCAAGCCGTGGTCATGAGATTGTCCTCCTTGGGGCAACGTGTGGCAGACTGGTTGGGACATGGAGCAATGCTCACCGCGTGAACAAGGGCGGCTGGGAACACTGCGCAGCGATTCATCCGGTTGATCCTTGCAAGCATAAACCCAAAAGGTCCCTTTTTCAATAGCAGGACGCATGACAGGAGTGATATTCACACATGGACACCATATGCGTACGGACGCGGCAGCGCGAAACCTTGCAGGACATTACACCCCTTGTGGAAGAGTACCTTGCGACGCATGCATGCACCCGGGGTGTACTCACCCTGTACTCGCCCCATACCACCTGCGCCGTGACTATCAACGAGGGATGCGATCCTGATGTGGCCCGGGACATGATGCAGACCCTTGGGCGCCTTGTTCCCCGACAGGGGGATTATCGACACGCCGAAGGCAACAGCGATGCCCATGTCAAGACATCCCTGGTCGGCTCCAGTCAGCAGCTTCTGGTGGAAGGCGGCACCTTGTGCCTGGGCACCTGGCAGCGGGTCTTTCTGGCCGAGTTTGACGGACCACGCGCGCGGACCCTGTGGGTCATGTGGATGGGAGCGTGACCGCATCACCCGGTTCGGGCCCGTTTTTTTGTCAAAGATTCCGGTATGGTTGTTGACCTGATGTATTTCCGTCTTGACCCGGGAATGTCGATTCCCTACATTACGACGGTTCATTTTCTATCTCGACAATCCCCACTAACAACCAAAGGAAGGCATGACAATGGTAGATGCGGGCAAGATCTGGTTTGATGGGAAGCTGGTTCCCCAGGCTGAAGCGAACGTTAACGTGCTGTGTCACACCCTGCATTACGGAACCGCCGTGTTCGAGGGAATCCGGTGCTATGCATGTCCCCAGGACTCCGCAGTATTCCGGTTGCAGGATCATGTACGCCGTCTTTTCGAGTCGGCCAAGATTCTGCAGTTCGACATTGCTTTTTCCCAGGAAGACATCTGCCAAGCCATCCTTGAGACCCTCAAGATCAATAACCTTGCCGAAGGGTATATCCGGCCGCTGGTATTTCTTGGCGCCGGCGGCATGGGCGTCAATCCCGGCGACAATCCGGTTCATGTGATCATCGCCTCCTGGGCATGGGGAGCCTATCTGGGCCAGGAAGCCCTGGAAAAGGGTATCCGGGTTCGCACATCCAGCTTCACCCGCCAGCATGTCAATGCCATGATGACCAAGAGCAAGGCCGCAGGCAATTATGTCAATTCGGTTCTGGCCAAGAAAGAGGCCCTGCAGGACGGGTATGACGAGGCCATGCTTCTGGACGCCCAGGGCTATGTTTCCGAGGCCACGGGCGAGAACATTTTCATTGTCAGGGACGGCATCATCCGCACGCCCCCTTTGGGATCCATCCTGGCCGGCCTGACCCGCAACTCTCTCATCCGCATTGCCCGGGATCTCGGGTATGAAGTCCTTGAACAGCGTTTCAGCCGGGATGAAGTGTACACGGCTGACGAGGCCTTTTTCTGCGGAACGGCCGCCGAAGTCACGCCCATTTGCCAGGTGGACCGCCGTCAGATCGGCGCCGGTCATGCCGGGCCTGTGACCAAGGCCCTGCAAAAGGCGTTTTTTGCCATCGTCAAGGGCGAGAATCCCGATTACGACCGGTGGCTGACCCACTATTCCCTGTAAATGAGCGCGGGGATCACGCAAGGTTTGTCCCTGCGTGATCTTCCGCAATCATGGCGGCATATCGCCTGGGTGCCTTTGAAGCACAAGGTGTTCGGATTTTCAGAGCCTGCCTGCCCTGTGTAGGCTCCTTCGGGGGAACTTCCGCTGTGCATGCCTTGTGCGGATCAGACAGCGTCCTGACGGAAGAACCCCAATGGATTTGTGCCTTTCCTGAATATGCCGGCTTGAGCATCCCCGGGGATGCTCAAGCTCTTTGCCGCCGGATCATCTTTCACCCCCCACCGATGTTATGAGCAAGGAAGCCCTTACCGCCACGTACAGGCCCCAGACCTTCAAACAGGTTGCCGGGCAAGAGGCCATCAAGACGATCCTTTCCAGGGCCGCTGCCGAAGATCGTATCGCCCCGGCCTATCTTTTCAGCGGGACCCGGGGGGTGGGCAAGACCACCATTGCCAGGATCTTTGCCAAGGCCATCAATTGTCAGGATGCACCCGCGCCGGAACCGTGCAATGCCTGCCGGTTCTGCGATCAGATCACCAAGGGGGCCAGCGTGGATGTCATGGAGATCGACGGCGCGTCCAACACCGGAGTGGACAATGTGCGCAGGCTTCAGGAAAATGTGGCGTACGCGCCCCTTGACTGCCGGTACAAGGTGATCATTATCGACGAGGCGCACATGCTTTCCAAGGCGGCCTTCAACGCCTTGCTCAAGACCCTGGAAGAACCCCCAGGCCACGTGGTCTTCATCATGGCCACAACCGAGCCGGAAAAATTTCCTCAGACCATCATCAGCCGTTGTCAGCATTATGTGTTCAAGCGGCTGCCCCAGCAGGAGCTGGTGGACCACCTTTCGTTCATCCTGGAGCAGGAAGGCGTTTCCTTTGAGCTGCCAGCCGTGCACCTGCTGGCCCGAAGGGGTGCGGGAAGCGTGCGTGATTCCATGTCCCTGCTGGCCCAGGTGCTTGCCCTGGGAAAGGATGGGCTCCGAGTGCGTGAAGTGCGCGAGGTCCTCGGGCTGGCTGATCAGGAATTGTACATTGATCTGGTCAAGGCCATTGCGGCCCAGGATCTGGGAGCCCTTGGCCGCATCCAGAACGAGGTGCTGGACAAGGGACTGGATCTTATTTTTTTCTTGCGTGAACTGGTTCTTTGCTGGCGCAATCTTTTCCTGTTCAAGCAAATGGGGGACAAGGCCCGGGAACTCATTGATCTTCCCCAGGAGGAAGTGGAGGCCTGGCAGGCCTGTGTTCCCCTGTTTACTCCGGCTCATGTACATGCCTGCTGGCAGATGACCCTTGAAGGGCAGCGCAGGGTACAAGCCAGCCTTGAACCGGGCCTGGATCTGGAAATGCTCCTGGTCAACCTGAGCTATCTTCCCAGCCTGCTGCCCCTGGGCAAGGTCACACCCGCAACACCCCCGTCTTCTCCCCAGACCACGGGGGGAACTCCTGCCGAAGGTCAGGCAGTTTCCTCTGCATCCACTGGTTTTGCGGCCAGGACCTCGGAGCACGAGGAGTCAGGAGTCACGGGGAAACCTTTGCATGCGCCGACAAGGGCTGAAGAACGGCATGAAGGCGGGCCGCAGCCCTCTGCTCCCCAGGCAGCAGTACACGAGACCCCGGCACCCATGACAACGGGTTTGGATTCCGGGGGCGTGTCCTCTTCGTCCCGGCCCCTCGACTGGTCCGGATTCGTGAGATTCTGTCAGTCCCACAAGGGGACAGAAGGGCATGGCTTCATGTTTCTCTTGCAGGTTCAGGGCGTTATTGAGGATGACCTCATCAGAATTCTCTGTTCCAAGGATTTCGTGTACCAGCAGTGTTCCCGCCAGGAAGTCGTCTCCAGACTCAAAATCCTTGCCACGGAATGGGCGGGCAAGCCCATGGATATCCGGGTCGAGCCTCCCCGGGAACAAACCCGCATGTCGCCGGGGGAGGTTCGCAAGAAGGCTTTGGCCGATCCCCTGGTCAAGGAAGTCATGGACACCTTTGGGGCCCAGGTGGTCGATATCAGGAAGCGCTGAGGGCTTGAGGCGGTGTACCCACTCCCCGGAAGCGTCGAGAAAACCGGGTGATCCGATGTCACCCCAACCATCCATCCAAGGAGGAAACCCGTCATGGGACTCAACGATATATTGCGCCAGGCGCAGATAATGCAGAAGAAAATGACCCAGATGCAGGAGGATCTCAAAACCAGGACCGTGGAGGCCTCCTCCGGTGGCGGCATGGTTACGGTCACAGCCTCTGGTGCCCGGGAAATCCTGTCTCTTTCCATCGACCCGGCCGTGGTGGATCCCCAGGATGTGGACATGCTTCAGGATCTGATCCTTGCTGCCGTGAACGAGGCCCTGAAAAAGGCCACGCAAATGGCCGAGGAGGAAATGGGTCAGCTTACCGGCGGCATGAAGATTCCCGGCATGTTCTAGCTGTTCTGAGCATCTGCCAAAAGGCGCATGATTGTGAACCCTTTTTCATGGCCCGTCCCTTGTAGGGCGGGCATGTCATTTTCTGCGAGGATGGATTGTATTGGTGAATCTTCCCCAACCCTTACAAGATGTTGTTGAACGACTTTCCTCCCTTCCGGGAGTTGGTCCCAAGAGTGCCCTGCGCATGGCCATGACCCTGCTCAAGTGGCCCGAACCCCAGGCCCGGGGACTCGGTCAGAGTATTCTTTCTCTGCGCGAGAATCTGTCCATCTGTTCCGTGTGCGGCAGTCTGTCCGATAGTGATCCCTGTTCCATTTGTGCCGATCCCAGGCGCGAGACCGGCCAGCTCTGCGTGGTGGGGGAGTGGGATTCCCTGCTGGTCATGGAAGAGGCCGGAGGCTATGGGGGACGCTATTTCATTCTGGGGGGACTGCTGTCTCCCCTTGACGGGATCAATCCCGGGGACCTGGAACTCGAAGGTCTGAGAACTCTCTTGGCCCAGGGAAACATTGGTGAAGTGATTCTGGCCCTGGGAACCACCGGAGACGCCGAGGCCACGGGATCATATCTCAAGAATATGCTTCAAAAGGAATTTCCCGATATCGGCATCACCCGGCTGGCCCAGGGCATTCCTCTGGGAGCCGAGGTCAAGTACATGGATCGGAATACCCTGCGCCAGTCACTTGCGTACCGGCAGAAAATCTGAAGGACAGAGTCGAAATGACCCAGGACAGTACATCGACCCGAACCCTCAAGGGCGAGGTGGCGACCATTGTTTTCGCAAACAGCGAAAACGGGTTTGTCATCGCACGCCTGCGGGCTCGTGGCGAGCCCGGGCAGGTCACGGTGGTGGGGACTCTGGGCGAAGTGGTCCCCGGGGAAATGCTTGAACTCACCGGGACCTGGAAGGAACATCCCAAGTTCGGGCGGCAGTTTCAGGCCGAAACCTGTGTGCAGGTCCTTCCGGCCACCATCAACGGGATCAGGAGGTATTTGAGTTCCGGGTGTATCAAGGGTATCGGGCCGACCATGGCCGGCAAACTGGTGGAGCACTTCGGGGCCCGTGTTCTGGACATCCTGGACGAGGATCCCCAACAGCTGCTCAAAGTCCCCGGCCTGGGCAAAAAGACTCTGGTCAAGATCAGGGAATCCTGGGAAAAACAGCGGGAAATCCGTTCCCTCATGCTTTTTCTGCAGGAGTACGGGATCGCCCCCACCTTTGCCGGAAAGATTTTCAAACGCTATGGCATTCAGGCTGTGGAGCGTCTCAAACAGGATCCCTATCAGCTGGTGTACGAGATCCGGGGGATCGGATTTGCAACGGCCGATGCCATGGCCCTGAAGCTGGGGTTTGCCCAGGATTCTCCCCAACGTGTCCAGGCCGGAATCATGTATGTTCTCTATCAGCAGGGAGAACGGGGCCATCTGTTCTATCCGGCTGATGCGTTGCTGGAAAAGGCGGCCCATGCCCTGGGTGACATTGACGCCCCTCTGCTCCAGGAGGGGCTGGTCAGGCTGCAGGAAGCCAAACGCATTGTGGTTGAGGATCTTCCCCAACAGGATGTCCATCAGGCCGTGTACCCGCATTTTTTCTACCGCATGGAACGGGAGATCGTTTCCCGGCTCCAGGCCATTGCCTCTCACCGGGTTCATGTGGACGAGGACAAGCTGGCCGGGGTCATCAGGGAACAGGAAGCCCGTTCCCGGGTCACTTTATCCCCTGAGCAGCGCGAGGCCGTGCTCGGGGCCTGCGAGAACAATATCTACATCATCACCGGCGGTCCGGGAACAGGCAAGACCACCATCACGCGCATGGTGGCCCGGGCCTTGAGCTCCCTGGGCCTTGAAGTAAAACTTGCCGCGCCCACGGGCCGGGCTGCCAAGCGCCTTGCCGAGGCCACGGGCAGATCCGCTTCGACCATCCATCGCCTTCTCAAGTATGATCCCGTTGGCAGTGACGGCTTCGTGTTCAACGAAGACAAAAAGCTCAAGGTGGACGCCCTGATTGTGGACGAAGTGTCTATGCTGGATTGCGTCCTTTGTCTGCATCTTTTGCGCGCACTGCCCCTGACCTGCCGCATCGTGCTGGTGGGAGATGTGAACCAGCTCCCTTCGGTGGGGCCGGGCAATCTGCTGCGGGACTGTCTGGAGAGTGGGGTTTTGCCCCACAAGCGGCTGACTACCATTTTTCGCCAGGCCAGGGAGAGCATGATTGTGGTCAACGCCCACCGCATCAACGAGGGCGAGTTTCCCCTGGGTGCCACCCGACCGGTCCCCCAGGCGGATTTTTTCTGGGTGGAAAACGATGATCCCCTGCGCATTCAACAGCTCATTGTAAAGACGGCCTGCGAGCGGATTCCTGAGGTGTACGGCCTTGATCCCATGCGCGATGTCCAGGTGCTCACCCCCATGCACAAGGGCGATGTGGGCACCCAGACCCTCAACAGCCTGCTCCAGGAGCGCCTCAATCCCCACGGGCCGGAGATTGCCAGGGGACAGCGCAAGTATCGGGTGGGGGATCGTGTTTTGCAGATGCGCAACAACTATGACAAGGACGTGTTCAACGGCGATCTCGGGTGGATCGTTTCCCTGGATCCCAAGGCCGAGACCCTGCAGATCGACTTTGAGGGCAGGGAGGTGGAGTACGGGTTCGATGAGCTGGACGAGCTTTCCCTGGCCTATGCCGTGAGCGTGCACAAGTCCCAGGGCAGTGAGTACCCGGCCGTGATCATGCCCGTGGTCACCCAGCATTACATGCTTTTGCAGCGAAATCTCATCTACACGGGCCTTACCCGGGCCCGCAAACTGGCCGTGATGCTCGGCTCCCACCGGGCCCTGTCCATTGGCCTTTCCAACAAGGACAGCTCCAAGCGTTTCACCCATCTTGTCTATCGGCTGCAGGAAGAGTTCTGAGGGCTGTCTGCCTTTGGCGTGCTCCCCTTGTTCTTCTTGTGGTCGTGACGATTTTGCCTGAACAACAGGCCTTCCTGCGTGCATTCCCTTGCCTTTCAGGTTTACCTCCTGCAACGTCTTGTCTGCACAACCCATGGTTTTGTGTTGCTCAGTACCCCTTGAGAATTCTGTTGTGTTATTTTTTAAGAAAGCGTATGCAGAAAATGGTTGCCCAGTTGATTGTGCATGTGAACGCATTGATTGTCATGGAGTGAGAGCATGGTTCGGATAGCCCTGTCTTTGGTTTTTGGCTGGTTGATTCTCTGTTTTCCCGCCCCTGGATTCGCCCATTTCGGCATGATCATTCCTTCGGCTTCCATGGTGGACAGGCAATCCCGAAACCTCGGCCTGACCATGAGTTTTTCCCACCCCTTTGCCCAGGAAGGCATGGAACTGGTCAAACCCCTGCATGCGGGCGTTTTTCTGGAGGGAACCATGACGGATTTGGCAAAGGACCTTCGGAAAACCACGGTATTTGGTCATACGGCATGGTCTGTCAACTACAGGGTCAAGCGTCCCGGAGTGTATACCTTTGTGATGGAACCCCACCCCTATTGGGAGCCGGCAGAGGATTGTTTTATCATCCATTACACCAAGACCATTGTGGGCGCCTTTGGCGAGGAAGAAGGGTGGGAACGACCCGCAGGTTTGAAAACCGAAATCGTGCCCCTGACGCGTCCCTTTGGGCTGTATGCCGGCAATGTCTTTCAGGGCCAGATATTGCTGGACGGCAAGCCGGCTCCCCATACACCCGTGGAAATCGAATATTACAATCCCCATGGCCCCATGCAGGCGCCCCATCCCTATCTGGCGACTCAGGTTGTGCGGGCGGATGCGAACGGTGTGTTCACTGTTGGCATCCCAGCGGCAGGCTGGTGGGGTTTTGCCGGTCTGAACACGGCTGACTATCAGATTCGTCAGAAGGGAACCCCCAAGGATGTGGAACTGGGCGCTGTTCTGTGGGTTGAAGTAGTACCCTGGCCGGAACCGTAGGCTGAAACGTTCGGGTTTGTGGCGGTCGCCTTTTTCCCGGTTATGATTTGCGAGCGGTCTGCAACGGCCGGCTGCAGCGTTACTCATGGACAAGGAAGACAGAAGATGCATATTTCCGAGGGCGTGCTTTCGGCTCCCGTGCTTCTCGCAGGGGGCTGTCTGACGCTGGCGGGGCTGACCATCGCCCTGAAAAAAATGGATTACGATTCCCTTCCCCTGGTTGCGGTCATGGCGGCTGCCTTTTTTGTGGCTTCGCTGATTCATGTCCCCCTGGGGCCTTCCAACGTGCATCTCATCCTCAACGGTGCCCTGGGACTGGTTCTTGGCTGGGGGGCTGTTTTGGCCATTTTCATTGCCCTGCTGCTCCAGGCCGTGCTGTTTCAGTTCGGGGGACTGGTGGTTCTGGGGGTCAATACCGTCATCATGGCCGTGCCCGCCCTTATGGTGTGGATGCTTTGTGGCCGGGGCATCCACTCCACGGGACGAGTAGCCGTTATCTGCGCCTTTCTGGCCGGGGCCTTGTCCATCGGGTTGACCGCCTTGCTCGCGGCTGGGGCCCTGTGGCTTTCCGGGAGCGATCTTCTGGCAACGGCTGGCCTGCTTGTTGCGGCCCATGTGCCCATCATGCTTCTTGAAGGCGGGATGACCGCCGCGCTGGTGGGTTTTTTGAAAAAGATCAAACCGGAGATGCTGGCATGAAACAGGGCTGGCTGGTGATGGCCGTGGTCTGCGTGCTGGTGTTCGGCTTGGGTTCTTCCCTGGCCCATGCCCACCGGGTGGGCGTTTTCTGTTGGGTTGAAGGCAACAGGCTGCATACCCAAAGCAAATTTCAGCCGGGCGGTCCCGTGAATGGGGGGCGCTTGCAGATGGTTGTGCCTGCCACCGGCGAGGTGCTGGCCACGGGGACCACTGATCCTGAGGGGCAATACACCTTCCGTATCCCGGACAGAGCCCGCCAGCAGCACCTCGACCTGCGAGTCCTGCTTATGGCCGGAACCGGGCATAAGGGGCAGTGGGACGTTCCTGCAACCGAGTATGTGGACGGGCTGGAATCCGTGGAACCCGACACCCGGGACGGGTCGGCAGGAATGTTGGCCGGAACGAACAATAAAATGTCCGGCATTTCCCCGGAAATAGTGCAGGACATCCTGGATCGGGAGTTGGATCGCAAGCTCGCGCCCATCAAACGCCGTCTGGCCCAGATGCAGGCGGATCGTTTTTCCGTGAGGGATGTTGTGGGCGGCCTTGGCTATCTTTTCGGGTTGATGGGGCTTGCGCTGTATTGCAGGAGTATCAGAGGGGGCAAGGACCGCCAATCTTCCTCCTCTTCCCATTCCGCTTCCGGGAAAACAGACCCTTCATGAGGGACTTTTTCCCAGGCCTTTGATCTTGCCGGCTTGTGAACTTCAGGGTTGGCTGGAGAATAACGATGATCCGTGAGTCCCTTGCAGACACCCGTACCGCGCTTGCACGGGTTGATCCCCGATTCCGTGTTGTCCTGGCCATTGCTTTTTCCGTGGTCGTGGCCCTTTCCCGGGCCATGGATGTGCAGCTCGTTGCCCTAGGCATTGCCGGAGGGCTGTATCTGGGTGCCGGTCTGCCCCTGCGCGTGCTTGTCAGGCGGCTGGTGGTGGTCAATGGGTTCATTGCCTTCCTCTGGCTGGTGCTCCCTTTTTCCGTACCCGGTCCGGTTGTCCTTGATGTCGGGTTCCTGCAGGCCTCGTCCCCGGGGATCATGCATGCCCTGCAGATCACCCTGAAGGCCAATGCCATCATCATTGTCTGTATGGCTCTGGTGGCGACCATGTCCGTGATCATTCTGGGCAATGCGCTGCAGTCCCTGGGGGTCCCTCCCAAAATCTGCCAGTTGTTGCTCATGACCTATCGCTATATCTTCGTGTTCGAAGAGGAATCCGGGCGGATGCACAGGGCGGCGGTTCTGCGCGGGTTCACACCCACGACCTCCATGCATACCTATCGGACGTATGCCTATATGGTGGGCATGATTCTGGTGCGTGCCTGGGAACGTGCCCGTCGGGTCCATGCGGCCATGATCTGTCGCGGATTCAGGGGGCGGTTGTATGGTCTCACCACGTACCGCGCGGTTGCCGGAGACTGGCTTTTTTTTGCCTGCGGGGCGGTTGTGATTGTCCTGCTGGGTATTCTTGAACTGGCTGGCTGCTCATGAAACCACTCATTGGCGTACACAACCTGAGTTTTGCCTATCCCTGCGGCCGTTGCGTGCTGCACCATGTCCACCTTGAGCTGTACCCGGGCCAGCGCCTGGGCCTGGTTGGTCCCAATGGCACGGGCAAGACCACCTTGCTGCAGCTTCTTGTGGGCCTGCTTGTGCCCCAATCGGGTCATATCGAAATCATGGGCAGGGTCATGCGCGGGGAACAGGATTTTGTTCGTGCGCGCCGGGAAATCGGGTTCTTGTTCCAGAACGCCGATGATCAGTTGTTTTGTCCCACGGTGCTGGATGATGTTGCCTTTGGGCCCCTGAATATGGGGTACACGCCGGCCGAGGCCCGGGCTCTGGCCCGGAGTACGCTTGCCCGGTTGGGGCTGGAGGGATTTGAGGACCGGATCACCCACAAACTGTCTGGCGGAGAAAAAAAGCTGGTTTCCCTGGCCACCATTTTGTCCATGTCCCCCCGTATTCTTCTCCTTGACGAGCCGACCACCGGCCTTGACGAGTCGACCCGGGAGCGGATCATCCAGGTACTCAACGATCTGGATGTGGCCATGATCGTTGTTTCCCATGAAAAGGAATTTCTTGCCAGGACAACCACGCAGGTGCGTCTTTTGAGTGGGCAGCAGGAGGATATGGAACCATGTGTATTGTCCGGATGACGTGTTGCAGCATGTTGTGAAAAGCCCTCGGCGCTCACTGGCCGGGGGCTTTTTCGCAACATGGCGCTGCCGATGCATGGGCGTTGCAGGAGTGGCTTTTTCTGAGTGAGTCCTTGACAAAAGGTGAGCATTGTCTGCCTTCCGATCCCTGAACGATCAGGGGGAACAGCCTGCTGCATGGTTGCAGTGGCCCGGAAGCAGGGAGTGAAAGTGTTGGTTGGATGACGAGAAGATGGAGTGTTGCATGATGAATCGTGAAACCTGGAGCGGCAAGCTCGGATTTGTACTGGCATGCATGGGAGCAGCCATTGGACTGGGGAATATCTGGCTTTTTCCCTGGAGGCTGGCTTCCTATGGCGGGGCAGCGTTTTTGGTGCCCTATTTTTTGTTCGTGTTCGGCATGGTCGTGTTCGGACTCATTGCCGAACTGGCTTTTGGCCGGAGTCAAAAGGCAGGTCCCATGGGCGCCCTGGTAAAGAGTTTCTCGCCCCAGCACCCCGTGATGGGCGGCATCCTGGGAGCCATCCCCGTGGTGGCCCTTTTCGGCATTCTGGTGTTTTACGTCATTGTTCTGGGCTGGATCCTCAAGTATTTTTTCTTTGCGCTTTACAACGGGTTTGCTGGCGTTGATCCGGGCGGTCTGTTTGGTGGTCTGGCCGGCAACTCTTCGTCCATTCCCTGGCATCTGGCGGCCATGCTCCTGTCCATGATCTTTGTGGCTGCCGGTATCGAGAAGGGTCTTGAAAAGTGCAACAAGGTGGCCATGCCCGTGTTTTTCGGACTCCTTCTGATTCTGCTCATCCGGAGCCTGACCCTGCCCGGCTCTCTTGAAGGCGTTGCCTATCTCATCAAGCCCGACTGGTCCAAGCTGGGCGAGATCACGACCTGGGTCATGGCCCTTGGACAGAGTTTTTTTACCGTAAGCCTGGGGGGCATGCTCATTTACGGAAGCTACCTGACCCGGGATGTGGACATCCCGGATTCGGCCTTCAAGACGGTGCTCATGAACACCAGTGCCTCGCTTCTGGCCGCCTTTGTGATCATTCCCTCGGTGTTTGCCTTTGGTCTGGACTTGCAGTCCGGCCCTGGGTTGCTGTTCATCACCATGCCCCGGATTTTCGACAGCATGCCCCAGGGCCATCTGTTCGGGACGCTGTTTTTCCTGAGCGTGGTGCTGGCCGGGCTCTCTTCGGCCCTGAATCTTCTCGAGGTGCCCGTTGAAGCGGTCATGGAGCGACTGGGACTGCAACGCCCCGTGGCGGTGTTGTTGGTGGGGGCTCTGGCCTTTGTGGTCGGGCTTCCTCTGGATCTGAACATGAACGCGTTTGGAAGATGGGCGGACCTCATCACGATTTACCTGTTTCCCTTTGGCGCCCTTGTTATCCAGGTGGCCTTTTTCTGGGTTTACGGGGCGGATCGGGCCATGGCAGAGATCAATGCCGGGGCCGGTCGGGTGTATGGCGTGCGCCTGAAATGGTTTTTGCAGTATGTTTTCCCCCTGGTGGCCGTGCTGGTACTGGTGCTGGGGATTATATACGGGGGCATTGGCTAGCTGACAGGGCATGGTCAACATCCATCTCGGGAAAAGGGGACCGACCGGGTGATTGGGATGAACCCCTTGCGACACGATGCGAACAAGGAGCTGGATATCATGGAGATAGTGAGGTCTCCGGACAGACTGCAGCAGGTCTGCCTGGGTTACAGACCAACAAAGGTCATTGGACTGGTACCCACTATGGGGTATTTCCATGCGGGCCATCTTTCCCTCATGAACTGGATGCGAGAGCATTGTGACATCCTGGTGGTGTCCCTGTTTGTCAATCCGTCCCAATTCGGGCCGGGTGAGGATCTGGAAACCTATCCCCGGGATGCCGAGCGCGATGCACGCCTTGCCGAGGAACATGGCGTGGATATTCTGTTCATGCCTCCTGCCGGAACCATGTATGCTCGGGATCATGCCACCTGGGTCGAGGTTCCTGCATTGGCCCGGGGATTGTGCGGCGCGAGCCGACCCGTTCATTTCCGGGGCGTGGCCACGGTAGTGACCAAGCTGTTCAATCTGGTTCAGCCCCATGTGGCCGCATTCGGTGAAAAGGACCGGCAGCAGTTGGCGATTATACGAAGGATGGTCAGGGATCTGAATATGCCGGTGAAGATTGCAGGCAGGCCCATTGTGCGCGAGCCGGACGGATTGGCCATGAGTTCCCGCAACGCCTATCTTGCGGATGATGAACGTAAGCAGGCCCCGGCCTTGTACAAGGGACTGCAGGCTGCCGAGCAGTGGATCCGGCAGGGGGAGGTCCGAGCCTCGGTCTTGCGGGAAAGGATTACGACCTGGTACGCGGAGCGTTTGCCTGCCGGCCGATTGGATTATTTCGAGGTGGTTGATCCGGATTCCATGCATCCGGTATCCGAGATCAGCGGACCGGTGGTCCTTGCCGTGGCCCTGTATCTGGGGAAGACGCGGCTGATCGACAATATTCTGGTTGATCTCCCCCATGGAGCAGCTGACTCGTGACCCCACGCTGCATGCTGCGCAGACCTCCCATCCAGAGCATCGCCTCAAGGAGAAAGAACAATGGCAACCAAGATGACACTTTCCGAACTGGCGGCACGCAAGACCGCTGGTCGAAAAATAACCATGGTCACCGCTTATGACTATCCAACGGCGCGGTTGGTAGACAAGGCCGGACTGGATATGATTCTGGTGGGTGATTCCCTGGGCATGGTCGTGCTTGGGTATGATTCCACGGTACCCGTGACCATGGAGGACATGCTGCACCATATTCGCGCGGTCATGAGGGGGACCCAGCGGGCCTTTGTCCTGGGCGACCTGCCCTTTATGTCCTACCAGGTTTCAGTCGAGCAGGCGGTTGGCAACGCAGGCCGGTTCATCAAGGAAGGGGGGTGTGACGGAGTCAAGCTGGAAGGAGGGCGCGAAGTCGTTCCCCAGGTACAAGGCTTGTGCCGGGCCGGAATCCCCGTATGCGGTCATATCGGCTTGACCCCCCAGACGGCTACCAATCTCGGCGGCTTCAAGGTGCAGGGGAAGGATGCGGCTTCAGCCAGCGCGCTGGTGGAAGACGCCCTTGCCTTGCAGGAGGCCGGGGCGTTCATGCTCGTGCTTGAGTGTGTGCCCGATATCCTGGCCCGGGAGATCAGCAGGACCCTGCATATCCCGACCATCGGTATTGGTGCGGGCAGGGAGTGCGATGGACAGGTGCTGGTCTTTCATGATCTGGTGGGGCTTTTTGACCGGTTCACCCCGAAATTTGTCAAACGGTATGCGCAATTGGAAGAGGTGGTCGTCCAGGCATTGCAAGAATATGGCACCGAGGTGGCCGCGGGGATATTTCCCGGACCCGAGCATTGCTTCGGCATGAAGCAAGAAGAAGCCGATCGGTTTGTGCGCACAAGGAAGTGATGGACATGCCCGCTACCCTTGATCTTGCCCTGATCCAGATGCACGCGCTTCCGGATCGGGCTTTCAATCTCCGAACCATTGATCGTCTGCTTGAAGAGTGCAACGGATGTGATCTGGCTGTCCTGCCGGAAACCGCCATCTGTCTGGGCAACGCCGAGACATTGCGGACCAGCGCGCGCTCCCTGGACATGCTCAACAGGGAGCTTGGTAACATGGCCGCGCAACATGGCATGCATGTGCTGTTTGGCGGGGTTCCCGTGAGACAAGACCATGGTATTTGCAACGCGGCTTTGGCCTATGATCCGAGAGGCAGACTGGTTGCCAGATACGACAAGATACATCTTTTTCAGCTGGACCCGGATCACGTGAGCGGGGTGGATGAGACTGCGATCTACGTTCCCGGCCGGGAACCGGTGGTCTGGGAACTTAACGGGTGGAGGATCTGCCTGTCCATCTGCTATGATATCAGGTTTCCCGAGCTGTTCAGGGCCTGTGCACCCGTTGATCTCATTCTCTGCCCCATGGCCTTTACCGCCCGAACGGGCGCGGCCCATGGGCGGTTGCTGCTTCGGGCCCGGGCGGTGGAGAATCAGTGCTATGTGGGCTCGGCTTCCCTGTGCGGGAGGAATGAGGAGACCGGGATGGAGCTGTTCGGGCACAGCATGGCTGTTGACCCCTGGGGCGAGGTGGTCATGGACCGTGGTCCCCAGAAGGAAGGGGTTGTGCGTGTGAAGTGTGCAAAGCAGAGAATCCGGGCGGTTCGAACGACCTTACCTGCCTTGCGTCATATGCGCAGGGAATGGTCAAAGGAAATGGATTGTTCGTTGCGGGAGGCACACGTCAGGTAGGTCTGGGCATGGAAGGCCGGTGAAGGAGTAAAGCCAGGGATGGGTGCCCGTACCTTTCTTCTGGGATGTGTGCAGATGTCACAGGTGACTGGCTTCTGTTTTCCCCGTCAGCTTTGTGTCTCACCCTTACAACCCGTTCAGAAATTGCTTCGAATCCATGCACTGCACCCCCACATGGGCCATGTCCCTGATATTGGCGGCCGCTATTTCCGGTGTCTGGGCCGAGCATCCGTCGGTGATCAGGGTTACCTCGTAGTCCAGGCTCAAGGCATCGAACACCGTGGCCCGGACACAATTGGGCAGCTGGGTGCCGGTAATGACCAGGTGGGCAAGGCCCAATCGTCGGAGCATGAGGTCCAGTTCCGTGAACATGAACGCGCTGAATCGGTTTTTGATGATCCTGTATTCCCCGGGAAGCGGGGTGAGCTGTTCCGCAATCTGCCAGCCCCATGTGCCCGGAACCACAAAGGGGCGCTCTTCCAGAAATTTCTTGCGGCGCATGTTCTCCACATCGGATCCGTCCGGACGGTATTCCCGGGTGATGTGGAAGACAGGTCTCCCGGTTTGCCTGAAGACGTGGAGAATGCGCTGGATCACCGGGATGGTGGCCTGGGCCCCTGCCACATGAAGCACTCCTTTGGGGAGCACAAAGTCGTTTTGCATGTCGATAATCAACAGGGCCATGCTGGTGGCTCGCATCGCAGATCAGCTCCTTTGTTTAGATGTATTCGAATATGGACGTTTTTTCGGGACGACCCGTCATGGCTGCAACCACGGGACATTTGACCTTGAAGGCAAAATAGATTCCGGTCCGCTCGCCCTTGAGGGCCTCGAAATTTCCCTGCCCCTTGCTGATGATGACCTCTGCCTGGTCCAGTCGGTGGAGAAAGTCCGGTGTACAGCGTTCAAGAACGGTTCCCGGCGTATCAACGCCAGAGGTGATGACCTCGCACCGATCGACCATGCCGACCCGTTTGGCGTCCTCCATGGTGGCATCATTCAAAATGGGCGTTCCCCGGACCGCATAGGTGACCTTGTGGCCCATGCGAACAAGTTCATCCACAAGCAGGGTGTCCAGGACGATTTCTCCGGCATTGTCTCCCAGAATGAGTACTGACCTGGCAGAGGCCAGGTGGTGGCGAAAACGGGGATAATGGGTGGATGCCCACGTAGCGTCGCGTTCTTCGTGCATGGCCTGTTCCCAGGCATGCTGGGTCGGGGTGCCGGCGTCCATGTAGTTGCCGATGATGGCCAGTCTGAGGGCGTCGAACAGGGGATCGTCACTGGCGGCAAGGGTTGCTCGAAACCCGGGCAGGAATCGCTGTACCTCGGTATTGGCCTGTTCCTTGACAGCTGCAAAGATGTCTCTGGTGCCCAGAAGGGCGCCCAGTCGTTTGTACATGATCCCGGCCAGGGCAGGGGGAGAGACGGTCAGATCCAGGGATGGCAACATGGATGCCCATTCCAGAAGCACCTTTTTGTGCAGATCGGCATCCTCTGGATCGATGATTCTGGCAGCCTTGAGGGCTTGCTGCATGAAGCAGGGTATGCAATCAAGGGTGGTTTGCATAGCAGATCCTTGTTGATGGGGGAGCGTACCAGCTGAATGCTGGTGGTGTAAGAGGGGTGCAAAGGAAAGTCAAAATTTCGTGAGGTCAAACCGTATTGAAGGGTTGCCAAGGAAAAGAAATGGTTGGCATATGGGGAAGAAAAAAGATGAGGAACTGTTGGAAAAGTGTTTGACAAAGTCCGGGTCCGCACATAGAAGACCCATCTCTTGACGCGCTGGCGGGGTAAAGCCCCGGGCCATGTGCGGTCAAGGACTTGAAATAACGGGATATAATGTATTCATTTCCGACCATGATGGTTCATGTCATGCTTGCTGTTTGCCGGGGCGTTCGGAAGAAACTCCCGCAAGAGGCACAAAGATGTTGACAGCCATTCGGGGCTTGGATAGATACTCCCACCTGCCGCGTTGACCATGACGCGGCTGTTTTTTGACTGGCAGTATGATGATCTTTGAGGTATAAAGACGGTTTGCAGGTTCGTTGTCAGGCTGGAGCGGATTGAACGGATTTTGTTCAAATCAATCCAAAAAGTCATTGACAGTGAATGGGGGGTCGGATAGATACTCTCTCCTCGTCGCGACCGGAGTCATGGGGGCGGCGAAGAGCATTGCAGATACGATCTTTGAAGAAAAAACTTGTTGACAACCGGATGGTTGAGTGGATAGAAGCTCGCTTTCCTGGTAACAACGAGGCAAGGTCTTTGACAATTAAATAGCGAGTTAGAGCATAAAAGGTTTTAAGCATT